>DEHV01000082.1:0-15140 GCA_002352105.1 Chitinophagaceae bacterium UBA2791 | reverse complement strand
AGGAATTGAATTGGAAATATCGACTATAAACCTGGAAGGCGCTTTCCGGTGGGAAAGCAGGTTTGTGTTTGCATTGAACAGAGATAAGATCACGGATCTTTATGGAGATAAGAAAGATGATCTTGGTAATTCATGGTTTATTGGAAAACCTATTAGCTCCATTTATGATTACCAACGCACCGGAGGGGTATGGACGGAGGATGAATTATATAAAGGACAAATAGTCACAGGTTTTTATCCTGGTCAATTCAGGTTAAGGGATTTTGACGGCGACGGGCAGATCACCCCGGGCTCCGACAGAACCATTGTAGGCTATGGCACGCCTAATTATCGTTTTAGTATAGGTAATACGTTGTCTTTTAAGAATTTCACGCTGTCTTTTCTGATTAACTCGATACAGGGCGGTAATGGTTATTATATTCAAAGAAATAATTACTTTCTTGAAGCGACCACCGATTTTAACTATGCGCAAAGAATGAACCAGCCGGCGGTTCGTACGAATTGGTTGCCTGATAATGGCGTTACTGACGCCCCAGGCGTGTATAACCAACCCTTGATTTTATCAGGGAACTACCAGGATAGAAGTTTTATCAGGTTACAGGACTTATCTCTTGTTTATAATTTTCAACAAAGCGCGCTTAGCGCGTTGAAATTAGGAGGTTTACAATTGTATATAAGCGGCAAAAATTTACATGTATGGACTAACTGGGAAGGTTACGATCCCGAGGTTGGCGGGAGTAGTTTGCCCCTAATGAGAAGCGTGGCCTTTGGATTAAAAGTAAACCTCTAGTAGAGTAAAGATCAGGATGAGCGATTTTAAAAATTAAAAATTAAAATGATGAAAAATAATAGGTATTTCTTGCCATTACTTATTCTTCTGATTTCAGTTTCGGCATGTAATAAGGATTTTCTTGAGGAAAAACCTCTTGATTTCCTTTCCCCTACAAATGCTTACTCCAGCGTGAATGGAATAGAACAGGGAATTATCGGAATATATTCTGATGTACGCAAACAATGGTATAGGAATGGAGGAGCCCAGGCTTATGGATTATTTGGATTAGGAACGGATGTTGGCTACGATGGCGAAACGCCAGGAGGTCAACGGTTTCTTAACAATTATCTCACAAGCGTTACTCCCCAATATAGCGTGATACAGTCTTGGTGGCTATACGTATTTGCAGAAATTCAGCAAGCGAATACGCTTATTGACGGCGTTGAAAAATTAGACGAGAGTTTGTGGGTAAATGCCGAGCAAAAAAACGGGTATTTGGCCGAAGCAAGATTTTTCAGGGGCTGGGCTTATAGGCTAGCCGTGACGCTTTGGGGCGATGTGCCTCTGATAACTGAGGTGATTCAATCCGCAAAGACTGATTTTGTAAGGACGCCAACAGCCGAGATTTATAAGCAAATTGAAGACGATTTAATTTTTGCAACTCAACACTTACCGGGCCGTGGGCAGGAAAAGGCGCCGGGAAGGTTGACTAAAGCGGCTGCATATCATTTATTGACCGAGGTTTATCTCGCTCAATCTAAATTTGAATTGGCTCGGGATGCTTCTTCTGAAGTAATAGATAATCTAGGGTATGCGCTGATGACGCAACGTTTTGGCGCTCAATATGACGTATTTGGGACAGGAGATGTGTACTATGATCTTTTTAGATATGAGAATCAGAATACTCCGGAAAATACTGAAACGATTTGGGCTGTTCAATTTGAGCCGAATGTGCTGTTAGGCGTTACTCATCCCTGGTCGAATATTTATTCGCCAAGACTCTCGCGTTTGGGAAATGCGCCTGATGGAAAGCCAGCATATGATCCTCTATATCAAGATACCTTGGGGGTTGGGGTGGCTCGGTCCAGGGGCACTAACCTGGTGTTCTATACTGTTTGGGAAGGCAATTGGGATAATGATATCCGGAATGCTGAACACAATATCAGACGGCATTTTTATTATTCTAATCCTCAATCAGTATGGGATGGAAAGTTAATTGATCTTGCCGACTATCCTCCGGGAGCAAGGAATTTGTTAAAAGATACTACAAACTATATCTATCCTTTTGTGATGAAAGTATGGGAGCCGGTGGTAGAAGTGACGAAAGGCACTAATCCTGCCACTGGCGGCGGCGGTCAAGTGCATACTGATTTTTACGTAATGCGATTAGCTGAAACTTACTTACTGCGCGCCGAAGCTTATTTAGGTTTGGGAGATCAGGATTTAGCTGCTGCAGATATTAATGTGGTTAGGAGCAGAGCGAATGCGCATCCTGTTTTGCCGGAAGATGTAGACCTTGATTATATACTGGATGAAAGAGTAAGAGAGCTGTATGCCGAAGAAATGCGAATGGTTACATTACTTCGAACAGGTAAACTTATTGAAAGAACCCGAAAATATAATGATAATCCTCTCATGCCAGGCGCAAACATACAGGACTATAATAATCTGTGGCCGATTCCCCAGCAGCAATTGGATTTAAACCGGGATAACCAATGGGCGCAAAACCCTGGTTATCCTCAGTGAGCGGATTAAAACAGTTCTTTAATCATTTTTAATAAACTGGCAAATGAAAAACAATTTAAGTCGCCGTGATTTTGTAAGATCGGCGGCAATAGGAGGCGCCTGGCTTGGTTTATCAGGTAATGTAAGTCCATTAAATAGCAATAACCAGGCGCCATCTGGTAAAAGGGTTGGGATTATTGGTCTTGATACTTCCCATGTGACGGCTTTTACCAACACGTTGAACAACCCATCGGCAGAGCCTGAGTTTGGCGGGTATAAGGTAGTTGCCGCCTTTCCTACAAAAGGAAGCGCCGACATGTCATTTAGTATAAATAGACTAGCAGGGTTTACGGAAGCGGTGAAGAAAAAAGGAGTTGAAATAGTCGACTCCATTGAAGAGCTATTGAAAAAAGTAGATGTGGTATTATTGGAATCTGTTGATGGTCGTCCGCATTATGAGCTAGCATTGCCTGTACTGAAAGCCGGAAAACGGATGTTTATTGATAAACCGATATCTTCTTCTTTGTCGGGCGCTATGAAGATCTTTAAAGAATCAGAAAAGTATAAGGTTCCTATATTTTCTTCCTCGGCGACAAGATTTGCGCCGACTGCTCTTGAAATCATTAGCGGCGCAAAGACGGGTAAAATTTTGGGAGCTGACACGTACAGTCCTACAGGTACAGCCATAGGGCACCCGGACTTATTTTTTTATGGAATACATGGAGTGGAATCCTTGTTCACTATTATGGGGCCCGGCTGTCAAACTGTTGTGAGGGTTAATACAGACGGCGCCGACGTTGTTGTAGGCACGTGGAACGATGGTCGGATTGGCACATTTAGGGGTACTCCGGCCGGCGGAAAGGGAGGCTTTGGGGGCACCGCTTTTGGAGTGACAGGTATTATGCCAGTAGGAGGGTTTGCAGGATATCGCCCCTTGCTTGTAGAGATTGTAAAATATTTTAGCTCCGGCATTGTGCCGGTGAAGCCTGAAGAAACCCTCGAAGCGCTTGCATTTATGGAAGCGGCCGATATAAGCAAAAAAAATGGGGGAGCTCCGGTATCCTTAGCATCAGTAATGAATAGCGCAAGGGAACAGGCGGCAAAATTAGGATAAGGCGGTTTTATATCTCAGTAAGCGCATAGCATATCAACACGCTTAACAGTTACCGTGTGGAATGCCAGGCAGGATGAAAGGTCTGAATAGACAGGATTCTGCCTGCTCAGGCATTACGTTAATCATCTAAATTCAAAATAATGAAAAGACGGGTATTTTTAAAAGATACAATTATTTCTGCCGCCGGGGCCTTTGTAGCTCCAACCATTGTACCCTCTTCTGTTTTAGGAAAAAATGCGCCCAGCAATAAAATACATGTCGGTCAGATAGGCTTGGGAAGAATTGCCGCTTCGATGGATCTTCCCGGCATTATGAAACGCGATGTTGCCCGGGTAATCGCTTGCAGCGATCTTGATGGCCATCGTCTTACGGCTGGGAAAGCTAAAATTGATCAATTTTATGCTGAAAAGACGGGTAAAAGCGATTATGTTAATGCAAAGATGTTTGAAGATTATAGAGAATTATTAGCGCGCAAGGATATCGACGCCGTGGTTATCAGTACGCCCGATCACTGGCATATGCAAATTGCTATTGAGGCGGCATTGGCTGGTAAAGATGTTTTCTGCCAGAAGCCCACTTCTTTGACGATTGCAGAAGGGCGCCTGTTTGCTGATATCGCAAAGAAAAAAGGGACTGTGGTCCAGATCTGTACGCAGCACCGTACATTTTCGTATAACCGGATTGCTTGTGAATTGGTGCGAAACGGGAGAATAGGCAAGTTGCATACGGTTTCCATTAACATTGGCGGAGAATCGCCTGGNNTCAACCCCCGAAACATTTTATACAGAAATAGGGGTGCATCCGCAGACGGGTTACGGCCGTCCTGGTTGGATGAAACGCCATCAATTTGGCGCAGGGGGAATTACCAATACAGGGCAGCATTTTATAGATGTTGCGGCATGGGCTATGGATACGGAGTATACAGGTCCGGTTTCGATTGAAGCGGTTGGAAAATATCCAAGGGCAGGAATTTTTGATGTTCCCAGCGATTTTTTAGTAAAAGCTGTATACGAAAACGACCTGACGCTTTACATGAGTTCGCTTTATCCAGGATTGATAAAGTATGAGGGAACCGAAGGTTGGATAACCACCAAGCCTTTTGAAGCAAGCGATCCGGCAATTCTTAATTCAGTGATAAAAGAAAATGAGATTCATTTGTTACAAACGGATAGTATGCATGGTAATTGGCTCGACTGTATTCAAACCCGAAAACCAACCCTTGTGCCTGCAGAAGTTGCGCACCGGAGTTGTAGCGTTGCGCTTTTGAGCGATATCTCCATGGAGTTGTCCAGGAAACTATACTGGAACCCGGAGAAAGAGCAGTTCATAAATGATCCGGAAGCAAATGCGATGCTTTCGCGTCCCCAGCGAAAACCTTATGGAACAAATTACATTAAAGTATAACCTATTGTATAAGAAACCTTCGATATGAGATTGAATGCTTTCATTTAAATATTGAATTGTTTTTTATTGAAAGCGAATGCCGTCCTCAAGTAGGAAAGAGCAAATGAATCTTTAAAGTAGAATGATTTATGAAGATTGTTTTGTTGGCAATTTTTATTTTAAGTTTTGAATTTAATTTAAAAGGGCAGATAAGCAAACAGTTAGATCCCGATTCCTCTCAGGCAATATGGAAGGATATTTCTCCATTTTTTTCGCCGCCGGATGAATATAAAGATCAGTATGGAACGTATAGATCCCCTTTAAAATTTTATGACGGCCGCCCGGTAAAAAGAAAAAAGGACTGGGTAAAAAGACGGAAGGAAATACTCGCTAAATGGAATGGTATGATGGGCGAATGGCCCCCGCTCCTGAAAGATCAGGAGATGGTAGTTTTGGATTCAATACGTAGAGATGGATTTACTCAATATCGCGTAGAGTTTTACTGGACCCCTAATGAAAAAACGCAGGGCTATCTTTTAGCGCCGGACGGCGGCGGTAAGAAGCCTGCGGTAATTACGGTTTCTTATGAGCCGGAAACGGCTATCGGATGGGGAAAGTCTGAACGCACCAAGACCTTCTGTGATTTTGCTTATCAATTAACCAAAAGGGGATTTGTAACGCTTGCGCTGGGAACTACTCAAGCTTCTGCTGCCGGCATTTATTCATTGTACTATCCCAGTATTGAAAAAGCAAGCGTGGAGCCATTATCCATGTTAGCTTGCGCGGCGGCAAATGCATGGTATGTACTTTCAAAAGTAAAGGAAGTAGATCCTACAAGGATTGGTATAATAGGAAATTCGTTTGGAGGTAAATGGGCTATGTTCGCCTCATGCCTTTTTGATAAATTCGCATGTGCGGTATGGTCTGATCCGGGAATTGTGTTCGATGAATCGCGCGCCAATGTCAATTATTGGGATCCCTGGTACCTGGGGTATCATCCTAAGCCCTGGCGCACAAGAGGAAGGATCACAAAAGAGAATCCCGGCAGGGGACTTTATCCGAGGCTGACGGCAGAAGGGCATGATCTCCATGAGTTGCATGCTTTGATGGCTCCCCGCCCTTTCCTTGTTTCCGGCGGTTCAGAAGATATGCCGGAACGCTGGATACCCTTAAACCATGCCATTACCGTAAATCATTTATTGGGCTACAAAAACAGGATAGCAATGACCAATCGCCTGAGGCATATACCAACGCCTGAATCAAATGAGCAAGCCTACTTATTTTTCGAGTATTTTTTGAAATATAATTGATCCTTCCTTAAACTTCCGGAAACGTAATAACCGGGAATTCATGGCCAATGGCTATGATCTTTAGAAGCTTTGTGCTTATCGCCGGATGATCGAGTTATTGTTCAGGCAGATTAAACAGAATTTTCCGCTGCGGTATACTTTGGAATTTATTTAGCGCCATTTTGATCCTCTGGCGCCCGAACAATATGTGTTTTGAAGTATATTCGCTATATCCTCTGGTTTAAATCTTGCTTAAAATATACTTATTCTATGGATAGAAGGGAAGCGCTTAAAAATTTTACGCTCTTAGTGAGCGCCGGGTTTTCCATAACTACCTTAGGGACTACCGGTTGTCGATCAGGGTCTGAACGGGAGAAGGGAGCTGCATTTAATGAAGAACATGAAAACATTCTTGCTGAAATTGCGGATACCATTATTCCTGATACCGATACCCCTGGCGCAAAAAAGGCCGGGGTGGGGCCCTTCATTGTAATGATGATAAATGATTGTTATCCCGAGAGCGATAAAAAGGTTGTTATCAACGGGCTAAACGAGATACAGGGAAGATCGAAATCGAACTATAAAAGAGACTTTGTTTTGTTATCGTTAGCCGATAGGGAAAGCCTTTTGAAAAAAATGGAAGAAGAGGCTAAAAATAAAAATGAGGTTTCGAAAGATGAATCAAAAGGCGTATCAACGCAGTTCTTTACATTGATAAGAGAGCTTACTTTGTTTGGCTATTTCACTTCCGAGATAGGAGCTACGCAGGCATTAAACTATGTTGCCATCCCCGGAAGGTATGAGGAATGTACTATATTGGAAAAAGACCAGAAAGCCTGGGCGATATAGCGGGGATTAAAAAATGGCTAATCGGTTTTTTGAATAAGGAGATAAAAAATAAATTATAAGCCTTCATGGGAACAAAAACAAATACGTACGACGCTATTGTAGTTGGCTCTGGTATCAGTGGCGGATGGGCTGCTAAAGAACTATGTGAAAAAGGACTAAAGGTCTTATTATTAGAACATGGCAGAAATATAGAGCATGTAAAAGATTACGATACGGCAATGAAGGCGCCCTGGGAATTTAAGCATCGGGGAAGACTGACTGTAGAGCAGAAAAAAGCACATCCGATACAGTCGAGGGCTGGCAGTTACAGCGAGTTTAATGAAAAATTCTGGGTAAACGATTTAGAATGCCCTTACACGGAAGTGAAGCGATTTGATTGGTTCAGGGGCTACCATGTAGGGGGGAGATCGCTGATGTGGGGACGGGGATGCTTACGTTTAAGCGAGATGGATTTTGAAGCCAATGCAAAAGATGGTTTTGGCGTGGACTGGCCCGTTCGTTATAGGGACATAGCGCCGTGGTATGATCATGTGGAACGTTTTGCGGGAGTCAATGGTCAGAATGAGGGCTTATCACAATTGCCGGATGGCCAGTTTCTTCCGCCTATGCCAATGAATTGTGTTGAAAAGGCAGTAAAGAAAAGAATAGAAGAGCATTATAATCGCGCCCGCATGATGACCATCTATAGAATGGCAAACCTTACTGTTCCTCATTTAGGCCGCGGCAGTTGTCAGTACCGCAATCTTTGCAGCAGAGGGTGTCCTTTTGGGGCTTATTTCAGTACCCAGTCTTCTACGCTTCCTACGGCTGTGGCAACGGGTAATCTTACGCTTCGCCCGTTTTCCATAGTTAATGCCGTAATTTATGACAAAGAGAAAAGACGGGCCACGGGGGTCAGGGTCATTGATGCAGAAACCAATGAAACGATCGAATTTTATGCTAAAATAATATTTCTAAACGCTTCAACGCTTGGCACCACCTTTATCCTGCTTAATTCAGTTTCAGAGGTTTTTCCCAACGGTCTGGGGAATGGCAGCGGGCAGCTGGGGCGCAACCTCATGGACCACCATTTCCAGATAGGAGCCTCGGGCAGGGCAGAAGGTTTTGATGATAAATATTATTATGGCAGGCGTCCTGCGGGAATTTATATTCCCCGTTTTAGAAATTTAGATAATAAAAATGAAAACAGAGGTTATATTCGAGGTTTTCATTACGGCGGAGGCGCCAGCCGTACAGGATGGCAACATGCTATTGCCGAGATGAGTTATGGATCCGGATTAAAAGACGAGGCTACCCAACCCGGCCCATGGGTTATGGGACTGGGGTCATTTGGAGAGATGTTGCCCTATTATGAAAACAAGGTAACGCTTGACCATTCAAAAAAGGATAAATGGGGGCAGCCGCTACTGGCTATTGACTGTGAATTTAAAGAAAACGAGAAAAAGATGCGGGTTGACATGATGAATGATGCGGCTGAAATACTGGAGGTTGCCGGCATGAAAGACATAAAGACATTTGATAATGGCGCCGTTCCCGGCATGGCCATACATGAAATGGGTACGGCGCGTATGGGCCACGACCCCAAAACCTCGGTGGTAAACAAATGGAACCAGATGCACGAAGTAAAAAATGTTTTTATAACCGACGGAGCCTTCATGACTTCATCTGCATGCCAAAATCCTTCTCTTACTTATATGGCGTTTACCGCTCGCGCCTGTGATCATGCAGTGAAAGAATTAACGAAGATGAATTTATAAGTTTTACCTCTGTCATCTATATTAAAATTGAGTAAATTGCGTAATGCAGATCAAGAATTTAATTGTAATATTTCTGGTGGGAATATTGATTCCCCGATGTCAGACCGCGCCCGGAAATGCTGATTTTTCTTTTGACCAGTATAAGATTGAAGATGGTTTTGAAATGCAGCTTATAGCTGCGGAACCTTTGATTCAGGCGCCCGTTGCTATGGATTTCGATAACGAGGGTAGAATATGGGTAGTTGAGATGCGCGGTTATATGCCAAATATTGCGGGAACGGGCGAAGATAATCCGAATGGCAGAATTAGTATTTTGGGCGGTTTGGATAAAAAGGGAAGAGCGCATCATGCCAAAACATTTTTAGATAGTTTAGTGCTTCCCAGAGCGCTGGCGCTTGTTTATGGAGGCTTGTTGTATTCTGCGCCGCCCAATCTTTGGTTTGTTGAGATAGACAATGATAGGCCTGGTAAAAAGACCCTTGTTGACTCAACGTATTCGGACGCTTATTCCGATCCTGAAAACCAGGCCAATGGTTTAATGATGGGAATTGACAATTGGATATATAGCGCCCATTCTTCATCCAGATACCAGCTGAAAGACGGAAAATGGATAAAGGAACCTACCTCGCATCGCGGACAATTTGGCATTACAAAAGATAATTTCGGACGGCTTTATTATAATTACAATCCAACCCAGCTGGTGGGAGATTATGTGCTGCCTGGCGCCTTAATTAGCAATCCTTACTTTAAACCTAAATCAGCAGTTAACCAGAAACTGACTGCTAACCAAAACGTTTATCCTTTGCATTCCACAACGGTAAATCGCGGCTATATGGAAGGGATACTTAATCAGGATAGCATTCTGAAAGAGTTTACGGCGGCGTGCGGCCCATTGATCTATCGGGGCGATCAGTTTCCTGCCGACTACAGCCAAAACGCCTTTACTTGCGAACCTCAGGGAAATTTGATAAAACGAAACATACTTAGTTTTGAAGGCCTTAAAACTACGGCCGTTCAGGCCTGGGACGATAGGGAATTTGTCGCTTCAACCGATGAAGGCTTTCGCCCCGTTAATTTAGTAAATGGTCCGGATGGCGCTATGTATGTAGTAGACATGCACCGGGGCGTTATGCAACATATAATATCTGCCACGCCTTATTATAAAAAAAGCATAGTCGACAAAAAGCTGGATACCCTGCTAAATGCAGGGCGGATATTAAGGATAAGACATAAAGATAAGGGCCTTGGTAAAATTCCTGGTCTTGCCAATGCGTCTGCCGGCGATTTGGTAAGCCTGTTAGAAAGCAACAATGGTTGGATAAGAGACAGGGCGCAGCAAATGATAATTTATAAACAGGAGCATCAGGCGGCGCCTGGGTTAAAAAGATTAATCGAAGAAGGAGAAAATACCATTGCCGCCATACATGCCCTGCATACCCTGGAGGGACTAAATGCATTATCTTTTGAGTTTCTTGAGAAAGTCGCAGCTTCCGGAAAACCGGAATTGACGGCCCATGCGCTTCTTCTATTGGAAAAGTATTATGCCATTGACAATATTAAGCCATTTGAAAAGCTAGCGATAGATTTAATGAATAGGAATGATACCGTTGTGAATCTTTACCTGGCATTGTCCTTAGGCTCATGGATATCTGCTTCTCATGAAACATTTTTACCCATACTTGCGAAATTGTCTGATACCTATCCTGATAACGCCGTCTTTCAGGAGGCGGTAATGAGCAGTTTAAAGGATCAGGAGGAAAACTTTAAATCTTATATTATAAAAGCAAAGGATAATAAAACAACAAGCGAAATAAGGGATAGCTTGTTGGTTCAGACGATCAGGAACAAAAAAGACGGCATAATAAATCCAATATTTATACAAAAAAAGCCAACAGTTGATGTATTGAATAAAGGGTTAAATATTTTTCGGAGCGTATGTTCTTCGTGCCACGGGGCTGAAGGGGAGGGGATCGCGCACGCAGGGCCGCCATTGAATGGTTCTGAATATCTTTCAGGATCAGGGGCAAGGCTGGCAATGATTATTCTAAATGGGCTAAAAGGTCCTATTCATGTAAAAGGGCAACGTTATGAGTTTGATGGTATAATGCCGGACTTCAGAAATAATTTTACAGACGATGAGATTGAAGGTATTATTGTCTATTTGCGTAATTCGTTTGTGGCCGGAGAATCTAAAAGGCATAACCTGCGCCCAAAAGCCATTAAGGCAGAAGAAATACGTAAATTAAGAAACAAACCGTCGGGTATTCTTACCGAAAAAGACTTATTGGAGATGGCTGACTGAGAAAACTGGTATTAAAATAGCCTGGCAGACTCAATAAAATATTTTGAAGAATAGTAAAGTTTTTATTGATATTATAATTACAAATGAAGTATGAAACGTAGGGATTTTCTGAAATTAGGAGGGCCTTTGCTGCTAATTCCATCGCTTACTAGTGCCAGGTATTATTTTCAGATACCCTTCTTTGTGTGAAAGGAAGGCGTTACAGTTTGTCAAATATTCTTCCATTGCATCAAGGTCATCATTATGTACGCGGCTGCTGAATTCCCATGCGCGAAGCAGCGTGCTGATATACGCATCAGCATTCCTCTGTTTGGTCAGTTTTTTTAGCGCTCCCATATAGTCTTCCCGGAAGACAGTGGGGATCATGATCTTTGACAATCCTTTAGCGCTTAATTCTGCATTCATCATAACGCATGCAATTCTTCCATTCCCATCCAGGAAAGGATGTACTTCACTTACCATGAACATCATATACGCTGCCCTTGCGAAAGGATGCTGCAAGAGGCTGTACCAATCAAATCCTTTTTTTAAAGTGCCTGGAATCAGTTTCATATCTACAAACTCGGTAGCGCCGGCCCTGTTGTTCCTGTCTTTGAATTCACCCGGGCTTTTTGTTTTTCTGGCGCTGAGTAATACCGCATGTCTTTCCCTGAGCAACTTCAATAGATCATCCGGCGAACCGGGCAAGACTGACATTTCTTTTTTGTTTGAAACAATCTGGTAAGTACCCAGCACATCATGTGAATCTTCATCACGCGCTGGTAAAGGGGCGGCTGTAGTAATGATTTGCTTGGCCTCATCAACGGTAAACTCGGTACCTTCTATATAATTTGAAAAATAGCTTTCAAAAAAAGCAAAATGTTGATAGGCTGCTATGCTCTTATTTTGATCCTCATAATCCGGGTAATCTTTTTTAACCAGTGCTTCATAGACCAGTTCAAAGAGCTGAATCCGATCCGAATCCATGGGTTCGCCTAAGACGCGTGCGCGGGCAATAGGGCTTACCAGGTTTTTCGACAATCCTGTACCCAATAGATCGGTGATCAATTGAGTAAGCATACTAAATTCTTTTTCCATTCCAAGCGCAGGCGCTATCTGCCGTGCCCGGTCCCGCGCCTGGTTTAAGGCTTCTTCTCCTTTTACGCGCAGGTATGCTTCTATTTTTTCTTCCAATTGTTCCCGGCTAAGGATTTTGGCGGCTTCGCCTGATCTCTTGGCGCGTTGCAGGTTTTCAAGGTAGGCCCGTGCAAGTCCGGATGACCGCATGTTGCCGAAAAAAAGAGCATCGTCTTCCAATGGCCCGGGGCCTTTGGAAAAATGCAGGGTAAGTCCTGGCAGCTCAACCAACCGTTTATGGCCATAGGTTAAGTAAAGATGGCCTTCGGGCGTAGGCATGCGTTCCAGCGCGCTTCGATGACTTAGAAACGCCCCGGGAAAAAGCTCGGACACCAATCTGTACCAGTTCCTCCGTACCACTTTTTCAGGGGCTTCTTCCAAATTCGAGGTATACAACCTTGGCGCAATTTTGCGTACCAGTCCCTGTTTTTCCAGTTTCCCGATTTCTTTAGACTTATCCGCAACCCCTATGATGATTTCCTGAAGTCTTGCCATAGCCATAATTTTCATCCTAATCTTCGGATTTTAGAATAATTAGGAAATATTTTGATCTATAATTTGTGGTTATGGATATATTTTAATCTAAAAATACAATAATTAACTCTAATTACATCGATTTTAGAATAATTTATGCCAAAAACTAAAAATATGGAAATATTTTGATCTAAAATTAACAATACAAATTACTGAAAGACTAGGACTTATCTAAGCATATCTTCCCGAAAATAGGGTAGTCTCAGCTCATTTTCGGTTTCGATATGCTGCTACTTGCTTAATGCAAAGAAATGTGTGGATGAGTTTTCTAACGGATTACCCGCCTTCGGCGGATGATCCAGAATTTCTGCGAGGGGCGTACTCAAAGCCTTTGCCACGCCTTCGGCGCGGCCCGGCATTTCTATTTCTTCGCCAGTGATATGAGCCTGTCGCAATAAAAATAATCGCGACAAATTATGAAAAAAAATAAACAAATATTATGAAATCGCGACAAAAAAGGTTTAAAATTGTCGCAATATGTTTTTTGCGTCAAAAATGCTTATATTTGTCGCAATACTAACTTATCGCGACAAAATGGTTCATATGAAAAAGGAAACGATAAAGACTGAAGTCATCAACTTTCTTACTAATCATAGAGATGGGAAATCTATTGAAGTCATTAGGCAAGCTTTATCGCAACCCATTGATAAAAGAACATTACAACGGCGGTTGAAAGAGCTCATAGAGAGTGGCGTGATAATGTCTTCCGGCAAAGCGCGCGCTACCGTCTATAACCTGGCCAATATGCCACGGGAAATGTCCGTGATAAATTCTACAATTAAGAAGCATTCGCTGATACCCTTATCAAAAGCAGGTCAGGAAGTACAATATTTGGTATCCTTACCGCTGCAAAAGCGTGAGCCAGTGGGGTATCAACGTAGTTTTTTGGAAAGTTATAATCCTAATGTGTCCTGCTATTTGACTGCAGATGAGCGGAAACGCCTGGCGACTATTGGCGCTACGGCCCAAATCAACAGCCCTGCGGGCACCTATGCAAAACAGATATTGCAAAGGCTGCTCATTGATTTGGCATGGAACTCCAGTAGGTTGGAGGGTAATACTTATTCTTTGCTGGAAACGCAACTTTTGTTGGATAAGGGCCGGTATTCAGACGATAAGAGCGCCGCGGAAGCGCAAATGATCCTCAATCATAAAGACGCTATAGAGTTCATTGTAGATAATTCCGGGGATATTGGTTTTAACCGTTACTCCATTCTGAGCTTGCACGCGCTGTTATCTAATAACCTTCTGGTCAATCCGGCAGCTTCGGGACGCCTGCGTTTGTACGGCGTAGGTATTGGCGGCTCTGCATATTCTCCGCCGAGTGTGCCGCAGTTTATCGAAGAAATGTTTGGTTTGATGCTTCACAAAGCTGATCAAATAAACGACCCATTTGAACAGGCATTTTTTATCATGGTTCACTTGCCATATTTACAACCATTTGACGATGTCAATAAGCGGGTATCGCGGTTGGCTGCCAATATCTCTTTCAATAAAAAGAATTTAGCCCCGCTATCCTTTATAGAAGTGCCGATTGAAACATATATCGATGGATTGCTGGGCATCTATGAGCTAAACCGAATTGATCTTTTAAAAGACGTTTTTCTCTGGGCTTATGATCGTTCGGCAAAGCAATATGCAGTACAACGGCAATCACTTGGCGAACCGGACCTGTTCCGGCTCAAATATCGGGATATGATTAAGCAATTAATTGCAGAAATTATACAGAATGCGCATGACAAACATTTAGCTGGTATCATAATCAAAGCAAAAGCATTGGAAATACCATCGGAAGATTCGGAACGGTTTATACAAACGGTAGAGCAAGAACTTATTAATTTACATGAAGGGAACTTCGCCCGCTACTTTGTGACGCCTTCGGAATTTGGAAAATGGCAAAAAGCCTGGAATGAATGAATATATCTAAAGAAGCGGGGCTTTTGTGCCCAGAACTGGATTACCCGCCTTCGGCGGATGATTCAGAGCTTCTGCGAGGGGCGTACTCAAAGCCTTTGCCACGCCTTCGGCGCGGCCCGGCATTTCTATTTCTTCGCTTGCAAAAGCAAGCTTTTGCCGCTACGAAATAAAAATGCCTCTTCAACTTCGTTGAAAAGGCATTTGTGCCCAGAACTGGATTCGAACCAGCACACCGTTGCCGGCGCTGCGACCTGAACACAGTGCGTCTACCAATTTCGCCATCTGGGCATCCTCATTCAGGGCTGCAAATATAGTAAGAAATTAAAACGCTTCAAATTTATTCGTGTTTAACCGGCGACTCATTTTGAATTTTATCCCCGAC
>DEHV01000013.1 GCA_002352105.1 Chitinophagaceae bacterium UBA2791 | reverse complement strand
CTGGAAGCATTGATCGCCCATATCGTCGCCGCCGCAGTTACTACTATCGTTAAAAGGATCAGTCCTTTTTTTGATGTCTTTAGTGTCATCCAACGTGTATTCTCATACCTTATAAAACCGCAATAAAAAAGCGCACAGCATGAGAGGAACTTACTCTCCTATCTTAAACTTATGCGCTTTTAAATTCTATGCGTTCAATTCCACTTTTGTCATCTGGTAATGATGATTCTGCAACTCATGTACATAAAGGGAATGCTTGAGATGACGCCGCTCCTCTCGCCACCAGATATCCAGCGAAGAAAAATCGCCGGGCTGCTTCAACTGCAAGCGAAAAGAATCTTTCTTGTACTTGGTTCCAGGCTGAACGTCCTTCGTTTCTTCAAACCCCAGCTTCAGCAATTGGGTTTCCGAAAGCGGGATCGGGTGTAGCTGGTCGGGGGAGAACCAAAACTCCTGCACTTCGGTTTTTACGCCTACTTCCTTGTCTTCGCGATTGAGTCCGGTCACCACGCCCTCCCATTTCTGGCCTTCATATTCGGCTAAAACGATATTCCCTGGGTGTAATTCATTTAACCTTATCATGGCAGCAATCATTTTGATCCTGAATTTAAACAAAAGCCAATAACCGCCCAAATTAAATAATCAACGGGGTAGCGGCGCATTTGCCATGCGGTAGAGCTGAGCTTGAGGCGCCGGCTGATCCGGGCGCTGATTGGTTTTAATTCTACGCCCGGGACCGCGCAACAGGCTGAAATTAGCAGCGCCCATCAGGATCTTTTTTTATAACTGAATACCGCCCAGGTATTTAATACAACGGCAAAACCGCACATGATCAGCAGATGCTGCCTGATATCGGCAAAGGCGCTGCCCTTCAGCATTACCATCCTGATCACCTCAATAAAATAAGCTACGGGATTTATCGCGGCGATCCATCTCGCCCATGCCGGCATGCTCTCTATAGGCGTATACAATCCCCCAAGCAGGATAAATACCATCATCATAAAAAACGAGATCAGCATGGCCTGTTGCTGGGTATGCGTAAACGTGGAAATAAGTAATCCAAGGCCCAATACCGCCAGCAGGTATACCGCGGAAAAGCCATAGATGACCAGCAGGCTACCCACGGGGATAATGCCATAGGCGAAACGCGCGATCAACATGCCGATAGTAAGGACCAATAAGCCCAGCAGCCAGAACGGTATCAGCTTGCCCAGCACGAAATGATATTTTTTAATGGGAGTTACATTGATCTGCTCTATGGTGCCGATCTCTTTCTCTTTAACAATATTAAGAGCGGCGAGATTGGCGCCCACCAGGGTGATCAACAGGACCAGTATGCCGGGCACCATAAAAAACTTATAGCTCATCAACGGATTGAACCAATTCGATGCAGTTACCTCTATGGTTGTTTCAGGATTAAAGCGGGGAAGCTGCATCCATTTTAACCTGATCTCCCTGTTATAATCCTGAACGATNNTCTTCCAACAAAAAATAAGAAGAAGCCGTGATCTTTGAGATCAGCTGGCGGGAATAAGCAGAATGGTCATTGTCCACGATAGCGATGCGGATATTCTTTATCTCATAGTCTGCCGCCCAGGGAAGGATCAGCAACTGCATGATCGGCATCATAAAGATGATCCGCAGTATCGAGGGGTCGCGAAATATCTGCCTGAATTCCTTCTGCAATAAAAAGCGCAAGGTTCTCATGCAAGCCTGATTTTAAACTTTTTAATGCTCAGCAAAAGCAAAAATGCCAGGAATCCCGACAGCACAAGGGTTTCCATCCATACTTCCCCAATGCCTGCTCCTTTGATCATTACGGCATTAACGATTGAATAATACCATTTAGCCGGAACCGCATTGGAAATTACCCTCAATGGCAGCGGCATATTTTCCACGGGAAACATAAACCCGCTTAACATGACCGTCGGAAGAAACATTCCCGTCAGCGAAACAAACATAGCCGTCTGCTGCGAATCGGTAGAAGTGGAAATAAGCAAACCAAAAGCGAGGCAGGTAAGCGTGAATAAAATGCTTTCCAATACCAGCAAGCTGAGGCTGCCATTGATCGGAACTTCCAGCGCAAATACGCTCAGCAATAAGATGCTCGCTATATTGACGACGGACAACAATAAATAGGGAACCGCTTTGGCGATAATGATCTTCAGGGGTTGCAAGGGAGAAACCAACATCGCCTCCATCGTTCCCATTTCCTTCTCTTTTACAATGGTGATGGCGGTCATCATGGTGCATACGAGCATCAACACCATGGCCATCACCCCCGGAACCATGCTGTATGCGCCCTTCAATTGTGGATTATACAGCATTCTTATCTCGGTGTTGATCGTATACGGCAATTTCCTGTTGTTGGTAAACCTTTGCTGGTAATCCATGATCACAGCGCTTGCATAGTGCGTCAAAACATTGGCCGTATTAGGATCTGTGGCATCGGCCAACAGTTGAACCTGCGCCTTGTGCAGATGGCGCAGATCCTCTTCAAAACGATGCGGAAAAACAATAACCAGCTTTATCTGACCCTGCTTAAATGTTTCTTCAATTTCTTTTTCGTTCGATAACTCCCTGACAATATCAAAATACCTGCTGGAACCTATTTCCTGNNATGGGCATGCCCAGCAGGATCAGCATCGTGCGTCTATCGCGCAGGATATGATAAAATTCCTTTTTAACCAACGACCAGAATTGTTTCATCAACCAGGTTTATGCAGTAAGACCAAACCCGCAAACCCGCGGATGCCATCTTACCATTTAACAACTTCTTTATTCATTCCTTCTTGCCTTCCTGGCCAGGGTCAGGAACACATCGTCCATAGACGCCGCCCCGAAAGTCTGTTTCAAGGCGGCGGGCGTATCCAGCGCTTCCACCCTGCCGTCGACCATAATTAATGCGCGATGACAATATTCCGCCTCGTCCATATAGTGCGTGGTGACGAAAACCGTTATCCCGTTATCCGCAGCCTGGTAGATCATATTCCAGAACTCCCTTCTGGCGATAGGATCCACGCCTCCCGTGGGCTCGTCAAGGAAAACGATTTCCGGCTCATGCGTTATCGCCACGGTGAAAGCCAACTTTTGCTTCCACCCCAAAGGGAGGGATCTGACCAGTTTATCCGCTTCTTTCTCCAACCGGAGCTGTTTGAGAGCCAAATCGGTCTTCTCCTTTATGAAAGCATCGCTCTTTCCGTAAATACCTGCATAAAAACGAATATTTTCTTTCACGGTCAGGTCTTCATACAAAGAAAACCGCTGGCTCATGTAGCCTATATTTCTTTTGATTTGCTCATTCTGACGGTACACGTCGAAACCCGCCACCCTGGCCATTCCTTCTGTAGGGAGCGAGAGTCCGCAAAGCATTCGCATCGCCGTCGTTTTACCAGCTCCGTTAGCCCCTAGGAAACCGAATATCTCTCCCTTTCTCACTTCGAAGGAAATAGCATCCACAGCGGTAAAATCGCCGAACCTTTTCGTGAGTTTGTCGACCGTTATAATATTGTCGTTGTCCATTCAGTTTTTCATTAAGGCCATAAAACAATCCTCTATATGGGGAACCACGGGCATGATCGTAATGTCTTTTTCTATCTCCTTCAAACCGGCTTCCAGCATTTTCTCCTCCCCTTCTCTTTTCATGACCACATGNNTTTCCCTCCTGTATCAGGGCAACGCGGTCGCACAGGGACGCTTCGTCCATATACGGGGTTGACGCGAGTATGGATATCCCCTCGTTTTTCAGGTCTTTAAGCATCTCCCAGAATTCCCTCCGGGAAACGGCGTCCACGCCCGTGGTCGGTTCATCCAGGAATAATACGGAAGGGCGGTGGATCAGCGCGCAGCACAACGCCAGCTTTTGTTTCATACCGCCCGATAACTTCCCCGCCCTCCTGTTTTTAAATGGCGCTATCTGTTCGTAAATACCTTTTACAAGGGAATAATTCTGCCGGATGGTCGTATTAAAAATAGTAGCAAAAAATGCGAGGTTCTCTTCCACGGAAAGATCGGGATATAGCGAAAACCTTCCAGGCATATACCCTATGCGCTTACGGATCGCTTTAAAATCCTTAACCGTGTCCAGGCCGTCTACCCAGGCGTTTCCGCCATCCGGCAACAGCAAGGTTGTCAGTATGCGGAATAAAGAGGTCTTGCCCGCCCCGTCGGAGCCAATAAGCCCAAAGATCGCCCCCTGTTCCACCTCAAATGAGATTCCCTTTAACGCTTCAACGGTCTCCTTTTTCTTTCCGTACCGCTTGGCAATATCCTGTACGACTATCGGCTTCATGGCGTTATTGCTCTTGTGCGTTCAATAAAATTTCTCCATACATGCCGATCTTCAGATAGCCGTCATTCTTCACCCTTACCTTTATCGCATACACGAGGTTGCTTCTTTCCTCCTTTGTCTGGATGGTTTTAGGAGTAAACTCGGCCTTATCCGATATCCAGGAAATGGTCCCCGCATATTTTTTATACTCGCGTTCGCCGGCGTCCGTCAATACCATAACCGGTTGGCCAAGTTTTATTTGAGAGAGCTGGCTGCCGGAAACATAAGCGCGCAATGTGAGTATGGAAAGATCGGCAATCTTGTATAGCGCTTTCCCCGCCGCCGTAATCTCTCCCGCCTGCGCATACTTGGCAAGCGCCGTACCGGAAACAGGGTTAACGATATAGGATCTTGCCAATTGCTCATCCAGTTGTTCAGCCCTTTTTCTTAATGGCTCCGCTTCGCTGAGCACGCTGCGGTTTTGCGTAGCAAGCGAACTCTTCTGTGCGCTGATCTGCTGACGGATAACAGCCTCCTGCTTTACGGCGGCATCCAGTTGAGCGCCGATATCATCCAGCTGTTTCCCCGTAGCCGCGTCCTGTTTCAGCAGGTTCTCTATCCTTGTTTTTTCCTTTTGCAGATGCGCTACCTGCGATTGCTGCACCAGGAGCTGATCCTGTATAAGCTTCAGATGCGGCGCAAGGTCGGTCGTTCTTTGTGAAAGCGCGTTGATGCTGGCCATTACCTGGTCTTTTTGCAACGATACATCAACCGCGTCGATGCGGCCCACCACCGAATCCCTGGCTAGCATATCGCCCTCTTCCACATCGAGAGACAATATCTTACCGCTTAGTTCGGCGGACACGATGACCTCGTCCGCTTCAAAAGTTCCCGAGGCGTCGGGAACGATCCCTTGATTGGAGCAGCTCATCGCCATAAAAACGATCGCCGGCATACATAAGGCCCGCGTTGGAAAACCATTCCTTCGCCATTGGCCGGCATTCCGTATTCCGGTCGCGCGCGCGCTGATATCGATAGCGTTTGATTTCATATTAATTTCCAGAGATGGTTTGATAATGTATTCTAGCCTGTAGCAATTGTATCTGATGCATAGCAAGGTTTTGCCTTGACTGATCTTCCGCATTGATCTCCCGGAGATAATCATTGGCCGTAATTACGCCATTCTCCAGTCGCGCCATGGCCGCCGCCTTAATGCTTTCTCTCAATGCCAGGATCAAGCTGTCTGACGCAATCAACTGGCTTAGTTTATCTATTTCCGCGCGTTGCTGAACAAGCTGCAGCCGGGTATTTAATAAAAAGGTCTGTTTCTGAACATCGATGGTATGCCGGTTAACGGTTACCAGGCGGCGGTCATTTTTCTGCGTGTATAGTTCTCCCAATGACCAGTTAAAGCGTATGCCGCCGATATAGAAAAGATCAAACTCATTTTTAAGCATATTTAGTCCCGGCCTGCCATAACCGCCTTGCACAAACAAGCTGGTTTTGGGCAAGGTCCTTGCCCGGATGATCCGGAGCTGCTGACCGAGCAAGGCGGACTGGTCGCTGAATAGTTTTATTTCAGGCCGACTGATTTCTCCATCGATATCTTCGACGGGAACGGGAATCTCCAGGCTGCCATCCTCCGGTAAATCGCGGTTAACAAGCAGACCTAACATATCCATCAGCGCTTTTTTAGCCGCGCGCAATTCTGTTAAACGCTGATCGGCCCTGATCGCTTCCGCTTGCAACGCCTGCAGATCCGACCGAAACGCCGCGCCATGCTGCGTCAGCGCACCCACCGTTTTTATGCCGGTAAGTATATCCTGTTTGATCAGCCCGGATAATTTTATTTGCTCGTCGAGAAAAAGCGCGCCAAGGAATAGTTCATTTATCCTTTCTTTGAGACGATAAAGATCCAGTTCCACCTGCTGGCCGGCCACGGTTGCAGAGAATTGTTGCAAGGCCTTTTGCTCCCTGGTCATCCCGCCATCGTAAACAAGTTGACTGATATCGGCCGTTAGCTTATACTGATCCTTATCAGGCGGAATAATGTTGACGCCTGGAAAGGAAATATCAACAGCCGTAACATCCGATTGGTACGTCGCCTGCCCGTTGAAGGACAATTGCGGAAACCAGCGTTTGCGGATATTGTCGATCGATAACGCCGTCGTTTGTTCGATCAAACCCTTCTGAACCAATAGCGGGTAATGTTGACGCGCGAGATCATACGCCTGCTGCAGGCTAAGCGATTGGCCAAAAGAAAAACCGGGAGCGGAAAGAAGAAAAAAAGAAGCCGCCAGCGCGAAAAACAACCGTCGCATTATTCCTTTTGATGAAATAATCATTTGCTGCATATGAATCACTTTAAAATCGATCCGATGATAAACTTTGGAATTTCCTTCTTGCGCGATTCCATTAAACTGACGAATCCGCCCTCCCCGATTTCCAGCGCGGAAACCAGCAGGGGTTTCCCGATAAAAGGGAATATGCAAAGGGAAAGCATGTGCATGATCAGTTGAATGGGATTAATGGGGATGATCCTGCCGGCCTTTATTTCTGCCTCTATTTGCCTGATCAGTTTACCGGTGTTTACGATGCCGCCCTTCAACGCTTTTTTAGCAAACCATTCGGGTCGCTGATGAATTTCATTCAACACGAACATGGGCGCATAGGGATTCTGAAGCATGTAGTCGATATACTCCGAACAAAACCGNNTCAGCTATATCCTGCATCCTGGCGCCCGCAAGCCCCCGTCTTACAAAAACCATCTTTGCCGCGCGGAGAATGCGTTCTTCAGTAGATTGATCCTTTTTTTCGTTAACCATTAGGTTTAACCATTTGGTTAATAAAATTAATACAGATGATCCATACTGCCAAACATTTTTATTTTTCGCTGGATTCGTGCGGGAATCATGCTATGGCGCCGTATAAACGCCATGGTTCTCGCCTGCCCGATACAGGCTTCCGACAGTATTTTTTTGTTAGGACGCAGGCGGGCGTTCTACATTCCATAGCAGGAAGCAGGCCATGACTTTGGATAGATGCTATGCTTGCAAGGTTGTTTAATAAAGGTTTCCGGCAATATTTCTTGCGTTAGGGCGCCGGGGCTCCCATATACCGAACCAGGGAGCAGGGTTTAAATCACAACCTGGGTAGCTGCGGCGCTTCCGACTTGGCGCAATAAAGATCTCCAGCAATATTTTTTACGTTGAAGCGCAGGAAAGCGCTTTACATCCCGGGGAACAAGGGTCTGGCAATGGCTTCTCTGAATGGCCAGGGAACCACGGCAAGGATTATGATAAAAGCGATGAGGAAGAACCAGAATGTTTTGGAATGCTTGGCCTGATCGGGAATATTCTTTTTGGACGCGCCCCTGCCGATGGTAATGAGAACGATAGCAATCAGCATACCGGTAAGATGTTCAACCGCCCAGAACCGGTAAGCAGGCTCTTTCATTGCCTCTCCCATACCTATTTTCTGGATCAGCTTCAACCCCCATGCTCCGAAGAACCATTCATACAGTCCAATCAACAATTGGATATGGGCGGCGATCATCAGGAACAATCCTGTTTTTTTATCTCCCTTGGTAAAGGGCTTTTTGCCGGTCATGCCGGAAAAGCTTTTTACAATAGCGATCACCAACAAGATAATGATTACCCAGCGAAGCAGGTTATGAAGATGCAATAGTCCGGTATACATATGCGAAGTTTTAATGTAAGAGCAATATCGTTCAGGCTCACAAAGAAAGCTCAGATTCCACAAACTGCCAACTTAACGCGATATTTCTTTGCTTTTGAAAACGGAACCGGGAAGACAGGCAATAAGAAAAAGCGATCACGGGCGCTTCNNCGGGGCCTTGCCGTATTGAAAACCGGTTCGCCAAAATCGTTTATTTTTGATTTATGAAAAGTCTGAAAACAAAAATACTTGCGCAAGGCAGACTTTTTCTGCTGGCAGTCAGCGGCTTCCTGGTCTGGCCGGCCTGCAACGAGGCCGATACATCCCACGCCAGGAAAAATGATGCGCAAATATTGAACGCTCCTCCTTTCGATGGATTGACCGACAGTATCCAAGCCTCCCCCAATGACGCGGCGCTATATTTTCAGAGAGCCGCGCTGCTATCGCAAAACAATCTGCACGAGATCGCCAGCGCCGACTATAAAAGATCATGGGAACTGAGCGGAGATGAGCAGATCGCGCTGGAATACGCTTCTAACCTTATTCTTTCCGGCAATATACAAGAGTCCATCTCCCTCCTTGAAGAATGCGCAAAAAAATTCCCTGAAAACGCAGAATTCAGCCGTCGGCTGGCAGAATCCTATCTTCATATCGGCGAACCCGACAAGGCATTGGATCAGTACGATGCCCTTATCGCATACGATTCATCTAATTTTGAGGCCTGGTTCGACAAAGGCTCCCTGCTGGCCAGGATGAGGGATACAATCCGCGCCATTGAAGCGCTGGAACGATCCTTCGATATCCTGCCCATCAATTACAGCGGCCTGGCGCTGGCCAACCTGTACGCCGCAAGGAAAGACCAGAGAGCGTTGGAGGTCTGCAATATCCTGCTGGCCAAAGATTCCAGCGGGGCCCAAACAGAACCGCTTTATTTGAAAGGCACGTATTATGCCGAGAACAACGAACCCGACAAAGCGCTTGAGCTGTTTGACGAATGTATACAGCGCGACTGGAAAATGACGGACGCCTATATTGAAAAGGGGATCATTTTTTTTGAAAGGAAAGACTTTGACGAGGCCCTCAAAACATTCACTTTAGCGGCAACGGTCTCAAATACCGATCCCGACGCGTATTTCTGGATGGGTCGTTGTTACGAATCGATGAATGAAGC
>DEHV01000049.1 GCA_002352105.1 Chitinophagaceae bacterium UBA2791 | reverse complement strand
AACAGGTAATTGTATCTTGCAGCCAAATTAACGTTTACCTTTTACGACTACCGCCATGCCAATTATCGCCCCTTCTTTTTTAGCCAGTGATTTTCTAAAGCTTGGGCAGGAATGCCAGATGGTCAATGAAAGCGAGGCCGAATGGCTGCATCTCGACGTAATGGACGGTCGTTTTGTGCCCAATATCAGCTTTGGCATCCCCGTTGTTCAACAGATCCGGAAAGCTACCCGCAAGATATGCGACGTCCACCTGATGATCGTNNNNCCGGATATAGACCTTGTAAACCTGATGAGCGTAAATCCCGGCTTCGGCGGGCAGCAATTCATCGGGCATACCCTGCACAAGATAAGGGCGCTCCGAAAGATGATCGACGAGCAGGGCTTATCGGTAAAAATTGAGATCGACGGAGGCGTTACCCTTGAAAACGCCGCTTCGATACTCAAGGCCGGGGCGGATGTGCTGGTAGTGGGCAGTACGGTTTTTGAGTCCGATGATCCGAAGAACGTTATCGCTCAACTGAAACATCTCGCTTATTAAAGAGCCTCTTGAAGCGGCTTATGGTCAATCCTTCCAAGCCATGGATAATCCAGAATACTTTAATTAATTTAGGGCTCAAATCAATAACCGGGTGAGAGCCGCACAATTATTTTTCCTGCTATCCTTTATCCTTTTTGCCGCCGGCAGCTTTGCCCAGAACAGAACGGCATTTATATCGGGTAAGATAGTGGGCGAGAACGAGGAGCCTCTCTCCAAGGTTTCGATAGTCATCCTGGGAAGGCAATCGGGCAGCTTCAGCTCCGATTCCGGGACCTTCCGCCTGAGCGTTCCCCCGAACAAGGCCCTGGCGCTGCAGTTCAGCTATGCAGGATACAAAACGACGCAACGGAATTTCCTGCTCAATGAAAATGAAGAAGAGCGTATAACGGTTAGACTTGAACGCGTATCGGGGGAACTCGACCCCGTGACCGTAACCGATCAGCGGGGCCGGATGGAAGCCGGACTGGTAACGCTCAATCCTAAAAACGCCATGAATATCCCTTCTCCCCTCGGCGGCGTAGAAAGCCTGATCAAAATTTTTGTAGGCTCAAATAATGAGCTCACTTCCCAATACTCGGTGAGGGGCGGAAACTACGACGAGAACCTGATCTATGTAAATGATTTTGAAATATTCCGTCCCTACCTGGTAAGAAGCGGGCAGCAGGAAGGGCTAAGTTTTATCAACCCCGAACTCGCCCGGAATGTCCGGTTCTATAACGGGGGCTTCCAGGCGCGTTATGGAGATAAGCTGTCCTCTGTGCTCGACATCCAATATAAAAAGCCCGGGGGATTTGGCGGATCCGCTTATATCGGGGGACTGGAACAGGGTTTTCATCTCGAAGGAATATCTAAGAACAATAAATTCACCTACCTGGCGGGGGCGCGTAACCGCAGTAACCGAAACCTGGTCGGCAGCCAGGAGACAAAAGGCAATTACGCCCCTTCTTCTTCAGATATACAGGCCCTGCTCGCCTACCAGCTAAGCGCCCGGTGGAGCATTGAGCTGATGGGAAACCTTTCGGGAACGAAATTCAGTCTGCAGCCGGAATACAGCAAGCTGACCTCTTCCATATTCACTCCTTTATTCAGCGCCAACCTGGGCCTCGACGTCTATTTCACGGGAAGAGAAGAAGACCGTTACCGTACCCATATGGTTGGTTTGTCCTTCATCCACCAGCCCCAGAAAAACCTCCGGTTAAAATGGATGCTCAGCAAGTTCGGCAACCGGGAAAACGAATCTATTGATATTACCGGCGCTTACGTATTCGGAGAACGAGGCTTTGATAAAACGCAGCCTGATTTCGGATTGATCACTAATCCGCTTGGCGCGGGGACGCACCAGACCTATGCGCGCAATGCGCTGAATATAGAGGTTTGGAACGCTTCGCACAAAGGCAGCATCGCTACGGGCCGGCATTATTTCCAATGGGGACAATCGGCAGAAAGGCAGCTCATCCGCGACAAGCTTCATGAGTGGGAATACCTTGATTCCGCCGGATACAATCTTCCCCATCATCCGGGACCGCTGGCAATGCACCGCCTCCTCTCCTCAGCCGCAAACCTTAACATTACCCGGCTTTCGGGCTATGTGCAGGACAATTTCATCTTTAACGACTCCTCGGAATGGTCCTTACAGGCGGGGGTACGATACGCTTATAATACCCTGAATGATGAGTTCCTGCTGTCGCCCAGGGCTGGAATTTCCTGGAAGCCCGATAACTGGAAACGCGATATCGTGTTCAAGGGAGCTATCGGCGCCTATCATCAACCTCCTTTCTATCGCGAACTGCGACGCTACGACGGGACCGTTAATACAGACCTTAAAGCGCAGAGAAGCTACCAGGCCACAGCAGGAATAGACTTTAATTTCCGGCATGGCATGCGACCTTTCCGGTTTACTGCCGAAGCCTATTATAAACGAATGTGGAATATTGTGCCTTATGATATCGATAACGTGCGACTCCGTTATCTCGGAGAAAACAACGCGAGGGCCTATGCCGCAGGATTGGAAATGCGACTGTTCGGCGAATTGGTAAAGGATGCCGAAAGCTGGGTCAGCCTGGGATTCATGCGCGCCAGGGAAAACCTCGACAATGATTTTTATTATAACTATACCCTTGATGAGAACAATGCGGCGATAGACAGCAGCCTGGCGCAGGGCGGATGGTTTCGCCGGCCGACAGACCGGCTGATCACCTTTGGCATGTTCCTGCAGGATTATCTTTCGACCAATAAAAATTTTAAGGTCTACCTGAATTTTCTTTACGGAAGCAATCTTCCTTACAATATTCCCAACAGCGTTAAATACCGGAACGGGTTGATCATCGAGCCGTATATAAGAATAGATATTGGCTTCAGCGCCCTGCTGCTGGACAGCGACAGATCCAACAGAAGAAGTCGCAACCCCTTCCGGAATTTCGAAAATCTCTGGGCAACGCTTGAAGTATTTAACCTGATAGACAGGGACAATACGATCTCCTATATGCTTATCAAGGATTTTTCCAATACCGTGTTCGCGCTACCGAACCGGCTCACTCCAAGACTGCTCAACCTGAAACTGGCGGCCAGGTTCTGATTGCATTTCCCGCGCTATTTAATTAATACCTATGAGCCAACAGGAGGTTCGCGCCTGAGGTCGCTCTAATCGGATGGGGCTACGCATTACCGGCTCCAAAAATAGCCGCTGCGCCCTCTTTTTTCCCAATTACGATAGATCAGTCCCAATTCGGGAATATTCGCTTTCCTAGACACATCATAAAATATTGGTAATCATTATATTAAAAATATGGCGCCGCTTTCGTTATTCTCTTCGCAACAGAAAAAACGAAAATATGTCCGCCAGTAAGAAAGCATCAATCTCGAATCTTTTTAAACGGATCTCTATATCGGACCTGGATAGAACGACTGGCGACGAAAATATTCAATTTGATAAACAGCGTCTCATGATCACAAAAGTAACCGTGCGCCCTAACCCTTTCACTACCGTGATAACGCTGGAGATCAGCTGCGCGCAAAACAGGAATATCATTGTGAGAATGTTCAACGAAGAAGGAAGGATTGTGAAAATGTTCAGTTGGTATCTTGTTAAAGGAACAAATGTTACGGCGATCAATGACTTAAACAATGTGAGCAGCGGAACCTACGCGCTCGACATCATCGACAATGAAGGAACGCTGCTGTTCAGCTACGAACTTAAAAAAGGATAATTACAACTCTTTATATACAACCTTAACCGAAAGGGAGTCACTTGGCCGGCTCCCTTTCTCTATTTTAGCGTTCTCAGGAAACAGCCCCGGCTGGGTACAAGACCTAGCAATCCTGCAATTCACAGCTGTTATCCTGTGTTTCAATCTGGACGGTAGGGTGCTCGATATGGTGTTTTTTCATTAGCCTGATGATGCTGGTCATGATATCCTGCTCGGATCTTCCTGCGGAATGGTTTACAACGGCGTGAACGGAGCCCACATTATAACTGCCATCCAGGCTCCAAACATGTACATCGTGAATATTGGCAATGCCGTCAATTTGTTGCAATTCGGTTTCCAGCTGATGCAGGTTTACATTTTCAGGCACGGATTGCAGCATTACCTTAATCGTATTGACCAGGTTTTTTGAAGCGTTAAAACCAATGAATAGCGCGATGCCTATGGTCAAAATCCCGTCTATCCAATTCCAACCGGTAAAGTAAATGATTACGGCTCCAATGAGCACGGCGGCCCAACCCAATACATCTTCCAATAAATGCAGCATTATGGACCGGCTGTTATGATTATGCCCTCCGCGTCTGTGCCCGTGATGATGATCCCCTCCGCTATTCTTTATTCTTAGAAAAGCAAAACCATTGACCGCAAGCCCTAAAACAGCCAACCCTAACATACCCACGCTGTGAACATCTTTGGGAATTATGAAAGATCTATAGGCGGCGATCAGCATTGTTACCGAACCTGCCAGCAGGAACAGGGATAACCCCAATGCAGACAAAAGCGAAAAACGTTTGAAACCATAGGAGAACCTGGTCGTACGCTTCTTGCCCGATATCCTTTCCATCAGGATCGCCAACCCTATTGCCCCCGCATCCATAAAATCGTGGAAGGCATCGGCAATAATGGCGGTGGAATTGGTTAGGATGCCGCCTATTACTTCAACGACCGAAAAGAAAAGATTGAGCCAAAAGGCCAGGGACAAAGCGCTTTTTTGGGAATGGTTATGTCCTGCATGTTCATCATTAGGGCCGCTATCGGGTCCGCGCCCTTTACACCCGCTATGTTCGTGATGATCCGCCATTTCGGTTATGGTTTTGATACTGCAAATCTCGGAATATTATCATTGCGTATGGTTATCTAATTTCCTGTTTGATTTCGCACTGACGGTTCCGCTGCTTAATTTTGCAAGATCAACAACATTGATCAATACGTTTATTATGATCTCGCTTTCCGTAAACATAAACAAGTTCGCCACGCTGCGCAACAGCAGGGGAGGCAATAAGCCTGATGTAACCAAGGCCGCCATTGACGCGCAACGCTTCGGCGCCGACGGCGTTACCGTTCACCCCCGCCCCGATGAACGGCATATCCGTTATGCGGATGTCCGGGATATCAAAAAAAATATCAGTATAGAGTTTAATATCGAAGGCAACTGCCGCGAACAAAAATTTGTAGACCTCGTACTGGAAACACAGCCCCAACAGGTTACCCTGGTCCCCGACGAATTGAACCAGATCACATCCAACCACGGATGGGATACCCTTGCCCATCGGGACTACCTGGCAGACATGGTGAAATTGTTTAAGGGCGCAGGCATCCGCACATCTATCTTTGTAGATCCGGATATCAAAATGGTTGAGGGCGCGGCAGCGACAGGAACAGACCGCATTGAACTGTACACGCAGGCTTATGCCGAAGCCTATGCGCAAAACAGGGAAAAAGCGATAGCGCCCTATATCGCTGCGGCAGAATGCGCGCTGCGGAGCGGACTGGGCATAAATGGCGGCCATGATCTGGACCTGGACAACCTGCAATATTTTGCGGAAAACATACCCGGCCTTTTGGAAGTGTCTATCGGGCATGCGCTTATCGCAGACGCCTTGTACCTGGGGTATGAGAACGCCATCCAACTGTATAAGCGGCAACTTACTTCTAAACAATAAACATACTGAAAAGCGACCCTGGCAATACCTCATCGCGAGCAATAACATGCGTCCCCAGGCAATATTACTGACCCCGGCAACCGCCGTTGCGATACTACGCCCTGCAGCGCCGCTTCCCCAAACAAAGAAAACGCAGATCAGATAACAATTTTGCGCAACCGCTAATTACATCCCAGCAGTTCGCATAATTTGCTATGCAATTCGGGGCCCCGAAGATTTTTTGCAATGATCTTTCCCGAAGGATCGATCAACAGGTTCTGAGGAATGGATTGTACCTTATATTTAACGGCCGCTTCATTGCTCCAAAACTTCAGATCGCTTACCTGCGTCCAGTCCAGCTTATCGTCTTTGATCGCTTTTAACCAGGAGTCCTTTGATCTATCAAGGGAAACGCCCAGCACCGTAAAATTTTTATCCTTAAACCGATGATAGGCTTTTACCAGATTCGGGTTTTCCATCCGGCAGGGCCTGCACCAGCTGGCCCAAAAATCAACCAGCAGGTATTTTCCCCTGAATGCGCTTAAAGAAACCATCTTGCCATCAGGATCTGCCTGCGAAAAATCAAGCGCCTGCGCGCCCACCGCGCCGATCTTGGCTTCAGCGATGTATTCGCCGACGATCTTACCGTAAAACCCATTCTTTATTTTTTCATCCAGCAGGCCAAACCTCGATTCGGTAACCGAGATATCCTGTTCGAGCTGGCTGGTCACCACCAACAGGAATGGAGATACGGGAGAGGATCTATGACGGGTCACAAAATCGTTGACGGCAGCGCTGATCTTACCGGCCTGTTTTCGATAATCATTCATCAGCGATTCATCGCGCTGCATCCCCTGGCTGTTTATCTGTTGGCTCAGCCGGGTCAGCTCCTGGAAAAGCGGATTAAAGACCTGCTGGAATTCCGTAAACACATCATGCGTGGGCGAGCCGGTTATCTCGAGGTTCTGTATTGCCTGCGCATCCCCTTTCACGGAAAGAGCATGATTGCTCAGAAAAACAATGGACTTCTTTTGAATGCCATCAAAATTCAGCTGGTAAAGATTGGGCTCGGGAACGGAGCCCCTTAATTCAAAACCGCCATTCTCTACGCGACTGCTCGCAAGGGTATCTTTGGGATTATTGGCGTCGGTCAGCGATATTGCAGAACCCTCGGGCAAGCCTTTTACATCCCCCTTTATGGCAAACTCCTGCTGACCGAACAGCGCCAGGGGAAGAAAAAAAAGGATTCCAAGTATTCTTCTCATGTATTGATTATTTAGCATGACGCTGTTCTAAAATACGGATCACAGACTGTAAATTATAGCCTTTTGCGTTAAGTAAAAGCAAATAATGAAATAGCAGGTCGGCGGCCTCATTCAGGAAAAGATCCTCGTTGTTATCCTTTGCTTCGATCACCAGCTCCACCGCCTCCTCGCCTAGTTTTTGAGCAATTTTATTGATGCCCCTGGCAAACAATTGCTTAACATAGGATTTCTCCTCTGTTCCTGTTTTACGCTGCTCAATTACCCTTTCAAGGCTGAATAAAAAATCCAGGCGCGCATTCTGTTCATCCCAGCAGGTATCGGCGCCCGTATGACAGACCGGACCACCGGGGTCGGCCTGGATCAGCAGGGTATCCTGGTCACAGTCTGCCTTGATCTCCCGGAGGATCAGGAAATTACCGCTCTCCTCTCCCTTTGTCCACAGCCGTTTTTTACTTCGGCTGTAAAAGCAAACCCTTCCTTCCGAAAGCGTTTTTTGCAAGGCCTCTTCGTTCATGAATCCAAGCATCAATACCCTGGCGGTGGCATAGTCCTGCACAATAGCAGGCGCCAATCCATCCAGGTACTTGTTAAAATCGATTTTTAACGGCTTATTATTTTCTGATATGCTATTCATATTCATCCTGCTATAAAATGATCATTCTGTTTACAAATGATTGCGGCCGGCAGTAAACCGGTCGACCGGCTCCGGCTATCAGGCCTTTGGGCGCTTATTACTGCGTAAACCCGAACCGTTTAGCGCCTTCGCCCGCAAGGCAATCCTGTCAGATCCGAACTGCTATCTGGTTTTCCTGCAAATATCGCTTCAATTCCGGTATGCCTATTTCTTTAAAATGAAATATGCTGGCCGCCAACGCGGCATCGGCATGCCCTTCATTAAAAACATCTACAAAATGCCGCATGGTCCCGCCGCCGCCCGAAGCAATGACCGGCACGGACAAAGCATCGGCCAGCCGCCTGGTGATATCCAGCGCAAACCCGCTTTTGGCGCCGTCATGATTCATGGAAGTCAACAATATTTCGCCCGCGCCCCGGTCTACTCCCTGCCTGGCCCAATCTTCACAACGGGTATCTGTTTTGATCCGGCCTCCGTTGAGGTAAACATACCATTCTCCATCGTCCTCCTGCCTGGCGTCGATGGCCAGCACCACGCACTGGCTTCCGAATTCGCCGGCCAGATCGCTTACCAGCTGCGGATTGCGGAATGCCGCCGTATTCACGGATATTTTATCCGCTCCATTTTGCAGCAATACATTTACATCTTCAATGCTGCCGATCCCCCCGCCCACGGTAAAAGGAATATTGATATGACGGGCGATGCGGTTAACCAGCTCGCTTAGGGTCTTGCGCTTTTCGTTGGTAGCCGTAATGTCCAGGAACACCAGTTCATCCGCCCCCTGCGAAGCGTATAAGGCGCCCAGTTCCACGGGATCGCCCGCATCGCGGATATTTTCAAAGTTCACCCCTTTTACGGTGCGCCCGTCCCTGATGTCCAGGCAGGGAATAATACGTTTGGTCAACACTTATCGATATAGTTTAGATCAAAAAATAAACGTTCAACTTCAGGCGCCGGGACTAAAACGTTTAAGTTCTTCCAGCGTTATCTTTTGCTCATAGATCGCCTTTCCTACAATAGCTCCCTTGCAGCCAATGCCGGCAAGGATTTCCAGGTCGTTCACCGAGCTGACGCCGCCGCTGGCAATAAAATAAAGACCGGGGAATTCCGCAATGATGTTTTTGTACAATGGTACGGAAGGCCCCTGCAATAAACCATCCTTGCTGACATCCGTACAGAACACATGCTGAATGCCCTGTTCCTGGTATTTGCGGATAAAATCATATACCCATATATCCGTCGTCTCCAGCCATCCGCCCACCGCGATCTTCTCTCCTTTTACATCCGCGCCCAGCATGAATTTATCCGGCCCGAAACGCCTGATCCATTGCATAAACACCGCTTCCTCCTTCACCGCTATGCTGCCCACGGTAGCCCAGGCAGCCCCGGAGTTCAACACGATCTCCGCGTCTTTCTCCGTCTTGATACCGCCTCCGAAATCGATGACCAGGGAAGTGCTGACTGCCAGCGTTTCCAACACTTTCCAGTTCTTTACCGCGCCCGCTTTTGCGCCGTCGAGGTCCACCAGGTGGAGCCGGGAAAGACCCGCGTCTTCGAACTGTTTGGCGACTTCAAGCGGTTGTTCATTATACACTTTCACCGAATCGTATTGACCTTGAGTAAGCCTTACGCATCTGCCGTCGATAATATCAATTGCCGGGATGATCTCCATGATTTTATTTAATGGTGAATATAAAATTCTTCAGCAGCCTTTCTCCTGTCTCTGCGCTTTTTTCGGGATGGAACTGCACGCCATAAAAATTATCCTTCCATAAGGCCGCGCTATACGGATGGATATAGTTCGAGGTTGCGATAGTATGCGTCCCCAAATCGGCATAATAACTATGCACCGAATAAACATATGCGCCGTTGTCGATACCTTCAAACAAGGGCGTTTTCAGATCATAAAGCGTATTCCAGCCGATCTGCGGCACTTTTTCCTTCCCGTCTGAAGGTTTAAATAACCGCACTTGCTCGTCAAAAATGCCGATACATGCCGTATCATTCTCAGCGGTATGCGCGCACAACAGCTGCATACCCAGGCATATGCCCAGCACTGGCTGCTTCAATTGCAGGATCAGCTTATCAATTTCTCTTTCCCGCAGGTAATGCATGGCGGAACTGGCTTCCCCCACGCCGGGAAATATCACTTTGCCCGCATTCCTTATCCTGTCGTGATCATCCGACACTACAGCATTTACGCCTATCCGTTCAAGCGCATACCAGACCGACTGGATATTTCCCGCATTGTATTTGATAATGACAACCTCCTTATTTTGCTCCAATGACGCCATGTATAAAATCTTTTGTAATGGAAGATATATCCCCTCCCTTTCCCAATGCCTTTATATAGGCGCTGCCGATGATGGCTCCATTGGCATATTCGCAGGCGGCGGAGAAACTGGCCTTATCCTTGATGCCAAATCCGATCAACACGGGGTTTGCAAGTTTCATATCCCGCAGCCTTTTAAAATATCCCGCCTGGACGTTCATATCCTTTTCGTTGCCGGTAGTAGAAGAAGAAGATACCGCGTACAAAAACCCGGAACTCAATCTATCCAGTTTTTTTATTCTTTCCTCCGTGGTTTCCGGCGTCACAAGAAAAATAAATTTCAGGTTATGTTTCCTGATGATCTGCCCATATTCCGTTTCAAACTCATACATGGGGAGATCAGGGAGAATAAGTCCGTCTACGCCGATAGCCTCCGCATCGGCGCAGAACTTTTCAAACCCGTATTGCAATACGGGATTCATATATCCCATAAGGATGACCGGCAGACTGATCTCGGTTCGGAAATCTTTCAACTGCTCAAATAACCGGGCGATCGTCATTCCTTTTTCNNCTGCATCACCGGAAGCGTACTGTCGGCCTCCGGATAACCGGCCGTACAATAGATATTCAGTATGCCGTTTTTCTTCCTTTCAAATAATTCATCAATCCTGTTCATATCTTTTGTTTTGGGCGGGCTGTTTTATTTTTTATCCGATCCCATTTTGTTCATATAGGTCGCAAGATCCTTATCGCCGCGGCCGCTCAGGCAAATTACGGTAGTATCTGCTGCTGTCAACGCCAGCTTGTCGAGCGCCGCAAACGCATGACCCGATTCCAGCGCCGGTATAATGCCCTCCATTTTTGCCAGGGCGAAGGAAGCGTTAACCGCTTCATCGTCGGTAGCGCTCAAAAATAAGGCGCGGCCTGATGCATATAGGTGGGCATGAAGGGGGCCGATACCTGGGTAATCAAGACCGGCAGAAATGCTATGCGGTTCTGTTACCTGGCCATCCGCCGTTTGCATCACAATGCTTTTGCTGCCATGCAACACGCCGGGCTTGCCCAACTGCGTAGTGGCGGCGCTAAATCCGCTGTGAACGCCCATTCCCGCAGCTTCAACGGCGACCAGCTCTACCCCTTCCTCCTCAATAAAATAATAGAATGCGCCGGCGGCATTGCTGCCTCCCCCAACGCAGGCGATGACGCGGGTAGGCTTTTCCGAACCTGTTTTCTCCTTTAGTTGCCAGCGGATCTCCTCGCTGATCACGCTCTGGAANNTTGTTGATCCAATCGCGTATGGCCTCATTCGTGGCATCCTTAAGCGTTTTGCTGCCGCTGGTTGCGGGAACCACTTTGGCGCCCAGCATTTTCATCCGGGCCACATTTGGCGCCTGGCGCTCAATATCCTTCTCGCCCATGTACACAACACATTCTATGTCCTTCAGCGCGCAAACGGTCGCGGTAGCCACGCCATGCTGTCCCGCGCCGGTTTCAGCAATGATCCTTTTTTTGCCCAGGCGCCCGGCCAGCAGTATCTGCCCGATCGTATTGTTGATCTTATGCGCGCCGGTATGGCAAAGATCCTCGCGTTTCAGGAAGATGCGGGAGCCGTATTTTTTACTAAGCCGTTCTGCAAAATACAGGGGCGTGGGGCGTCCTACATAATCTGTTAACAGACCGCGGAAATCCCGCTGAAAAGAAGACTCATGCATGATGTCCAGGTACTTCGTCCTGAGCTCTTCCACATTCCTGTGCAACATTTCCGGAATATAAGCGCCCCCGAACTTTCCATAATAACCTTGCTCATCAGGGTTCCTAAGCGTTCCTTTAGCCATAACTGGAGCTTTACTATATTATATTAATCAAGTTTATTTCTTCGCTTATTCATTCAGCGTTTTTACAAAGGCGCGCACCTTAGCCATGTCTTTAACGCCCGGACTCAATTCAAAACGGCTATTGATATCAACCGCAAACAGGGATGAAGCAACAGGGTCTTTTGTAAACTCCTTCAATTGCTCCGTATCATCCGATTGTATGCCTCCGCTAAGAAAAAAAGGCTTGCCGATCGTTTTTCCTCTTAACATATTCCAGTCGAATTTTTTTCCCGTGCCTCCGTAACCCGCGCCCATGGTATCGAACATAAACATATCGCAGACTTCCATATACGGCTGGGTGATCCATTCTATAGAATCATTGTCGCTCAGTCTGAACGCTTTGATTACCGAAACATGATCCGCCAGCCGTTCGCAAAACTTAGGCGATTCATCGCCATGCAACTGGACAAGATGAAGACGGCATTTATCCACGGTCGACAGGATCTCCTCAAGCGAAGCATTTACAAAAACCCCCGCCTTATTGATGCCCTTTTCTTTTTTTATCTGTTCCGGCGTAAGCCGATCGAGAACGTAACGGGGCGACTTAGGATAAAAAATAAACCCGGCAAAAGCCACGCCCATATCGGCGAGCTCAGCTACCTGTTCCATTTGAGTCATCCCGCATACTTTGATTCTCATAAGCTATGTTGTCTCCCCTGGCAGAAGAGCGCTATTTAACCGGTTAACAAATGAGGCGAAAGCAATCGCAGGATCCTGCTCCTTCATAAAATTCTCCCCGATCAAAAAGCCATTAAACCCGGCTTGCTTTAACCGAAAAATAGCTTCCACATTGCTGATACCGCTTTCTGATATCTTTATCTTTTCGGCAGGTATTTTCTCGATAAGCGATAACGACCTGTTGATGTCGACGGTAAATGATTTCAGGTCGCGGTTGTTCACGCCTACAATATCCGTTTCCTCGCAAATATGTTCCAGTTCCTCCTCCTGGTGGATCTCCAGCAGGGTCTCCAACCCGAGAGACCGGGCAAAAGCGGCCAGCCGCCTGGTTTCTGCCGGGCTCAAACAAGCGGCGATCAGCAATATGACATCGGCGCCGATCGCTTTTGCTTCGACGATCTGATACTCGTCAACGATAAAATCCTTTCTCAGGATCGGTATCTTATTCGCCCGGGCCCGGCTAAGGTCTTCGCTTGACCCGCCAAAAAAATGCCCGTCGGTCAATACCGACAAACCAGCAGCTCCGTTAGCGGTATAAGCGCTGGTAACGACCGCCACATCGGCGTTTTCATTGATCGCGCCCTTTGAGGGCGATCTTCTTTTGAATTCGGCGATAATGCCGGTTTTACCGGTATCCAGCAAGCTATCCCGTAACGATAAGGTCTTCCGGTTAAACAAATGCTCATCCTCAAGCTGCGCTATGCTTACCGCCGCTTTACGCTGCGCTACTTCTTGTTTTTTATATTGGATGATCTGCTCAAGGATATTCATAATACTATTTTTATTGCAAACTGATCAATTGCTGAAGGCAGGCATAAGCTTTCCCTCCTTCCAGGCTGTCTACGGCGGCAAGATAAGCCTCTTCATAGCCGGCATATTTTCCCGTACAGTGAAGCGCCATCGCCGCGTTGGCCAGGACCACCGCATGCTGCGCCCAGGAACCCTTCGCTTGTAATATGTTAACAAAGATATCGGCCGCTTCCTCAACGGTATTACCCCCGGAAATATCGGCGGGGCTCGCCATCCGTTTTCCCAGTTCCTCCGGCGTCATGATCCGCTCGCCGGTATTGGTGATCACCTTGGTATCGTTCGTCAATGAGATCTCATCATACCCGTCAAAACTGTGGATGATCGCAAAGGCTTTCCCCGTCTGTTGCAACAGGTAATTGTACACCCGGGCCATTTCCATATTGTACACGCCGACGAGCTGGAATGCAGGGAAGGCAGGGTTCACCATCGGGCCCAGCATATTGAAAAATGTGCGGATGCCCAGGCTTTTCCGCATGGGGCCCACTGTTTTTAACGCGGGATGAAACAGGGGCGCATGCAGAAAACAGATATTCGCCGTTTCCACCTCTTTTTTAAGCGCATCGCTATCCGTTTTAAACCGATACCCCATCTTCTCCATCACATTCGACGCGCCGCTGACGCTGGTTGCGCCATAGTTGCCATGCTTGGCCACTTTCTGCCCCGCTCCGGCCACAATAAAACAGGCCAATGTGGAAATATTAAAGGTATTCTTGCCATCTCCCCCGGTGCCGACAATATCAATGGTATCGTAACCGCCCAGGTCCGCTTTTATGCAAAGTTCAAGCAAGGCGTCCCTGAACCCCTGCAGCTCGGCAATAGTAATGCTTCGCATAAGATATACCGTTACAAAAGAAACAATCTCGGGCTCGTTATATACCCCCCTGGAAATATTCAGCAATACCTCTTTCGCTTCCTCCCGCGATAGCGCTTTATGCGCAAACAATCTTTGCAGTACTTTTTTCATGGTCCGTTGGTTTATCGTTGCAGCCAGTTCCTGAGGATGATCTCTCCCTTGGGCGTCAATACGCTTTCGGGATGGAACTGCACGCCCTGCACATCATAGTTCCTGTGCTGCAGCGCCATAATATAATTGTGTTCGTCTCTTGCGGTCACTTCCAGTTCGGAAGGCAGGCCTTCCTCCGATACGATCCAGCTATGGTATCTCCCTACCTGGATTTCTTCCGGCAGCCCCTGGAACAAGGGCTGCTTATTCTCAATCTTACAAGGGGTTGCCACGCCATGATAAACGGTGTTGAGGTTTATCAGCCTGCCGCCAAACGCCTCTCCGATGGCCTGGTGTCCAAGGCAAACGCCCAGGATGGATTTGGAAGCCGCATACTCTTTTATCAGCGGCAGCAGCAAACCCGCTTCAGCAGGAACGCCGGGACCGGGAGATAAGATGATCTTATCATAGGCTTTTATCTTTTCCAGCGGTATCTGGTCGTTCCTGTACACGTCTACCTTCAGCGGCAATATTTTCTCTACCAGGTGAACGAGGTTATACGTAAAAGAATCGTAATTATCGAATACAAGTATCTTCATGGAATNNGTGCGGATCATAATGGCATGATTACAGCTTCCGTCAAATCCCATAAAACCGATCGCGCCGCCGTAATAACTTCTCTCGGTATTTTCATACTCGTCGATCAGCTTCATCGCCTTAAATTTCGGCGCGCCGCTCAGGGTGCCCGCGGGGAAAGTTCTTGCCAACAGGTCAAAGGGATTGCTTCCCTCCCGCACCGCGCCGGTGATCTCGCTTACCAGGTGGATAACATGAGAATAATACTGCACTTCCCGGTAATGCGCCACTTTTACGTTGTCGCATAAACGACTAAGATCATTCCGCGCCAGGTCCACCAACATCACGTGTTCGGCATTTTCCTTGGGATCCTGCAACAACTCTTCCGCCCGTTGTTTGTCGGCCTCCTCATTACCGGTTCTTTTAAACGTGCCGGCAATGGGATGCAGCACGGCATTCCCGTCCTTGATCACCAATTGGGCTTCGGGGGAAGATCCCATCAACCGGTAATCGCCATAATCGAAATAAAAAAGATAGGGAGAAGGGTTGATCGACCGGAGAGCGCGGTAAACATTAAATTCATCGCCTGCAAACTGCTGGGTAAACCTTCTGCTGAGAACGATCTGGAAAACATCGCCCCGGTAGCAGCTTTGTATTCCTTTTGCGACCATCTGCCGGTAATCCTCATCGCTCATATTCGACTCTTCGCCATTCAACGTACTAAAAGGATATTCGGGCACGTCCTTGCTCCGGATCAGCGATTCCACTCCTTCGGTCCCCCCTTCCAATCCCGGAACAATATTTTCGCATAAGAACAGCTCGTCCTTAAAATGATTAAAAGCGATCACGTACTGGTACAAACGGTAACGCATCAGCGGGATCAGCGGCGTTTTTCCGCCTGCCGATAAGGAAATGGTATCAAAGAACTGAACGGCATTATAGGCGCTGTATCCGAACAGGCCCTGGGCATATTTGGCTTCTTTGACCGCGGAGGGCTGCACGTCAAAACGCTGCATAAAACTCCAGAGCAACGCCGGAACCCGGGCGGCTTCTTTCACTACGGTCCTTTCGGGCCGTTCGCCGGGGAATTTGGTTTCAATGCTGTCCAGGGAACTGATCTCTATGCCCCCGATAGCGTTTATCCCGATAAAGGAATAACTGTTGTCGGCAGCCCTGTGGTCGGCGCTCTCCAATAAAACCACATCCCTGAAACGATCGCGCAACCTCAGGTAAATGCCCACAGGCGTAAAGATGTCCGCGAGCATTCGTTTGCATTTTGTTTCTAATGGTATCTTTTTCATTGCTGTATTCGCTAAAATAAAAAACCCCGGAACATACCCGGGGCCTATATCGTGTTACAAAAATGGTAATAGCATTACCTGCCCCGATTGGAGAAAGCATGCTGACGCCACAGTTGATTTGTTGTTGAAATATTCATTGATGCGCAAAGATGTGAAGTTTTTTGGTTCCCGCCAATTCTTTTTATAATTTTTTTACAATACGCCCTTGGTGCTGGGCAGATAATTGCTTAAAGGATCCTTGGCGACCGCCATCCGGACCGCTTTGGCAAACGCCTTAAAGATCGCTTCGATCTTATGGTGCTCATTGTCTCCCCTGCATTCGATGTTCAGGTTGCATTTCGCCGCATCGCTGAACGATTTGAAGAAATGAAAGAACATTTCGGTAGGCATCTCCCCTATCCGCTCTCTCTTAAATTCCGCATTCCACACGATCCAGTTCCTTCCCCCAAAATCGATCAACACCTTTGCCTCCGCATCATCCATGGGCAGGGCAAAGCCATAGCGCGTCATTCCCCTTTTATCGGCCAGCGCTTTCGCAAAGGCCTCTCCCAGCGCAATCCCCGTATCCTCAATGGTATGGTGCTCGTCGATATGCAGATCGCCGTTGACCCGGATGGTCAGGTCCATTTTGCCATGCCGCGCGATCTGCTCCAGCATATGATCGAAAAATCCGATCCCCGTAACAATATTTGACCTGCCGTTGCCATCGATATTCAGGTCGATCTTGATCTGCGTTTCATGCGTATTCCGCTCATGGATCACCTGCCGGAGCCCCGATTTTAAAAACTGGCATATCCTTTCCCATTCCGTGGTCTGCAAAGCGATCGTTTCTTCAAGCGCTTCAACCCCGTCCCTTATCTCCGAAGCGCCCAGGTTTTCGTCGTTGTTGATCCAGATGGCCTTACAGCCCATATTGCGGGCCAGCTGCACATCCGTTATCCTGTCGCCGATCACATAAGAGTTGGGGATATCATATTGATCATTGTTCAGCATATCCTTTACCATGCCAATACCCGGCTTGCGCGTGGGCGCATTCTCTTCCGGCATTGTCCGGTCGATCAACACCCGGCTGAAATAAATGCCCTCGCCCTCAAATGTTTTGATCACAAACTCCTGGACCGGCCAGAAAGTATCTTCGGGAAAACTGGCGCTGCCCAAACCATCCTGGTTAGTGATCATCACCAGCTCATAGTCCAACTCCCGCGCTATTCTTCCCAGGTATTCAAATACCCGGGGATAAAAGCTCAGCTTGTCGAAGGAATCCAACTGGTAGGTGGGCGGGGCTTCCCTGATCAATGTTCCGTCTCTGTCTATAAATAAAATCCTTTTCATTATTTTCTGCTGTTAACATGAGAAGCCGCTAAGCGCATCTTTCGCTTAGCATGTTATTACCGGTCTGTTTTTGCCCTTTGCTTTTTAACCTCGGCAACGCTTATTGCAGAAGCCTTGTTGCCAAAACTGTTTCTGACATAGGTTAGCACGTCCGCCATCTCCTGATCGCTAAGCATCGCCTGCGCAGGCATGACATTATTGATTATCTCGCCGTTTATTTCAATTTCTTCATCCATCCCTTTCAACAGGATATCGATAAGCTTCTTCTTATCGCCCAATACCCATTTTGTTTTTACCAAGGTGGGGCTCATCCCGGGAACTCCTTTACCGTCGCCCTGGTGGCAGGCAAGGCAATAGGATTCATAAGCGATCTTTCCCCTGGCCATAGACGCTTTGAATTCGTCCTGCCGCAAGATTCCGGCATCCCTAACGCTAATACCTACTCTATCCTGATCGTTGAGCATCCCGGTATAAGAACTAAAAACCAGCGCAGCCATTAAAACAGACGCCGCAAAAAAAACTCTTTTCATCATTACTTATTAGAAGCGTTGTACGCAATTTTCCAGATGGTCCCCTTCACGGAATCGGATATATACAGGGATCCATCGGGGCCCTGCGCTAATCCGCAGGGGCGGTATTGCGCATCTCCCGGCGAAGCGATCTCTTCCGCCCCCATAAAGCCGTCGGCAAATACTTCCCAATCCCCGNNCAGGGAACATGGCGCCATCGTAAAACAACAACGCGTTGGGGCCCCAATGTCCCGGGAAAGCTACCACCGGCGTATCCACGCCCTCGCATCTGCCCTGTTTTTTCGTATCGCCGCCATATTCAGGCGCCAATATTTTTTTCTCCTGGAACGGATCATAATAGCAATACGGCCAGCCGAAATTGGATCCTTTTTTCACCAGCAACATTTCTTCGGCCGGTATTTCAGCGCTCTGTTCCGCATTGTACAATTCCGGGAACATCTGGAACAGCCCGTCCCTTCCATGTTGCATGGCATACAATTCATTCGCCTGGTTGTTCCAATCAAGCCCCACCACATTCCGGATACCCGTGGCGTATCTCACGCCTTCAGCATAGGATTGATTGAGCTTATCCGCCCTGAACTGCCAGATCCCCGCGCTTGAATCCAGCAAGGGGCAGGGGTCCTGTCCGAGCGAGCCTTTTTCCCTGTCTTTTACCTGGCAGGAATTCGAAGGCGCGCCGATATTGACATAGATGTTTCCATCATTATCCAGCGCAATGGATTTGGTCGCATGCTGGCGTAATCCTACCAGGCCGGTAATGATCTTTTCCGGCGTCTGGCGCGGATCTATCTCATTTTTATCATTCAGTTTATAGCGGAATACCTCGTGGTTGGAAGATGCGTACAGGTAGCCGTTCTTGATGGCAATTCCCGTTCCGGTATATTCTCCGAAGCTGTTTACTACAGCCGCCCTGCCTTTTTTCTCGCGCAGTACAACGATCCCCTTTCCGTTCTTCAAAACAGACAACTTAACATAAATATCTCCATTACTGTTCACCACGATATGCCTGTTCCTCCCCGCAGATTCAACAATCGTGGTCGCCTTGAAACCTGCCGGCAACGTCAAGCCCGCGCTATTCGTTATCGCGTCGGGGACAGGCTTAAGGCGCGCGGTATCATTAGCGAACAAAACGCTCTGCTGCAAAAACAAGATTGCCGCTACGGCAATTGTTATTATTGTCTTTTTCATATCAGCCATATTTAAGCGGATAAAATTACCGAATTCTTATACGGGAAACGCATCAATGGCCTTTAACAGGCGATTATTTTCTTCCGGCGTTCCCACGGTTATCCTCAGGCAGCCCTGGCATAGTTCCACCTTGCTGCGGTCGCGCACCACAATCTCTTTCTCCAGCAAATGCCGGTATAAGGCGCCGGCATCGGTTACTTCGACCAGCAGGAAGTTCGCATCCGACTCGTACACTTTTTTCACGGCCCGCAGCGTTGGCAATTTTATTTCCAGCTCCTTTCTTTCTTTAACGATCTCGCGGATCATCTCATTGACCTCTTCCACTTTTTCAAGGGCCTGCAATGCGAGCTCCTGGGAANNGGATATTCGGCGAGCTCGAGCGTGAAGGAACGATAGCGGGAAAAATTAATATAGGCTTCGTCAATAACGACAATGCCAAAATAATTATTCAGCAGCGCTTCCACGTCCTGGCGGTTCAGCGAATTGCCGGTGGGATTGTTGGGAGAGCAAATAAAAATAAGCTTGGTATAATCGTCCACCGCTTCTTCAATAGCCGGAAGATCCAGTTGGAAGGAAGCGGTAAGAGGAACGCGTTTAATGGCCACATTGTTAATAGCGGCGCTCACTTCATACATTCCATAGGTGGGGGGGCAGATAATGATATTGTCTATCCCCGGTTCGCAAAATGCCCGGATAAGGATATCAATGCATTCATCGCTTCCATTGCCCAGGAAAATGGAGGAAACGGGCAGTCCCTTTATCTCCGACAGCTTCTGCTTCATCTTTAACTGGTGNNTTCCCTGGAAATCGTCCCGCGCCGAAGAATAAGGAATAAGCTTTTTAATGTTTTCCCTGATCAGGTCATTTATATTAAACATGGCTGGTGATTATTGTTTGTTGATTTCGTTCAGTCGGACCCTAACCGCGTAGGCATGCGCCTCCAAACCTTCCGCCGCCGCCATCGTCGCCGTGGCTCCGCCGATATTCTTTAGCCCTTCCGCGCTGAGTTCCTGAAAGGTTATCTTTTTCACGAAACTATCGACGCTGACGCCGCTATAGGCTTTTGCATAGCCGTTGGTAGGCAGGGTATGATTGGTTCCGCTGGCATAGTCGCCCACGCTTTCGGGAGAATAATGGCCGAGGAATACCGATCCGGCATTGACGACCTGCCCCGCCAGCGCCGCAGCGTTGGCGCTGGAAAGGATAAGATGCTCAGGCGCATATTCGTTCAATAGCGCCATGGCATCCGCCTCGCTTTCCACTAATATGATCTTGCTATTGGACAATGCTTTTTGCGCGATCTCCTTCCGGGGTAAAACCTCGAGCTGCCGCGCCAATTCCTCTTGCAATGGTCCTATAAATGGCTCATGCGTGGTAACCAGCAGCGCCTGGCTATCTACGCCATGTTCGGCCTGCGAGAGCAGATCCGCCGCTACAAATGCAGGATTGGCGGCGCCATCCGCAAATACGGCCACTTCGCTGGGGCCCGCCGGCATATCAATGGCAATGCCGTCTCGCTGCGCCAACTGCTTGGCTGCGGTCACATATTGATTGCCCGGTCCGAATATTTTGGACACCTTGGGTATGGATGCCGTTCCATAAGCCATTGCCGCAATCGCCTGCACGCCGCCCGCTTTAAATATGCGGGTCACGCCGGTATATTTTGCCGCAGCCAGGATCGCCGGGTGTATGCTTCCGTCCCTGGCCGGCGGCGTACATAAAACAATTTCCTTACACCCGGCAATAGATGCGGGTATCGCCAGCATCAACACCGTAGAGAACAGCGGCGCGGTGCCGCCGGGAATATAGAGTCCCACTTTTTCAATCGGCGTATTTCTTCTCCAGCAAACAACGCCGGGCATGGTCTCGACGGGACCGGCATCCTGCCTTTGTTGTTCATGGAATTTACGGATATTGGAAGCGGCCAGCTTAATGGCGTCAAACAATTCAGAGGCTATGGCCCCGGACGCCGTATCGATCTCCGCCGCAGTTACCTGTAATTGATTCAGCTCCGCCCCATCGAACCGGGCCGTATATTTTTTAACGGCGGCATCGCCGTTTTCCCTGACCTCCTCCATGATGGCCTTCACGTTCTCTTCCATCAGGCGGGTGTCCAGCGCCGGGCGCCTGACCAGTTGCGGCCATAAACTTTTATCGGGATATCGATAAATGAGCATAATACAAAGGTTTATCTTATATCCATTAACTAAATGATCATTTTTTCAATGGGCACCACCAGGATGCCCTGCGCGCCTTCCGCTTTCAGCTTCTCGATGATATCCCAGAATTCATTCTCGCTAAGCACGCTGTGCACGCTGCTCCAGCCGGGCTCTGCCAGCGGCAATACGGTCGGACTTTTCATCCCGGGCAGCAGGCCGATGATCTTTTCCAGGTTTGTATTCGGCGCGTTGAGCAGAATATACTTGTTGTTTTTTGCCTTCTTAACGGCGCGGATGCGGAACAGCAATTTGTCGAGTATCGCCTGCCTTCCTGCGTCCAATCCGCTGTTCCTGATCAATGCCGCTTCTGATTTGAGTATGGTCTCCACTTCTTTCAGTCCGTTCATGAACAAGGTGGAACCGCTGCTCACCAGGTCCACAATTGCATCGGCCAGGCCAATGCCGGGAGCGATTTCCACAGATCCGCTGATCTCGTGCAGGTCGGCCCTGATCCCGTTCTCGTCAAGGAACTTGCCGACAATGCCCGGATAACTGGTAGCAATGCGCTTGCCTTGCAGGAAACGTATCCCGTCATATTGAGTGGCCTTGCTAACGGCTACAGACAAACGGCATTTTCCGAAGCCCAGTTTTTCCACTACCTCCGCCTGCTTGTTTTTCTCGTACAATACATTTTCGCCCACTATGCCGATGTCTGCAACGGCGTCTTCCACATATTGCGGAATATCATCATCCCTCAAAAAATAAACCTCCAGGGGAAAGTTATCCGCTTCGGTCTTTAATTTGTTTACGCCATTCTTCAGGTCAATGCCGCAATCTTTCAACAGCCTGACGGAATCCTCATTCAGGCGGCCGGATTTCTGAATAGCGATCTTTAACTTAACTGGAGCCATAATCTCAGGAGTTTTGACTGGTTCTTGGTTTTG
>DEHV01000073.1:82997-111472 GCA_002352105.1 Chitinophagaceae bacterium UBA2791 | reverse complement strand
TTCAGCTTGCGGTTGATCTTATAGCGGCCTACTTCGCCGAGATCATATCTCTTGTCGCTGAAGAACAATTTGTCGATGATGCCCCTGGCGGTTTCATTATCCGGGGCGTCGGCGCCGCGCAACTGGCGGTAGATATGCTGAACGGCTTCCAGTTCCGAGTTGGAAGTATCCTTGTTCAGGGTATTATAGATGATGGCATAGTCGCCTCCCACGTCTTCCTTCTGGATAAAGATGCTCTTCACATCCATTTCCGCGACCAGCTCAATGGCTTCCTCATCCAGCACAGTATCTCTTTCCAACACGATCTCATTCCGCTCGATCGAAACCACTTCGCCCGTATCCTCATCCACAAAATCCTCCACCCATGTCCTCAGTACGCGGGCGGCCAGTCTTTTACCAATATATTTCTGTAAGGATTTTTTATCGCCCTTCACTTCATCGGCCATGCCAAAAAGCTCCAGGATATCCTTATCGGTTTCGAAGCCAATGGAACGGAGAAGGGTGGTGACGGGGAATTTCTTTTTACGGTCGATATAGGCATACATGACATTGTTGATGTCTGTAGCGAATTCCATCCAGGCTCCCTTGAAGGGGATCACGCGGGCGGAGTATATTTTTGTGCCGTTGGGGTGCACGGACTGTCCGAAAAACACGCCCGGGGAACGGTGCAATTGCGATACCACTACCCTTTCGGCGCCATTGATCACAAAAGTGCCCCTGGGGGTCATATAGGGTATATTCCCGAGGAATACGTCCTGTACGATGGTCTGGAAGTCCACATGCTCTTCGTCGTTACAGCTCAGCCTGAGTTTGGCCTTCAGCGGAACAGCGTAGGTGAGTCCGCGTTCCATACACTCCTCGATGGTATAGCGGGGCGGATCGATAAAATAATCCAGGAATTCCAGCATAAAAATATTCCTGGTGTCGGTAATGGGAAAATTCTCCTTAAACACCCGGAATAACCCTTCGATATTGCGTTTATCGGGGGTCGTTTCTAACTGGAAAAATTCTTTAAAAGATTGAATCTGGACTTCGAGTAAGTCAGGAGCTTCAGCTAAATTCTTTGCTTTTCCGAAGTTGATCCTGCTTTGCAGTTTTGTTGAAGACATATATTTTAAACCCGGTTTAATTGTTCGAACTTCAAAAATCGTCTATACACAAAAAAATTACAGGAGAAGCGTGTGGCTTCTCTGTAAAAAAAGAGGTAGCTATGTAATTTTGGCCATTTATAAACTTACCCCAGCTAATTAGCGTTGTGAAAAATCGGACGGCAAAGGTAATGAATAATAGGGAAATTACACAAATAAAAAAACCCCGGCAATAAACCGGGGTCAAATATTGCCGAAATAGCCTAATTTATTGAATTTCCACTTCAGCGCCAGCTTCTTTCAGCTTGGCAGCCAATGCTTCCGCGTCGGCTTTGCTGATTCCTTCCTTAACGGGTTTCGGAGCGCCATCAACGAGATCCTTGGCTTCTTTCAGCCCTAAACCGGTAAGATCTTTAACAGTCTTTACCACATTCAGTTTATTGGGACCGCTGGCTTTCAGGATAACATTGAAAGATGTTTTTTCTTCAGCGGCGGCGGCTCCTCCGGCTGCAGCAGGACCGGCAACGGCAACAGCCGCAGCAGCGGGTTCGATACCGTATTCATCCTTAAGGATAGTTGCTAATTCGTTTACTTCTTTTACTGTCAGGTTTACCAACTGTTCAGCAAATGCTTTTAAGTCTGCCATGGTTTTAAATTTTTTCCGCCTTCAAAGCTTATTGCTCCGGCGGAGGGTTTAAAAAAATTTGCCTTTATTCACCCTCAGGCCTGGGTATATCAAAATAGTTGTTTAGTTCGCAGCAGCCGCGGCCCTGTCTTCCAACGCTTTCACCAGTCCGGCCAGCTTATTACCGGCATTCAGGCCGCTGATAACGTTTTTAGCGGGGGATTGCAGCAATCCAATGATTTCGCCGATAAGATCCTGTTTGCTTTTCAGGGTGGTCAGCGCTGCCAGTTGATTATCGCCGGCATAGACGTCTCCGTCGATAAAAGCCGCTTTCAGCACAGGCTTTTCGGTATTGCCTTCTTTACGGAAATCACTGATGATCAGGGCCGGTTCCTTGGCGTTTTCCGAAAACATCAGGGCTGTTACGCCATTCAGCGACTCATATACATTGGAAAACCGGTCATTATTCAGCGATTCGAGCGCTTTTTTAATAAGCGTATTCTTGGCCACTTTCATCTCCACCTGCTTGTTAAAGCAAATATGACGCAAATGGTTCACCTGGGCAACCGTCAGCGATTCCGTATTGGTAACGTAAAAATTATTATACTGAGAGAATTTCTCTTTCAGCGCGGCTATTACTTCATTTTTTTCTTGCTTGTTCATAACAAAGAGTTTGCTTCAGGGCAACCTGAGATTTAGTTCAATAAAGATTTGGTATCTACTGCAATACCGGGGCTCATGGAGCTGGCCATAAACACGCTTCTCAGGTAGGTCCCTTTGGATGAAGCCGGTTTTGCCCTGAGAATGGCATTGATAAACTCATGCCCGTTCTCCGTGATCTTTTCAGGGCTGAAGCTAACGCGGCCGATGGAAGCGTGCACGATGCCTGCCTTGTCTACCTTAAAAGCTATTTTACCGCCCTTAACTTCATTCACTGCAGAAGCCACGTCATTGGTAACCGTTCCGGTCTTGGGGTTGGGCATCAGATTCCTGGGGCCCAGTATCTTACCCAGCTTACCAATTTTAGGCATTACGGAGGGGGTGGCGATGATCACATCGATATCGACCCATCCGCCTTCTATCTTTTGAACAAATTCGTCCAGTCCTACATAATCCGCGCCGGCTGCGGTTGCTTCGGCCTCTTTATCGGCCGGGCAAAGCACCAGCACTCTTTTTGTTTTTCCGGTGCCATGAGGAAGGCTAACCGTTCCCCTGATGGCCTGATCGGCTTTTTTAGGGTCGACTCCCAGGCGAATATGCAGGTCAACGGAAGCGTCAAATTTGGTTGTATTTACTTCTTTAACAAGCGCTGAAGCCTCCTTTAAAGAGTAAGCTTTATTTTTATCAACTTTAGACTCTACTGCTTTTCTTTTTTTTGCAAGTCCCATTATCTTTCAATTTTGTCAATGATCAATTATTTTTCCCAAGGAGCCGTGCCATCAACAGTAATACCCATGCTACGGGCCGTTCCGGCAACCATGCGCATGGCGCTTTCCACTGTAAAACAGTTGAGATCGCTCATTTTGTCTTTAGCTATCGCTTCGACCTGCGACCATTCTACCTTTCCTACTTTACTGCGGTTAGGTTCCTTGGACCCTGACTGCACTTTTGCTGCTTCCAGCAATTGTACGGCGGCGGGAGGCGTTTTAATGATAAAATCGAAAGACTTGTCGGAATAAACGGTAATCAGCACCGGGAGCACCTTGCCGATCTTATCCTGGGTGCGGGCGTTGAACTGCTTACAGAATTCCATAATGTTCACCCCTTTTGAACCAAGAGCGGGACCTACAGGAGGAGCCGGGTTTGCCTGGCCGCCCTTTACCTGTAGCTTTACGTAGCCTGAAATTTCTTTTGCCATTATTTATGCTTTTTGGTGTTAACGTCCTGGGAAAACGCCAGAACTCCCAAACCTATAAGATGGCAACCATCTTATTTGGGGGACGCAAAAGTACAGAAATTATTAATAAACTCCATGAGTTTTTTATTTTTTTAAATTATTCTCCGTAGCTTTTACTTTGATTTATTTCTTTATATGAAATAAATTTAACCCACAAATTTAAAAACACATCCTACTTATGGCCAAGGTAAAGAAAAAGTCCGCCGCAAAAGCTGCTCCAAAGAAAAAAGCAGCTAAGAAAGCCGTTGCAAAAAAAGCGACTAAAAAGAAGGCTGCGAAAAAATCTGCTCCTAAAAAAACGGTTAAAAAAGCAGCTAAGAAAGCCGTAAAGAAAGCGGTCAAAAAGAAAGCGGCTAAAAAAGCCGTAAAAAAAGCAGCCAAGAAATCTGCTCCCAAGAAAGCGGCCCCCAAAAAAGCGGTTAAAAAGAAGGCTCCCGCTAAAAAAAGCCCGTCAAAACCGCGCCCCCGCAAAGTAGCTCCAAAGGCGCTTCCCGTAGAGACGCCGCAATCTCCGGCCCTCGAACCAATCGTCAATGACGTTCCGCTCGATCAGCCCGAAGACAATAACGGTAATAGCTAAACGCATACCGCAGCGTATTGATAAAGAATAAAGCCTCTCTAAGGGGCTTTATTCTTTTGATCTGTTTTCTGAAAAGGAATGATGACGCGTGAGTCCGGGTGGCAGGCCCTGCTTGCAGGGTTTCCCCGAAAATTGCCGGCAGAACTGGCGTATTCATTGTTCCAGGAGGCCTCAAAATACGTATACGCGGGGGATGCCGGGCATCAGGAAATCTTTTCCACCTGCATGTAATTGAGCTCAACAGGAGTGGAACGTCCGAATATTTTTACGGTTACTTTCAGCTTCTTTTTCTCGTCGTTTACTTCTTCAATAATGCCGTTGAAATCGTTGAACGGCCCTTCAATGATCTTGATCGTTTCGCCTACAATAAATGGCTCGCTCATGCTGACGCCGCCGACTTCCGCCATTTCGTCCATTTTTCCCAGCATCTTGTTCACTTCCGCTTTCCGAAGCGAGATCGGATCGTCTTTCCCCAGGAAATGGATAACATTGGTCGTATTTTTTATGGCGTCGCGAAGATCATCAGACAGTTTTCCCTCCACCACTTCGATCATCACATAACCAGGATAATAATTTCTTTCTCTCATCACTTTCTTACCGTTCACCACCTTATATACCTTTTCCACCGGCAGAAAAACCTGCTTCACCACTTCTCCCCATCCTCCGCGCGATATCTCTTTGTCAAGGTATTCCTTTACCTTGCGCTCTTTCCCGCTGATCACGCGAAGCACATACCATTTGGTTTCCTTCTGTTCNNTGTTGCAATTCATTCCAGCTTGGCCAGGTCACTTTTTCAAGCAACTCCTTGTATGATTCCTTAAAATACGTTGTTACCTTATTCATGTATTGATTTTAAGATGCATTTCCGTTGCACGGGCACTAGGATTCGAACCCAGATCAAAGGTTTTGGAGACCTCTATTCTACCATTGAACTATGCCCGTAGAAAACCAAAAGCTATCAACAAGGGGTTGACAGCTTTTGGATACTTTCACAAATATAGAAAATCATTTGCAATGCTTATCGTTAAACTCCGCCGATTTGGGAAGTTTAACCTTAGCTATTACTTGATAATTTCAGTAACCTGTCCGGCTCCTACTGTACGGCCGCCTTCGCGAATCGCAAATTTCAACCCTTTTTCCATCGCGATCGGCTGGATCAGCTTCACGGTAATATTGGTGTTGTCGCCAGGCATAACCATCTCAGTTCCTGCATTCAGTTCCACTTCTCCGGTAACGTCGGTAGTGCGGAAATAGAACTGGGGACGGTATTTGTTAAAGAACGGCGTATGACGGCCGCCTTCTTCCTTGCTCAATACGTATACTTCGCCTTTAAACTCGGTATGCGGAGTGATGGATCCTGGTTTACAGATTACCATACCTCTGCGGATCTGCGTTTTTTCAATACCGCGCAACAGCAAACCTGCGTTATCGCCGGCTTCGCCCTGATCCAGCAGCTTGCGGAACATTTCAACGCCTGTTACGGTAGAACCCAGGGGCGCATCCATCAGACCTACGATCTCAACAGGCTCGCCAACCTTGATACGGCCTCTTTCGATACGACCGGTAGCAACTGTACCGCGACCGGTAATGGAGAACACGTCTTCCACGCTCATCAGGAACGGCAGATCAACCGGGCGGGGAGGCAGGGGAATATAAGAATCCACTGCTTCCATCAGCTCGTCAATGGCTTTAACCCATTTGTCATCGCCGGCCAATGCGCCAGTGGCAGAGCCCTTGATGATGGGGGTATTATCGCCGTCGAAACCGTAAGAAGTCAGCAGTTCGCGGATTTCCATTTCAACGAGTTCCAGCAATTCCGGATCGTCGACCAAATCCACTTTATTCATAAATACCACGATACGGGGTACGCCAACCTGGCGCGCCAGCAGTATGTGTTCCTTTGTCTGGGGCATCGGACCGTCGGTAGCAGCCACAACTAAAATAGCTCCATCCATCTGGGCGGCGCCGGTAATCATGTTTTTCACATAGTCAGCGTGACCAGGACAGTCAACGTGCGCATAGTGACGATTAGCGGTTTGATACTCAACGTGAGCGGTATTGATGGTGATACCCCTTTCTTTTTCTTCGGGAGCCCCGTCAATTTCGTCGTATTTTTTGGCTACGTTTCCCATACCCCTTGAAGCCAGGATGCTGGTAATGGCGGCAGTTAAAGTAGTCTTACCATGGTCGACGTGACCAATGGTTCCGACGTTGACGTGTGGTTTGTCCCTTTTAAAAGTCTCTTTTGACATTTTATCTGTTTTTTAGTTGTGGGTTTTAATTATCTTTTTTCGCTGCTTAGATATATTCGATCAATCTGAGCCGTTAGTGAGAATCGAACTCACGACCTCTTCCCTACCAAGGAAGCGCTCTACCACTGAGCTACAACGGCGCTTACTCAGTCGCAGTATTCAGCTAAATGAGCGGGAGACCGGGCTCGAACCGGCCACCTATAGCTTGGAAGGCTATCGCTCTACCAAATGAGCTACTCCCGCATCGTCTGTCCATACTTGCCGGGTAAGGAAGACATCCGTCATTTTAAAGACGGACAAAGTTATTAAAGAACTTCTTTACTTCATCTTTCTTTTTCCAGGCGACCTGTTGCCGCCTGCCAACCGCTTTCTCGACGGGTATGCCGGGCGACCTGCGGTCTGCCGGAACCGGCGTTTTTTTATCTTAAACTGAGTTCGATGTGGGCAAGGATGGATTCGAACCACCGAACTCCGAAGAGAACAGATTTACAGTCTGTCGTCGTTGGCCACTTGACTACTTGCCCCTATGGAGCCACCTGCTGGAATCGAACCTGCGACCTACTGATTACAAATCAGTTGCTCTACCAGCTGAGCTAAGGTGGCCAATATTTTTGAATACTGATAAAAAATTGAACGCCAAATATTTAAAGAACTGCTTTCCCAAATAAACGTTCTTCCCGTTTTTTTGGGAAGGCAAAGGTAAATGAATTTGTTAAATCCAAAAATTTTGAAAAAGAATTTTTTACAGTTTGTTTTCCGTGTTTTCCCTGTAAATGGCTCCGGGCATAAAAAAACCTCCCCAAGGGGAGGTCTTATTCATCATTATTGCCGCTTCAGGCAAATTGTTTTTCTTTTTTTCTTTTTATTTGGTTGATCAGGGAATCCAACGCATTGTCAAAAGACTCTTCGAACGATTTGGACGAAGCTTTTACGAACAACTGATGTTGAGGTATCTGAACCCTGATCTCTGCGATCTTATCTTTAATGTTATGCACTACATTGTCTAGCTTAAGGAAAACATCAACTTGAATGATACGGTCATGAAAGGTCTGCAGCTTTTGAAGCTTCCTGCTTACATAGTCTGTTAATTTTACATCGGCATTGAACCGCACCGCCTGAATGTTTACGTTCATGATAATCGCATTTTTAACAGTTAACAATAAATAAAAGAACTGGTCGGGATCCCCCTGGGACCTCCATCAAGTTACGCCTGCGCGACCTTTTTTCCAAATAAAAAGCCGGAAAAAAATAGCAAAATCAGCCGGCTGTTCCTAGCCTTTCGGATGCGCATTTTTATGCGCATTTTTTAGCTTTTCTATGGTATTGTGCGTGTACACCTGGGTGGCGGCCAGGCTGGAATGCCCGAGTAAGGCCTTGATATCATTCAAGGGCGACCCGTTGTTGCTAAGATGGGTGGCAAAACTATGCCTCAGCACATGCGGGCTTTTTTTATTGATGGCAGTAACCATGCCAAGGTATTTTTTCACCGCCCTGTAGATATACTTGGGGTATGTTTTTTTCCCCTTTTCCGTTACCAGCAAATACTTTTCGTCAAACTGCCCGAAAACCTTTCTTTTTTCCTCCCGGTAAACCCTGATACGCCCCAGCAAACGTTCTCCCATAGGTATTATCCTTTCCTTATTGCCCTTCCCCAATACCTTTACGGCTCTATTGGCAAAATCAATCTCGCTTTCCCTGCAATGGACCAGCTCCGAAAGCCGCATCCCCGTTTCATAGAACATCTCCAATGCCAGCCTTTCCGTTTTTCCCTTCCAGTCGTCCGGAAAGTCCACATGCGTAAAAAGCGTATCCAGCTGCGCTTCTTCCACATATACCGGCAACCGCTTGTTTATTTTAGGCGTGGTAATATTGGTTGCGGGATTTTTTGGGATAAAGCCCAGCGCCATTGCAAACTTGAAAAATGATTTGAGGGAAGATATTTTCCGGACAATGCTGCGGGAGCCGATCCTGTTCTCCTTTAAGGAAGCCAGCCAGCTCCGGATCATAGCGGGGCTGATCCCCTCCACTTCAGTTTCCCCAAACTGCTCTTTCAGATATGCATAAAACTGGCCGAGATCATTCCCATAAGAATCTATGGTATGAGGAGAATAGCGTTTTTCAAACTTCAGATGATCTGTAAAACGCTGAACGGTCATTTCATATAATTGGCCCATATGCCTGCTCCCTTGGGAGAATATATTGAATGCTATGTCTTTACGACGATAATAGGCTAATTTACCATTTTATCGGATACCCACAAAACAAAAAGGCCACCGTCCGGTAGCCTGGAATATGATATATACAAGACAAGAAGTTTAGCTTTCTATCTCGCCGTTTGCGACCTTTTGCTTATAGATTGCTTTCAGCACCTGGCCCCTGCGTCTTACGGAAGGTTTAACGAAGGCCTGACGTTCTCTTAACTGCAACAAGATCTTGGCTTTCTCAAACTTCTTCTTGTACTTCTTCAACGCTTTGTCAATATTCTCGCAATCTTTGGAATCAATAATCAACATTTTGTACCTCTTTAGATTTTGACGCAAATGTATAGAAAATTTATTAAAAACCTAAATGACCTATACATTTCTGTAATATCGGTTAACAAAATTTGTCTGCTTGTTTTCCTCGCGCTGATCCTTGCCTATATGCCTATGCTCTCTTACTGCATGAGCCTGAAAAATGACGCCATAAGGCTGTCCTATCCTTTATTATATTGCTCATTTACAATACCTTCACTACCTCTTGAAGCCGCTTGCGGACTTTGCCCGTTGTCCACGCTCAGGCTGATTGATACGCCGGACTGCGCATCCCCCTATTCCTTGCCTGTTCTTTGGGCGCATTCGGGATGCCCAGGGGCCAACAGCGCCCGGCAACAGTAGAACAACGGCGCCCTTCCCTGACAGGAACAGACATCCTCTATAAAAAAGGCAGCTTCTCTTGTTAAAGACGATTACCGTTATCGTTTGTATGGCGATAAGTATTTTTGCATGGGCCGCCATATTTATTATTTTGACTGCCTTCAGGAAAAAAGCTAACCTTTGAACCAATAAGATATTATGTTTACGGGTATCATTGAAACGATCGGTACGGTAACAGCAGTGCATGAAGAAGGGACCAACAGGTCCTTCCAGATATCCTCTTCCCTTTCCCACGAGTTAAAAGTCGACCAAAGCGTATCGCATAACGGCGCCTGCCTGACCGTTGAGCAGGTCGCAGGCGACCAGCATAGGGTGACCGCTATTGCCGAAACCCTGAAAAAGACCAACCTGCAATTCTGGAAACCGGGCGAGAAAGTGAACCTTGAAAGAAGCCTGTTATTTAATGGCAGGATAGACGGGCACCTGGTTCAGGGGCATGTAGACGCCATGGCCGAATGCATAGACCGGAAAGACCTGGCCGGCAGTTGGGAACTGCGGTTTGCTTTTCCCGAGATCTTTTCCGGCCTGACCATCGAAAAAGGATCGATATGTATTAACGGAATAAGCCTGACCATCTTTAATGTTACCAAAAATGAATGCTCCGTGGCCATCATTCCCTATACGTTTGATCATACCAATATATCAGGCGTTTTACCGGGGATGAAAGTAAATGTTGAATTTGACATGATGGGGAAATACGCTCAGCGGATCATATCGGCATCTTACACCATTAATGCTCCAAGTCTGCATGAAAGATAATCCTTCTGTAGCCATTATCATACTCAACTGGAACACATCGCAGTACCTGAAGCGGTTTTTGCCCTCTGTTTTGAATATCACGTACGAAAACAAACGCATCTACGTGGTAGACAATCATTCGTCGGACGATTCCCTGGCGATGCTGAAAAAGGACTTCCCCCTCGTCAATGTTATTGAAATGAAATCCAATGTCGGATTTGCCAGCGCCTATAACCATGCGATATCCGTCATTACCAGCGATTATTTTCTTATCCTGAACTCTGACATAGAGGCGACGCCCGGGCTGATAGATCCCGTGATCAGCTTGATGGAAAAAAATCCTGAAATATCCATTTGCCAGCCTAAGCTGCTTTCGTTAGATGAGAAACACATGTTCGAATATGCGGGCGCCTGCGGCGGATGGATAGACAGGCTGGGATATCCCTTCTCACGCGGCAGGGTGCTGCTCACCGTTGAAGACGACCATGGCCAGTACGACCAGACAGAGGAAGTTTTCTGGGCCAGCGGCGCCTGTATGTTCGTTAAATCAAAGGTTTTCGAAACGATTGGCGGGTTCTATGACTATTACTATATGCACCAGGAAGACATCGACCTTTGCTGGCGCGCGCAGAACTCGGGATTTAAGATATATGTTTGCCCCGAAGCCTCCGTATATCATATAGGCGGAGGAACGCTGTCCTGGGAAAACCACCTCAAAACCTTTCTCACGTTCCGAAACAATTATATCCTGCTCACCCGGAACCTCCCGTTCTGGCATTGGCCGCCCCTGGTGGCGCTTAGACTGATACTGGATATGGCGGGCTGCTTCTATTTTATTATAAAAAAAGAAACAGGCATCAGCAAAGCCATCTTTAAGGCAGAATTGGCTTACCTGTACTGGCTGTTTTTTTACAGGAATAAAAAAAACCGTCAGCCCAAGGGCTTTAAAACGAAAACAGGAATATACCGGGGAACGATCCTGTTTCATTATTTCATGAACAGGCGGAAGTTTTCAGAGCTGGTGGACAGAGAAAAGCACCGGGATAATTAGGGTCTCCCCGAAAATTATTATGAGATGAGCGTTTTCTTTTTTGGGAGAAACTTCTTTAGTTAAATTCGGTTATACAAAACCATTAATTTCCCCTTACCAGGTTTTTTCAAGATCTTCCCGCGAATAGGTATGTTCCCTGGTTTTAAAATAGCTGGGCGCGCCCGGCTTTAGCGCCAGTGAATTCCTGCCGAACATCCTGCTCAGCAGCGCCAATGGCACAAGCGCGACAAAAAAGATCAACGTCAGCAATATCCTGCCCATTACAAATCCCAGGGCATGCGCCAGCTTATACCAGAGACGATGGACAATATCCGCAAAAGCAGGCAGAAATAGCCCTGCCACGCCAAGCGCCGCTGCGCTAAGCAAAAAGGCGGGGGCCTCAAATATCCAATACATCGCGCCCAGCGCTAAAACCAGAACCAGGATGGTCTCCGTACTTTTATGGTTGTCTTTTTTCATGAGTTTGCTGGCGGCGTTTATCCAAAATAAAATTGTTTATTACCAGGTAATCCATTTCTGTTTTCATAAAACAACGATACGCCTGCTCTGGCGTATTGACGATCGGCTCGTCTCTCACATTAAAGCTGGTATTGATCATCACGGCATGACCGGTAATTTGTTTAAACGCATGCAGGAGCTTCCACAACCGCGGGTTTGTCTCCCGATGAACAGTTTGCAACCGGGCAGAATGATCCACATGCGTGATAGCAGGGAGATCGCCTCGCGGGAAGGCCAGCTTCTCCGCTATGGTTTTGTTTTCAAACCCCGGCGGGAGATCATGGCATCGCTGTTTTTTTACCTGCTTCACGAAGGACATGTAGGGCGAAGAGTAGTCATGCTCAAAATAGTCCTGCGCATCCTCTGCCAACGTTACCGGCGCAAAGGGACGGAAACCTTCCCTGAACTTTATGGCGAGGTTGAGTTTTTTTTGCATGCCGGGATCCCGGGCATCAGCAAGAATGCTTCTGGCGCCAAGCGCGCGGGGGCCGAACTCCATTCTTCCCTGGTGCCAGCCGATAATTTTCCTGTCGGCAATAAGCGCGGCGACGCGCTCAACCAACTCCTCCTCCTCAATCCGTTCGAAAGATGCATCGTATTTCCGGAAGACTTTTAAGATATCAATATCCGAAAATTCATTGCCGAGATAAGCGCCCATAAGCGCGTCGGGCAATAAAGGGTCGGGGGTTCTGCGCTGTCCGAAATAAATATGATGACCGGCATAGGCTGCGCCCAAAGCTCCCCCGGCGTCTCCCGCGGCAGGTTGAACAAATATTCGTTTAAAGATCTTTTCATTATCGAGCCTGCCTATCGCAACGCCATTTAAGGCTACGCCCCCGGCCATACACAGGTATTCGGCGTTCGTTAAGCGCTTTGTCTCCCTCGCCATCCTGATGATCGCTTCTTCCGTTAGCTGCTGGATAGCCAGCGCGAGATCGCAATACCGTTGATCAAGCGGCCCCGAGGGATGGCGCCGGGGAAACCCAAACAGGGATTCCCATTTGCGTTCATTCGCCATGCGCAGGCCCGTAGCATAATTAAAATACTGCTGCCGGAGAAAAACAGAGCCATCGTCCTTTATTTCTGCCAGTCGATCAAGGATGATCTTCTTGTATCTTCCTACTTCTGCCGAGCCATTGCGACCATAAGGCGCCAATCCCATTAACTTGTATTCTCCCGCGTTCACTTCAAACCCGCAGTAATAGGTAAACGCCGCATACAGCAAACCCAGGGAATGGGGAAAATCCAGCTCCCGCAGCGTCCTTATCGAATTGCCTTCGCCCAGGCCAATGGACGCCGTAGCCCACTCCCCTACCCCGTCGATGGTAAGTATTGCCGCGCGCTCGTAAGGAGAAGGATAAAAAGCGCTGGCGGCATGCGATAAATGATGCTCTGGAAACAATAGTTTTAGTTTCTTCCTGTCGACCTTTTCAATGGTATTCAAACCATCCCTGATCATCTTCTTCAGGAATAATTTTTCTTTGACCCAGACAGGCATGGACCTCAGGAAAGAGGTCAATCCCCGCGGCGCAAATGCATAATAAGTTTCAAGCAATCTTTCGAATTTCAACAATGGCTTATCATAAAACGCCACTGCATCCAGGTCATTGACGGATCTCCCGGCGTACTCCAAACAAAACCGGATAGCGTTTGAGGGAAAAGAAGCGTCGTTCTTCTTACGGGTAAACCGCTCCTCCTGCGCGGCGGCGATAATCTTTCCATCTTTCAGAACAGCCGCCGCCGAATCGTGATAAAATGCAGATATTCCAAGGATGGTCATGATAACGCCTTAATAATTTTGTCGTTTCAAACGTACATGAAATTTTTCATTCATAAAATACACAAAAGATAATACCTGTAACGAATCTATAACGTCTACTGAAGAATATATTCCGGGAATTTTTCCTGCAACGCCTTGCTTAGCTCCTCCGAAACAATCCCGGCTACCTGTTCTGCGCCCTCGTTGGTAAAATGCGAGGCATCATAATAATACAAGCTGTTCTTAGGCATCTTCGCGGCAAGATCTATTACCGGCGCCCCGGCGCGCTCGCAGGTTTCTTTCAGCCGCTCGTTATACAGTTCCAGCAATCGCCAGAACAATTCGCCGTTCATCCCTTCATCGATCTTTGAGCGGGCGAGGTTCGCCCCGGTCAGACTATCCGTTCCCGATCCGTATAAACTAGGCTGGGTAATAAATACCGGCTGAATATGGCGATAACGGCAGGTATCGATCAACTGTTCGATCCGTTTGCCATATTGATCGAGAAAAGTCTCTTGTCCCGATAACCGATGTTGCATCTGCGCCTCCGTTAAAAAAAGTTCAGCGCCTTTCTCTGGCAGCTTAAGCGCCTGGGTGGTGTTGTTAAACCGCTGCGCCCTCCACCCCCTTGCCAGGTTCACCGCCAGGTTTACCGTTTCCAGGTGATTGTACAGGTAATGCTTTAGATCAGGATAAGCGCCCCGGGTATTCAGCTTATCGTGAAAACTGGGTTGGTCGCTCTCGACATCATTGATCCCCATAAGAAACACAATGACCTTAGGCTTCAGTTGCGCCAGGTAATCGTAGAGCATCGCCTGGTGCCCGAAAGAACTATGCCCGTCGAGACCCGCGTTGTTAAGCCATATGTTGCGGAATTTTTTTTTAAGCTGTTCGCCGGTTAAGAAAGGCCAGGTGTGATCGTCGTTCAGGAAACGACATTCCGTAGTGCTTCCGCCCACAGTAATGATAGAAAGGTAATCCTGCGCATTGGGAGGCATTTCCGGACCCCTGAACCCGAGCGCATTCCGGGTATTCGTTATTTCGCTGTCGAGCCTGGGATTGATCTTATTGCTGATCAGGATCTTCTGATTAACCGGAAGCAGGATCTTATCGCCCCTGATACGAAAATGAAAAGGATTATAAATACGAAACGCGATTTCCAGTCCAACCCACACAAACAGCAGCAGGTATATGATATAACCCGCAATCTTTATTTTTTTATGGCGCGTACCCTTTGCCTTGTTCATCATATGATTTACCCCTTGCCGGTATCGTATCTCAAAAAAGCAAGAGATCCTTCCCGTTGTTCGCGGTATGAATTACACCGGCAAATGTAGCGAACCGCCTTATCTCATCAGGTACATTTTTCCGTAGCCGTTATTGAAGAACATATCGGTGTTGTCATTCCTGGCCTTGTACTTGTCCATGCGCCTGCCGTTCAACGAGGTGACAAAACGGTAAAGATAAACGCCGTTAGCCAGTTTTTGCCCGAACTGATCGGTTCCATCCCATTTGAATTCCGTTATGTTTCTCCCGATATGTATCGGGCCCAATTCCTCCTTGGTAATTTCCCTGACCACTTTGCCGGTTACCGTGAGTATCTGAATTTTCATATTCTGCGGTATTTCGCTGCCGGTAAGGGTAAACACAAAGGCAGTGGACGTGCTGAAAGGATTCGGATAATTCAACAGGTTAGAGATCATCGGTTTGCTGATCACCATAAACGACACCCGGTATTCATTTTGCCCGGCTTTATTGCCGCTCCTGTCTTTACCCTTTACAATCAACTCGTACTCGTCGCCCTCTGCATTATACTGCTGGGAGAACGATGGTTTGAAATCGATCGTGGCGGTGTTATCCGATCCGCTCGACGCAGGCGTGAAGCTAAGCGTATCATTATCGAAATGATAGGTCCTGAGCGTTCCGTCGGGATACCTGACCTGAACCGAACTCAAGGCCGTATCATTCAGCAGCAGATATTTTGCTTCATCTTTCAGTTTGATCTGAATATGCGGCTTNNAGAAGTTATGATACAGGAAATTATTAAAATGATGCTGCTCGGGCTGGTCGTCGTCCGGGTTCAGGTCGACAAACAAAGAGTTTGATCCAGGGTACTCCCGGGTATCGATCTCAAATCTCAGCATAAGGGTATCCCCCGAGATCAGCGGCTTTTGTTTCGGCAGATCAATCGTGTGAGGGGTATTGTTATGGTCTACAATGATTGCCTTTACTCCGACGCTATCGAATGGATGTATGCTCACATTTTTAAAGGCGATGCTGAATTTCAGCGTTTCGCCCACTTCGAGCGTGTCCTTTACCGTAAGCGCAAGGTTGGACGCCAGCGCGCCTTCAGGCACGGGAGTATAGTGCACTTTCCAGGATTTTAGCTGGAAAGGCGTTAGCGAAACCGAATCGACATTTCTCATGCGCAGTTTCATAAAAGGATAGTCTGCAACGCTAACCGAAGAGATATCAAATTGTTGAGCATCGCGATCCAGGGTATGCAGCAAGGTTTCGCTCCGATTGGCAGCTATGCCTATGATACCAATGCTGGGGTTATCCGTTGCGGGCGACTCTAACGAAGCGCCGCTCCATATCACCTCCTTCCATTCTCTGGCAGGGCCAAATACCGGGGAAGTAATATAACCAAGCGTATCCGGGGTGAACACCGTAGCGGAAAGCTTTCCCCTTTCGTAAATGTCATTTGTATGATAATATACGGGCGTAAAAGATTCGCCGCCTTTCTGGTACATGAATATCCATGCCTGCGGTCTGTTAATAGAATCAATGTTCATCATGCCCTCGGCCAGCAACCGGTGGTATAAAGAATTATAAGACCCGCCGTTATATGTTGTGTCTCCCCTCCAGGTAGCGCTATACGAGTTAGGGTTATTGACGTCCATGCTCCTGGCGATGACATAATGCCCGGCGGGGATACTATCCATAAAATTCATGATCAACCTGCGCGAAGCCGGCGTCATGTAGGAAAACTCGAAATTATAATGACGCCTCACGCCGCAATTGGCGGCAGCGCTACCGGATTTATACAGGTTGTTTCCATCGGCATCCACATTGGACCATGCCTTGAAGGTAACCGGGTCAAATACGTTAAATACAATAGAATGGCCCAGGCAGGCGCTGGCAATATAGGGGTTGTCGTTGACGGTAACATTCAGTTCGCTTTCCCCGGTCGCGCCCGTTCCGAAAACGCCGTTGCGGATGAACACGCTTGTAGGCCTTTTGCCATATTTCCATTCCCTGCTGGTCGTATCCAGCGATATCCGCTCAACATCGGATTTTGCATGCTGGAAATAATGCGATTGATTATACCCTTCATGATCGCTGCCCTGGTAGGTAAATGAAGACATATTCCAGATATGCGCTTCCCCACTCGCAGGAATAATAGCCACGCGCCAGTAATACACCAGGCCCTCCTGGAAACTGATCCCCGGATCAAACTCCAACACGCCGCCAACAGAGGTTGTTGTCCTGCTGATCTTAATCGGCGAGTCAAATAAAGCGGTGGTATCCATTTCCATCACATAAGTTTTCTGCGGGCTGAATGGATTGGCGGTAGAAGCGTATAATTTCGAGGTAGGCGTATTAATAATGGCGTAATTATATGGATAAACCGGGCGCGCTTCATCTTCAAAGATGAAAAATTCCTTTACCACCTGATTATTGCTTTCAGACATCTCATCCACCTCGTCATCGGCGTCTATCGAAACGATGACCTTATTAAGCCCCTTGTCCCTGATGGGGTTGATGGGCACGCTCACCGTCAACGAATCGGCATAGGGGATGCCGCGGACCTTCCCCCTGAATATGGGTTCGCTTGTACCATCGGGATACTGCCGGCTCACGTCAACTACGATAGAATCGCTGATCGCCCTGCCAAGATTCACCGCCCTTAGTTTCACGTCAAAAGCATCTTCCGCTACGGAAATAAATGCAGGATTTACTTTCACCTGCGACTCTTCAACAACATAGTCGGGCTTGGGCTGCCCATTCAAATAAATAGCAGGATCTCCATGAATGGCGATCTCTTCCGCATGCAACCTGGCGTAATAATCAGAAGGGCCTACGGCATTCACCATTTCCTGCATGGCCTCCTTCATCGTCTCTCCCAGCGTTTTCCCGAAGTCTGTCCTGGACATGGTAGCATACATATGTTTCAGGTACAGATTCAGGTAGTTCACGACGCCATAGTGCGTGCTGGCCACAAAAGCGATACTGCCTCTTTTTTTGGCCAGAACAAATCTCTCGGAAAGGGTCACATGGAGTTGCGGCCGCTGCTCGTTATAAGCAAAAAAGTTGCCCGCATAGCAGCCGTTCACGAAGAATACCGGGTATTTGCCTTCGCTATTGTAGCTTTCGGGATTATCAAGATTAAACTCCAGCGTTGTTGCAGAGGAGTGTCCGAAATAATTCAGTATGCCAATCCCTTCTTCAAAAAGTTTAGCAATGCGGTCGCTGTTATTCTGATCGTCGGGGACCGCGGTATTTTTACAAAAACTATGCACATTCCCTCCGAACAAAGTGTCCTGAATCAACTGCCGGTACACATTCATATAATTGCACAAGACCACGCCAAGATAGGGGTCGCTGGCGCCGGTAACATGCACGATATTTTTCATCCATTCCCTTCCGGCCAATGTATTGGGCGAGGTTCTTTGCGCCAATTCGTAGCCTTTGATCTTTTCCAGGTAGTCTTCCACTTCCGCTCCGTTGATTGCCGACAAGCGGCCGATCGGCGTTGCGGCGATCGGCGATACCCGTCCTTCTGCGGCGAGGAGATTATCTGAAGCGGGATATCCGAATGTGGGCACCATGTTTAGCTTTTCGATATGAGGTTTTGTTTCATTCCTCCGGTAATCGTAATAGGTAAGGCCATGGCCGATCAGAAAAACAAATTTAGGAGCAGTGGCGAACGTACTTCTTGCATACCTTAAAAAGTTCTTAACAGATAGCGGATGCTTATTGATGCCGAAGGCAAACTGGTCGATCAATTCATCGATATCCACCACCTGCGCATCATACCCGCCTCCTTCTGCGGAAGACCGGTAATTTTTATATTCTTCAACAGGATTATTGCCATGCGTACCCGTAAACAAAGCATTATGGGCAATGATCAGGTAATTTCCCTGGTTAACCATATCCTGGAATCTCCTGAACGTTTTAGGAGTAAGACCGGCGACAAGGCTGATATTGGTCGTCTCTGTGTTCGTCAACACCAGGTCNNGGCGCTGCCGTTCCGTAGTTAAAATTGCTGATCTCCAAATAATAACCGGCGCCCGAGGCAGGAAGGCTGAACCTGAAACTTTTCTGATTATTAAAATTAAACAAGCGCGGATAGCTCAATTCATAATAAGACGAAACAAACCTGTCAGTGGATACGCCGGATGCATTCTCATACCTGATCGTAGCGTTGCCGCCGCTGATATAGGAAATCGGAATAGGAACGGTAATTACCGCTTCATTAAAAAAATCCAGCGCGGTATCAATGACCTGGTTGCTGTTCAGCAATACTTTCATTCTCCGGGAATTCAGCGCATCGCCCATAAGGCCGACGCTCAGGGTAGCGTCGGGCCCGCCTGCATAAACCTGCAAATTGGTATTGTTGACCGTCAGGGGAGCAGCGGGCGTGATATTGGCGGTAGACCAAAACTCTCCCTTATCAAAAGAGCTGGAATATACATACCCGCCTATGACAGCGGCAAACCCAAGGTTCATCTTGGCATTAAAATAAGTAGCCGCCTTATGCATAAAATACGGCTGCGCCGCAGGCAACGGCCCGCTGAGATCATTTGCCCTATCGGTATAGAAAGACCCGGACTGGTCGGTATTGACGCTTAAAAAATAGACTGCGGTGTCGGAAAACAAACTAAGCTTATCCGAATGCTGGTAGGCCGGGTCCCTATACAGATCTTTATCTGGTCCTCCGTCATTTCTTTCAGCCCAGAATTCAATAAAACCATTAGCAGGCAGCGAGCCTGAGGCGACAGAAGGATAGATCAATACTTTTTTACCATTTCTCCATAATTCCAAAAACCTGACGTCTACATTGCCAATTCCCTCGTTATCCAAAACGGATTTAGGTATCCGGTATAGCCCCGTACTGCCAACCTTGAACTTATAATATGTCTGCGCATGCCTTATCCACTCATTGTTGTATTGCTGCGCTCCTGCTGACAGGCAAACAATGAAGAACAAAATCAGCGTAATGAATCTTCTCATAATATGGCTATTCAATAGCGTCATAGGGTATAGGATAATCTGAATGATTATTTATTTTCTTTTTTCTTAAGGTCCAGCTTAAACGAAAATACATGCGTATAAAGCGGGTTAGACTGGTTAGCAAGATTGGTGAAAGCATAATCTATCTGCATATTGGAAATCTTGAATCCCGCCCCTACGCTAGGCTGATATATCCATACCTTTTGCGTATTCGTCGAATCATTGTCGTCCAACGCCTGCTGGAAGTTATTTATCCCCCCCCGCACAAAAAAGATCTCTTTCCATGAAACTTCCAAACCCAGCTTGGGATCAAGGCTCGCTATATTGGACGACAGGACCGTATTTCTCCGCCCGTCGAAACTGAAATCAAAATTGGCTTCCGCCAGCAAATTCATGCTTTTATTTAACCTGAAACTATACGCCCCGCCCAATATCAGCCGGGGAGCGGTAAGTTCCGTGGATTTAACCGGAATATCATTATTCGTGACGTAAAACACCTCCCTCATTTTTTCCGTAAGATTGAACGACCACGCATTAAAGGTTGTCGTGACATCCCGCGCAGAAACGCCCAGTTTCCACCGCTTAGCCTGCACCTGGATGCCCGCATCAAAACCAAATCCCCAGGCGCTGGTAAAATCGCCCGCCTTGCGATGGATCACTTTGGCGTTGATACCGGCATTTATCTTTCTATCCTTCTTTAAGTTTACCTGTTGAGCAAAAGACGCGAGAAAAGCATAGTCGGCGGAGGAGAAGCTGGTGATATTGCTGAAGTTTATCGATCCGTCCGGCTCGACCAGAAATAAAGTATTGGGGATATCATCCACCGCAAAGCGCAGCAAACTTAACCCCAGCGTCCTTTTATTATCCTTGAGGGGAATGGCGAGGCTGGCATAATCGTATTTGCCAATGCCTGCAAAATATTCAGCATGCATCAGGTTCAGTTGGGGCTGATCCTTTATGTTCACCAGTCCTGCGGGATTCCAGTAGCCGGAGGTCCCGTCATTGACAGAAGCCACCTGGGCTCCTCCCATTGCCAATCCCCTGGCGCCGGCGCCGATATTCAAAAATTCGTTAGAATATTTTCGAAACTGGGCATTACTAAATTCCGGGCGCGATACCAAGAAGAGTATTCCTAACAGGATAAAGGGCTTTTTCATGTATCAGTTTTCGGAATAAGCAATTTAATGAGACCTGTTTCGCCGGCTTATAGCTGCATTTGTCCAACCCGCGTGGCCTGTTTTGTATAGCCAACGATTTAGTTTGGCCATGGCCGCATCGCCGCCGGAAGCCAGGTTATTGCGAACCTGCCTGTATTCCGGCAGGGTCAACCCGGTTCATTACAGGTTCAGCTATATCAGAGCCAACTATTTTTGGCCAGGTTTCTAACGGACATTCAACGAAATTATTGCATTTTCCAACAAAGAGACGCTATTCCTTATCTTTGCGTAATACATTGATTTACCAGCTTCTGGACGCTATCTAAAAGCCAGCAATGCTATACTGTTTTTTATGAGCCTTATTCAAGAATTAACCTGGAGGGGAATGCTCCAGGACATCATGCCCGGCACAGCCGAACAACTGGACAAAGAACCAACCGCCGGATATATCGGATTTGACCCCACTTCGGATTCCCTTCATATCGGCAGCCTGGCGCCCATCCTGCTGCTGTTGCATCTTCAGAAGGCCGGACACAGACCGGTCGCCCTGCTGGGGGGAGCCACCGGTATGATCGGCGATCCTTCCGGTAAAAGCGAGGAAAGAAACCTTTTAAGCGAAGAACAACTGGAAAAAAACATAGCGGGCATCAGAAAACAACTCTCTAAATTCCTTGATTTCAACAGCGTTCATCCCAATGCCGCAACCATTGTCAATAACTACGACTGGTTCAAGAACATGGGATTTATCGAGTTCCTGCGCGATGCCGGTAAACATATTACGGTAAATTATATGATGTCGAAAGATAGCGTCCGCAAACGCATAGAGGGGGAAACCGGCATCAGCTATACTGAATTTGCCTACCAGCTGATGCAGGGTTATGATTTTTACTGGTTGTACAAAAACAAAAACTGTAAGCTGCAGATGGGCGGCAGCGATCAATGGGGCAATATCACCACGGGCGCGGAATTCATCAGGAGAAAGGCCGGAGCCGAAGCATTTGCCTTTACCTGCCCCCTGATCACCAAGGCAGACGGGAGCAAATTCGGGAAGACGGAAAAAGGCAATGTATGGCTGGATCCGGAAAAAACCTCTCCTTACCAGTTCTACCAGTTCTGGCTCAATGCCGCAGACGCCGACGCAGAAAAATGGATACGGATATTTACATTTCTGGACAGGCCGGCCATTGAAGAGATCACCCGGGAACACCAGCAAGATCCCGGCGCAAGACTATTACAAAAAACGCTGGCAAGAGAGCTGACTGTTTTTGTGCATAGCCAGGAGGAATACGAGAAAGCGGTAGAAACCACCGCCAAGCTGTTTTCCCAGCAACACGCGCCCGCTGATCAGCTTAGCGTGTCGGATCTTGAATCCATGGAAGGCGTGATAAAATTTGATTATCCCCTCGAAAAACTCAGACAGGGTATTGATATTGTGAGTTTTCTTGCCGAAACAACGATCTTTCCCAGTAAGGGCGAAGCCCGGAAGATGGCGCTGCAGGGAGGCATAAGCATTAACCGGAACAAGCAGAATGACATAAATACCCTGATAAACCAGGACCTTCTGTTGCATGGCCAATACCTGTTGGTACAGAAGGGCAGGAAAAACTATTACCTGGTAAAAGCGGTATAATTCCTGCGCGATGGTTCCGGGGCGGCGACCCGGTTGCCGCATTATGCCGAGGTTTGCAATCCAGTCGCTCTTCACCGCCGCGCAATCATGCAAATTCACCGCGCGTCCTGGCGCGTAGTTACCGGCTCAATTTTCTTTTGGAACGTCTTGAGCCAGAACGTATTTTTGCATCCCTTTTGGGCGTTTTAAGCATAAAACGATGGCCTATAGTATAATGGTAGTACGACAGATTTTGGTTCTGTTTGTCTTGGTTCGAATCCAGGTAGGCCAACAAGCGACCCGCGGCTTTAGCTGTGGGTTTTGTTTTTTTCAGCGGCGAGGCGAGCCTGCTCAACGAGCAGACGGAAAACAAAACCAGCCCGATGCTAATCAGACGTGGTTACTTGGGTAATGCAGTGCGCTTCTGCGATCACGAGCGGCGATACCGCGAGCTAATCCAGGTAGGCCAACAGGTTGAGACAAGGCTAACAAATCTTGTCCGTTATGGCTATACTCGCAAAAAGAGCAATTCATGAGTTTGCCCGGAAACGCCCCAAATCAACTGATCTTTTAAACGATTGGTTTGAAAAAGCAATCGCGGCAAGCAGGACGCGTTCTCAAGAAGTAAAAGCCTTCGCTGCAGATCTATGATGCAATCAATTTGATGATTGTATTCCCGATTTGGCTAAACCCAAGAAAGCCGTAATCGCCAACACAATAAGAAATGCCAGACGCACGAGACTTAATGTTACCCATAATCCGGCCCGCTTGGTTAAAGACGGATCTGCATTTTCCGAAAAAGCCTGGCTGGTAATAGCAATGAGTTCCGGCACAAAGAAGGCAAATGTGATGATTAATACAAGCGCATAACCTGCAGATGTAATCAACAGGTAGGGTCTGCTGCCGGTATTCCAGAACAGGATGATAGAAGCGATCAACAACAACAGCGTAACCGGGTGTATAGCTTTCCAGAAAGGAGTGGGATTAAGGCCATACTTGCCCTGGAACATGCTCAGCGAAGCAGGCGGCGCGGCGCTCCACCTGGGCGCCACCGCTACATGTTCATAAACTGCCGCGCCAATAACCACGGCAAAGGAAAGGCAGGCAAATGCGTAAATAACATTTTTAAAGTCCATAAAAAATGATTGATTGTTTAAANNTTATTTTTCAACTACAAAAGGATCATATTTTTTATAATAGCTTCTGTACCCGAAAAGCCGCAATGCCGGGGCCAGCGCAAAACCCATCGCTTTTTGAATAAATACCGGCGGCCCGTCTGCGATATAAGAATCGAAGCCATTGGTTTGAAACAGAGCCATCCTGAAAGCCATATCCGGCGCCTGTTCAAACCCGGGTTGATCGTCCATTACGCCATACGCCTGCGCCAGGTTAAATGCGAACTTTTCAGGGAAGGCAAATGCCCCTTTCAAACGGATGGTATCACCCGTTTCATTGTAAGGTTTATGAGGAACGCCTTTGGGAATAGGCAATACCTCTCCCGGTCGTATTTTATGGATACCGCCATTTACCCATACCGTTAATTCGCCATTTTCAATCTGGAAAGTTTCGTCAAAACCAGTATGAATATGTTTGGGCGGCCCTGCAGCATAAGGCTCCATTTCCAACGTACAATGAACATATCCATTCTCCTGTTTTATTACCGTTTGCCGGAATCCCTCAGTTTTGCTGTATAGTTGTTGCCCCGGTTTGAACCAGGTAGCAATGCCAGGCTTTTTTTCCGGGAATATTATCCTGTGAAATAAATTACCTGCTACAATATAAAAAGCAATACCGACGAGCAAGTACATGGCTGTTTTTTTGATGATTTTAATTGGCATACGTTTTTTGTTTATATATTACTTGAATAGCCCCTTACCTTCCATACTGCTTTTGAACCCGCTGTTAATGCTCCAGCTATTGGTTACCTGGGCGTCCGCCACTGTGCCGCCTAACTTTATACCAGGACCAAGTTTGAATGGAGAGGCAGATACAGAAACATCGCCAGTGGTTTTTATCCCAAAATCAGCAAACTGTTTGTTATTGTCAAATGTGATATAAGCCTGTTCCTTCAACGTAGCTTTTATCCCTAAAAATTCAGCTTTGGTTGAGGGGCCAATCAGCAAAGTGGACTTACCGGATTTAAACTCATACTCATAGGCGCCTGCAATACTGCTGCCGGCCTCAATGCTGTATTTACTGCAATCGACGCTCACAGCCATACCGTTAAAATCGATTTTGGCATTCAGCCATTTTGGACAATCTACTCTCCAACTTCGGTCGCTTTCTATAAGGCTGTCAAGGTGGGTCGTCGTACCGGGCGTAAAGCATTTAGGAAGCAGGTTGTTGACCTCCCACAAGGAAAAGGAAGCCATGCTTACCGACAAAAAATTGAAATAGCCTGCAACAGCATTATACACCAGCGCCTGGTTACCCGGTCCCGGATCTAATTGTACAATATCTACTAATTGGTTGATATAAGACTTCCATCTTAATTCGCCTTTACGGATAAGGGGCTGTACATAGGAGCTGATCTGGTACGTCATTCTATCCGCCAGGGGTTGCTTCAGCTCCCTGCAACATTTTATTTCATAAGCTTCCTGCGCTTCAATACCGGCGCCGGCAGGCGTTTCGGGACAACTCAACAATGTAATCATATTGGTATAATGCGCAATGATTTCCCGGATATTTTCATAATCCTTATCTGTGAAAACAGTCAGGTATTCAGGCGTAAACTCTTCCTGCGCTTCTTCCAGCATAGCATTTACCAGGTCTGTATATAAACCCGGATGTTGGTTGCCCATTTCATGAGTATAACCCGCTGCAACACGCACAGCATGTCCCATCCAGGTCAGTTGTTCCGCCTGGATGCTGGAGGCATAAAGTGAAAACAATTCCCTGTCGGCTATCACCTGCGCCGCTTTTCCGGGCAATTGGGGAAATACAAACCTTCCCATTGTAATTTCCTCAAAATGATCTTTCTCCGGACGCCCGTTAAACTGTTTTCTCCGTTGCATAATGCCTCGCAGGTTAAATTTTCTTCCCATTCTATATGCCATTGCCAATGTGCTGGCGCGAACCGCAACGCTCATTTCCCGTTCAAAGTATTTCATAGAAGCATCGTACTCCTTTTTGAAATAATGCAGCATGCCCATGCTATGGTTCGCCTCTGTATTTAAAGAATCAATAGAAAGGCATTGATTAAAATAAGCGGCCGCTTTCAGCATATCGCCCAAAGCCATAAAACTTTGCCCGATATTATTGAGCAGCGTACTGCTGCCGGGTATTCTCTGCAAGCAATATTGAAAAACAGGAATAGCGATATGCTCTCCGCCCTGAAGATTCAACATAGCTCCAAGGTTATTCAGCAATTGAAGTGAATCAGGCGCTTTGACCGCCGCCTGCATCATCATGGCTATAGCTCCCCTGGGATCATCGGCATAAAAATCCATGATGGCTCTTTCCTGTATAGCCTCCACAGGCAAGTCAGCTACAGCCTGTTGTATCTCCTCAAGCTTTGGCGCCGGGATGCCTTTTCGTATTTGTTGTTCAGATTGCTTCAAACCGGTCGTTAGCTCAATTTTTGTAGGCGGTTGCGAAGGCAGCAATTGCAGCCGCTTAATATCTTTTACCGGCGGCTCCAGCGCAATACCCGGCAAACGAGCCTTGTCGAGAGCGATATTGTTGCTGTTGGCTATCGTCAAAGCCTTTTCACTGGCTTCTTTGACCATCTTTTGCTTATATGCTTCCAGTTGCGCCGGCGTCATTTTTTTGATCTTTTCATAATCGGCCATATTCAGACCGGCATTAGGTTGTTGCGCCGCTGCCATTATTGACGCATATAATCCTACCAGGAAGAGAAAAAAAACTTTGCGCATAATTGATATTTTGATAAATACTGTCGCAAAGTAGAAAGGGTTATTGCTACAGACAATGCAACATGCGATGAAACGGAGAAATAAGCGGACGAAGTTTAGATAGCATTGAGTAAAAGCGCCTTGAAACTGTTAAACTCACTTTCAACCGCACAGACATATAAGTAATTATATAGAATTAATTAAAATCGACGAATACGCGCGATCGGCCAAGAATAAATTTTTTACGCAAGCTCATATATCTGAAAAACAGCCGCTAATCTCCCTCGATTGTCTTTTATGCAAGCGACCTGTCCTTTATAATTCTTTTTAACGGTTGCTTCATGTAATATTCTCTCCGTTTGATAACAATCTTGCTTTTTTTCGCTTCCCGCCTTTTTCATATTTGCATTCGAAAAGCAAATCAATATGCGTAAGAAATTATTCATCCTCCTATTAACAATGTTACCAGCGCTGGCAGACGCCCAGCTAAAGGGTTGGGCAGAAAAAATAAACAATAAGGCAAAAAACAAAGCTACCGCCCGTATAGACGGGAAAATTGACCGGGCTATTGATAACGCCCTGGATATCGCAGAAGGAAAAAAACAAACCGGCAAAAAAAATGAAGAGGCGCAAAAGCAGGCAACCGATACTTCCCTCATCGGCAGGAAACTCTATGCGAAATATGATTTTATTCCGGGCGAACAGATTATCTACAGCAATGATTTTGTAGCTGACAATATGGGCGAGCTGCCTACTGGTTGGAACAGCAACGGAAATGCCGCGGTAGTTACCCTGGAAGACCTGAAAGGAAACTGGGCGCAGCTTTTTCAAAACTCTACTTACCTTACTGATAACAATGCCGCCTTTACGGAAAATTTTACCATTGAATTTGACCTGGTAATGCGCCGCATCAATCCTAAAGCGCCTTTTCCTGAACTGGCGTGGGGCGTATTATCATCCGGCAACCTTACTCCCAATCACAATAATTTATTGAAAGATCATACAGCGACGTTTGCTGCGGAAATAAGCATTCAGCCTTCCGACCCTATCCGTTCAACCATACAACTGCAAACCTTTGCCAACCGAAACAGCTATTTCAAGACCGATATTCAAAAGCCCGGCGACCTGTTAACGCAGTTCAATAAAGCGATACATATAGCCATGCAGGTACAAAAGGAAAGAATACGCATCTGGTGGAATGAAGAGAAACTGTATGATTTGCCAAAAGCAATTATTGCAGGAGCAAACATTAACCAACTCTATTTTATAGTAAAAAGATATGGCGGACCGGAAGCAGAAGTAGGTTACGCGATCAGCAATATAAAAATTGCAAAAGGATTGCCTGATACAAGGCATAAGCTGGTTGAGGAAGGCAGATTTTCCACCACAGGAATTTTATTTCCCGTCAATTCCTACTCTTTATTACCAGAGAGCAGCGGCGTACTTAGTGAAATTGCCGCTATTCTCGCCAGGAACCCGGAGTTGAAAATAAAAATCATCGGGCATACCGATAGCGACGGCAATGAAGCGGCAAACCTGGAACTGTCTAGAAAAAGAGCCGCTGCTGTGAAGCAAGCGCTTGTTACGCATTTCAATATCAAATCATCCGGAATAGAAAGCGATGGAGCCGGGGAATTACAACCTATAGACGACAATAAGACCAGGGAGGGCAAAGCGAATAACCGTAGGGTTGAATTCATAAAACTTTAAACGCACAGGTGAAATAAGAAACACTAAACGACAAATCATTTATCAACCAATTTAAAAACCCATATATGACACACAAACTAACACAACAACACAGCGTTTCTGTTAAAACGATTCTCGCAGTAATAGCAATAAGTTTCCTGCCGGTTCTCCTGGTTTCATTTACCGTACATAAAAAGATGGCGGATGATATTTTTAAGCAGTTAGGGATCAGCCAAGCCGATGCAAACAAGAAAATCGCCAACAGCCTGCTAAGCGGTTATATGGACGCTTATGGCGTAAAGAATATTAAAAACATCGCCCTTGGAAACCGGGCTTCCATTACCAGTAGCCTGCTGGCATACACAAAACAATATATAAGCGGCGCCGGATTTATTAAAGAATACAACGCGTTGCGCGAGCAGAAGAAACCGATAATGCCTGTTGTAAAAACGCCGGAAGAATTTCAACGGGAGATAATTGAGCATGCAAAGCAAAGCATGGCAGATGTAACGCAAAAACTGAAAAA
>DEHV01000073.1:0-82869 GCA_002352105.1 Chitinophagaceae bacterium UBA2791 | reverse complement strand
GAAAGTAAAAGCAGCTATTGGAAAATGGCTTTTCGGGCAGGTAAGGAAGTGGCGGAGCCGGCAAGAACTTTTGCCCGGGAATGGATACAAACCATGCAATAATTGATTTTGCTCTAAAAGCTATTGCACCCGACGCACAGCGGGTTGTTTCATACAGGCATTCTTCCGTTTCATCCAGGCTTTAAGAGGTTTAACGCTTCCGGCTATTCATAAAATTGCATTTTCCACGATATTTGAGTTGTGCAGCCCAAATTTAAAAACGAAACAGATCTGTTGCTGATGGTAGTTTTACTTCCGCCAACGCTGGTGGCTATTACTTTCATTTTGGGCGAACCCTATTTTTCAGGCCTGAAGAATTTCGGCGCCGCTTCCGCAACTGCATTCCCTATCCTGTTTGGCGCCTGGATTTTGCAGGGCAGGCTGGGCTGGAAACTGGTGGCGGTTTATCCCTCGCACCGGGATACGCTAAAAAGGGCGCTGCTTTTTTCCCTGCTTAACCAGATGATCGCAGCGGCAACCGTTATCTTGATATGCCTGGCATTTGACCGGCTCCATATACTGAATTATCAGTTCACCGTTAAAAGCTGCTTAGGCGGCATTATAGCAGGCGTTATATGCACCATTCTTAATCAGGCCGTGTATGAAACTGACGCTTCTTATCGCCGGATCAAGATTTCGCAACTGGAGGCTGAGCGATTGAAGAAAGAGCAGTTGCAAACTCAGTTTGACTCGCTGAAAGAGCAGGTAAACCCGCATTTTCTGTTTAACAGCTTAAACTCATTATCGTCTCTTATTGCTACCCACCCGGAGAAAGCCGAGGAGTTTGTGGAAGAAATGAGCCGGGTGTACCGCTACCTGCTACGCAGCAATGAAGAGCATCTAACTTCGCTGCAAAAGGAAATTGCCTTTATTGAATCCTATAACCTTTTGTTGAAAACCCGTTTTGGCAACGGCTTTCAGCCTATAATAAGAATAGAAGAAGAATTAAAAGAGTGGTTGCTTCCGCCCATGACGCTGCAATTGTTAATGGAAAATGCCGTAAAGCATAATATTATCGATCCGGATACGCCGCTTATTGTACAGCTATATACGCAGGATGAAAAGCTGGTAGTGAGAAACAATTTGCAAAAGAAAAACAAATCGGTGATATCGAATAAAATAGGGTTGAGCAATATTATATCAAAATATGAATTACTGAACTACCCGGGAGTGGAGATTAAAGAAACTGAAAATGAATTTATAGTAGTTTTACCATTGATCAAAAACACCCTGCAGTACGATGGAAGTGCTAATTATTGAAGACGAACAATTAGGCGCTGAAAAGCTTAGCCGTCTGCTTACTTCTATTGATGGCTCCATTAAGATAGCCGGCAATACCCGCAGCATTAAATCTTCGGTAGAATGGCTTTTGCAGCGCCCGCACCCGGACATTATTTTAATGGATATTGAATTAACGGACGGGCAGAGCTTCGAAATATTCAATCATGTTACTATCAAAAGCATGGTCATATTTACGACCTCTTATGATGAATATGCCTTGCAGGCTTTTAAACTGAACAGCGTTGACTACCTCCTAAAGCCCATTAAGAAAGAGGAGCTGAGAAATGCGCTGGATAAATACCAGCAGTGGCAGCAGAAATTCTCCTCCTCTGCCCTGAATGTGGAGCAGCTCATCCGGGAGCTGAAGCAGCAGACCAAAGCGTGGCGCTCCCGCTTTTTAGTAAAGCAGGGGCAAAAGCTGCTGTCTGTTGAAACCCGCGACATAGCTTATTTCTATGCCGAGGGGCGGCTGAGCTATTTTATAACCTGGAACAAACAGCGGCATATAGTAGATTACACGCTGGAAGACCTGGAGCAGATGTTGGACCCCCAGCAATTTTACCGCATCAACAGGGGGTTTATCCTGCACAGTAAAGCCATTGCACAAATTCATAACTATTTTAATGGCAAGTTGAAATTGGAATTGCAACCTGCTACAACTAAAGAAGCGCTGGTAAGCAGGGAAAAGGCAAAAGAGTTCAAAGAATGGATGGGGAAATAAGAGGAGCTTGCCGAGCATTTCTTCCAACCGGTTAAGGAAAGATAGGGCGCCGGAACTAAGACCTCTACCTGGTAAAGGATCAGCCTTGCATAAACATTAATTCATTATTAAATAACGTCAGGCATGGATCGTACGGCCCGACCTCCCCGGATGGTATCCATTCAGTCCGTAAAAAACTATATAACCGTAACAAAGAACCGGGATAATAAATGCCATAGCCCAGGAAGAATGATCCTTTATTACTCCCTGCAAAAAGGAAACAACCGCGCCTCCCACAATAGCGGTCGATAAGAGCCCGGATGCCACAGTAGTATGATTGCCCAATCCGTTTACGGAAAGCGAAAAGATAATGGCAAACATAACGGAATTGCACAGCCCAACAGCAATCATCGTCCATACGGCCAGATAACCATCAGAGGAAATAGAAACCAAGATCAGGCCGACGGCCATTGCGCCACAGGCAGCCAATACCGTCTGCGGCCGCGCCTTTCGCAGCAGGAAAGCGCCCACCAGCCGGCCGACCAGCATTCCTCCCCAATAATAGGCTACATAATGGTTGGCGTCCCGTTCGGAAATGGCAAGCGCATCTGCAATATAGTTTGTGAGAAAAGTACCGATGGCCACTTCTGCGCCTACATAACAGAAGATGCCGGCTATGCCGAAATTCAGGTTCCGGAAAGAAAAAATGGTTTTACCTGCCGGCTGCCCGGTTTTATTTTCAGCAGGAGCCGTTGTTTTAATAACAGGCAGCTTCAATACAGATAGCGTGATCGCAATTATGGCGAGAAGGAGCGCTATGCCCAAATACGGATATTTAACCGCATCGCTGGAAGCGGCGGCGCCTTCGAGCCCGGAAAGAATAAAAGCTGCGCCAAACAAGGGAGCCGCAGTTGTTCCCAGCGAGCCCGCGCCTTGTATAAGCGTTAGCCGCGAAGAGGCTGTGCGCACCGGTCCCAGCGCGGTGATATAAGGGTTAGCGGCAACCTGTAGCAATACAATGCCAATGGCCAGCACAAACAAAGCGCCCAGAAATACGGTATATTGATGAAACACAGAAGCAGGATAAAACAACAAGGCGCCTGCAGCGGCAATACAAAATCCCCATACCATTCCTTTCTGATAACCGATGCGTTGCACTATTTTACCGGCCGGTATCGACATAAGTCCGTACGTCAGAAAGAAATAGAACTGCACCAGCGAAGAAGAGGTATAGTCCAAATCAAATCCCTTCCTGAAAAAAGGCACCAACGTATCGTTCATGCAGGTAATAAATCCCATCATGAAATACAGCGCTCCCAAAGAGATCAGCGCAGGCAGGTAGTTGGTTTTCCGGCCATTCGGCGAAGGCTCAACCAAAGGGGTTTCCGTTGATGCAATGTTTGCCATAAAATTATTTTTCCAGGTTGATCTGTTTGTTCTTTTCTTCTATTGCCAGTAAGGTTTTCCATCCCTGGTAGAGACTGCGGGGCACATGAAAACAACCTTTCCATTTCCCGCCTTTTAAAGGCAACAATACCTGGCCCGCCCGGTTTAAATACCCATACCATTCTCCGTTGACCGGATCGGGAAAATGCGACCATGTGTAATCGTGCAATTGTTCAAACCATTTCCAGCATTCGGGGTTGGCGGTATGGCGGTATCCTTTCAGCATACAAACCAACGCCTCGGCATGCACCCACCATAGCTTCTGGTCCCATTCCAGCGGCAGGGATGGTTTATTACGGTAATCCAGGAAATAAAAAATACCTCCTTCTTTTTTATCCCACCCATATTCCATGATACGTAGAGAAATAGCTGTTGCTTTTTGCATCAATTGCTGATCTCCGGCACGTTCCGCAAGGTCCATGATGAACCAAAGCGCTTCAAGGCCATGACCGGGGTTGATCACGCGTCCTTCTATGCAATCGCAGAAATTTCCCTGCTCGTCCACGCTTTCCAATATCAGGCCCGAATCTTCCTGATAAAAAACATCCATCACGAGGCGGATAGATTGCCGGATGGTAGATTCTACCAATGACGGTTCCAGCAAGGGCTCCATTTCGAGCACAAGGTTGGAGAGGATCATGGGAAGGGAAAAACTCTGCAGCGGGCGGGCGCCGGGGTAAGCTTTTGAATAGATCCCTTTGGGATTGCCGCTTCGGTCGAGTATGTTGCGGAATGTGGCCGTGGCAATATCGCCATACTCCCCGTTACCGGTAGCGGTATAGAGCTGGGCAAAAGCCATAGCTGCGAAACAATCAGAGAAAATATTATACGGTTGTATCAGCGGGTGGCCGAGGCGGGTAAGCGAAAAATACCAGTTGCCGGCCGCATCGCGACCATGCTCTTGTAAAAACCGCGCTCCTGAAAGCGCAAAATCCAGCCATTCCTGTTTTCGCTCCACTTTATTATACAGCATTGAAAAAGTCCAGACCTGGCGACATTGCAACCAGATGAATTTATCGGTATCGTATACTTTTCCCTGTTCGTCGAGGCAGGAAAAATAACCTCCATATTCCCGGTCGCCCGAATTATTTAACCAGAATGGAACGATATCGTTTAAGAGTGCATTCTTATAAAGCTGTGCGTAGGCTAGATTTGTCATATTCTGCATGTATGATTAAAAACGACGTTCATTAAAATTTTTCCGTATCAATTGTTCATCCTATAAGTATGGCATGTGTTCACCCCTATAAGTATGACATGGCGCCAAGACACTCCAAAAAGAATAATTAATAAAAATATTAATTAATTATTGATTAAATTATAATTTTTTTTATAAATATTTGATTGTAAAATATATTTGTCTGTATTATTTACCGCTCAAATGGCAAAGCATTATTCATTATTGCAGGAGTTGCAAAACGAAAATCTGGCAGGAGTGGCGTATAAAAACCGGAAGCTTATCCGTAGCATACTGACTCATTTTGCCAATTCCGGCAATGCTACCATTCCCTACCTTAGTAAGCTGCTGAATACAAGCGTGCCTAAAACAGGCGAGCTTATTGCGGAACTGATCGAAGCCGGACTGGTAAAGGACTATGGTAAAACCGGATCTTCTGTAGGCAGACGTCCCAACATTTACGGACTTGCCTCCGATTCCGCCTTTTTTGTAGGGGTGGAAGTAAAAAATAATTATATCAACATCGGGCTGCTTGATTTTAAGAAGAACCTGGTGAAGCTTTCGGAACGGCTGCCCTATACGCTAAGCAATACGCAGCAATCGCTGGATGAACTATGCGAGATCGTGAAAACATTTATTGAGGGATTGAAAGATATTGCCGAGAAAGTGTTGGGCATCGGCATTAGCCTTTCGGGCCGTATCAACTACAAAACCGGTTACAGTTACAGCTTCTTCTACTTTAATGAAGAACCGCTGAGCAGCGTAATCGAACGAAAGATCGGGATACCAACCTACCTGGATAATGATTCCCGGGCCATGGCCTATGGCGAGTTCTGCAGCGGGGTGGTGCATGATGAAAAGGATGTGCTTTTTATCAATATTGATTACGGAATAGCCATGGGCGTTATGATCAATGGCGAATTATATTACGGGAAATCAGGATTTGCAGGAGAATTCGGACATATTCCGTTTTTCCAGAATGAGATCTTATGCCATTGCGGAAAAAAGGGTTGCCTGGAAACGGAGACCTCCGGCAAAGCGCTGATCGACCAGTTTCGTCAGAAACTGCGCGAAGGCGCGAGTTCCCTACTGAACAGCAAATACAAGAATATCGATGATATCAAGCTGGATGATATTATTGACGCAGCCAACAATGATGATACGCTGGCTATTGAACTGATTGCCAAGGTCGGGGAAAAGCTCGGTAAAGCGATAGCAGCGCTGATCAACCTGTACAATCCGGAACTGATAATTCTCGGCGGGCGGCTCGCTGGCGCCGGCGATTATATTTATTACCCGGTAAAAAGCGCCATCAATAAATATTCCCTCAGCCTGGTGAACAACGATACCCAGTTAAAAATCTCCCGGCTGGGCGCCAAAGCGGGAGTGATCGGAGCCTGCCTGATGGTCCGTAATAAATTGCTGGGATAATGGATACTGGCAAACCATCCCAATTATTCCGTTCTTAAACTTTTTGCAGGATCTGCCATAACGGCTTTTATGGCCAACGAGCTGACTGTCTCCTCACTGATCTGCGGAAAATATATGCCAGGGATCTGTTTGAGAATCTGTATTCGCTGATGCTGCCTATCCTAACTAAAAAGCATATAGAGATGAAAATCATCCTGAAAGACCCGAGTCTGCATTTCGAAGCATCAGCCTGACCATGAATAAAACCGAAGAGGGGCGCTACCGCCACATGAAATCCCTGTTTATCTTACCTAACTTAATTAACTTTGCAGGGCCAAATATGCTTTGACCTAAAGAAAAAGGCTTTTCAACGGATCTATCGGCAAATAAGCGGAACAACCTATGGGGAATTCCAATGCTGATCCCGCTAATTAAAAAAACTGATAATGTGCGCACATTCCGTCAATGACCATAAGCCCAACTTCATCCTCAGCCTGCTCAGCAATCGCTGTCCGCGATGCCGCCGGGGAAAATTATATATACATACCAACCCCTACAAGTTAAAGACCATGTTGCTTATGAATGACCCCTGCCCGGTTTGCGGGCAGGTCACCGATATGGAGCCGGGGTTTTATTACGGTACCAGCTACGTAAGCTATGCGCTGGGCATAGCCATTAGCGTCGCATCCTTTATCGCCTGGTGGGTCTTGATAGGTTTTTCCCTGAGCGACAACCGCTTTTTTTACTGGATGGGCGTAAATGCCGTATTACTGATCGTTTTGCAGCCCATACTTATGCGCCTGGCCAGGACCATCTGGCTCGCCTTTTTTGTTTCCTACAGCCCGCGTTGGAAAGAGGGCGATGTAGTGAAAGCGGAAAGGGTTAACAAATCGATGAAAAACGCCTGGTAAAAGGGTTTTTATCCGGTTTTCCTCCCGAAATTTTCAAATAAATAATAGGCAAAACGGTGGCAGCCTTAATTTTGAATAAATAGTTATGTATCTTTGCAAACCCCAATAATCATTGCCTGATAGTATAAGGGTAGTACGACAGATTCTGGATCTGTATGTCTTGGTTCGAATCCAGGTCGGGCAACAAGTAACCCCGGAGCTCCCGCTTCGGGGTTTTGTTTTTTCCGCAACGAGCACAAGCTTGCTTGTGCAAGTGGGGGAAAAACAAAAACAGCCTGCGCCAGCAGGCGGGGTTACTTGGGTAATGCAAAGCGGGTTGGATCATCGAGCGAAGCGAGATAATCCAGATTAGGAAGCTTCCGCTCCAGGGTTTTGTTTTTTCCGAAACGAGCACAAGCTTGCTTGTGCGAATGAAGGGGAAAACAAACCCAGCCTGCGACAGCAGGCGGGGTTACTTGGATAATGCAAAGCGGGTTGGATCATCGAGCGAAGCGAGATAATCCAGATTAGGAAGCTCCCGCTTCGGGGTTTTGTTTTTTCCGCAACGAGCCAGGCTTGCTTGTGCGAGTGGGGGAAATGGTCCGAGCCGCTGACTCTAAGCCCGTTGGATTTTTACCCCTGCATCAGTCCTGCTGGCCTGAATAACAAGCCATATAGACATCGCTAAACTTAACAATACGAATACGGCGCTTAACAACAGGCGCTCTAACATGATGCCATCGCCGACGCCTTTTGATATTTGAGTAAAAAAACCTACTATACAGTAGAGGCTAAATAAAAGAGTCAAGAAAGCCAAAACATCATTTAACCATCGCTTAGGAAAAAATATTTGAATTAAAAAAGGCAAAGTCAATATCAATCCAAATAGACCATTCGGATGAGGGTTATTGATAACCATAAAACAGAAAAAGATCACAAAGAAGATATGAGGTATTAATGACTTTACCTCGTTAGATATTCTGAGATTAGTTGTCATATAATTTTCTGTTTTATACACAATAGCTCGCCAACTATTTAAAATGATATGGAAGGGATCAGGAACAAAATATAACCTGATAAATATAAAAAATATTATTAATAAATAAAAACCAATATCGCTCCGTCGGAAATCCCGCCGGGAGATACTGTTCTGGTGATCGGAAACCAACCGGTATGGGGCGACTGGCTCTATCCCTAGGGCGCCCGCATACAAAGAATAAACGACAGCGTCTGGATACAGGAAAGCAGGTTCAACTCCAACACGCCATTAGAGTTTAAGATCACCCGGGGATCTTATCGATAAGCAATACCGGACCAAAAACGATAAGGCCAATACTGCGGCTACCGGTTCTTCCATGGGAGGATTGATATCGTTCTACATGCTCTGGCTATATCCTGAGGTATTTTCCAAAGCCGCCTGCCTTTCCAGCGGGTTTTATTTCTACGACAGCAATATCATCGGCCAGGTCGAACACTCGACCGAACGGTTGGATGGCAGCAGGATCTATATGGACTGCGGGATGCTGGATCTCGACAAGGACTTTTTACCGGATAATGAGCGCATGCGCGACCTGTTGCAAAGCGCCCGGTCGATCAAACTCCAATACAAATACTTCCCGAACGACAAGCATAATGAGTATGCATGGGCCAAACGACTTCATATTCCGCTAGTATATTTATTCGGAAAATAAATACCTTATATTCATACCAAAATAAGCAGGATGCCTATCGATTGCCGCGCTGCCCTGACTACAGGAAAAGGGGATTTTTTTATTGATCAGATCCGGGTGGCAGACCCGGGACCAGACGAAGTGTTGGTACAGCTGAAAGCCGCAGGCGTCTGCCATACCGACTATGACTCGCTGAACTGGGGAAAGAGCATAGTACTGGGACACGAAGGCGCAGGAATAGTAGTAGCTACGGGATCGCAGGTAACCGGGTTAAAAGTGGGCGACAAAGTGATGCTCAACTGGGCAATACCTTGCGGTCATTGCTTCCAATGCACCGAAGGGAATCAGCATATATGCGAAAACAACTCGCCCGTTACCGGAGGCAACCACGGTTCAAATGGCGGTCATGCGCATGCGGAGGGAACCACCTATAACGGTAAGCCGGTGGAACGTTCTTTTAACCTGGGTACGCTATCAGAATACACGCTGGTCAAACAAGGAGCAGCGATAGTGAACGCTTCGTCCAGGATGTCGTTCGAAGCGGCTAGTATCATAGGCTGCGGCGTCATGACGGGCTACGGCTCGGCGGTGAATGCAGCTAAGGTAAAACCGGGCAGCGCCGTTGCGGTGCTGGGCACGGGCGGGGTGGGATTAAGCGTAATACAGGGCGCACGGATAGCCGGCGCAGCCAGCATCATCGCAATTGATATCAATCCGGCGCGGCTGGAAATGGCGAAACAATTTGGCGCCACCGCAGTTGTACAAGCTGATAAGGCTGACAAGGGCCTGCTACAGGCTGCAGAAAAAGTGAAAGCGCTTACCGGCGGAAGAGGAGCAGACTATGCATTCGAATGTACTGCCGTACCTGCGCTGGGAGCGGCGCCGCTGGCTATGGTTCGCAACGCCGGTATCGCCGTGCAGGTAAGCGGCATTGAGGAGGAGATCACGATCGACATGAATCTTTTTGAATGGGATAAAGTGTACATCAATCCGCTCTACGGAAAATGCAGGCCGCAGATCGATTTCCCTGCCATAACCGCATTATACGACAACGGCCGTTTTTTGCTGGAAGAAATGATCACGCGCCGCTATGCCTTGGATGAGCTAGGCAAGGCGTTTGATGATATGCTACATGGTAGAAATGCCAAAGGAGTGATTGTTTTTTAGTAAGAATTAGTTTTAATAATGCTTGATATGTCCCGATTCAGAACCATTGAAATTTCCAATCCCGCTTTTGAGCAGGAGCGCCTGCGGTTTATGACGGTGAAAACAAACTCCCTGAAAGGAAGGGGCGATATCTGCATTTTTGTTCCTCCCGGAACAACAACATTACAGGATATGCCGGTATGCTTATTATTGCATGGCGTGTATGGAAGCGCCTGGAGCTGGGCCTTCAATGCCGGCGTACACCGAACGGCCCTGCAGATGATTGAAAGAGGAGAGATAGCCCCTATGTTGATTGCCATGCCTTCCGACGGTTTATGGGGAGATGGCTCGGCCTATCTCCCGCATCATTCCCTGGATTTTGAAAAATGGATCGCCGCCGATGTGCCAGAAACGCTTATGACCGTTTTTCCGCAGGTATCAGAACAATCGCCATTTTTTATTGCAGGATTATCCATGGGAGGGTTTGGCGCGCTGCGCATCGGCGCAAAATATCACCAGCGTTTCAGGGGAATGGCAGGCCACTCTTCCATAACGGAACTGGACCAGTTGTCGATGTTTGTGGAAGAAAGCGCGGACGGCTACGCGCAACCAGATAAAACGGATGAGAGCGTATTGAATACAATACTGAAATACCGGGAAAAGGCGCCGCCATTTCGTTTCGACTGCGGGAGCAGCGATGTGCTGATCAATGAGAACAGGATATTACATCAGCAATTGGAAGCGCGCAATATCCCGCACACATACGAAGAATTTGAAGGAGAACATGAATGGCCTTATTGGGAGAAACATGTGGCAGACACGCTGCAATTCTTCCATACCCTGCTGTGATCAACTGTCCCGCAAGCTATCCATAAACCGCTTACGGTAATGAAGCGGACTCATGTTCATCTTTAAACGGAACATTTTATAAAAATGTGAAACATCGCCGAAACCGCTATCGAACGATATTTCTGAAATTGATTTGTCTGTCTGTACCAGCTGCTGGGTAGCATAGTTGATCCGGTAGCTGATCACCGTTTCCATAAATGTCTTGCGCGTTACTTTTTTAAAATATTTGCAGAACGCGCTCGGAGTGATATGCGCAATAGCAGCCGCTTTCTCCAAAGAGACCCGATCTCTAAAATTTTCTACCAGGTATGCATATACGGCATTTATCCTTTCCTGCTCCAAAGAGGAAAGCTCGGCAATGGTATTCTGTTTGTCGAGCAATGTATAATCGGCGCTCATGGCCAGGGTTTGAAGAATATCCATAAGCCCCATGAATACCCTGAAACTACCAGCCTGCTCTGCGAGCTTTATCAACTGGCGTTGTACCGTTTTCTGCGTAGATGAGCTGAACCTAATGCCGGAGCTGCTTTTCTGCAGCAGGCCTCTAATGCTGCTGAATTCCGTTCTATCAAAGAAATGCTCTCCCATGAAATCGTTAGTAAACTGCACTACAATGGCGCTACCCACTTTCGCGGAGCTTTTCTCCCGATCCAGTTTCCAGCAATGCGGTAGCCTTGAACCCAGCAGCGCCAGGTCGCCTTCTTCATAGTTGGCCATATGACTGCCGATAAAACGTTTACCTCTGCCTTCAAGAATGGTGGTCAGCTCGTATTCAGGATGGAAATGATAAGGCGCATCGAAGGCGGTTTTATTAAACCTGCGTAGTAAAAAGGATTGGCCATTGACCGGGTTCAATACTTCGCAAGAGGCCTTTAACATATCTTTTTTGTTATGAATTTAGATGTTTTATTTCAAAGAGGACAAAATATGCCATGTTTATTCCGGTTTATTCATGTTGCTAATTTTAAATGAAAGTTAGCTTTGGATCAGAAGGATAATAACACAACAGCAATGCACGTGTTTTACCGGGTAACAATTAGCGAGCCATATGAATCAATCAAATGCGTGCATTTTTGACCTCGACGGGGTATTGGTAGTTACCGCCGTCCACCACTTCAAGGCATGGAAAAAACTGGCGGGCATTCGTTTAGCAACACGATAAAACACACATATAATGAATAATCATCTCACCATGTTACCGGATCTGGATAATTTCATAGAAGTTTCAGATCAGCAGATACATCAGTTTCAAAAAGACGGGCACACATTAATCAAAGGCATCCTGAGCGAAGCCGAGGTGGAAGCCTACCGCGACGTAATAGTGGAAGCGGCTGATAAATTTAACAGCGAAACCAGGAAACTCGCCGACCGCGACACTTATGGCAAGGCTTTTCTGCAAATCATGAACCTGTGGAGAAACGACGAAAGAGTAAGAAAATTCGTACTGGCCAAGCGTTTCGCAAAAATAGCCGCCGACCTGCTGGGCGTAAAAAATGTGCGGTTGTACCACGACCAGGCGCTATTTAAGGAACCCGGCGGAGGCCCTACCCCCTGGCACCAGGACCAGAACTACTGGCCGCTGGATACAGAAAAAACCATCACCATGTGGATGCCAATGGTAGATATTCCAAACGCCGATATGGGAATGCTGACCTTTGCCTCGGGTTCGCACGTAAAAGGTAATGCCGCCGATGTAATTATTTCGGACGAATCAGAAGAAACATTTGAGCGCTATGTAAACGAGCATCAATTTCCTGTTACCCGGCCCTCATCCATGAAAGCAGGCGACGCAACCTGGCACTATGGATATACCATACATAATGCACCAGGCAACAACTCGCCTGTCAGACGGGAGGTAATGACCATTATTTATTTTGAAGATGGCGCAATCATCAGTCAACCTAAACACAAATGGCAGGAGGCAGATCACCAAACATGGCTCATGGGAAAACCCGCCGGAACCCCGGCAGACTCTAAACTAAACCCGGCTATCCTGTAGTTTTATTGCAACAAATCATTATTACATTATTTCTTAAAGATTTTTCAAGGCTGTTTATTACATGAGGGCGCGCCGTCAAAGCCCAATATGTCGGTTACGTTAGGGCAAACGTTCAGGTACAGGCCTAGGTTTTGAGCGCTATTTTATGATATACGAAAACTTAACGTCAAGGGCCGGATAAATAGTCCCAAAACCGTGATCAATATCATGCGCATAACCCGCTCCAATATGCGAATTGAACGACCACCGTTCGCCAACCGATCTTTGCAATCCCCAATGTATATTTGATAAAACACTATTTCTGATGATGCCTGATTTTCTATACAACGGGGTATTGAATTTAAGTCTGGCGCCAAAATAGTTTCCGGAATTATTCGCCGTTGGTTTGCCTTTTTCAATCCTCTTTTTGATATTATAATAAAGTTTTGGCGTCACTGAAAAATACATTGCCGGTTTAATAACATAAATATCAACCGAGCCTTCGCCAATATTATAACCGCCGCCAAAACCCAACGACAACTCGGATACCAGCGATTTGCTTAAACGCGGTTCATATGCCGCTCCGATGCCCTGAAGGCCGAGGTCCAGCTTCGTTAATGTCCTTAACCCCGCCGCATTGCCGCCATCCTGTCCATAGCCGATACATTGATGAATGATGAATACGATAAGAAGGAAAGAAAACCTCGTAGCCTGCCTGACTATTGGTAGCGTTTGCGGTAGCTTATTGCTCATGGCGGGTGTAATAGAAAGATATTGCTAAATATAAGAATATTCCCGGATCCATCTTATACAATTATCTCCGCCTGCCAATATCCAAAGGTCTTTGTTTGCCCGTTATCCAGTTTGATATCTTGTGAAATTTTGCTTGTTCGCAAAATGGAAAATTCAACCTCTTTTCTGAATATTCCTCCCGCGTATGAAAACGTATGATATTCCCCGTTCTCTCCGCAAACATCTACATCCTCAGGAAAAGCGCTTATGGTCTTTTTGTCCAACGCTTTCCCGATAAATGTCTTGTCCAGTTTATCGGCCCGGGTCACAATAATTTTTGCTTTGATCCCTGATCCAAAAAAATCGCTTATGATCCCGGCAGATGATTTACCCCACAACGGCTCTACCACCTCGATACCTGATGGATTCAGTTTAGCTTCTCTAAGTTTTCGTACGTCCCCCAAAGAAATATCTCCAAAAATGAAATGAGCAACGCCTTTTTGCTTAAAATGCTCCGCCGCCTCAAGCATTTTCTCGTTATAGTTTGCCAGCCCCTTCGCCAATAATACGACATGAAGAGGAATGCCTATGCTATCGGCCTGTCTTAATAGCGCCGCTACAGGAATACCATGTACGGAAGATTTCAGCGTTTCTTTTTCAATTGTCGTCAATAACGCTATAACCTCAAACTCATTACCCTGTAATGTCTTTTGAAGCGCTAGCGCCGAATCCTTTCCTCCGCTCCAGTTAAATACGGCTTTTTTTCTTTTTCTCATGCCGCCCAGACCCCGTTCATTTCTGTCAATACCAACGGGGGCCCGTCAGTAACTACAATAGTATGTTCATGCTGCGCCATAAACCCGCCTTTATTTCCAACCATTGTCCAACCGTCATTCAGGGTCTCGGCATAGGTGGAATCTGTCGATATAAATGTTTCAATCGCTACTACAGCGTTTTTCTTAAACCTTTTCAGGTTAAACCGGTCTTTATAATTCGCTATTTCGGAGGGTTCCTCATGCAGGCTCCTGCCTATTCCGTGCCCTGTCAGGTTTTTAATTACTCTATAACCGCGTTTTTTAGCTTCCGTTTCCATAAGAAATCCTATATCGGCAATGCGGACCCCTCCTTTTATGCTATAGATGGCCTTATGCAAGATCTGTTTCGAAGCGTCTACCAGTTGTTGATATTGGTTGATGTCTTTCCCAAGCACGAAGGAACTTCCATTGTCCGACCAAAACCCGTCCAGTTCAGCAGAAACGTCTATATTCACCAGGTCTCCTTCCTTAAGTATTCTGGCATCAGAAGGAATGCCATGACAAAATTCATGATTCACGCTTATGCAGGTCCAGCCAGGGAAACCATAGGTCAGGTATGGAGCGGATCTTGCGCCATAACCCGACAGTATCTTTGCGCCATAGTCGTCCAGTTGTTTTGTTGTCATACCAGGTCGGGCATAGTCCCTCATTTTCTTCAACGTATAGGCAACCGCTTCGCTTGCCTTTTTCATCCCGGTCAGTTCTGCTTCTTTTGTAATTGACATGATTGTTTGTTTAATTTCAGGCCTTATGGATCTCATCCGCCACCCGGTTGGCCGACCTTGTGGCCGCTTCCGCGCCCCGGGAGAGCGTATCTGCATAGGCGCCTGCAAAATAGATCCGGCCATGAGGCTTGATTACCTCAGGCCAAAACTTATGCAATGTTCCAATAGGGAATGGCAGTCGCTCGCAGGTAGGGGCGAAACGCTCCTTTGTCCAGTCTTTGCCGAGCGCCAGCTCGATCGTGTCTTTGCCGGGNNAATTTTGAGCTTGCCTGGAATACAAACCGCTGATAAGAGCTATACGTAAGGTTGTCGAAAACATACTGCTTTTCGGGCGACATAGCCGGCTCTATCGGCATATTACGAAAAGCCGGCAGGGGAATACAATTGACATAATAATCAGCCGACATTTCCTTTTCCTCATTGAATCGCTTATACGTAACCGAAACCCCGTCATTATTATGCCTGATGGACAATATCGGCGCGTTCAGCCAAACCCGCTCGCCAAGCTTTTTGGCAAAGGTATTGGGCAGCATTTGATTCCCGCCTTTCAGACGATATACATCGATATCATGGCGCGGTATATTCCGTAAACGATACACTGCGGCAGACCATAATCCGAACAAGGCAGAATAATTATTCCCTCCAAGATGCCATTGGGCGGCTTCCGAAGCGCCCTCTTTTTTATAGATATCCGACATCGGAACCTTATCCAGGTGATCATATCCCACATTAAATGGCTGGTATTCGTCCGTGAATTTGTCGAGGTGGTTTCCGGTAAACAGGGAGGAGAAACTCCACCAGGGATGCTCCATCAGGTATTTCACCTCTCTTTCGTTCAGGCCAAACCCTCTTAACACTTTGGGGTCCGCAAGCATTTCCTCTGAATATAGTTTTCCCTGTATTCTTCTCAATAACTTATCCCGCCTGCGATAGGGCACAACATCTAGGTTAAACTCCTTGGTATACTTCCAATATAACTCATACCCTCCCTTCGTAAAATGCTCCTGTCCGTAGTCAGCGTACAATCCGTCCGACAAGCCATCGTGCGCGGTGAATATATGCCCCCCATGCCTTCCCGACGCTTCCAACACCACTACATCATGCCCTTTCTTCATCAACTCATAAGCGCAACAGAGTCCCGCTATACCCCCTCCCCCCACAATGATCTTTTTAGCTGCGCCGGTTTTACTTGTTTTATAGATCGCCGTTTCATTCTTTAGCTGGCCTATGGCATCATTGGATACGGCATCATTTAATAATACCGCTCCCATACCTCCCATTAATGTCTCTTTGATAAACTTTCTTCTTTCGAGATTGCCCATAGCAGGTTATTTATGGTGTATCATACAATTTAAGCTGTTTAAAGCAGGAAATCTAAAAATTGTCGGCAGCGCTTTCAGGGATATCTTCCATATACCATAGGCACGGGAAGGGGTCAATCCCTCCGCCAGGTAGCGATTCATTTTGAATTTTTATCTATGGCCCCATAGCGTTAAGACTGAAACTGAGTCGATACTCTACGCCTCCATACTTTGTGTTTCATGATTTTATTAGTAATTTCCTATATTGCTTCCCTTCTTAAAACTTAATTCCTCAACCAGATTCTTATGGTTTATAAGAATGCGCATGTCGTTTCCGTTCGAAGAGCTTTTTTATCTATCATTCTTTATTCCTTCGTCGTTATATCCTGCAAACAAAAAGACAAACCCTATACTGACTGGTCGGTTTATCGCGGAGATGAAGGGAGCCGGGCATATTCCGCGCTGGATCAGATCAACAAGGATAATATCCACGAACTTGAAGTGGCGTGGACCTATCATACCGGCGACGGAAGGGAAGGCAATTTTACTGCCATTCAATGCAATCCCATCCTGGCAAATGACATGATGTATATTACCTCTCCCCAACTGAAACTGATTGCGCTGGAGCCTGCATCGGGGCAGGAGATATGGAAGTTTGATCCCTTCAGCGGCAGGAATAGCGCCGGCGTGAACCGCGGCGTCGTCTACTGGGCCGACGGCGATGATAAAAGAATATTTTTTTCCGCAGGCCCTTACCTGTACGCCCTCAACGCCGATGACGGCTCTTTTAAAACAGATTTTGGCGATGGCGGAAAGATAGATCTTCGCGAGGGTTTGGGCAGGGATCCTGAAAAGCAGGAAGTAGACGCCAGCTCGCCAGGGATCATTTATAAGGATCTGCTTATACAAGGATCTTCTTTGGGCGAAGGCTATGAAGCGGCGCCGGGATTTATAAGAGCGTATAATGTAAGAACAGGAAAAATGGAATGGATCTTCCATACCATTCCTCAACCCGGCGAGTTCGGCTATGATACCTGGGAAAAGGATAACTATTTATATACCGGCGGCGCCAATGCCTGGGCCGGCATGTGCCTTGATAAGGAAAGAGGAACCGTATTTATTCCCACAGGCTCTCCCGGATTTGATTTCTATGGCGGTAACCGAAAGGGAGATAATCTTTTCGGCAACTGCCTGCTCGCGCTGGATGCGGCAACCGGCAAACGCAAATGGCACCAGCAACTGGTGCATCACGATCTGTGGGATTATGACCTGCCGGCTCCGCCTACCTTGGTAACCATTAATAAAGACGGTAAAAAGATTGAAGCTGTGGCGCAGATCACCAAGATGGGAATGGTATTTATCTTTGACAGGGACAGCGGCGAGCCGGTTTTCCCCATCGAAGAAAGGCCGGTTCCCTTATCCGATCTGCTGGGAGAAGCTTCTTCTACCACACAGCCTTTCCCGGTAAAGCCCGCTCCTTTTTCCCGACAGCATTTCACCGACGATTCTATCATTAATATTTCCGATAGTTCTTATCGTTTCGTGAAAGAAAAAGTAAAGAATGCCCTCAAAGGCGGGATCTATATGCCGCATAGCGTTCAGGGAACAGTACAGTTTCCCGGAACCCGCGGCGGAGGAGAATGGGGAGGCGCGTCCTTTGACCCCGGGACAGGGATACTGTATGTGAATGCGAATGAGGTTCCGATGCTGATCAGCATGAGAAAAATATCTGCCAACGATAAGCGTATAAGCTTCGGCGAAAGGGTCTTTGCGATCAACAATTGTGCGGAATGTCATGGGGCGGACCGCTCGGGCAATGGCATATTTCCCGCGCTGCAACAACTTTCAAAAAAATACAATGAGGTCCAGCTAGCCGATCTGATCAAAACTGGCAGGGGGCAGATGCCGGCTTTTCCCAATTTAAGCGATACAGAACGCGACGCCCTGGTTAATTTTCTATTGGATAAAAAGGAAGATCCGGAAGCGGCTTCAGCAGGGCAGGATACGATGGGCGTCCGTTATGCGCATAGCGGGTGGACGGTATTAACAGATCAGGACGGCTACCCCGGCGTAAAGCCGCCCTGGGGAACCTTGAATGCTATAGACCTGAACAAGGGAGAAATATTATGGAAGGTCGCCCTGGGAGAATATCCCGAATTGATCAAAAGGGGGCTGCCTGCCACGGGAACCCCTAACCTGGGGGGGCCTGTGACAACTGCCGGCGGACTGGTATTCATAGCCGCTACTAAAGACGAAAAGTTCAGGGCATTTGATAAAATGACCGGTCAGCTGCTGTGGGAATACAAACTACCTTTCGGAGGTTTTGCCACTCCCGGCTCTTATTTAATAGATGGAAAACAATACATTGTAATTGCAGCCGGAGGCGGAAGCCGGGTAGGCTCTCCATCGGGAGACGCATATGTAGCGTTTCGTTTAAAGGATAAATAGAAGGGCTATCTGAAATTAACAATATCAATTATGTCATAAACCGGGGAATCATTATGTTTGTTCCCGACAAGGTTTAACCCTTGGGGCTATCGCGCATTGTTGATCATCAAGCGCATAAGGCCGGGGCAATGATCAGGCCGATAACTACCGCGCCTTAGCGTCGGTCCGATCAGGAGTTAACTGATCTCAGCAATCTTAACATTTGCCCTCAACCAAAATTAATTTTGAACGGCTTTAATCCGAAAGCGCAATAAGCGTCTGACTATGAGAACAGCCGGCAATAATCCGGCTTAAAATCCGTTTAAAATTTTTGATCGAAATACATCCGTATGCTACTAAACCGTTTTTCCCTTCTGACCCTGATAACAGGTATATCGCTCGCTGGCTGCGAAAAAGAAATGAGCCTTGAACTCAGCCAGGAATACATTAAACAAGCCAATGATTTAAAAGAATTTGTAGAAGGGAGATCGTTCAGTCTGGTCGACTTTTACTCCAATATCCCTATTGACTATATTGAAAATGACGGGGAGGTAAGGGAGGAAACCAATCTCTGGACCTATGTAAGCCCATATTTGCGCGACGACCAATATATTCTTTACAGCAACAACACCCTTGACGTCGTACAAAACAATCTTAAAATACCTGGCAATACAGAGGATGTGCTGCCCAGAACCTATGCCATCGGCACGGACCAGGAAGGCGTTTTCATGAGGTTCCTCGACTACCAGTATAATCCATTGACATACCGGCTTCACGAAATTGGCCAGGATCATTTTATCCTTGCCATCTCCTGGAATCAGGGCGCTACCTTATATTCCCGGTATGAATTTGCTCCGTAGGCGCTAGCGAAAGCCCGATATCAATCAATTATTTATCTCAATCTTGATTTCTGATTTTAATTGGATTGTTCTATTTTTGCTGCCCATTTAAGGGGTCGACCCTAAATAAGGCGGGGTAGCTCAGGCGGTTAGAGCGCAGGATTCATAACCCTGAGGTCCGGGGTTCAACTCCCCGCTCCGCTACAAGACTGAAACACAGTACTATTCTGTGTTTCAGCTTCTTTAAAATCTCTCACGATGACAGTTTTTTAAGCTGCCTCTAACAAAGGCTCTAACAAAAATTGTCATGGCAAGAAACTATTTACCCAACGGGAATTACTATACGGACCTCTCCGTTAATCCTAAAAACTGGAAATCCGTCAAGGCTCCTACCAGAAAGCCCTGGTTTATTTTTTATCGATTTTATAGCACAGACGGACAAAACAAGCTTGTTACGATCCGGGGGATGAATGTGTATAAAACCCAACTGGAACGAATGCAGGCCGCCCAGGTGCTAATTGACGACGAATTACACCAATTAACCGCACTGGGGTACAATCCTATCACCAAAATTTTCACCCCTTTCTATGACCCCGACACAGAGATTACGCCTGAAATGCCCCTGCCGCAGGCCCTTGATGTCGCAAAAACAAAGCTGAAATGCGACCCGGATACAGTTAAGGATCTCGGCTATGCGCTGAATTTTATAAAGACTGCCATCAACCACATTAATCTGAACCGGCTTCCGGTTGGTCAGGTATCGCGCAAATACATTGTTAGGATCCTGGAAGCATGCGGGGCAGTGAAAGAAACCTGGACCGCAGCAACTTTTAATAAATACCGCACCTACCTGATTATGCTTTTTAAGGTGCTGGTGAAATATGAGGCATTAGAAAATAATCCAGTCCTGAGCATAGAGAAGGAGGTGGTTATCCGCAAACTCCGCGATGTGGTAACCCCAGAACAGCGTAGGGTAATTGCAAAACACCTGAAGGAAAATTATTATTCCTTTTACCGGTTCCTTCAGATCTTTTTTCACTCCGGTGGCAGGATCAAGGAGATGCTTCGGTTACAGGTTAAAGATATCGACCTTGACCGCCAGCTTTACAAGGTAACAGTTCGTAAGGGAAGGGCAAAAGAGGTCCTAAAGACTATAAAAAATATTGCCTTGCCGTATTGGCGCGAATTAATAGAAGGCGCGGATCCGGAAGACTATGTATTCTCTGCTGGACTTGTTCCGGGAAAAGAGCCAATCCGGCGGGAACAGATATCTAAGCGGTGGCGAATACATGTGAAAGAAAAGCTCCTAAAGCTATACGAAATGAAGATCATCGCAGATTTCTATTCGCTGAAACACTTAAATACCACCGAGGTGACCAAGCGGCTTAGCGAGGAAGATGCTGCCCGACTGAATTCGCACGACAGTACGGCCATGGTTGTGAAAATTTACGACGTGGGGAGAGAAGATAGGCAACATGAGCGATTGAAAAATGTCGGTAACGAATTTTAAAACAGGTCTTTTATATCGACCTCCAGGGCCTCGGCAATCTTGATAACCGTCACCAGCTCGACGTTTTTCTGCCCGTTTTCGATCCGGCTGATGTCGGAGTGGTTGATGCCAGTAAGGGCTTCCAAGCCCATTTGTCGCATTCCCTGATTTTTACGGATGCGTCTAATGTTTTGGCCCAGGGCATACAGGATGGCTTGGTGGCTGGGGTTCATGATTATTTTTTTAATCCGGATTCATTTCACCGAGCGCGGGCAATTTCTCCCACTCCCACGATTCATTTTTGGGAAGTCCATCGGGGCGTTCTTTGGCGCTCCTGATGGTATATACCGGATGATAATTCAATTCCTCAGAGGGCAGTTCATAATTTAATATCTCCTTATACCGATCTGGAGTAATATCTGGTTCTAGAAACTCCTTAGATAATTCGAAGGGCAATAAAAGTGGCATTCTCCCCCTGTTTTCGCCGCCGTTATGGATGTTGCGCATCACATCATTAGCCCCTCTCGTGATCAGCGTGTAGGTCCAACGCTTGACTAATTCACCAGTTTCAGTATCAGGTAGCTCTACCACTGAATAAAGACCCGGAATGAAAAATAACGGCTGATTTTTAAGCTGAATAAAATAAGGGACTTTCTTTTTCCACCCTTTAACCTCTCTATGCTCATAAAAGCCTGATATAGGAATTAAGCAACGTCTGTTGCGGATCTTATACCAGTAACTTTTCTGATCGTCTAAGATCCTTTCGCTCCGAGCATTGAGCATTGTGGCCCGTTGCCGTATGAAGTTTTTTTCTTCTTTAACATAAAATGGGATTGCCCCCCACTCCATTGGCCGGCAATGAAACAATTGATCATCATTATTAAAGTATATTATTGGATGATTACCGTAGGCATGACCCATAATGTGTACTGCGGCGGGCCCAAAGTCCATTTCAACCTGCACATCAAAAACCAGGTCTGGAAAGTAATCCGATAATTGCGGTAGGTTAACCGTAAAAGAGATATCATAACACATACTCAGGCATTTTCGATATCTTCTAATTTAACCCTTAAAGTTTGACCGGCGTACTTTAAAATGATAAAAAGTTCGCCAAAAATTAATTGCAGCGATGGCCTGATGATCTTATCTCGTCCGATTCGCCAGTTTGTGTTTTTTTCAATATAGCGCTTGAGATTATCTGGGAGCTTTGTATTTATTCGTTTCTCCAGATCTTTAGCATCCCGGACTACCGCCCAGAAAAGCCTGTATTTTGAGCCCTCCGATAACATTTCCTGTAGCTTCAATATGTGTTCAGTGTTCTGCAGGTCGAGAATTGCCCGAAAGGGGTCGTTCTTTAAGGCGTCCCAATGCGTTTTTGCAATAACCCGATCTTCGTAATCCGACAATAAAAGATTTATTTCTTCTCCAGTATCAAAATGCTCAAACTTTCGCATATAAGTTTGACTAACCAGGTAGCGTTTTTTAAGCTGAAGCAGACGTTCAATATATATCTGCTTAAAAGATTCAAATGGTTGCAGCATCAGCGCACTTTAATTATCTGATCAATATTTGTCGTGAAGCTTGGCGACAAATGCGCCGCTCGTAACCGGTATCGCTTTTCGTACCCTTGGGTGGCAATTCTGACTATATCTTTACCTAACAACCTGTTAACGCCGTCCATCGCTTCCATGATCGCTTTGCTTCTCCCCCGATTTTCCGTATCGAACAAGCTTGACTGCACGGCGTTTTCGGGAACCAGGTCCAGGGCGAAAATACCCGTTTTCTTAAATAGATACCCTTCTTTATAAACTATATCCAGCCCTTTGATAGCGTATTTAATAAGTTCGGAAGTATTATTTGACGGCCGATCCAGTTGAACCCGGATGGAGCGCATGTATTGTTTATGCTCGGTCTTATGAGGATTGGTCTGTATAAATATTTCCAGCATCTTACAGCAGCTTTTTTGCTTTCGCAATTTTAGGGCGCAGATCGCGACAAAATTACTTAACGCCTCCTGGATATCTGCTTTCGATGTAAGTAATTTACCAAAAGACCTGGAGGTACAGATGTTCTTTTTATCAGGCGTTACGTATTCGCTTTCTATAGCAGGGATGCCGCGCAGTTCATTGAGCAGCCTCTGTCCTACTACGCTCATATTCACCCGCACCCATTCTTCGGGAACCAGGGAAAGATCGTAGGCTGTATGAATCCTGTTACGCTGAAGCAACTTTGCGTATTGACCCCCAATGCCCCAAATGTCTTTAGCTTCTGTAGCCCGTAACATCTCATTCACCAGAGAACTGTTTGCAGCCCAAAATACGCCTACTTCTCTTTTATGTTTCTTGGCGTATCTGTTTGCCATTTTTGCCAGCGTTTTTGTCTCTGCTATGCCCACAGATGTAGGAATTCCGGTATTTTGTTTGATTGTTTTTCTGATCTTCATCCCGAGATGCAATAGATCAGTATAGGGCATATCGTGAAGATCCAAGAAGGCTTCATCAATACTGTATATTTCCAGGCGCGGACAAAATGTTGCCAGGGTTTTCATTACCCGGTCGCTCATGTCGCCGTATAACGTATAGTTTGAGCTGAAGACCGCAACGTTATGTTTTTTTAATAATTCTTCGATCATAAACGCCGGCGCTCCCATCGCCACGCCTATCGCTTTCGCTTCTTCACTCCTGGCGATAGCGCAGCCGTCATTATTGCTCAAAACCACAACTGGCCTGTTATTTAGCTTCGGGTTGAATACCCGTTCACACGAACAATAAAAATTATTGCAGTCCACTAGCGCATACATCCCCTCACTATTTTAGTTTCTGTGATGATAGTAGTCACTACGCCCCAAACTTTTAAGGTCTGTTCGCCCCTAATGGATATCTCCCGGTATTTCGGATTGGCGGGCACCAGCCAGCAGCGGAACTCATTTTTCTTTAGGAATTTCACGGTGAACTCCCCGTCAAGCTCAGCGAGTACAATATCACCGTTTTTAGGCGTAAGGGACCGATCTACCAGCAGCCTGGCGCCCGGCGGGATAAATGCGTTGATCATGGAATCCCCTGTGCATTCAACCATAAATGTAGACAGTGGATTGGGTACAAATTCCTTGTCCAGGCTGATTCTCTCTTCTGTATAGTCCAGGGCCGGAGACGGAAATCCGGCCGGGACAGATATTCTGTACACGGGTATCATGGCCCAAAATTAAGGGGAAATTACTAAATTATTTAGTATTTAGAGCTAATAAAGTTATACAGGTTGATAATCAGAAGTATAACTTCGGGCAATGCAGATAAGCGTAAACGGGATGCAGCACTTTGAATTTTCAAAACAACCTCTTATCTTTTTTTATTTTTTTTCTTCTACCTATCCCGCCAATTTTTCCTTTTTACTACCTCCTCGGCATATAGTATCCGAGGTAGTTTTACCTTTTTTTGTGTTTAACACGAAAAGCTCAGCCGGTATTGAATTTTAAAACCAAGGTCATTTCACCCTTTTTATACGCAACTAAAAAACCCCTGTAGAAACAGGGGCTGAACCAAAACCAACTGCATATGAAAAAAATATTTAAACCGGCGACCATGTGCCATCATTATACAATATATATGCAGGCTCTTTCGCCGGTAATTTTACCGGTTCCGGCATAAATGGAACATAAGGATCTGTTGGCGTCTTCACCGCTCCGCCTTTTCTATTATTCAACATCCATTTATATATAGGCATCACCGGGCTCGTTCCCTTCGCCGCCGGCATCGACCAACCCAGGGGTGGATACCAGGATCCAACCGCGCGTGTTAACATGCCATGACCGCCCGTTGGCCAATCTGTTAACCAGGTATTGCCGCCTGCTGCATCGACCGCCGAAAACAATTTCCGCGTAACATCTGGATTTGTTCCGCTTTTCGTATCATCCGAAGCAGTCATGAACCAAGTTGGCACTTTGCTATCTGCGATATTCTTTGCAGTGTTCGCGCCGGTCCCGTTACCCATAACGATTATAAGCATAGAGGCAAAGCGTTTTGGAAGAGCAGGATCCTTGCCCGCCTCCCTGGCCAGCCCGAAGCCGCCCAAGCTGTTGGCGATAACATGCACCTGGTTAGGATCTGCCTTTAATTCTTTTATCGCGTAATCGACTGCGTAGTTTATCTCCCCGTACTGGTATTCTGATGCAGTCTGAACACAGACGATATTAAAACCAAAAGCATCTGTAGCGGCGAATAGGCTATACTTATCGCCTTTTAAATTTACGCCTCCCCAGTTGGCTAATTTATTCAATCCCGCCTGCGATCCGTCCCCTCTCTCACCTATGCCATGCAGGAAGATGATTGCTGGCTGTCCCGGCGCGAAATTGTTTTTCTTGACCGAAACTATGCCGAAGGTGTTCGCCCCGGATTTGGGTCTGTATTCGACTTTAAAAGCACTGGCCGATAAAGTGAGGGCGATAAATAATAGTAAGAATAAATTTTTCATGTTATTGTTCGATTAAAATATAAGGAAAATCTTTTTGTTTATATGCCTCCAATTGCTTCATTAATGTAGAGCGAAACTCATCCCATTGATCAATCGGCAAGGTCTGGCAGCCTAATGATCCTGTGCCAATTCCTCCACGGTGAATGTTTATACCAAACCAACCAGTATCTGGGCCTTTTTTATCGCGGATGACGGTTACGGGACCAGCCTGCACAAACGCCGGATATCCATGCGGACTATTGATCTTATGCTTCCCTGGTCGGTATCTCCATACGCCTGTCTTTAATACGGCAATACCATCCTTATAATTAGATGGGTCGGTATTGTAGTTAAACGAAATGAACTTATCAGGTGAGATAATAAATACGGCATCGTCATATATTCCGCGATCATTTACCCCGGGTTTGCCCATTGTATTTTTATAATACCCGCGAATGCCCAATAGACACACCTTGTCTGTAATATTATATCCTGCAATCATCGCGCGGGCCTCGGCTTCGGTTAACTTAGGTTTGTTCATCGCCAATATTTTTTATACAAATAATAACCTCCCGCAGCAATCAGCAAGATGCCGAGTAACGCAAGACCGATATTGATCCATGCGCCACCCTGGGTTTTCTTTACCTGAACATCTTTGCCGGTTTCCGTTAATTGAACCGTAACGGTATCGCGGCTGTTAAACGAAATACTATCCACCTTTTTTAAGCCCGTGCTGTCCTTGCTAACCGTCTGTACGGTTACTTTTTTTACCCCTCTGTCCGTCTCCGTAATCGTTATACGCTTGATGGGCGAGACAGAATCAACCCTTTTAAATTCCTCAATGACAGTAACCTTTTGATAGTCGTTTTTCTTTTCTACTTCCGAAACCTTCACTGTCCCGGAAGCGAAAGAACTATCAACCCGCTTGACAACAATAGAATCCTTTTTAAAGAAGCCGGTACTGTCAACTGTTCGGGTGAACTTCTGAACATTGCGGTTGATCTTGCAGGAGGCCAGCAGGACGACCAGTACAATTATCAGATTACGCATCCTTCTTTGATTTTATTGCATCGACAATCCACTTCGCTATTGTGTCTTTCAGTACAATCTCATAGAACGAAGTAGTAAAGATGTACGACACGAACAGCCGCTTTAGCGTTGCCCTTGTGAACTCCGTAGGATACTGGTATTCGATAAACACATATACCGCGACTAGGAATGTACCCAGGATCAACACGCGCCAGGGAACAGTAATATTCACCCTCGTAAAGGGAATGTTGATAGTGTTGGGTAAAAAAGCTTTAACAAGCAGCCCCGCGCAGATATAGATAAGCACTACGGCCCATTCTATTCCTAAAGAGTTGAGTAATTCAATTAGTGTTTCCATCGTTGTTGTTTTTATGTGTAAATTTTTTCTTTAAATATTTCACGGTGGCCACCAAAGCCTCCTTTCCAGCCATCCCTAAAAAACCGCACACCAAAGCCGTCGCTCCTGCTTCTGCCATTCTTCCAATCAGGTCCATATTGATGCTGGCCAGGTATTTCCAGAACCCGGATATTGCGCCAATCGCAAAGCCTATAATATTGTTGCTGTTGTTGTGTCCGTGCATCATGCCGCGATTTTAAAAGGGGTTATTGAAAATATTCTCGCCAACGGCGGGTCGTATCGCATAGGGTATTGCCAAGCTAAATCCGGCCTGCGCGGCCCCGCTGTGCTGAATTGCAAAAACCAGGATTGCAGCGAAATTTCAAATGTTGTCGCATTGCCGTTTGTATTTGCGTACGCTGTCATCTGGAGTGCTGGCGACCACACGCGATCCCAGATGTTATGTCCGCCCGAGGAATATCTTCGATAGATAGGGTATGTCAGCGGCCGGTACTTCCGAATAGAATCTATCGACCTATCCGATATACATGCGCCCGTTCCGAAGCAAGAAGGCGTGCTACCATCATTGGCAGCATGTAGGGCGTAAATAGGCATACCGCTACGCGCAAGGAAATCCCAATTGCGTTCCTGGTTCGGCACCGGTGTGCCGTGTGGTCGAAAGCCGCTATATTCGTTGTAGCCCGGGCAACACGGAGACGCAGCCGCGACCTGGATATTAATCAAACTATCCTGTATCGCACACCAGACCGCGCCGCCGCCGAAGCTCAGTCCGGCTAGATAAATACGGTTGGTATCTACGATGTGCGAAAGGTTTGCCTTTATCCATTTAATCGATTCATGCGGATATACCAACCAGGTGTACTGCGCTGCGCCCCATGTCTGCGGGAACATGTAAAAGAACTGCGTACTGTCTGTTCTGCCCGGCGCAGCATATCGCTTACCGACGAGCGAAGAATAAGAATACCGCAACAAACTTGCAGGCGTTGTCGCGTACAGCTTACTTAAATCTCCCGTGCTCATTGCCGACATTGAAGCGTAGCTCGTCGTTCTCTCCCCGATGCCGTGAAAATGTATGATAATCGGATATTTCTTTTTGTCGTTATTCGCAAGCGACGCCTCTGCATCCGGGGGCGTGTGTAACAAAAACGGAATCTTATAACTGGCGTGGTAGCCCGCATACCCCGCGCTGGGCGGCGTCATGTGCGACGTCATCTGCGCAGAAGCAGACAGCCAACAAAGGGATAATATTAAAAATAAGGCTCTCATTTTCTTTTAATTTCAATTGTGTTCATTCGCGCTGAAACCGCATTGTTAACTGCTGCCGTATTAAACTTCGCCGTCACATTCACTGTCGGCGAAAGAGCGTTGAAGGAGTTAGCAAAGTGTAATGAGTTGAATATTTTTGCTCCGTTGAAATTCACTTCTGATTCTATATAAACCCCTACATTGTTGACAGACCCCCTCGGCGTCAACCGGACTGTATAATTGTAATCCTGATCTGATTGAGATGGAATTAGGGCGGCTGATGTGATCGTCTCTGTTACACCGTTAAATGTAAAAGTGAATGTTAGGGTGTTGGCCCCTGATGTTGTGCCGAATGTACCAGACCCCTTCACTTCGATTATGTCGCCCTTCAACACCGCAGGTAAACTTTGCGCTCCGCCGTCTAAAATTGACGTTGCGGTAGCAGTGTTATTAAAACTTACATCATCTGCTTGCGAAAACGCTAAAGTGTAAGGAGGCCTTCTGCTTACAATATCATTCCCATCGCTCACCAGCACATCACCCGCAGCCATGCCCGTAGCGTCGATGTAAGACTTTCCTATTTTTGAACCCTCCCAAGTTTTATTTTTGAGGGTCATTACATTTATGTCCGTCGCGAGTATTTCAGGCAGGTTGCTTCCGTTTGTATATAAAAACCGACCCGAAACAGCATCATACGAAATCGTATGCGCGCGCGGCACCGTTGGCCACACTGATTCGTCGTCGAATTCCCACAACCCGCGCGTTGCTGTCGATGCGCCCCAATGCGTCCAGGCGTACGACTGCGCAGGGTTAACGCCGATGTTTACGGGGCCTGCATCGTGGTAATAAGGAGATCCTGTTCCAGATCCGGAGTTGAAGATCGATGAACCACCTCCGCCGCCGGAGGGGATTGCTTGCGTAGAGAGATCTCCGTTCGCATTAGCTACAACCATCCGAGTTCCTGTACCGGCAAGGTTTTCCAGTCTATTCACCCCCGATGTCCGAAGTGTTCCTTTAAGATCGAGCTTGTAACCAGCATCTGTAAACGTTCCCCCGGTTTGAATCAACACATTTCCTGTAGATCCGAATATTTTTGCAAGCGCAGAACCTGCTTGCAGCGTAGCGGAAGAATAACCTACGTTCTTTCGAAATTCAAAGCCACCTGTATTTTTTTCTGTAACAAAGATCATGTCCGTCCCATCGTTACCCATACCCACCCAATTAATCCCGGTTTTGCCGAAACCAAACATTACATCTTTACTAGAAGAGCCGCTTCCGAAGTTGTACGCTGTAAGGGTTGTGCTGTTCACATTCGGCGTACTATTTTCACCAAACGAAAGACCATTTTTGCGACGAATAATGTCAAGTTTGCCAAAGTCGTAAGTCCACATTGACAGCTTAGGCGTGATAACAGAATCCATCTGCTTACCGCCTTGCCATTTCTGGTTACCGGTAGAAACGCCGCCTGGATTTGTGCTATCCGCCGCGTGTAAAATAACATCGCTTCCGGATGTGCTTAACCCTTTAGCCGTAGGCGTATTGTTGAAATTGCCGGCAGTAGGGTTGCCGCCTCCACCACCGCCGCTTCCATCATCTTTGTAGACGACGAACGATCCGCTGCGGTAAACGCATTTATAAACCCCGGTCGCAGTAAAATTGCTGGAGCTGAGCAAAAGATCGTTTGTAGCAGAGTTCCTGATCTCTAACGTGTAGTTGGTATTTACTACTTCAACTTTAAACTCTTCGAATTGAGAGGTAGTCAAATCTCCTGCATAAAGATATGCAGTCACGTTCCCTGCTGTTGGAGCGAATCTTATATATCCAATATTTGCAGGCAATCGGTAGCTTGTTTGGGAGGTGATGTTCGCGTATGTTTTTTTATACGCCCCCCACCTGATCAGCGTATCAATCTTTATAATTCCGTTTTCAGTCGATGGTCGTTGGGCGAGATTATACAACTGAATCATGTTCCGATGATTCGACATGCTCCCCATTGCTGTGTTCCCTGGCCAAGATGTCCCCTTTACGACTATTTTACCGCGCTGGTTTTCTACCCCCATCAGAGCCGGAGAATTAGGCAATGTTTCAAACCCAAGCCCCAATCTTTCTTGCCCGATATTAGAAGTTATAGCCCATGACGTATATGTGCCAGAGCCGACAACACTATTGATGCTTACAACTAACGCTCCTGTCCCGGAATTGTAAGATGTTACCGTCCCGGTCATGTAATTTGCATCATCATACTTGACAGTTACAGGTTTAGCGGCAGCAAATACGTTTCCAGTTGACACCGTAAAAGTCTTAGAACCTGTACTAAGCGTATGGCTTGTGGTAGATGCGCTTCTCGCATCCACTTCGCCCCACAACTGGCCGCCTATCAGCTCCGTGTAAAGCCCGCGTTGCCCTTCCACAAAAAAGTCATCCGTAAAGGGACCGGCGCCAAAAAATTTTGTATGCACCCCGGTTGAGTTGTTTATCCGGATCGGGTAGAGTATAGCGGGGCCGGGACCTTCTTCAAAACGACTATTATAAAAATTGGTGCTGCTGCCGTAATCTATTATGAGTCCGTGGCGCACACCTTCAAAGCTGACATACCAAAAGTCGTTACTTTCGAAGGTTCTGGCGGAGGTCCCTTCCGGCCCGGTCATTACTACGCCGAAGGTGCCACGCGGACCAGGCTGTGTTCCATTTCCAAGCTGGATGTTCCGAAAATTGTTTTCATTAACCCAGCTATACCCAGCTTCGCCAGGTTGGGCTTCCATTAAGATCTGATACTCGTTGTCGTATATCTTTCCGCTTCCCGCCCCATTCACGCCCTCCACTAAAAAATACTGCGTGCCATCGCCATCGTTGCCGATCATATGAATGCCGCGTTTGAAATTCGTGATCTCGTGAAACTGAAGAACTCCGCCATACGCATTCTTTATAGTCACACCGTTACCTGTGTACGCGGCGTATGAAAGCGAATCGTTTGCGCCTGTATTTGCTCCTTGTATTCTTCCGGTAATCCGCCAGGCCTGTGGCGCCCAACCTTCAATATGGATTGCGTCTTTTGTGGGATCCGCTTGCCTTAAATTACCCTCAATGACGACAAAGCTTTTGAAATTGAAATTGTAATTAACGATCGAGAGCGTATTATCAAACCACCAATTCGTACCACCGGAGAGAAAAAGCGTTTGTCCTGATTTTCTTGCGGCAATTGCTCTTTCCCAGGCCGCAAAGTTGCTTGCAGCCTTTGTCTCGTCATCTGGTATAATCCCAAACCACTTACCATCAAGCCCCCCGGAATATGCCCGGCGATACTGGTTAAGGTCTTCTGTTATTATAATCGTTGCCGAATCATCGTCGGTTTGGTTAACGGCTTTCTTTTCCCAAACAAAAGGGCCTTGTTTGTACGAATCGGATATCCAGTAAACCTTGCTTGTATCAAGACCGCTGGAAGCATCCAGATCAGCAATAGAAATCTTAACCCATTCGCTTTCTCCGCTGCCGCCGCTGGCGGTATCAGGTTTCCACACATGTACGCCCGCGCCATTTGTCCCGTAGACCATATTAGCGCCTGGACTTGTCACATCGCCCTTTAGTTGTAGTGGAGCGATTCCGTTGCCTTGAATTGATCCGAAAACAGACACGCTAGACAACTTTCCATCCCAGTATGCTTTCATAGCCGCAGATAATAATCCTGCATTTACGCCGTCAACGAGCGATAGAGTAGCGCCGGATCCTGCCGAGGATCCTATAAAAATCCCGGAAGCGTTAGGTGTAGCCGATACGCTAACAGAAGATAGCTTGTTGTCCCACTGATTATATTTTGTCGCGGATACCAAACCTGCATTTATTCCGTCTCCTGCAGGAAGGATCACCCCTGAACCGTTATCGTTGTTAATCGCGATGCTGTTTGAAGTAATCGACCGACTAAGATTAGATGCCCCTCCTTCACCGCCGCCTGCCTGCTTAAGCCATTGATAACCGGTCCAGGTATACAGGGTTGAATCCGACTGTTGGTACATAAGAGCGCCAGGGCGGTAAAGCTCAGAGGAAAGAAATGTAAGCGGCAGATACAGCACGCTATCTACGTACAGACCGCCGAGCGCCTTCACGTTTGTCCGCGGCGAACCGATAGGCTGCGGATGGTCCTGAGCGGAACATGCTAAAATACTTAGCAAAGCAAGGCATAAAAAAAGGTTCTTCATATTAATACGCTTGAAATTGAAATAATTCTCTTGTTGTGGCCGCTGGAACAAATGTGTATTCTCCGGTATTGATGTCGAATGAATAATAGCTTTCCCTGGTGTTTATCGTTGTCATCGGAACACTGTTCCTGAACACTCTTACGCGCCATCCAATATGCTCGGTGATAATCACGGTACCGTCGCCATTATTGATCATACCGTCCGATTCAGCCACTTCCGTTTCTATATCATCGGGCGTGGAATCTTGTTTAACGTGCGCCCAGTCTCGCAGAAAGCTGGATCCATCCGGAAGCGTGAACATTAATAAATCTGTTGGCGCCGGAGATGTTGGCGACAAAGGGACTTCGAGTATATTTTTTTCGCATGCCATTAGATAATTATTTTATTGCCATTAACCAATAATCTACAACCATTCACTGCCAGGTAATCGCAGCAAACCTCCCCGGGCGTAACAGGGCTGTCGTGCTTCTTTAAAAGCTTCATTGTCGCTTGTTCAGTATGAAAATTATAATCAAGCTCATAGAGGTAACCAGCCTGATACAGGCCGTCTTTATCCTTTACAGCTATATAGCCGTAGTTCACAGAATCATGAGCCGATCCCTTCATTGCGCGGTTGATGAGCTGTATTTTGTCCGGGGTGATCTTGGTTTTAAAGCTTATCCATTCAGGCCGGAAGATTCTTTCCTCAACAGCATAATTAGCCAGGGATACTTCCTCGTTCTCCTTTATCAGCTCCTTGTTTATATCGCCGATTGGGTTGGGCTCAGTCGGTTTAAACCGCGTGGTCAATTCACCATTCTGCACAACCAGCGTGGGTTTTATTACCTCTGTATCCTTTTTATAATGGAAGATATTTTTTAACCATACAGCCCAGTTTAGCAACATGCGTTTAGGGCTCAGGCGAAGATTGTAAGCTGTATCCGGACTGATCACGCCAGTGACGGTATCAAAGGCCTCCGATCTTTCCGTAGCATAATCGCTTCCATTTCTCCGCATTGCGATAATGAAGCTATTATCGTCGTTCTGGTAAGAATTTGTAGGCGTAGCATCAAACTGCATCCTGCGGGAAGATTCCAGGGAGTACCCGGAAGTGATCGCCTTGGATTTTGCTACCAACTTCAATTTGTTGGTTTTTATAGCTGTCGTTCCCTCGCTTTTTGTATTGAACTCATCAAGGGTATTGTTTCCTTCGTCCTGGAATATTTCGTACCCTACTTCAAACTCGTTATATAGAAGCTCCTTTGCAACCTCGTCGTCAACATAATCCCAGCATTCTTCAATAACCATCATCTCTTTGTTCTGGTAGAAATAATTCACCCTTTCGATGCGCATCACATCAATACCGGCGACTGTTTCAAATCCATAGCCCAGGCAGAACAGGGCGCGAACACTTTCCAGTAAATCCTTGGCCGAGATCACCAGCGGGTTATTGGCCACATCAAAACGCCTGATCTGTTTGCCATTTGTGGTTATATACAGCGAGCCAGGACCGTCGACAGGCTGCTGGGCAGAGCTTTTAGAGAGGAAAGATGATTTTAAATAAGTCTGGTCATTGGTGATGGACTTGACAACATGGTTAATTGCGTCGAACAAGAACCAGCCTTTGCAATTCGACGCTTCAGCCCGCTCCAGGGCGGCTACGGTCACGTTTATGGAGTTTTGTGTAACAGTCAAGAGGTAGGCGCCAAGGGCAATATTTAAATTCACTTCCGTGAAAAAATAAACCTCATCATTAGGTTTCAACTGCCTTGTAAAATCCCCATTGACATTTATGTTAAACACCTGTAGACCGCTATCCATATCCCCTGTAACGCCACCGCCGATCTGTATTTTTTCATCGTTAAACATTATGTAGCTGCGAGCAACAAAAGACCCCGTGGAACCAAATGCGCGGATCTTTAAAGCGATGGAATATTCAATGTGGAAATTGTATTCGCCTTCATATTTTACCAGGTGATTGTACAGATCGATATCGTACGGGGCATCCGGTATTTGCTCTAAACCATATGTGTAGGTATCCTCAATTTCCGTAGCAGACGCTTCCGAAGTATTCGGAATAATAAATACCTTTTTCGTTGTCTGGAAGGACTCCATTGTTTCCGACCACGAGTTGTTAACGCAGATGAACTGCCTGGCCAACTCTTTAGAATGCAGCCTGAACTCCCGCACCGGCGGCGCAGCAATATCCATTCCGTCGATACTCTTTTTATCGGTCATCGACACTTTTGTATCGATGCGGGTTTTGATCATTGGATTGTACTTCACGCTTTCAACGGAGGCGGCCACCTTGTTGGGGTATCGCTTATAGGTATTGAAGTTTATCTTACCATCAAACAGGCTATATTCACTGCCATTCTGGGTACGAATACCATATTGGAAGCCGACAGTACCGTCGGAACCGTTTTCATTGTATTCGGCCTGGAGGATTTCTTTACCTGCGGGGCAATCAAACTCCAGCTCAATAACCTCATCGGAATATTGATCTTTCCAGCCATGCCATTCAGGATCCCGCTTTCCTTTAATGTTTACACTATCCCATTTTGCCGGTTCAGCGATATCGGTCTGCACGCCGTTTCTTACCAGCCGGAAATACTGACAGTATTTCTGTGTCCACGGGAAAATGAAAGTATCGGAAGGGGCTCCGACGTTTATCGTAAAGGTCCCGCTCTTCTTACACTCGCCAGCTCTCACATACCATTTATAATTGCCGGGGCCCAGGTTGGAAAACGTTTTGCTGGTTTGCCAGTGCCGGTTATCAAGGGAATATTCAAGAGCCCGGCCTATCAGGAAAACCTGCAATGTTGCTGTTCCGTCTCTCTCGCCCTGTATGGTTTCATGCTCCAGAATCGGAGGTAGTACGGTGAACTGGCAATCAAAACCGCCAGGTGCAACATATCCGCATGACCTGCTGTTCGGCGTTTTTGACAGTACCGCAAACGGAAACTTAACCCAGGGCATGATTTTGATTTGGGTTGTACCTACGCATTCATGGTAAATAACCGCATTTACAGACTTGCCCAGTTCCAGGATACCAACAGCCAGTTGCGGAGTAGATCCGGGCGGATCTACCTCGGTAAAAACCGTCTGCGTGTCAGAATCATACTGCACGTAATAGGTCAGTCCGGTATTGGATGTAAAATGGTATAGTTGTTTAACGGGCATCTAGGTATGTTTTTCGGGCATTCAACTCCCGGGTACGCTTTATATAACCTCGTTCGTTGTAATGGTTCTCCTGCACAGGTATACTACGCACAGCGTCCTTCATGATCGCACGCATAGAGCTCTCGCTTATTCCTCCGGACTTCATTGCTGCCCCCAGCTCGCTGATGCGATAGCGCACAGCGCCTTCGCGGATATCTTTTGCGAGCTTAGACTGTAGCATATTGGCGTTGATGATCCTGTTAACCTCTTCGGTGCGGGTAAACTCCTCAATGAGCTTTTTGGAAGCCTGGTGCGAGTAGATCTTTTCATCGCCTTCCATCTGCGTAAGGGTAGGCTTATCGGCCAGGTACATTTTCCCTTTCTTTTCCATTATTTCGTAGCCGGCCTCACCCCACAACCCGGGACCTTTATACCCGTCTTTTCCCTTTCCTTTTTTAAATGCCGGAATAGGTTTAGCGGCAATTGCAGCGGCCTGCAAGATGCCGGTAGCGGCCACCATAGCAATAAATGGGATCGCAGCGGGCATACCCCACTGCTTTACAGTTGTCATGATGCCCGATGCGGTGTTTATGGCAACATTGAAAAGACTAAAAGCCTTGTCAGATCTCGCCTGCTTTCTTTTTTCCTGAGCAATTTTTCTATTATAATTAGCCTCAATTATCTCCTTCGCTGCAGCGTTATTACCTGCCAACTCAAGCTCCTTCTGTTTCTCCGCTTCCAGCTTACTGATTCGTTCTTCAAAACGAGCATTGAATTGGTCCTGAACAATCGCTAAGCCAGTTGACATTGCGTCGAAAATGAGCTGCTGCATTTGTTTTTGCAGTTCGCGTTCACGTTCGGCGTTGAGAACAGCGATGGCGTATTCTTCCTGTGCGGTATCACGTTTGTACTTTAGTTTTATCGACTTCATACGCTCCAGGTGCGCCAGTTCTTCGGAAAATTGCGTATCCCGCCCCGCCTGAATAATATCAAAAGCCATCTTTTCAGCCTCGATAGCGTCTTGAACCCTCTGATCCAACCCCGGTAATACAGCATCGCCAACAACCGATTTACCAGTTGCCTTCGCAGGCGCAGCATCTACTGTTGAGATAGATTTCCTGGTTCCGGATCTTAATTTCTGGTATTGCTTTTCGTCGAACTGCTCTTTGGCTTTCTGTAAGTCAACAAGTAATTTTTTATAGTCGTTAAGCCGAACCTGATCAGCGCTGCGGCCTAATTCCAGTTCTTTTGATATTGCAGCAGCAACATACGTGGTCCCGAGATCAAATTTTTTCTCCTGAAAATCACGTTCAGTAATTTCCTTCCGAGCCGCCGCCAGCTCAGCGTTTGCCAGATCAAGCTCATAGGAGGATTTAAGCAGGTCCTGTTCTTTTTTTATCCTGTCCTTAAAGGCGTCCAGGGCTTTTTTCTGTTCCGCTTCGGTAGGCGCGGAAGTAACTGCACCTTTCTTTTCATTTTCGTTTACGCGCTCATTGATATCGCGGAGGGTATCGACATATTTCCGGGCGGCATTTGCTTTTTCCGTAAAATGCGCAATTTGCCTATCCAGTCTTTCCTTTTGTTTCTTCGAACCTTTTGCTTCAATCGCATCGCGCTCATCCAGCATCAGGGCAACCTTTTTATTTAATGCATCTTCTTTCGCTGCTGCCTGGCTGAGCATCTCTGCCCGGCGTTCCATGGTTGCCTGCTCATAACGGGTGTAATGATCAAGCATCGCCGACTCATGCGCCTGGTCCTTCTCCCTTGCTTCCTGTATCTTTTTGCGGCCTGAGATGGTCCACATATCCCAGATCGATGCTTTGCCGGAATTCATTGCATAATTCCAGTTGTCGATATAATCGGCAAGGCCTTTTTTCATCGTGGACCAGAACCTTACCACGGCATTGGAATCCAGGATCCTGTTTATCGAATTCTCTAACCTGTTGGATTCATTTACCAGAGCGTTTGCGTTTTTAGCAGCATCAGGACCATATACTTCAGAAAGTTTTGCGGCAAATTTTGGCAGCGCTTCATTGGCCAGCACTTCGCCTTTTTCAAGCATCTTGTTAAGCTCTTTCTCGCTCTTACCAAGAGATTCAGCGAATAATTTAAATGCGCCTGGCAGTCGTTCACCTAACTGGCCACGGAGCTCTTCGGCCTGCACTGTCCCCTTTGAAAACATCTGCTGGACTGCAAGCAGAGATCCTTTGACCTGGTCGTTAGAAAGCTTAAGTACCGTTCCTGCCTGGATGATGGATTCAAAAACTTTTCGGGTGCCAACACCTTCGAGGTTTGTTCCGCGCGTTGTAGCTGCAAGCCCTTTATATGCTTCGATGAGGGTGAAAATATCCTGACCGTACTTATTTGCCGTCTCGTTTAAAAACTGTGTATTGATTGCAAAATTCTCCGTACTGTCGGAAATGGTTTCCAGGGCGATATTTAAAGCTTGGAAGCGCTGCGATACGTCAACACTCCTGCTTATAATCCTGTTAAGGGCGCTTATTGCTGCGGTAACGACGGTAACAGGCGCAACCATGTTTTTAAAGTAACCGCCGATTGCAGATGTGTAGTTGCCAACGTTGCGATAAAACTGCCCCATTCCCGCCTCGGCTTTCTTTACAGCCTTGTCGAGCTGCTGTATCTGACCCTGCAGCTTCATCGCCTCCGCATTCTGTTTGTTGATAGCGCCGGTAGACTTATTAAAAGCGTTTGGTAATTCGCTGAGGCTTTTGCGCAACTGTGATAGCTGCTGTTTCATTTTATTAAGCGATCCCTCGGCTGCGTCGGTCATGCCTTTAGCATTCTTCAGCGCCTGGTTGTAAGTGCGGATACCGGGAAGAATAAGCTTAATCTCCCCGTTGATCTGCTTTTGCCTTTCTTTAAAATTGCTGGCAGCAGGATCCAGCTGATGGTACTCGTTAAGAAGCCCCTCGTAAGCAGCGCTGAGTTCCATTACACGCTTCGCATTCTCAGACTGAATAGTCTGAAGTGTTTTTTGTGTGTCAGCTAAACCCTTTGAATCAGCTGCGGTCTGTGAGACGATCTGATCATATTTCATCAACGCATCGCGGGCGCCGGTTTGCGTAACATTGAAGTTTTTCAGCAATGCAGCGTATTCCTGTAAAGAGGCGGTAAGCTTCTTCTGATCTGCGGTCAGCCTGGCCATTGCACCCTGGACCGACTTGCCAAAATCGTTTGTGGAAGCTTCGACTTCTTTTATAGCTCGCTCATAGGCGGGGAAGTCAAATAACGCGGTATGGGGAATTTTGGCCAACGGAAATATGGAATCAGGTGAAATAATTCCAAGCCGTCCCTGGCCTGCGTTAATTCAAAAGTAAGAAACTTTGCTAAATTATTTAGCTAAATCTTTGGAGATATCAATAAGGGGAAGAATCTTGTCGAGTTCGACCTGGTAAGTTGCTTCATCCATTTTACCGGTACGACGGAGTTCCTCGATCTGCTTATACCTGTTAGTAGCGTGAGCGCGGCGAGCGGCCTGCGGGTAGGCTTTCTGCAAAATATCAGTGCTGTCGGGGTATTGCGCAATGTGGTCGGAGATCATGTTTATGTTCTTATTGCGCTCCTCGGGCGTTGGTTTTGGACCATTCCAATAATCCTGGTCCTTTTTCCAGAGCGCCTTAATGGCAAGAACAATCAATATGGCAGCGAGAAAAGCCCACATGCAACGAAGATACTAACAACGGTTCACACTCGCAAAAGACAGGTCGTATATTTCAGCCTCCCCTTTGGTATATTTCGACATGGGGTTGGGGGTGTATTTATATGCCGATTTAAGGCTGTATTGACGGGAATTAAGCTCTACGTAAGAATGCCTAAACATCAATGCCGTAGCTTCATGCGCGGATTGGTCAAAATAATACGATTCGATTTTTACGGCTTTGGATTCGTAAGAATTCAGCGTCCTAGTTTTGCCGGTAGATACCTCCCTGTAAACCTCCTCTTCGCTTTCGACCTGCTCATCCGCTACCGAAAGATTTAACCGAAACTGCTGGTAAAACCCGGGCAATTCTGCGTAATACGTATTGTAGAAAAAGCGGTCGTGCCTGAAGCGGCAATAAATTGTGGAACCGTATAGATCTTCCATATCTGTCCGGACAAGCACGTAAGAACTCCTTAGTAACTCCTCCCCGGTTGAATTTCGATATATCCGGAAGTAATGAATACCATACTCCGCCGCTGGCACCACCAGGGAGCAATATATGTGATAAGTCCCATCTCCCAATTCAAGCTGCTGCAACGGCCCCAGGGATGGCGCCACAAGCGTACCATCAGCGCGATACATACCCAGGCGCAGATTGGGAAAGTCCTCGTAATCGAACCCGACAGGGGAGTTTATGTAAAAGTTCATCGCCTCTGCAGGTGGGGCAATGGGCATATACCCGCATGCGCCTTTGTCCCGATGGTAAGCGTATGGCAATTCCGGTAAGTTCGGGTCTACCTGGTCGTTAAACCAGCGAAGGAAATTATATCTGTTTACCTGCATGCGGGTCTATTTTAATGCTTTTGCCCTCCTTTTCTCGCAAAATATTTTGTAGCTCATGCACAAATTCGACATGATAGACGAATTCACTTGGAAGCCCTTTTCGAGTCTTAAATATTACATATTTATCGCTCGCCTTAAGAGGGACAGTGAGAAGATATGGGCCTAACTCAAAACATCTTTGATCAAAAAATTTTTCACGCTCAGTAAAATCCGAATGTTCTACCATTTCTACAGTTAAAGGTATACCTATAAACGGCAATTCCTGTTTACTCCACTTCTCGCCCCATTCCGATTGTATCATTCCAGGATGAACCTGTTCAATCCGCCGACCCGCTTCTCCCATCACCCAGTTTCCGACCTTGAATTCACCAACAGTGATATACCGGATTTTTTCATCTTTAATTGTTGAAGTATTATATTCGCTCATGCCAACAAATTTAGCAATTATTGATCATACTAAAAACTGTCGTAAATTTCGATTCAACCTAAGAACCCGACAAATGAACACTTATTTTATCGCAAATGTGACCCTCGTCGTAGACGGCAAAGAAATCACCGAGACAGTGCACGGTGAGTCCTATCAAGAGTGCCCTGTAAAAAATGAAGCTATAACAAACGTCAGGAAAAGAGATGGGGTTAGCGCCGATTCTTTAATATCAGTAAAAAAAGTGAATGTGGAGAGTATGAACCTCGCCGAATTTGAGAGTAGGACAGGCGGCAGTCCTCGCTGGTTGGGCCCCTTTGGCGAAAAGTCGTAAACTACTTTATTTCCCCTCCATTGCCGCAAACTTTTTCTTTAAATACCGGCAGCGATGGTAAAAGGCCCATTCGGTCATGGAGCTAGCATCCGTTGTGCCGTTATCTTCAAGCGTGGCGATCATATCTGCAAGCTGCTCTTCCCCTTGTTTTAGCGCGTTGCCAGGGTCGTAGGGATCAAAAACGATTGGCTTGTAATTAAACAGTTTGTCCGCGGCCAGAATCAACTCCTCCTCTTTTTTCTCGCCTGCCGCAACCTCTGTTTTAAGCAGAATGTATTGCCGCAGCTCGTCGAGGTATTGCAGGTCGTCGCTGAAGTATTCCGGGAAGGTCAAGCGGCGCTCCGTATCCAGTTTTTTTTTACTTCTGTGAGGTATTCGTCGAGCTGACCTTCTGTGATTCCTATGCGATCAATCAGGGCGGTAAGCGTCTCTGTGGATCTATCCTCAACCTTCTGGCCGTCTACGCTTTCAATTAGGCAACCAAAGGCCAGACTGCGGTAATCGATCTTTGAGAGCATGGAAAACAGGTTAAAGCGAAGGTTCTTTAACTCCTCCAGGACATCTTCTTTGCGATCAGAACCTACCAGCTTTATCAGTTTGGCCAGGTGATCATCGACATCGGTGATCGAAGATCCTATGCCGGTATCTTGCAGCAGGTAGCTACTCATCTGCTTGGATAGCGAGATAGGCAGCTCCTTTATGGAGGAATAAAGTTTTAAGGTGTGCTCTCCGATTGTAATTGTTGTCATAAACGTGGTGATGCAAGATAGTTAATTATCGGCGCCGCGCAGAATGGATATAACAACCATTGCACGTTGAGTGCAAAAAGCCAGTAAACCGGCAGCGCGATAAATACCGTAATCCAGAATCCCAGGCAGAGGTAGCAGGATCCTGAAGGCATCCATTTTTTACGGACCGCTTCATAAAAGTCCAGCCAACCCCATTTTTTAAAGCACTGTAGCAGGCATGCGCTCAGCAGCGCCAGTATGATTATTGTTTCGAGCATGCTGTAAGCCTCTTCAATTCTCTTAACGAATCAATAAGCCTTCTGGTTAAACGTTCGCTTTTTACCACCTCCTTATTATAGGCGGCAAAATCAAACAAATCCATTGGTTTAATCGGGAGAGTTTGCGCCTTTGCTTCAAATGGGTTAGGACAACCTGTGCTTTTACTCATGCTGTTTATTTTTGAAATCCATAAATTTCAATCTTCACACGCTCTTTATCGTACCATGCAGGGTTTACGGTAATGGTCCCGGTAGCTGAATTAAAAGACCAATACCAGCTCCCTTCTGTTTGTTGTATGTGCTGCTTCAGGCCCTCCCTGACCAGTCGCACTTTTTTACCCTTCAAGCGATCATCCTGGTAAACAGTTTTCCCTACCAAGTCGCCAGATACCTGAAAGTCGATATCATCCATAAAATACAGCTCCGAATTAAATCCACTCGACCAGGTAAGGCAATCGGCATGCTCGGGATAGCTGGCCATGACATCAAAGCGGAAGCCGGCGTAAGGATACATAAGGTAAGGGCGATCAGTAGCCCCGTCAATGCCGTGATTTTCGCCCACGTAACCCATAAACACATCTTCTATACGATCGTCGTAAAACGCCTGTATTGCCTTTGTGAAGGGGTTGGCTTTAATAATCTTCTCTACTTCCCAGCGCAGTTCTTCTGTGAAAATGTAATCCTTGGCTGGATTTATCCAATTCAGATTGCACCAAAAGATAAGCGACAACTCGCGTTCAAGTCCACCTAAAGCAAAACCAGAGGAATAACCTGGCCATTGTTCGCGTTCGCGGGCAATAATAAAGGATTGGGCTTGTAGAAAATCGTTAGGCAAGACATTGTAATATTCGCCAAGGCCCATGTAACACTTTGGCGTCTTAATTCCCCCCTCGCGGAATTCCCGGGCGCGTCCAAAAGACTTGGTAAGCCACGGCAGACCGGCGTATAGATCCTGCTGATACGATTGAATTACCGCATCCAACCCTATTGGGTTTTCGATTATCAATATATCCGGGTTTGAATAGCTCATTTACAAAAATTTTAAAACGATCAACACAGAGGCAAAGACAATTGTTCCCACAATGAAAAGTAGCATAATCACCTTCGCGGGATCCGGATCATTGTTCGATATGGGATGACGACATAGCATCACGGCACCTCCTGCCATTGAACGAATGAATAATTACCAGGTTGACAATTCAGCTCTAACCCACGTGTCCGTACCAATGCACACATAAATAAAATCTTCTGTTATTCTTATGTCGCCTACCGTTCCTGTGTCAGTCGCTGATGAGGGAGCGGCATTTAAGTCGTACAGCTTGTATTGATAAGCTTTTATATTTCCGTCAACTTCAAATTTTTCAATAGGGTCTTTTACGCCAATACCGATTTTGCCAGCGCTTGTTGTACCTGTGCCAGATACGCCTGTTCCGAATATTATATTACCGATATTAAGCTGGTTTGATCCTCCTGAAACGGGGAGGTTTATATTATAGCCCACGCTAATATTACCATCGCCAACGCCTACATTTTCGGCAACAAGCGCGCCTATTAGCGTATTGCCGACAGCCCCATTGTCTACGCTATAACCCGACCGATATCCGATGAAAGTATTATTTGTAACCAACATCCCGGAGGTTCCTCTACCTGCAAGGCTTCCAACGCCCGTATTGTTTGAGCTAAATCCAACAGCCTGCGTCATCACTTCCCTACCCACACCTGTGTTGTTTAACCCTGCGCCAAGGTTTAGTAACGAAGAAGGCCCAACCGCAATATTATAACTACCGCTTGTCAGCCCTCTAAGCGCGCCGGTGCTTATGCCAACATTGTAACGCCCGCTATTATTGTTTTTTAAAGCCTCTTCGGCAATTGCAATATTGTAAGAAGCATTGGACGCGTTCGATAGCGCATAATCCCCTATCGATATATTGCCTGCTGCTGTTTTTTGAAGAAACCGGAAAACATCTTTAGAAGCTAATGAGTAGTTCGACCCGGCAACATTCAGCCTTGCGTCAGCGCCCCCTCCTTTGAGTACAATCTGCGCTGTTGAGTTGGTTGAAAGTCTGTTAATCTTAACGTCAGTGATACTCCCATTGAAGGTTGTTTGAGGGGTTATTGTGAAGGCGTAGCTACCAGTCGTTCCTGTCCAAAATATCGTTGATACAAATGTCCCGGTTGAAGACATTATGTTGCTTGTCGCTGCCAATGACCCGCTACTTATCTCCACGCCTCCAATAGCAGCAAATACGCCACCAGCCGCCCTCTCCATTGATATCTCTACGCGATACATGCACGACACACAAACGGTTATACTCTGTGTAAGAGGAGAGGCACTTCCGGGGGTGTGCGTAGCCTTTCCGCCTCCATCAGACCAGTTTGTGCCTGTCCAGCCAGTCATCCCATCATCGAACGATCCGTTAGTAACAATGTTTGTGGCTGTATCAGAAAACCTGCCTGACGAATATATTGTCGTTTTTTTCCCAACAGCATCAATGTCTACCGCATCGTTGTTGTAAAAATCTCTTACTGCTAACGACCCTTTGAAGGCGCCATTCACATTACCGTTATACAGGTCTCTGTACTTGTATAGAACATCTCCTGGATCATAGGTCAGAAATTGAATGTAGTTATCGAAAATATATCGAGCTACTGTATCGTAACCTGCCTTGTTTAAGTGAATATTGTCTCCCCGAAGCGAAGCGGGAACAATGTCGTTGCTGTGATCAGTTACATCCTGAGCTGAATCAGAATTATAAAGAGAGACCAGATATTCACGGATAGGCACATAGCGATCTCCGTATGTACTGGACAGGTAATTATTGATATTAATTATCTTTGAATAGTTGCCGCCCCCGCTAAATTCTGCTGCGTAATTTCCATTGATAATTCCAAGTACTATGTAATTGTCGTGATCCAACGAATCAACCATCTGGGCAATATCGTTGACTACTGATGCGCTGTCGGAATAGTTGTTTCTCCCCGCCCATATAATCGTTGCCCAATTAAATTTATCAGGAGACGCGATCATTCTCGTTTTTATCTGCGTTGAAGTTTCTCCCGATACCCCGCCGTTATAAACATACCTGCCCGTCAATCTTGAAAGCTGTTCCGGGAAAGGATACGCCGGGTAACCTTCTGTCAAACTATTGCCCCATGCCGCAATATTGTTACGATCAATTAATGTTTGTAAAGATGCGCTGTCGATGAAGGCTGGTACCAAAGAAGTATCAGCCTTCCCCGCTAATCCCCTTGTTAATGAATCATAGATGTATGCGCTGTCGAAGGGGGTTCCAGCCTCACCTTTTGCGAGCGGCCCCCATACCCTTCCCTGTGTGCCTGCAAAATATTTCTGCTCGTCAGCTACGCAGGGCGAACATGGGGTGTAAATCGTCATACTATCGCTTACCCACACGTATGCTGCGCTGCCGTTGTACGCTTTCAGTTGTATAATCGTTGCCCGCTTATCAATACCAGTCTGCCCAAATGAGGCAACCGCAAAAAGCAATAAGAAAAATGTCAGTATCCGTTTCATAATTCAAAAAAGTTTGTTCCGTCAGAGTAAAGCGAAATCGTTTGTCTCAGGGATGGTTCGAAGTCTTCAACATCAACGCCGCTCTTTAATTCAATTATGCCGCTGGATGACGCTATAGATACGCCATTGGTATTATCCGCGCAGCGAATCATCAGCGTTATATCTTTGAAAAGTTCCGGGCTTATGGTCAGGATTACCGCATGTTCGGAAGCGTCCAGGAAGAATATTTTTCCGGCGTCTGTAGCTACTGCCGTATAATTATCCGGTACAGGAAACGCAGGCCGCGGGATGATCACTTGCCCGGCGAAAACATTAAGAGACCTGCTTAACAACGCAAAAGCCAAAGGGTCAAAACCCGCGCCATCACCGCCAACTGCATGCAAATTCTCACCATCAAAAAAATGCAGCGTCAGAATACCGCCAGCATTCTCGTTTTCCTGAACAACGACGTACTTGCGCTTGTTGCCCAGTGCACCCGGAGCGGTCGCCTCAGCGTAATCTGCAAACACGATAGTTGGATAGTTGCCGAGGGTCATGATAGCAGTTTTGAAAATTCGTTTACAAAATCTTCCCGCACCGCTTCCTGCATGTTGTTTATAAAAACCGTTGGCACGCCGAAAATATCTTTGCCGTAACGCTTTGTCAGGATCGCGGCTTTCCAGTCATGCGAAAACAACTCGGTACCCTTGTCATCCGTTTTTAAGTCCATCTCGCTTCTGAAATCGTTATGCAGTTTTAAGTCTACCGGGGCCCATCTTTTTTTATAATTGAAGTTTTTATACCTGCCCAGGCTGTCGCCATCGCTATCCAGCCCCCGGTCTAGCTGTTGACGGTTGAGATCAAGAATATCATCCTTGTTTTTTTCAATAGCCTTCTGTAGCGAATGGACAGGATCCAGGGCAATAAAAGGCTTAAGGAATATGTCTCTTACGTCGATATTCATCTCCTCCATACGCTGGTAAGGCGCCCTCCTTGGTTATTGCCGCATGGCAGGCATGCTGGCGACATATTTGAAAAATCAAACGACAGCGCCTTTATAGCGTTGCGTAACTTTTTAGCTTCCCCGTAATCGTGGTTTTCGGAATTATCCAGCGCCGTAGCGGCAAGCTGAGCAATCTTTTCTTTGCTCTGGTTATCGCGAAGCGAGAAGGCCATCTCACTTAGCAGGTCCACTGTAAGCTGCTGCGCCAGGGCTCCGGTAATCACATTCCTATTGTCGCATATAATGTTGGAAACATCGCACTGCATGGACATTTTCAGGTTAATGCCCCAATTGGTATTGTCGACATAGATTTCCTGATCCTCGTCCCAGAGGTCTGTACCCTCATAGCCGTTCACGTAAAAAGGCTGGATGGCAACAAACTTTCCCCACTGGTTGTACAGCCGGGAATTAATAACCGCCTCGCTACAGGTGCCACAGGACGTTTTGCCGTGAAAGTTTATATCCTTTTTTACAGCTGATCCAGTCAGCTCGCTTTCCTTATATACCAGGTAGTAATGCCCTGAGGTTTCGGTTAACGCTTGCTCAACGCCATGCCACTGAAATGTTACGGATTTGGTATGATGGAGGTCAAACGTATAGATAGGCTCAAAAGATGAGGAGTGATACAGGTACACCTTTACAGGATCCTGGGGAGTGTCGAGCTGTAGACCAATATGCGTAAGCGCAGCAACAATATCGGCATGCTGCAGGGATATTCTTAGACCGACCAGCCGATCGTTTTTCGTAATGCGCCCGCTGATATTGCCCACGCCCTCAAAAAGAGACACCGACGCCAGGAGCGTTTTAGCGACCTCGTGCAGCTTCTTTTCTACAAACAGGGAATTGATCAGCTTGTTTGCGGATTGATCATATACACGGCGCAGGTAAGCGCTCAGCAGCGTTGTTGGTTGCCAATATTCATCATCGGTCGTTGGATGGTTCGTGCCTGGCTGGATGGCGCGAAACAGCGTCACGTTTTTAACCACATCGCCAACTTTGTAATTAGCAGCCCCGGACCATACCCGAACGGTTGTGCGCTCGAAATGCTCAGCGATTGAAAGGATGTTGGGATAAGTCAACAGCGGATGCAGGCCTGTAACGAACAATCCGGAAGCGCTGGCTTCCATATCCGGATCGATACTTATATCAGCATTGTAGGGCTGTTCAAATCCGATCAGTCCACGAAGGCATGCAATAACTGTTTTGTTTGTGTACATAACGCTGTTTTTTAAGAAAAAAGCCCTGCCTTAGCGGCAAGGCCTTTGAATTACTAACTCAGGAACAAACAGCTATTTTCGAATCACCGCCGTCGCTCGCGGGACAACCGATTGCGATCCGGAAGTGAGATATATGATCTTGTAATAAGGAACTGGCGCTGGTGCAAAAATCCATGGTATGGCCGTCTGCCATCCGGTAGTATTGGTAATTGTATATACCGAATCGCTTAACAAAGAATAGCGAACACCATCATGAGAGCCATAGATCCTTGCGGTTCCTCCAGCGGTGCCGCTTAACTTTTCGATAGAGATCTGAAAAGATATACTCTGCGCTGTTCCGCCAGCTTGCAGCGTGGCTTCCGCAGTATCTGTATTGGTGAGCGTATCCTTAGCTGCCGGAATGGCGAGCGTTCGCAGTTGCGCACTGGCGTCGCATACGAAGACCATCAGCAGCGCAACGATCAAGAGTTTGATAAAGTTTTTCATGTGAAAATATAATGTGGGGCCGCAGTGATACGGCCCCGGTTAATTAAACTGTTTGCAGCACTTCTACTTTCAAATTCGCGCGGCTATTGTCGCTTGAATAAGCCTGCAGGAATGCGAAATCGGCAGCGAACTGATACTTCGTACCAAATGTCCTTTCAAAGCCTTCTCCGTATGTTTCTGTGAGGTTGTCGCAAATCGGTTCTTCTACGACATCCCAGGAAACGCCAAGGATAGGATCTGTAAGCAGGTAAGACTGCTGACCGTTCGGGCCTTTACGCCTGTTACGCGCATCGGAATCGTTCCAAGAGAATACGCCAATGGCGCCAAACGGAACCAGGTAATGCGTTTCTGCAATACTTTCACCGTTTGTCATCCTGTTAGAACGGTAGTGACGGAAGCCGGTAGCGCTTGGCAGGTCGCCACGCAGTACCGCGGCCAGATTCTGGTCGTTACTGGACGCCTTGCTTTCGTACTGCAACATCAGCTCCATACTTTCGGTAGTAGCTATGTTGTTGATGCGTCCGCTGTTCATGTCGTTCTTTTCCAGAATCGCCGGCAGGTAAAAGTAAAGGCGCTCGCGTTTTTCAGGGCTAACCTGGTAAGCGTTGCTAACGATTTCAAGACCATCGAGCGTTACTGCCTTAAGGTCGGTAGACTTACCAGCCTCCAACTGAGCAGCAGAATAGTTGTCCAGCGATTCGGCCATGGTGCGAATACCATTGTTCAGGCCATTTGCGAACTGATCTACTTCAGAGAAGTTATTGTTGTCGGAAACTTTAGGGTACACCTTAATCTGAAAACCGCGAGTGATTTTCGAGAACGTGGGCTTCACCGAGTTGGGCTCCACACCGACAATTGCACAAGCTCTTTCAGTGATCACTGCGAGCGTTTGTTTTTGCAAAGTGGGTATGGTGATGGACCGGCCATTGGATTTGTTTTTAATAGCTTCCAGCGTATCCTTCGGAAGTAAACCCATGGCGTTGTCCAGGAAAGCCTTAAAAGCTCCGTATGTGGAAAAGCGATGCTCGAACGAGCCCCAGTATTCCTTAGCGCGGAGTTGCGCTTCAACGAGTTTTGTTGCGACTAAAGACATGATTTTGAGTTTAAAAAATGAATGAATGGTTCATTTTCTTCAACCCCGCATGTCCCTATGTGGAGAGAGAAAGAAAAAACAGTGAACGTTAAACAGTAATCTTGTGTTCGGTTACCAGTTTTTCGAATTCAGCGAAATACTCGGTACTACCAGCTTCCTTACCCTGGGAAGACAGGTATTTGTGAACGTCATCAGCAGTTTTGAAAGCCCCCGATCCTCCTTCAGACGCAGCTCCGGTACCCCTACCTTCCTGGCCTTTTGGTATGAACCAATGGGCGAATTTTTCGCCAATGATATCTGCGGCATTTTTAGGTTTGCCATCCTTTGTATTCATCAGGGGTTTGTCGCCTTCGTAAAAGATAATATTTCCCTCATTATCTTTTTTCGGAGTGACGGTCCCGAGAAATCCTTGTTCAATGAGCGCGCGCTGCTGATTAACGTAAGCCTGTTTATCAGCATCGGTTTTAATGTGCGCAGGAACAGCAATATTCATGCTGCTGGTGAATGTGGTTACCTGGTGCTTTACCTCGCGGTCGAACAGATCCTTTTGTGCGGCGGCCAGCTTATCCTCATAGTCTTTCTTTGTCGAGGCAATGAGCCCTTCAAGCTCAGTAACCTTTGCTGCCGTGATCGGATCTTTCTGCTTTTCGGTAATTGCGCGTTTGGCATAAGCGGTTGTTTTCTCGTTTGCGTTCTTCTCAATACCGGTGATCGTTTTGATCTCCTCGTCGATCTTGTTCATCGCCTTTGAAAACTCCGCATCCACTTTACCCTGCAGTTCGGTCGCTACCTTACCGTCCACGATCGTTTTAACGTGGTTGTCCAAAAACGCCTGATCATCCTCTTTTGAGCGGATGACCAAACCCTCGGCGGTAGCGCCTTTTATAAATTCGTCTTTAAAAGAACTTAACAATGCTGTTTTTAGCGCCGGATCCTTTTCTACGCCGGCTTTGATTTCTTCGATAGTCATATTTGTAATTTAATGGTGTCCCTGCCAATTTGCTGTTTGTTCGGGTCCATTAAGCGCCTGTTTACGGCCGGTGCAATACCTCAACTTCCATGCGCGACTCGCTAAAGAAGTTATCCTTCAGCAGCTTATTGAAATACGCCGGATCGTATGTTTGAATGGCCGCTGTGCTTTGCAGGCGGATCATTTCACCATTAGAAGCGCGTTCAACGCTGAGCTGCCTAACAACTATTTTTTTAAGCCAATCCTTTTTTAGGGGATAGCGTTTTTCCTTATCCTGGTTACCGTAGATTTTCCCATCAGGTTTAACAGGATCGGGCGTTTCTGTAATCACAGGATCTTCTGTTTCTTCCTGATCGCCGGGATCGCCAGACAGCTCGTCGAAATCCATCACATCGTTTTGGTCCGCCTCCGGGCTGCTCTTCGGGGCTGTTTTATTTTGCGCCTCCGGGCTGCTCTTCGGGGAGGGGTTTTGCGCTTCGCGTCTCGTCTTTGCCATAGTTGATAAGAATTTCGGTGAGTTTTTTAATCTTTTGATCGAGCGAAATTGCACTCCCCCACTGCACTATATCGGTATTCGCCATTTCAAACTTGCTAACAAATTTAGCAAAATCTAATTTCAAAAAAAATTTATCTGGAAATAGCTTGTCCAGCTGGAAAGTAACGCACTCCTGTATAGATAAATCCGGCCATGGTTCCAGGCGGTCAAGCAGGAAGGCGCGCTGCCGCTCATAGGGGTTTGACCGGTATTCCGTTTGTACCAAAAGCTGTTTTTTCTGGTTAATCATGTAGTTCGGTAAGCCAGCTTTTTTATATTCGCTATACTGCAAAACAACCTCAGCAGCGGACATCAGCAGAAACTGCTCGCCATAGTTTACCTGGGAGCCGACATAATAATCGGCGTACATCAGCCGGCCAATCGTATCGATGAGAAACTTTTCAGTCAGTTCAAAATCTTTTTTTATTTTCTGTAACACGCTGCGCCGGCCTTCCATGTTCATTAGCACCTGATCTTCATTGATCGCCTCTTTGGTAATATTCTGATCTGAGTCTCCGACATTGTTGGCGAAAATCTCACGCTCCAGGTAATCGATTTTCTTAGTGATGTAGTCCAGCGACTCAACGTCCGCCGGCGTGATCTCAACGGCATTGGTTAAGTCGGGATCTTCTTTTTGCCGGGGGACAGGCCTGGTAAATATGCTGCCGGGGCCTACCAGGTTGTTCTTTGCGCATACCGGGCATTCACGCTCATATTCTTTACCGTTCAAATCAATACCGCTAACATAACCCCCTTTACAAGGATTGTTTAGCGCATCAAGATAATTACAATCCGTCTCCGGTATTGTGGTGATCGGGAAAGGCCCGAAAACCTCATACATGCGTTCAAAAATCTTGTAGGCTAACAACCAGTCGAGATCTCCAAGACTATCTGAAAGCGGCACCTTACGCGCCACGGGGCTATTATCTTCCGAGTCGTACAGTGAGGTGCGTACAAGGAATGTGGCGGGGCAATAACCAAGAATATGCGGAGCGTAAACCTCCAGACGATCCTCGCCAGTGTCATCGCGAACGAATTTCCAGTATGCTGCATCGTCAACAACAATGAAGGTTTTGGCGTCGGGCTTATGGATCAGGTAACCAATCCGGGTTTTACCGTCCGGTAATTTTTCTTCTTCGATATCCCAGACGTTTTGTATAGCGATTTTTGAAAAATATGGCTGTGGCCGGGGACCCGCTTGCACCGCTGGCATATCAACAACATAAATACTTGCTGGTTGCTTTTTATATTCCTCAAAGCCTTTTGTGCGAAAGTACTCATGCACATTCACCGTTTTAAGGTATTCGGAGTATTCTTCCTTCATCGAGTCGTCGAGCATCTCGATATCAAAGTAGCTATCCTGGGCGGAGAAGATCTTCTCGTACTCATCGAAGATGGTATTACACAGCGCTGTTGTGGCGAGCGGGAACTGGCACATACCAACAAAAGCCGCGTATTTATCCGCCGGCAATTTGATGCCTGTTTTTACCCAAGCAAGGAAGTCTACAAAATACGAGCTGGCTTTATGTTTGTCATTTACCGCTTTCGTGTGTAGCCTGATCCTTGCCTCGTGGTTTACGGCGTCCTGAATTGCCGCTTTGCTTTTCGGGCTCTTCAGCAGTTCCTTTATTTGTGCGAGTGATAGTACCATCTTTGAAAGCGTAGTCGGGATCGGCCAGGCGCCAGCCGCTGGTGATGCCATGAGCAATTTGATAATTCAATATCCTTTCGGCATGCTGTATCTCAAATTGCCGGGTCTCACTTGCGGCAAGCGTTACTGTCGTAACCATGGTTAAACGGTTAAGGGATTGAAATCGGTTACACCTATCATGGCCACGTCATCGGACCATCCGGGCGCCAGGTCGAAACTCATATTGGCGATATTCGATTTACCAAACCCTTCCGTTCCCACATCGCCGACGACAAAGTTGTAAATGGGAATACCGAATACATTATCCGTTGCCTTCCGGTAGATGAGCTGACCAAAGCGATTCACAAATATTGCTTCCAGGTTGGTGAACCCGGGCTGCAATGCGGATTCTGATGCAAGCGCACGCAATCCTTTGCGCACAGCAGACTCCGCATCCTGCAACTGGATAGTGACAGGCGCAAAACCACGGCCATTAAGCCTGGGAATGCCGTTAATGGTTGTGTTGTCGTTGCCGCCTTCTTTAAGAATTTCTCCGGGAGGAATAACCACATTGGAGAGTAGAGGCGTTTTAATGATCTTGGTGCTGTCGTCTTCGGCGAAGAGCGGCGTCCAGGTTTCTAAAACCTTCACGGTCGTGGTGGTGAATAGCGCGGCGCTTTGTCTGCGCATAAGGAACATACGAATGATCTGGTCGTATCGTTCAGGGCACGCTTGTGCGGGGATATCAGCCAGCGCAGTAGGCGCGGGACAGGTAAAAAGAGGATCCATTGCAAAAGATTTTTGAGTTTGGAAAATCTGTTTACGCCGTCCCTGGCGTGATAAAAAAAAGAACTAATGAATACGAAGATAGGTAATTGCTAAAATATTTAGCGAATTAGTTTTTTCGCTTATAACCGCCTTTGGACCTGATTGTCTCATGCTCGTAAATAGCGGTTAGGGTGTCCGGGCCATCGTCATGCACATTTTTGCCGACAGCCATATACCAGCTGACTTCCTGGTAAAAAGATGGCCAGAGCGTTTCCCAGCCCTGTGGCATAATGAAAAAGTTATTGACAGCGCTGGCGTTGCTCAGGATGCGGGTTTCTTTATTTTTTCGCTGCGAAAAATATTCAAATCGCGTGCGGTAATTCTTCGCTGCTCGGCAGATCTTCTCCACATTGCGGCCAAAGAACCGGCCTCCGTTGTTGCTCTCCACGCGACACAGCTCCGAATTGTGCCTGCCGGCCATTTGCGCCGTACTCACTTCTGTTTCCTCCGCCCGCTCTTTGGTGTGGATCACATCGATGACGTAAGCCAGGTCGTTGATGATTTTATAGTCGATTGCGCACAGGCTATCGTCGCCGGTGTCGGCTACGTCGACAAATATCCGCGAGCTGGTCCGGGATTCCGGCAGTGTGCCGTAAGTCCTGAAATCCTTATACAGCAACCCCTCGCGCGGTTTGGGGTTCTGCATGTGCTGACGCTCGAAAGTAACCTTATCGATCTTTTCCAGCTTGCGCAACTCTTCAACAGTGTGCTTATCCGGACATAAGGCCGTGCCGTCCTCCTGTATGGAGGGAAGGGAAAGGATAACCCATTCGCCCGGTTCAATAGCCATCACATGGCCTGCCAGGTCCCGCGGGTGCAATCGCTGCATGATGATCACTATTGGCGTACGCCGACTGTTCACACGGCTGCGGATGGTAGAATCAAATCTTTTATTCACGCGCTCACGGATCTGCTCGCTTTCAGCGTCCTCTGGCTTTATAGGGTCATCGATAACAATAGCGCCGCCGAAGCCCTCGCCGGGGTCCATCCAGGCAAGCGCGTCCTCGAGCTCGGCATCCCCTTCCTGATCCGGATCATCTACCTGGCCAGCGCCGAAACCGGTTACCTGACCAGCGGCAGCAGTCGCATACACGCCGCCGCCCGCTGTTGTGTACCATTTCTTTTTACTATCCGATCCTTTCTTTACTTCTACGCCCGGGAACATCTCCTGATAGGTTTCATTTTTCACGATCTCCCGAACGTCCTCGGAATTGTCCAGGGCCAGATCGTCAGAATAACTCAGGTGGATAAACTTTGCAGCAGGATTATGCGCCAGGCCTTTGGCGATGAAGTCTTTTACCGCAACGTCCGTTTTGCCGTAGCGCGGGGCAACATTAATGATCAGGCGGGTGATCTCGCCGGCATATACTTTATCAAGCACTTCGCAGATCCTTCGCTGGTGTTCCCATTCCACCATCCGGCGTTTGTGCAGGGCCTGGAACATCGTTTTGCGGAAAGCAAACGTAGATTCAAGGCATTCACGCCGATTAAGCTCTATCTCGGCGGCATGGGCGGCATGGTATAGTTGTTGAAGATCCAACTCATTCATTTAACCAGCTTGTTTTTTAAAGCAATCAACGTCTGGAGTTCTGCTTTGGAAAGATTCTTTAAATCCATCTGAGGAAGCAAGGGTTTACCATCACCGCCTGTGAGTTCCTGCCGGGCTAACTTCGGTTTGATGAATTCAAGAAGTGATTGGTAGGCGATAACATAATTGCGCCCTTTTAGCTTTTTTATTTCTGTGATCAGCTTGGTAGCGCCGTCCGTTCTAACAAACTGCTCAAACCCCTCCCAGTTATCAAGGCCAATAGCCTCCTTGACAAGGGTCCTTTTGTTTTTAGATCCTTTGGGCCGGGTAACCGGCGGCTTGCGACCTTTTTTCCAGGTGCCTTTTGTTGCTCCTGCCATATCTGGGCTATTTTAGGGCTATTTCAAACAAAATTACTAAACTTTTTAGTAATTCATTTAGGGGCTTTATTGGTGGAAATGCCTACAGGGGTAGAAAGCTGCCCGCTAATCTAAAAACCTGTTTTACCTTAGCGGCGCAGCAATATGTGCACCTACCCTGTTGATATAATGTTGAATTATTGCCGGAGAGTATAGAGTGTGATTGATTACTTTTGATCAGAATATAAAAAAACCGTCACCAGTACTGAAGTGACGGCTTATTCGGTAGGGGGATGTTCTGGTCGACCTGCGGCTTCCTTCCCAGTTGTCTCAGGCCGGTTCGATTCCGGTATCCTCCACCATCAACACCTCCTTTCCAGGGGGTGTTTTTATTTTAAAAATGTTTAATGCCGTTGCATGACGTTGCATACACAAGATTACAGATAATATTCATGTGCACCATGAAATATTGATTCTTTTTTACTTACGGATAAATTTCGATTCACAAATCATTTAATTATCAAACAATTACGATTTTCCCATCACCGCATCCACAATAGCTTTGTCGCGGGAACTTAGCCGGGCATACCGGTCACTGATCTCATTGGATGGCGTGCAATTCCCCCGGACCAGATCGTCAAGGGTGATGCCGACAGTTTCGGCTATCTTAATAAGCGTATGTACCGAAGGCTCTGCTCGACCATCCTCGTAGGATTGGTAAGTCCCTCGGTTTTTCCCGACCGAGGCGGCCATCTGTTTTTGACTGAAGCCGATAGAGACCCTGGCTTTACGGATATTGTCTTTGAGATTCATTATTTATCTTTATGAGCTATCAGCGATCCGGAAACGAATGCGGTCACAGTAGCCCCGATTATGAAAAAGACATCAATCATGTCCCTGGCATACAGTTTTACAAGCATGGAGGTAATCACAGTCACCATTGCGATTGTGGTAGTATAGATAATTATTTTCATGGTGTAACTTTTGTGGGTACAATACTAATTATTCTATTCTTCATAACAACCATATAATCCCCTTCCGGTAGTTCGGTTTCACAGGGGCCGATGGCAACCCGGATTGGGCCGTAAATAAGGGTAGTATCGCCCTCGATGATGGGGATGTATGCGCGCTCACCGCCGCCCGACGAGGCTGTGGTGAGCGTACCGTGTTCGCCGATCCGGATGATACTCTCCTGTTTCGGCGGCATAACGAACAGGAGAATAAGCATTGTTGTAAGCAGGAATACTGCGAAATAGCGTATTAGTTTCATCCGTTTTGCATTTTAATAAATTCTTCAAAATTCCCATTGAACTTATTATACTCCTTCATTAAGCCCTCCTCTATAAGGGCATCGTGCTGCGGGATATAGATATACCGATCTCCGTTTATTGTGCAGGCCCCATAATGCCGGGCTACAGAAAGTTGGGTTTGGCTAATGTTGGTATATATTTTCATTGTTGCGGTTTTAATGTTTCAATAGCGCCTGGGGGGTTGCCGGTAGGGATTATACCGCGGTCCCAATACTGATGCTTATAAACGATAATGTACGCGGGTTCCTTGCTGATGTTCTCCTGCCCCATACCCGTCATGGCCAGGGAGATAAGTAGCAAAGTGATGATGTGTTTCATTGTTCGCTATTTTGTTTTGATGAAAAGTCGTCGATCAAGATGATCAAGAATTCGGCTTGGCGATTAAAAAAATCCTTCCCTAAAAGCAGGTAAGAAAGCATACCCAGCAAGAACATAGGGGCAATCATGGTTAATACCACTATGACCACGAAAAATGCAATTTTAATTCTGTGTAACATCGTTTTACGTTTTAATATCACCGGCAGCAGGGCCTTGAATTTGTTTTCTTTTAGCTTTTAGTGGGATGTCGGGTCACGTCGTCAAGCAGGTAATCGAACCATTTATCATGTTTTCTCTTGATGTTGTTCCATAACTGAATATTAGAATATTGATATAAGCCGAACTGCTTTTTATATTCCTGGACCATGATTATTATTTCTCTTCGCCTGCCTATAACATGCCATTCCAGTTCGTCAAAATCGATATCCATAATATCCTGGAACCGGTCTAGCACAAAGTAATATGATGGCGTTTTCTTCATAACTTACCCATTTCTACGCATGCGCTGCAGAGATCTGCTTCCACCCAATGGCAGGGCGATCCGGTTTTTTGAATACATTGCCTTCAGTTTTGCGTTTTGCCTCTCAATTCATTCGCCATCCTGCCGGCTTCGTTGATCAGCTTTCTGAAGCTTTCGTTTTCGCTCATCATGTGCGCGATGGCATTTACAAGGCAATCGCGACAGCCTGAAATCTCGGCGTTGCTTGCGGCCATGGTGGGGGATTCCGGGTTGGTATGCGTCGTTACTACGAGTTTAGAGCGGTGTGTTAAATGCATAAGGGTTGTTTTAAAAATGAATATTTGAAATTTTTTCTGTTTCGTCATCCGGTATCTCCAGGGTATTGATCTTCGACTGGAAGGTGATCCGCATCTCAACCTGGTATCCGGACTTTAAGATCAGGTCGCTGTACACGCGCCTCATCTTGTCTACCCAATCATTTACCGCCTCGATGCGATATTTCGTCCGGGTCTCCCAGTCCAGGGCGGGCGTAGATATCTCCTCCTCGGGAATATCCCATGTCTGGATGACCATGTCTTTTATGATGAGTTCGAGGGTCATCTCGTTGACTGGCTTAATCCCATTACTACATAGTCTCTTTCAATACCAAACTGTCCGCCGGGTAACTTGTATATTATGATCTTATATAGCATACGTCCAGTATATTTACTGGAAATCGGGTCAAATTCTTTTAACAACAATCCATCACCGACATTAAATTGTCGATCATTCTTCCTCACTTCAAAAGTCTTGAACCCGGAAGCGATTGCTTGGTAATATTCAGGCCATGTTTTTAATTCATGTATCATTTACACCTCCTGTATTTCGATCCCGTAAATCTGTTTCATCAGCCGTTTTTTCTTTTTATATTCCCGGGTAAGCATCCCTTTCGCATCCTCAACGATCGTACGCCCCGTTTCTACCTCGATATACACGAAGTCGGCGCGATATACCAGGCTGTGAGATCCCCCCGCATTTAGCTCATAATCCACTTGTCGGGCCAACATGCCGATCTTGCCAGCCTTCTGAAGGATCCGCAGCTCGGCGTATCGCTTCGCTTCCCGCTTGCTGTCGAAGGTTTCGCCGCCCACTTCCGTCCGGGAGGCGCCGAACTTATGGCGTTTTTTCTCCTTCGCCGGAGCCGGTTTGTCGAACAGGTGTTTGTTGAGCTCATAAACAGCGCTATTGCGTATATCATCCAAGGTGAGCGGTCGTTTCATTGCTGTTCTTTTTTACTGTACAATTCCCGTAGGTGGCTGGCCATCGCTGCCCGGTTCACCTGCTTTTCGGCATCCAGGTCATCCTTCATCCTTTCGGTAGGGCCGAGCGCTTTATAATTCGCGTCCTGCTCATAGCGCGCTTCCAGCATCGCTATATGCCGGGATTGACGATAAGTTTCGAAGAGCTCGAAGAATACCGGGATATCCAGGCGATCATAAATCTTACCGGCTTTACCTCCGACGAGCTGTTGCAGAAACAATAAAACATCTTCCAGGGCCAGGTTATCCTCGTTTGCCTGGTCGATAATCTGATCAGCCAGCTCAACAATCTGATCTTCAGTCAGGCTTACCCGCAGGTTTATGTTCGCCAGGGCGCTGCGTATTGCCGCGCTGATGGCGATAAGCAGCCGGCTGTAACCTTCACGATCGGATGCCATTGCCGTAATACGCTGGAATGTCGGCACCTGAAGCGTTCGTGCGTAATCCACCATGCCGCGCTGTTTAAAGCCGGAAAGATGTAGCGTAATGGCCATCTTATCGCTTCTCTCCAAGGCGTTGAGCAATGGCAGATTTGAGTCTGTCGTCGCTAATTGCCGATCCGCGCTGTTGATGCCGGTTTTTCGTTTTGTCTCCATACAAAGTTTTTTGAATAATCTCCTGTATGCCTTTTGAAATCGTACTTAAAGTTTTTTGTGAGTAAAATGAATCCTGCGCAACCCAGGCGCATACAGGCTCCCAGGCTTCGATCACACGTTCCACATGAAACTCAACGGGGCCGCTAACCTTTGCGTTTTTAACCAAAAAATCAGCGATCGAAAGCAAAGCGGGATAGTCCCGGTCCTTATCGGGCAGGTAGTTTGGTAAGTAGCGGGTAAACACCTCGCTCATACGCGGAATAAGAAAGTTTCCCCCCACACCCCCTTTCAAAGAATCTTTAATTTCATTTCTATTTTCATTTTCATTTTCCATATGTAAATCATATGATTTATCACTTGTAGAATCATATGATTTATCATGTGATTTTTTTCTACCACTTTTATTATTGCGGCGGCTGGAACAAAAATTTTTTCGCTTTTCTATTTCGGTTGCCAGTCTTTTATTGAACCAGAGCCCTTCGGCCGTTTGCTTGAACTTACTTGAGAGGACTGCCCAATGGGCCTGGTCTTGTCCCAAGACGGTTCTTATTGTGTCCAATGAAAGGGGACCGTTGTTGAACTGCGCTATGAGTAGGTCCATATAACAGCCTTTCTGGTGGCGGCTCATCGTCATTGTACCGCCAAGCCAGTCGCCGGGATAAAATAGGAATGCTGGATCTTTAGCCATATCACTTCTGTGCCTCTATTAACAATTGAAAATTGAACAAATAACTATCAAACTTCGCCTCAGCTCGCTTTGATTCGGCGAGCATGGCATTCCGGGTCTCCGGAGGCACGCGATTGCGCTCGCGGAAATACTTTTTCTGCCAGTGCCGCATTTCGCGGCCTTCCTGCAAAAGTTTTTGAAGCATTTCTTTTTCGTTCATAACATAGGTTTAATATTCAATTTTGGAATAACCGTTCTTCGAAAGCGTCCGGTGGTATTGCTTTTTAACCTTCTCGGGATCCTGGCCGGGGCGCAGGTAAACGAACGTCTTGTGATCGATACGCAGCGTCCGCATCTTGGAAAGATCCTGCTGGCGGGTGGACAGGATCTTCTCCTTTTGTCGGAGCTTGGATTCAGCTTTGATTTTATCGGTTGTCTCGATGCGCTTTTTTGCTTTTTCCTTTCGAATTCTACCGGGGCGCTTTAATCCAAGCTTGCTAAGCTGTATACTTATCGCCGTAGGTGACACTGAAAGTATATCGGACAATTCTTTATTTCCCTTTCGTAAATAGTTTCTTCTTAATATCGAATACATCTCTGCCGTCCAACTAGTGCGAGCAACCTTTATAGTTTTCTTATTGAAGATTTTCATAGCGCTGAATGAGGGGTTAAAGAATACCAGGATACGCCGCCCGTTTTTATAGTTTTCTCAGATATAGAAAAGCGAATCCCTTTATCATTTACATTAACCGGGAAAGACTCCTTTACCGCCTGCGAGATAGCTGTATTACTCAATCTATAACCGCTTTTTGTTAGCCTACCTTTAAAGCCATTATTGGTTAGAATAGATAAATACCAGGCGCCTGGATTTTCGTCATCCTGCGCAAACTGTACCTGGGAGTCGCTGTTTAATTTCAGCGCTACCGCGGCGCGTGAATTAAACAGAAATGTGTTGCTTGAAAAGTTCAGCGAGATAGTCGGCTCCTTAGATCGCAATCCGGATCTGTTTGGAGATGTTAAGCGGTTGAAGATTTTAAGCGTCATTTTTTTTTGGTTTTTTATGCTGTTAATAAATCAAATAATGTGGGTACAGCTTGCTTTTGCTCAGATTCTTTCAGGTACACGTTCGCGCTCACCGCATATACTTCGTTAAGCTCGGTAATCAGCGTTCTCCTACCCAAAGCGATTGCTTCCACGCCGGTAGTGCCCAGTCCACCAAATGGATCGGCTATTAATTCACCGGGATTACTGTACAGATTAATTACCCGCCTGGCTTCGTCTCTCGGTTGCGGACAAATATGGTTACGCTGCTTACGGCGGCTCTGCTCCATGTTAAGCCCATGCATGCGGTTCACATTATCCCATATATAAGGCGTATTTGACTGAAGTGGTAGCGTGGTGAATGTCCGGGACAACTTACCGTTATCATCCAGTTCCTGCAACAGAGAGATATGCTTATCGTAATCATAGATCGCGCTTTTGTTAAACCGGTTCCACCAGGCGCGAATCTTATCCAGACCCCAAGACTTCATTTCAAAGGGCGTCAGCAGACTATTGCCGGAACTCCCCCAGAACGCATCCGCGTCAATCTGCCATTGAGAAAGCGAATAGCCGGCGTTTATTTCTTCGGCAAGAAAATACTGCTTACACCCGGTGCAATAGATCAACACTGATCCTTGCCGCTCGGAGAACTCTCTGCCGGCACAACAGGGGCATACGGGATCATTATGCGTTACCGGCTCATCGGCGTAAGCGTTGGCATTACTGGTAGGAGGTTTGCGAAACAGCCATATCTCTTCAGGAATGCCCGATCCCATCTTGGTGCTATCCTTTTGCAGCTCTCCGTAAGTAAGCCGATACGTCTGGTTATTTTCGCCCACAACGCAGGTTGGGATGTAGTGGAATCCCATCGTATGGAAGCCATGTTTTTCCATGGCGTCGCATACCAGGTGCGTGAACCGGTGAAATATACTGAAGCCCAATCCGGTCACTGATCCGTAATGTATCCGGTTTTTTAGATGTACAGCGACGATGCGTCCCGGCTTCATGGTCCGGTAGAGTTCTGGTAAAAGAAAATCCATCTGCCGGATGAAATCCTGGTTTGTGGCATTATGCCCGAAGTCATTATAATAGCTGGTGTACTCGTAATGATTCCCAAAAGGAAAGGAGCTATTGATCAGGTCGATACTGTTATCCGGCAGATCAAACCATTCCAAAACCGCATCGGTATTGATCAGATTGTACTTTTCGCCTTTAAATTCCTTGCGACTAGTCAGCAGGGTACGTCGGCGTTCTTCGATCATCTTATCGTGGCTTAAACCGAACTGCTGGACCATCCGGCGCAGCCACATGCGCTGCTCATTGTGCAGTTGCTGCTTGGCTTTGAGATTCTGCACGATCGCATATTCTTCCGGCAGGTATAAAATATGTAGGGTACACTTGCGCTTCTGGCCAAACCTGTGTACCCTTTTGGCAAGCTGGTACAATAGATTCCAGTCGTTATCGACGCCCAGCAGGATAGCATCAGCACAATGTTTTTGAAAGTTGCAGCCCACCGCGCTGATGGATGGTTTTGTAGCCAATATCCCAATCTCGCCTTTTGAAAAACTTACAATACGTTTTTCTTTAACCTCCCAGGGCTGAGCGCCGTACAGGTCGGCATAACCTTCCCGGTTGCCAACGGACTTGTTAAGAGCCTTGCGTTCATCTTCCAGGTGGTGCCACAATAACCAATGGGTATCCTCCGGGTATTGCGCCATCAGGTTCACAGCATAGGCCGTACGAACGTCGATGCTTTCGCGCTTCAGCTTCGCATTATCCGGCAAGCTATTCCCCGACTGCATGAACATTCGGGCCTGGCCATCCTTTTCAACGCCGGCGTCAATTGCTTTATTAAGCTTTACCTCATGCCAGATTATTTCCAGCTCGGGCAGATCGTATCCCTCATCACCGTATCCTAGATCGGAAGGTTTTTCAATAGCTACCATCCAGCTATGTACCCAGAGCCAAAAGTCGGCCTCATGTTGGGGATGGATGGTGAGCTCGCCGGCTTTGGTACTATTTCGCTGAAAGAACCGGGTAAGGATCTGGCCGCGGTCGGCAATATCCAAAGCATGGGCATAGTTGACCAGCTCTAACGTCTCATTCGGCGAAGGTGTAGCGGTGCATACATATTTGAAACGAACCTTTTTTAACTGCGTCCGCAGGGCCTCCGTTGTCTCGCTGGCCATGTTCTTTATATAGTTCCCTTCATCCAGTACTACGGCGGTGAACTGACTGAAATCGATCGATCCCATGCGTACACGCTCGTAATTGGTGCAGACGATAGTGCAGTCAGATTGTAGGGCCTGTTCGGTGCTAGTAATATATTCGATATTCACTCCAAGTCTTGCACCTTCACCAACCTGCGGATCATCGTTGCAAAACGTTTCACTGGCCCCCAATTCCGTTACGATAAGGCACTTGCCGCCAAACTCTTCTTGCAGGATTCGCAGCATCTCAATAGAGATGTGGCTTTTACCTAGCCCACAGTCCGGAGCGATTAATGCCCGACCAAGTTGCAGAGCCCACAATATGATATCGCGCTGGTGCGGCAAAGTGGAGGAATGCAGTCGGCCTGCATCCACGGTGATACCCTTCTTCTCAGCCACCTTTATTTTGCTGATTAAAAAATCAAGATATTGCTGTTTACGATCCGTCATTTTCTTAAAGCCTTATATTGTTGTTTAATCCATGTTTTTCCGCTTAACCTGCGAACATTCCTAAGGTGAAGCGTTATCCTGAGCTTGCTATCTTCTTTTAGCAGATCGTAGTCGGAAAGAATATCCAACCGATCGACAGTCTTTTCCTCATAATACCGCAGCGGAATCATGTTGCCGGTGTATAGCTTATACATCCGCTTGCCATCATGTCGCAGCTTACGCATCAGGTAAGCGCCTTTCAGCATATCTGCAACCAATTGCTTTTGCAGGGGTGTTATAGAAGGTCTAATCAGACTCATACGGCAACATTTTTCGGTTCATATTTCCATACTCTACGGAACTCATCATACATCCACTTTGCGGTTGTGGTTTCCAGCCACCAGTCGAAATTCTTACCCGAACACAAACACCACTCCTTCACTTTCACCTGGTACATTCTTACGAGCAGATCTGCGGTAGGTGGATCTAGCCGCTTCAGCTTCCAGGACCTGCGGGCATGGCCGATTAATTGCCGCTTGATCTCGTGCAGCACGACGATTGGTTTATATGGCTTACCGTCAGCGGTCCTTTTGTTGGCATTTTCTTTTATCAGGTACGGCACATCTATAAAAGGCGAGTTGCGCTTATTAAGCTGCGAAACGCTCACCGGCGCGCCGTCATAGGTCACCCGCTGACTATTATCCGCACCACACCACTTACATTTTTTTGTGGACAGGTGAATCAACACCCCGCAACCCTTACATTCTTTCATTGGCGCCTCTCCGCCGCTCTTGGGCCTGTCCGGATTATGAAACATATCCACCCAATTGCGCGGGTCGGACCAGTCGCCATGTACATAAGTATTGCCGCCCATGTCCAGGATATTGAACCATAACTTCGCATCACCCATAGGTCGGGATCCGCGGCCGGTCATCTGAAGCCATAACGTTTCCGACATTGTAGAACGATTTACCACAACGGTGGTAATGGTAGGCTCATCAAAACCTGCGGTAAATACGCCCACATTGTTTAAGATGGCGCCTGGCGTTGTACGGAACCATTCTATCGTTGCTTTACGCAACCCATCGGGCATCTCGCCATCCAGGTGGCGCGAAGGATAGCCGGCAGTAATAAAAGCATCGTTTACCTTTTTAGAGTGCTCGATATTGCAATTGAAGATGATCGCCTTGGTATGATCAGCATGTTTCTTGTAGGCCTTTAGGCAGTTCTGAACGTGCTTGGTATCGGAAAATACACTACCCATCTGCCGCTCATCAAACTCTCCGGTAGAAGCAATCTTCAATTGCTTGCGATCGACGTTATCGACGTGGAAAGTCTTGTTCGGGACCAGTCCGGAGTTATGATCCTGGCGCCAGATTTCAATCAGGTCCGGGATATCAACGCAGGCGACAATGTCCTGGAAGTGGTTTTTTAACGGATCCTTTTTTGATGCGGAAATGGGCGTAGCGGTAAAGCCAATAATTAACTGGTCCGGGAAATAGCTGTACAGCTTTTTAAAGTTACCCAGGTGGCACTCATCGACAATTACCATCCCGATATTGCCAAAGTAGTTTTTGTTCTTCTTTAGCCGGTTAGATGCTGTTTCCACCATGGCAACGTAAACCATCGAATTGGCCAGGTAGGTGTTGTTGGCGGTAACCGGGACAGACACGATCTCATACCAGCGAAACAAGGTTTTATACGCCTGAAGCAACAGCTCTTCCCGGTGGACCAGGATCAGTACCTTTTTTTGCGATTTGATCAGGTACCGGTTGATGATGGCGGCAAACGTTACCGTTTTACCGCCACCGGTGGCCAGCTGGAAAATAACGCGCTTTAACCCCTTTGTAAATTTTTGAGCAAGGCGATTGATACCGGTATCCTGATATGGGCGAAGTGACAGCATTATTCATCACCGATTTGGCCATCTCCATTACCCAGAAGCTTCGTTCCCCCATCCTCGTCGGTCATGTCCTGGTATTCGGCATCCTCATCTTCAGTGTCATTTTCATCCGGCTGGTTGAACAGATCCCATTCGTAATCCGTCATGGATTCCACCGCTGTTTTCTTGTTCGTGTCGCGGCGAACAATTGTTTTCTTGCCCTGTTGGGGTTTGTGAAAGATTACATCACACTCGATCTCGCGGTATTCGAAACCGGAAGCGACCTTTTCTGAAAGAATATTAACGGTTGCATCAGCCTCCTTAATTTTCGCTGCTAACTGTGAGGTGACCGCCTTTTTTTCTTCTTCGAGGGAAACAACTTCCTTATTTTTTTTGGCAAGTTGTAGGGAGAGGTCGTGCAATTCTACTGCACTGAAATCATAGCGCAGGGAGCGCTTTTCGATTACAATTTTGGACATTAAAATAGTTTTTTCTGGTGATTAAAACAGGGATAGTGAACCGTTATTACGATTTGTTTTCCGGATTACTTTCTTTGTTGGTTTTTCAGGTATTGGAATATTTTTTTGCCCTTTTGTGGAATATTTTTCGGGCGATCTGCAAGACTCTTTTTCTTCACTTTTGTGCGGTTCCTCGCAACTTTTGTACAGATATTCGAAACGCACGCTGAACCGCTCACCGCTGACGCTCTGCACTATTGCCACTTCGCCGCTTGTGCTGATCAGCTCAACCGGATCGCCGCGGGAGCTGTACAGGCGGCGATCTTTAAACATTGATCGAACATCACAGCCCAGGTAATATATCTGCTCCTTATTCAACCGGCTGCGCTTCGATAGTTATCACTCCCAGGCGGACCAGCTCATAAAAACATTCCGCGCAGGCTTCCACATCTGCCAGGGCGTTATGGGCTCCGGCAAAACTTTTATTAAAAAGCTTGTGGTATAGTTCTTCCAGCTTCGGCCATTTGGGCCGGCCATTGGCGCCCGGGATCTTGCAAAAAGAGGTACTCTTCATCATGGTGCAGATCTTCGCCATTCCGCTACGGGGCTCCTTACCGGCCCTTATATGCTCGGCCCAAACGATGCGGTGATCAAAATTTAAGTTGTGCGCTACCAGGACATCAGCCTGATGCTTATCGGCGAGGAAGAGGTCCAGCACGTCGGCGATCGGTACGCCGTTGGCCAGGCTATTCTCTTGCGTATAGCCGTTATCGACCCAGAATTGTTCCGTAGGCATCTGCCAGCCGTCCGGCTTGATGAGGTGATATTGTTTGTTGATCACCCGTGCGTCCATATCGGCCAGGATCCAGCCTAATGAGATTACCCGGGGCCAGTTTTCTACCTCCGTATAAGAGGCCTTGTAATCGATCGGGAGGCCATTTGTTTCGATGTCAAAAAATAAGAGTTTCATTAAAATGGGTTTATGTTGAAATTTTCGATAACCAGACCAGCATCGGCGACGTGAACAGTCTTACCTGTCAGCTCCTGGATTTCGCGCTGAAAGCGGATCGCGTCGCTATTTCTATCTGAAAGATGTATAAGAACAATATTGTTAACTGCCGTCAAGTCGTTGGCTTGAAGGAATTCCTTGCAGGTTTTTAAACTCATGTGCGACTGAAGGATCCTGTTCCGTAGGAACCGGGGGGCAACGCCTTCAGCCATCTTGCGGTCTATGATCGACTGGCAGTAATTCGCTTCCACAATCACATTATTCAACCCCTCGAACTTATAGGCGCAGTAATAGCTATCTGTCAGGAACAGCGTCACGCCGCATTCCGGATGCTTTATGAGGTAGCACAGCGGCTCCTTACAGTCATGGCGCACATCGAACGGCAGGATCCGGAAGGGACCGATATCGAACGCCTGGTGAGCTTTAACGGGCCGCAGGCGATGATGGACAAATCCCAGCTCGTCGATTGTTCCCTGGCTGGTAAAGATGTCGATACCAGCCTTTGCGACCAGCTCAGCGCCCTTACAATGGTCCAGGTGATTGTGAGAAATAATACAGCCGACAATACGATCTGTTCGGAATTCCATCGCCTGGCGGATCTTCTTAAAGTCAACGCCGCATTCAACCAGGAGCGTATCACCGTTTTCAGCCTGCATCAGGTAGCAATTGCCGGCGCTGTTACTATTTATTACTTTCAGTGTCATCTTTGATTGGAAGGGCGTGGTAAATTTTAGTTCTTAAGATTTGCGCAACTGACCAATTAAGCATGAAGGCAGCGGGTCGAACAAAATGAGAGCCACCCATGTACACTACGACCGCACATCTATCCTCTGCCAGCTGTACCAGCTCGTTGAAATCATCGATCAGGGATCCGCGGCGTATATTCTTACTTACTCTCATTAGAATCCGGGTCCAAGGGTTTGAGTTGCCGCAGGATTCTGCTGCCGCGAAATATTGTTATTAAGGTCCTGCTGCGGCGCCGGGTCGGGATCAGCGGGGGTCTTAGGATCCGGATGCTGAGCTGGTTGCGGATCTACAACCGTGTAGTCTGTCGCTTCCTCTGTATTCTGCCGGAATCCAATACTGCTTTTGTTGGCGTTCTGTTTGATATCCGCCTGTACATTGGCGGCGAATGCGTCCTGGCGATGGACCAGCAACGCGCGATCGTCTGTACTTGCGGTATCGATCTTCAGCGCACGGTTGATAACTGTTTTCATAGCCATCTGGTCGGGAAACTTCTGATGCGCCGGGGAGTTGCCCTTCGTTGCGCCCTGGGCCCAGGCGGTGCGAATTTGCTGCATGGTCATAATCTCGGTCTTTGAATGACCGGCATTGAAATCGACGATGCAGTAGGCGCCCAGAAGTTTCTCCGGGACCACGTTACCGATGAGCTGCTTATGGGTAAGTACCTTATATTGTCCGCGGTCGATCTCGTAGGTAAATTCATCATCCTCGTACACACACATTGCATGCACATCCTTTACATCCGCGTCGCGCTTAGCGATCGCAATATTGCCGAGGTAAGAAATGTCGCAGGATAGCTTATCGCCGTAAGGGATAAAATAACATTGCCCTTTAGTGTAACTCAGCCCCTGCGTAACCATCTCGTACAGCGCGTTCACTACGCTTTCCCTGGTACACGCCTGAAGGACTGGCTTATTATTTCGGTCGGTAAGCTCCTGCAATGCCAGGTAGGCGCTGCGGACAGCATTCTGTGCGCTGTAATTAGCAGGAAGATGCAGTTCGCCTTCGTCGACATACTTTGCTACTTTGTTCAAAACATTATCGATAGTGCTTTCCGTCATCTTCGCCGGAGGCGCTGCCTGTTGGTTCTGTGCCGGGGGCGCCGGCTGCTTTTGTTTTTGTTGCCCATTAGGGGCCAGCATGTTTGCCATTGTGAAAAATTTTGAGTTGAATAATATGGTTACGCTACCCGCAGCTCAGCCTGGCCCGGAGTGACGATCAGGTTAATAATCTGGCTGTCGCAGTCGATCAGCTCCGTAATACTCTCGCGGTTGTCAATAAATATTGGCGCGTTAACCTGGTAGTATTCGCAGAGTGCATTGATGATGTCCAGGCCGGCATTAATTCTCATTGCAGTATTAAGCCCGGAGAAAGGAACGCCGTTAACCATGGCCTCGCACGCTTCCTCTACGCCGCCGTTTATTAACGTGTTGAACATCTTGAAGGTTACCAGCTTGAACTTTCCGTTAATACGGGCTTCCATCGCATCGATCTTTGCCTTAGAAAATTCAGCGATCAGAAATTCCTGCCCTTCCAGGTCTGCGAGTTGTTGTGCCAGGCTCTTTTCACTCGTCTCCAATTCCGCAATGCGCACCTGGGCGCGTTCGCGCTGTTCCTTTGTTGCCAGCTGGCGTTTAAGATCATCAAGGGCAGCAGCGAAGCGGGCTTTATCCTGTTTATCCTTATCCAGATCAGGTTTTTGCACTTCGGGGACAGCGGCCTGCACACTTTCAACCTCCTGCACAATTGCAGCGTAATCGGCCCGGGCGGCAAGGAAATCCTCGAATGATTGCGCGGGTTGTGTCTGCTGGTTCTGCAGGTCCTGCAATTGCGCGGTAAGAATAAGCTTTTGATCATCCAGGCGCTCAATATCAAGCGTAAGCTCTTTTATTGTTTTTTTGACCGCCTCGGCATCCTGGGCGTAGGACTTACCTACCTCCGTAATTGTTACCAGCTTGCGCGTCTTTTCGTGATTGAAGTTTTCCAGCAGCTCGGTCTTTTTAATATCGATATCCTGCGTATCGTATGCACGTTTGCAGGTAGGGCAGGAAAATTCATGCTCGTTAAATGTTAGCTGATCGGCGTTCACTTTCTCCCATTCCTGCCGCTTTTCAGCCATTTGTTTTTGCAACAGCTCCAGCCGGGATTCTGCGCGCTTCAGCTCCGCCTGCTTATCAGCTATCTGCCTTTCAACAGTTTTCAGTTCCGCAGACTTTTCTCTCAGCTCCCTGCCTGCATCGACCTGCAGGCGATCGTACTGGCCTTTTATTTCGTAATAAAGGCGGTCCTTACGAAGCTGTAATTCATGTACTTTTTTCTGATGCTCCTGGACCTTCTGATATTCAGCTTCGTAAGCCTTGGACCGGTCGGCGATCTGTTCGTCTATCGCTTTTATCTCCGCTTCGTTGAAAGCTATCTGGCTTTTAATGCCGATGTAATCCAGCGCCGCGGGCATGGACCTGTTGAGCTCGTCGATCCGCGCGGGGATGGTTTCCAGATCATCCTTGATTTTCTTTTTCTTCGCCGCGATCTCTTTTTTAAATTCCGATAAAGATTTATTCGAAAGGGTTTCGACCAGGGAGTTAAACCTGCTATCTGAAGCGGCCAGCTCGGCGTTGGAAATATCGCCAGCCATTTCCATCAGGACCGCGCGACGATCCTGCCATTTCATCGAATTAAAATAAAGCGTGTTGGTTATCAACTTAAATACGTTCTCCTGCAACAGGAGGTTGATTTTAGCCTGGTATTCGCCAGCCTGAAGCGGAACGTCATTCCAGTAAAAGAGCTGCTCATTGCCGGTGAATTCGGCTTCCAGGGCGCCCTTTTTCTTTACCCACTTTTCGCGCTGTACGCGCTTCAGGGGTATTGTTTTTCCGTCGACCTCCAGGATCGCGGCAACTTCGTTTTCGGTCCGATCAATTTTGCGGCCATTGCGATCCAAGGGTTTAATATCGAAGTCTTTCCGGTCGCTGCTGTCTTTGCCAAACATGAGCCAGGTAAAGGCGTCAAACACAGTGGTTTTGCCGGTGGCATTGTCGCCGTAGATGTTTGTTTGGGCGCTTTCAAAATCGACCTCCAGGCTTTTGATACCTTTAAAGTTTGTGATCGATAATTGCTTAATGAGAATTTTCATAATTTTGTCTTGCTTTTTATTTTTCTTAAAATAGAATTCAAAAAGGAAGCGGGGCGGTCACCCCGCTTTTTTGTTTATAATGACGCCTGTTCGGCGGAGAACTCAAGCGCGTACTCTTTGTCGTTAATTGCATTAGATATATTCATTTCGGCGGTACACATATCCTGATTGCTTACATGGTATCTGAACCGCTCTCTTAAGAAGCGATCAACAACGTCGCGCATAAGGTTCAGCTGTTCTTTCGTTGTGCTGGCGTCCGTCCAGGTAATGATTGCCGATACTGTCTCGTGAAATGTCATAGCCTACTTTTTTTTAAAAATTTTCATTCCGAAATAGAGCGCGGCGCATGCCATCGCAATTCCGATCCCCATGTTTGTAAGAGCCTGCATAAAGTCGCGCATGATTACGTCGTTCATCGTTTATTTTTTTTGGTGAGTATTAAAAGTCAGTATCGTAATCGTGATTATCTTCCGACGCTCTTTCCTGGACCGCTTCACCCAGGCGCAGCTGATCATTTCGCTTCAGCATCTCCTTCACATCCCAGGCTTGGATCGGCTTATTGTCCAGGTTGTTTACGTAATACATGGCGGTTTCTTCGTCAACCGGGTTGATTGCGTAAATGGCTGAAGGGTTAAACAACCTGGTAAAGGCCGGCTGCTTTTCGGTTGCCGGAACATCTACGCGAAGCATAGAGGCGCCGCCAATTGTTTGCTCTGTTACCCTGCCTGCAATGCGTTGGTGTCCGAAGAGTTCAACCAGGCACCATAAGTCGAATTTTTCTTGTTGCATATTTTTGAAAATTGATTTTTAAAAGTGGGGCGCCATGGACGCCCCTGATTGAAACCGTCCGCATTTAAAGAGTGTGGCGCAGGGAGGATTCGAACCTCCGACCTCCTGGTTATGAGCCAAGCGAGATGACCGCTTCTCTACCGCGCTATTTACCAGGCCGTGGAAACGGCCTGGGCATGATTGATTGACAGATGACAAAAAAGAACTTTAAAAATGACCAGCTGTACCGTTATAGGGCCCTGGCCGGTCCAGGCATCGATGCCCCTATCTTAATTGAGATCCGTCCGCCGCATCTGCACAAAGCTGTGCAGCTCTCCGCTTATACCTTCCAGACCCTCAATGCATTTATACTTTTTCTTTTTACAGAAAGCGTTAATGTCGCCTTCAATCTTTTTAAGCTCATCCGGATTGCTCGCCTTCCGTATCCTGCGTCGGAACTTATTCGCTTCGGCGTAACACTCCTTTTCCAGGAAAACAGAAACCTCCTTTTTTGAAAGCCAGGCCAAAATGATCAGGCCGGCAAACAGCATGCTGAGGAAAGCGATAATATGATTGATAAGGGCCTGGCTCATGCGTATGATATTTTTGGTTTCATTTTTATTGTGGCCATCCCCTGCCAGTTCACGCTATTGACCATTTCCATGAGCATCTCAAAAAAGTCGTTATACATCAGAACCGTGATGTCGGTGTAATGCTTATGCTTATGGTCGTAGGTCTCGACCCGGATGATCGAATCAACCTTGCGGTCCCAAAAGTTGTAGTCTACCGTTATGATCAGGTCCGACTGTAAAAAACCAAATCGGTCGTTTTGAGACGCGGTGTGCTTTAGGATCATGCTGTTTGGGTTTTGATTCTCCTACGTGATACGATATTCATTCTCTCCAGCGCCGTAAGACCCTTCCGGGCGCTGGAAGGGGTAGAAACTCCTTCCAGCTTGCGTCTCTCACGACGACAATCTTCCTTGAAAGCGGCGGCTTTCTGCTGAATGAGTTCGGCCAGTGCTTCCAGTTCGAGTAATGCGTTTATGGTTGACATGTTTTTGAAAAATGAAATTTGATAGTATCTTTGCGGCAAATCCACATCAGGGGTTCTGACCGAATTGCTCGTACACCTTTTTAGCTTTATCACTGGTCAGCCTGTCATCCTCCGCAGCAATCCATCTTTCTATCGTTGAAATGTGTTTTCCGAACGCATCAGCTAAAGCCCCTATGACAACCCCGCTGAACTGAACAGGCCTTGTATCCGTAGATGTGTTATTCTGTTTCATATATTTGAGTTCGTTTACGAGAACAAATATAAAACCAAAAAGAACATAAAAGAACACATTAAGGACATTTAGAAAACATTCAACAAACACATACAAACGTTGAACATTTTGCAATGGATAGTGTTGATTTAAAGAGAATAATTGAAAAAATAACAGAATTTGAAGGGCTGGATATTAAATCTATTGCCTTGAAAGCCTCTGTAGGGCGTAGTTATTTGAGCACAACGATTAATAGCACGGACCCAATTAACCTTAATAAATCCCGAATGGTAAGAAAGTTAGCTGCCGCATTTCCGGGGTACTTTAAAAAGAACACGAAAGAACACGAAAGCGGCGATACTTCATTAAAAGACGACCTTATCGATTCCCAGCGAAATTTAATTGAACTTCAAAAAAGCGAAATAGCCCGGCTCAAAGAGAACCTTAAGGAGCTGGATGAGCTTAGGGCTATTGTTGAAGAGTACCACAAAGGCATCAGTTCAAGCGAAACGTCAGCGAGTAGCGAAGAAAAAAAATCCAATCCTTACTCACGAACCGTTGAGCAGCTGAGTAAAGGGTTGAATCCGGAATACAAAAAAGCGGGGCAGAACCAGCCCGGGAGGCCCAGCAATACGACTTCAGGGCGCAAGTCAGGCAAGGAGGAGTAGAAGTTTTGGACATGCCGTTTGGGTTTGGGATTAGTAAAAGACACAGGAAAACTGGCATGGAGTTTCAAGGAAAAGGGTCTCCAATATACTATAGGGAACACCGAACAGCAATCGTACTTTTACGAAGGATAATTACCATTTTACTATCACTAAACCCCTTAACAATGGAAGGAATCGCTTATGCGCTACTGTTTGCTATCGGTCTCGCTATTTATTTCTTGCCCACCCTCGTTGGATGGAAAAAGAAAAATGTAATAGCGATATTCACGCTAAACCTGCTTTTAGGTTGGAGTGTTATAGGTTGGGTTATCGCCCTTGTTTGGGCTGTAGCAAAAGATACTGGAACCCCAACCGTGAACGTCCACTCTACCAATAATTTACCAAACCCATCGGCAACCGATGAATTAATAAAACTCCAAAACTTGCGAAATTCAGGAGCTTTAACAGAGAGTGAATTTACTGATCTAAAAAGTAAAATTTTAAATAAATCATGAAGTATATACCTGTTTTTCTATTGCTATTTGCCCTCAGTTGCAAAAAAGAAGATAATCCCAAAAAAGATTTCGGCTGCGTTTTTGGCACAGAAAAGGAAACCGGGGAGTATGTTTTTATTAAATGCACGCACAAGCTAATGGCGGCAGCAAACTACAATCAGGCGGCAGCGGACAAAGTTGCTGAAAAATATAATCTACCAAAAGAGAACGTAGCCTACATGGAAGGTTTTGTAAACACCAAGTTTATACCCAACCCCGAATGCAGTTGCAATTAGGTTTCTATTTTAAAAAAAACACCCCATAACAAACCCTCAAACAAGGGGGAGAAAACGAGGGAAATTAAATATTCGAAAATATATAACTCATTGTCATCGTGCGATAGGGAAAATGAAAAAGGGCCTTAAAGGATTCATAACCCTGAGGTCCGGGGTTCAACTCCCCGCTCCGCTACTGCGCCCGACGTAGCCTTGGCGAAGTCGGGTTAATTGAACATTAGAAGCTCATAGAACGATGGTTTTATGGGCTTTTTTGTTTTTGGAGAGGATCTAACAACAGGATTTATGGCTGGGAAAAGGTAACAAAACGCGAGGTCACAATTTGATTTGCGCTATGAATCTTCATTGTCGCTATTGTCTTATTTTGAATGCAGATGAGGTTTGAACGAAAATGCCGATAAATTCTTGGGCTACTTAATAAGTNNCGATCTTCCGCCATTTATATCTATGTCCAGTCGATTTAAATCCTTTCCAGCTGATGACGAAGAACAAAAAATTCCTTTTATTGGTCCTGGTTGCCGCGATCGCAGGCATAGCTGCGCTGCTGCTTCGTGGGAAAGGCGCCTTTTCACCCGATAACGCAGGCCCGGTTCCTGTCACTCCCCAACAAAATGCTGGCGAAACCTACGCAGCGCCCCGTAAATTTGGATTAGCGGTCGATTCCTTCAACGTTATTGAGAACACCGTTCAAAGAAATGATTTCTTAGGCAGCATCCTTGAGCCATATCGTGTAGAAAATATTACTATCGCCAACCTGGCCAGGAAATCAAAACCCATATTTGATGTGCGAAGAATTACCGCGGGAAGTCAGTACACTATTTTTTGTACGAAAGACAGTTTACAGAAAGCCCTATACTTTGTTTATCAGCCTAATGCCATCGACTATATTTTATATGATCTGCGCGATTCGATAACTATTACCGCAGGCAAAAGAGAAGTGACAACGAAAGTGATAACCGCCGGCGGAGTTATCACCAGTTCATTGTACGAAGCTGTGAATAAAGCCGGCAGCGACCCTGCGTTGGCAATGAGGCTGGCCGAAATATACGCATGGACCATCGACTTCTATAAAATTCAACAGGGGGATTTCTTCAAAGTAGTATACGAGCAGCGATATGTGAAAGATGACCCGGTAGAACCCGGACAGATACGATCGGCCATATTCAGTCATAAAGGCGATACCTTTTATGCATTCCAGTTCCAACCAGATTCAACACAGGGCGGCGATTACTTTGACGAAACCGGTAAGAGTTTACGCAAAGCATTTCTGAAGGCGCCGCTCAAATTTAGCCGCATCACTTCACGTTTCACCATGAAACGTTTTCATCCCGTACAAAAAAGATGGAAAGCGCATCTCGGCACCGATTATGGCGCCCCCACCGGCACACCGATCATTTCAACGGGGAAGGGAACGGTGATTGAATCAAGCTATAACAGCAATAATGGAAATTTTGTGAAAGTACGGCATAATAATACCTATACCACGCAATACCTGCACATGAGCCGACGCGCCGTAAAGCGTGGACAGACAGTTCGGCAAGGGCAGGTGATCGGCTATGTGGGCAGCACCGGTCTTGCTACCGGCCCGCATGTATGCTATCGCTTCTGGAAAAACGGGCAACAGGTTGATCCATATCGTCAGAAATTTCCTGCGGCCACTCCCCTACCCGAAAATTCGTTGCAGGCTTTCGAGACCTTTAAGCAGGAACAGCAGCAACTGTTGAAGGCTATCGGTTTGAACCCGGTAGCTAAAGATTAATTCAAGCAAAGGTAGCCGTATTTATTCCCCCGTTTGAGCTTTTAGTGAACCCTGTCCGCAGGGCAGGACAAATGGCTGTTTAAACTTGAGTTACAATTTTATGACAGTCAAGCAACTCACTAAACTTCAAAAAATCCTGGATAACTTCGTTAGTTAATCCTCCCTACCCCTCTACTGCGCCGGCCGAAGCCCAACTGCCGTCGCTAACGCTATGGCAGTTAAAAGCTAAGGCTGGCAGATCGAACAAAAAGAGCTCGTGAAATACAGATTTTACGGGCTTTTTGTTTTGGAAGCATCCTGCTTTATTACATCACAACAGAATGTCGGGATCAAAAGTCAAACCGATCTAGCCGACGTCCCAACAGATTTCAAAGCGCCTATCAACGCTCCGTCGCTGGAAACCTGCAAGCCAATAACAAACTCCTTAAGGCTCCGGAACCCACAAAAAAGGAAAGAATCCATTTTTTTATGTTTTTCCTATCGCTGATGCCTACCTTTGCAAAAATTATTATATTATGAAAATATCTAGTTATGTAGTATTCGCTGCTGCAATTGGTCTTCTTTCCTGCGGCGGCGGCGAGAGCGAACCTGCCACAGCCGCCTCAGAAACACAGGAAACAGCGGCGGCATCAGCCCCGGAAAGCGTTGCTCTTGAGATCAGTTCCAATGACATGATGCAGTTCGACAAAAAAGAATTAAAAGCCAAAGCTGGTCAGAAAGTGACCCTTACCCTGCACCACACAGGAAAGGCGTCAAAGGAAGTAATGGGACATAATGTGGTGATCCTGAAGCCGGATGTAAATATCCCCGACTTCGGCATGAAGGCCGTAGACGCAAAAGACAATGACTATATTCCGGCCTCTGAAGAAGCGAATATCATCGCACATACTAAAATAATAGGCGGCGGCGAAAGTACCAGCGTGGAATTCACGGCGCCCGAGCCAGGTATCTACATTTTTATCTGCAGCTTCCCCGGCCACTTTGCCGCAATGCAAGGAACCTTTATTGTGGAATAATTATTGAGAGGCTGCCACAAGCTGAAGCTCCCTTAGAGTCAGGCAGGTTTTTAAATTTAAGCGGCTTGGATTCGGTATTCTACCGGGCTCAAGCCGTTTATTTTTTGAGTATCCGGCCTGCCATTATTGTCGACATCAGCGCAATTAACTGAAGCCAACGCAAATATTTCTTTTGCTTTGATCTATTAGACCCTTGCTTTTACAACGCGATTTCATAAAATACATAGCAAATCCTGAGGTCGCCCTCTACTCGCAGTATTCCCGCTCGCTCTTTTAAGAACGGGAGTGGCGCCGCGCCGCCGGCTGCATGAACTATGTACCGGTCGAAAAGATATTTTTGGAAAGCAGGTTAGTTGATACACTTCGCGTGCAACTATTGCTTTAGCCCCGGATCATGATAGCAAACGCATCCTCTCTCCTCCGCTCAACACGCCGCAGGGCTTCTTCCAATCCTCCTTGCTGAACAAAAACCGGTTCTGCCTTATTTTTATTTCATGCTCCTGCAGCCCCGTGGTATTGAATTGTTGGGCTTGCTCGTAAACTTTCAGGTCATTATTTATCAGAGAATAATCCTGGTCGATGTAAACCGATTTATACTCAGACCGGTAAACTGAACCTTCCTGCGGTTCTAAACTCCCTAAGATCAATCGAATCAACGTTGTTTTGCCCGAGCCATTTGCGCCTCTTATTGAAATCCGTTCTCCGCTGACGATCTGCAGATCCAGGCTCTCGCCCCAAACAGCTTTTTTACCCTCATACCAAAAATTGATATGGCGCGCAATAAAGATGCTCTTGCCCTTATGCAGTTTTGAGCGATCAAACCCAAACCTTATCTGATCAGTTTCCGACAGTGAAGAACGTAAACGCTGAAGCTCCTGTTTGATGTTTTCTACCTTTGCCGCATGCACGCCCGCAATTTTTGCCGTACTTCGTTCTGCGCTGTTTTTCCGGGTATTGGCGACTATTTTCGGCAGCGCCGCATTCCCTATGCTCTTTTTCGCCCGCGCATCCAATTTCCGTTGACGTTCCACTGTTTCGCGTTCTCTGTCTTTCGCCTTTTTCAATGCTTTTTCCGCGCCGTGAATATCCTGCGCCAGCGCATTGATCGCTATCCTTTTCTGTTCGATATAAAAATCATAATTGCCTCCGTACGCGGCAATACCGTCCTTGCTCAGATCGCAAATCATATTTAAAAGGTTCAGCAATCTCCTATCGTGACTTACAACAATAAGGGTTTGTTTGGCGTTTTGAACAAAGTCGTACAAGAGCCGTCGCCCATCCAGATCCAAATGATTACTCGGCTCGTCCAACAAGACCAATTCTGGCTGATGAATAGAAATCCCAGCCAAAAACACTTTTGTTTTTTGCCCTCCGCTTAACGATCTCATTCTTGTTGACAAGTCCAAGTCAGCGAGGCGCCAATCCTTCAACGCCTCTTTGATACGATCTTCAATCGCCCAATCATCGTTGAGTAAATCATAATTTTCTTCCGAAACATTTCCCTTCAGGATCTCATGCAACGCCTTCAGTTTTTTGTCAACTCTCAACGCTTCCGCGATCGTCAGGCGATTGTACTGCCCGAATATTTGAGGAATATAATATGGCTTGACATCCATCTTCAATAAACCGTCCGATGGCGTTAAAATTCCCGCGACAATTTTTAATAAGGTCGATTTCCCGGCGCCGTTGTTTCCGATAAGCGCTATTTTAGCGCCCGGCTCAATGATCAGGTTAATATTGCTGAACAACAATTCCTTGTCGGGATGTGTATATGATAAATCCTGGATAGTAAGCATAATTTCTTTCTTTTAACAATTGGACAAATCGGGCAAGCCCCGGCGAGGATTGCTCTTTCTGAAAACCCGAAAGAAATTATATTTTACATTTTTGCTTACTTGTTAGCGTGGATCGGCAAATGTACGATTTTTTTATCCTAAGAATTCAACGGCTCTGCCTTAAATCCTTTGCTTTTTATAATGGCAGCCACTTCATCTTTAGTAATGCCTTTGGACTTTACGGTTAAGATCTTATCTGCATTATCAATATCTACATTCCATTCGCTAAGGCCTTCCGCATTGTCCAGGTCCGCTTTCACTTTTGATACGCATCCCCCGCAATTGAGGTTTGTCCTGAACCGAAATTCTTTATTTTCCATTCTTTTAATATTTAAGATTAGCTGATGTTATAAATCTCAGCATTATGTAGCCCCCGTTATTACACAATTACTTATTTGATTTGTAAAATTTACGGATAGGCCATCTAATGTCCCGATCTTTACTATACAGCAATAGACCAGGCCATTGTCTTTTATTTTCACAAACTTAAGAGCAGATTCAACCGGCTATCTTGTCCCTTCAGCAGTGGGCCCATAAAGCCCCGGCGGCGTCTTGCCATTGCATCGCAGGTAGATTATCAATTCTCCACGGTGATGATAAATATGATTAAAAAGCACATTGCGGATTATCGCAGCCCTCGGCGTAGGCGGAATTATTTCGTGTCCGCCTTTTGTCATACTCCAATTATCCATAATTTTCGATACATCTAAAGACTCCAGGGCCTTCTTCGCGACAACCAAATTCTCTTCGAACTTAGCTACGATATTGGCAGCCTTGGAGAGGTCGCCCCGGTCGTACCGGTAATTATCCAGGTTAAAGACATCCAAATTGACAACCGGACCATACCAGTTATATATTCCTGCAATATGGGACGCCAATTGCGCTGTTGTCCAATTCTTTTCGGAAGGTTTCCACTCCAAAACCGAATCAGGAATTGCATTTAATAACTTTCGCGTATTTTCCGCTTCATAAAGAAACTCGCTTATTAAGGTTTCTTTCAGCATATCTATATTTTTTTGTTGACTCATACATAAGATATATCAATAAAATTTCGGGGCCAAATAAAACCAGTCTTACTTCTTCCATTTCAACCGTAAGCTATTGCTTACCACGCTAACGCTGCTCAATGCCATTGCCGCTCCTGCAATCATCGGGTTCAGCAAAAAACCGTTTATGGGATAAAGAATACCCGCCGCCACCGGAATACCGATCACATTGTAGATAAATGCCCAAAACAAATTCTGCCTGATCGTAGCGACAGTTTGTTTTGACAAACGGATCGCCTGCGGTATTTTGGCGAGATCGGATGAAATAATGGTCATCTTCGCAACATCCATAGCAATATCGCTTCCCTTGCCCATTGCGATGCTTACATCGGCTGTTGCCAGCGCCGTACTGTCATTGATACCGTCGCCTGCCATAGCAACTGTTTTACCTTGCTGTTGCAGCTCTTTTACGAACTCAGCCTTATGTTGGGGCAATACTTCCGCTTTGTAATGCCGGATCCCCGTTTGCTCCGCAATGGCTTTTGCCGTTGTCTCATTATCGCCGGTGAGTATATACAGGTCAATGCCCATGTTCTGCATCTCTTTGATCGCCGCTACCGAACTTTCCTTGATCTTATCCGAAATGGCAATAACGGAAAGCGCTTGTTTGCTGTCTGAAAACCATATCACGGTTTGGGATTGTTTGCCCCATTCCTCAGCTTGCCGTTGCAAGGGCTCTGCTATGCTAATATTATTCTCTACCAGCAACTTCTTATTGCCTACGAAATAGGTTTCATTGTGATGATCGGCCCTTGCGCCCTTGCCTGTGATGCTGTCGAACCCCGACAAAGCGGTCGGCGCTACGCCATCCAGGTATTTCACTACAGCTTCTGCCAGGGGATGCTCGGACTGCCTTTCAACGCTGAGTAAAATGTTTTTAGTCGTGTCGTTGCCATTGAGCCATTGCATCCCGGCAACCTGCGGCCTGCCCTCGGTAATCGTTCCGGTTTTATCCAATATAATGGCATCGATTTTTTTTGCCAGTTCCAGGCTTTCAGCATCCTTGATCAGGATGCCTTTTTCCGCGCCCTTGCCCACTCCCACCATGATTGCCGTAGGCGTTGCCAGTCCCAATGCGCAGGGGCAGGCGATCACCAATACCGTAACAGCCGCCAATAGTCCCTGTACCATTCCATTATCGCCGCCTAAGATCAGCCACAGGATAAAGGTCAGGATAGCAATCCCAATCACTATGGGAACAAAAATACCGGCAATCTTATCNNGCAAAAACTTTTTCGTTTTCCTTTTTCAGTACAGGCACAGGCTCTCCGCTCAACATGCTTTCATCTACATACGAATTACCAGAGACTACCATGCCGTCCACCGCAATTTTTTCGCCGGGCTTTACCAGGATAATATCGCCCGCATTGACCTCTTCAATAGCGGTTTGCTTCTCTGTGCCATCCGGCAGTATGGTTATGACTGTCTTGGGTTGCAAGCCCATTAGTTTTTTAATGGCTGAAGAAGTACTGCCTTTTGCTTTTTCTTCCAATAATCTTCCCAGCAGGATGAATGCGATAATCACGGCAGCAGCCTCAAAGTAAACATGCGCGTGCAAGCCCCTCTGATGCCAAAAATCGGGAAACAACATATTGAACACGCTGAACAGATAAGCTATACCTGTACTCAGGGCTACGAGCGTGTCCATATTGGCAGAACGGTGTTTTGCCTGCTTCCAGGCATTCACAAAGAAATCCCTTCCCAACCAAAGCACGACCGGGGTGGCAAATCCCCACATGATCTCGTTGCCATAGGGCATATCCATAAAAAACATGCCTATCACGACCACAGGCAATGACAATATGATCGCCCAAATGGTCCTGTTTTTTAATTGCCGGAATCTCCTCTCGTGGATAGCTTCCAGCGTCTCCTGCTGTTTGGTTGCCTCTTCAATCAACAGATCATAGCCAACCGACTGCACCGCTTTCTGCAGCTTGGCAACGTTGGTCATATTGGGAAGATATTCAACCGTAAGATTNNNTCGTAATAGCGGCCCTACGGTTATTGAGCTCCACCTTATGATGTTCAATGCCTTTGACTTGCGCAAGTCCTTTGTCGACTATCGACGCACAGTGTTCGCTTTCTATATCTTCCAATGGAAGATAGATGATCTCATTTTCGCTATCTGTGGCCATATTATGAATGTTTTACTGATTGTATACTGCAAAAATAGCCGCAATAAATCCCGGGGTATTGCGGAATTATGTAATTGATTTGTAAGATTTAGCGGATTATATTGATTTTATCGCGAAGATCATACTTCATCCAGCGACTGCCTTTTGTTCTCTTTCACCTGCTTAAAATGACTGGGAGTAAGTCCGGTCACTTTTTTAAACTGGTTGCTTAAATACGCTACGCTCGAATAATTCAATCGCAAAGCTATTTCACTTAAAGACAGCTCGTCATACACCAATAGTTCCTTTACCTTTTCTATTTTTTGGGCGATATAGTATTTCTCAATAGTAGAGCCCTCCACCTCAGAGAACAGGTTAGATAAATAGTTGTAGTCGCGGTGCAGTTTACTGCTTAACAACTCCGAAAGATTGGTTTTGATCTCGCCGTCCTGGTGATGGACCAGCTCAATAATGATGTTCTTTATCTTTTCAATGAGACGGCTTTTTTTATCATCAATGAGTTGAAAGCCTAATGCAACCAGGGCTTCTTCCAGCTTTCTTTTCTCTTCGGCGGCAGGTTCTCTTTCCAGGGTTGCCTCCCCAAGCCGGATATCTTTGAGCTTTAAACCCAACTTATCTAATTCATTCCTCACCGCCATGATGCAGCGGCTGCAAACCATATTTTTAATAAAAAGCGTAGCCATGCCTGCTTCCTGCTACCGCATTTGTTTATGATAACAGGAACAGCAAAGTTACGATTTATGCCGAACCGGCCCAGGCTTAACGCCCCTTTTGAAAGCAAGCTTAAGAAGCGCCGCAACAGATCTTTGCACGCAGCGCTATAACCTGATCTTAACGCCGCCATTGATCACAAAGCCATCGAGCGGGGCATAAATATCCCCAAATACAGGATTGCCGACAGATCCGGTATAAATAGGTCCGAAACGGGTTTGCCTGGTATCGGTGAAGTTCTCAAAGTTGAGAAACACTGAAATTTTTTCCCAAAACTTCTCAGCCATTAATCCGGCGATCCAGTATGACTGCCCGAAAGATCCATCGCTCAATTGCTGACGGCTATAATAATAAGCTTCCAGCCCAATTTTCAACTTCTCTTCCAACTCATACATCAACACATTATTAAGCCTGTGCCTTGCAGTTAACGGTAGCCATTGTTTGTCTCCAAAATGCGTATGAGCATCCGTATAAGTATATCCTACAAACAATTTAAAATCTCCGTAGGTAAGACGCAGGTTTGTTTCCATACCCTTTGTATCCATGTAACCATTGGAGTTTTCAAACTGCATATTGTTATTGCCGG
>DEHV01000037.1 GCA_002352105.1 Chitinophagaceae bacterium UBA2791 | reverse complement strand
AGACATATCCTTTGACTCCTCCATTATTCTCTTCATGGGAATGACGGTATCAATGGCCCTGTCCAGCCCTCCTCTTGCGAGCTCTTCTTCTCCCGCCATCGTCTTCATCATTTCCATCAGCGCGCTCATATCCATATTGGTTGCGTAAACGCCGCTTCCATTCGCATCGAAACTAATCTCTTCGGTTATCTCGTAACAGCCTGCGATAAAAATGACCAGGAGCGTGAATAACCCATACCGAAAATACTTCATGTATCAAATTTTGCGAAAGTTAATCGATAACCTCTAAATAATTTAATTTTTATAAGTTTGCCCGGCATGGTAGAAAAAATCAGGGAACAATTTCGCGAACGATTCCGAAAAGAGCCGCTGATCATTGCGGCGCCGGGAAGGGTAAATCTTCTCGGGGAACATACGGATTATAACCAGGGCTTTGTGTTGCCCGGCGCGATCGATAAAAGAATATACCTGGCCATCGCCAGGAATGATAGTCGTACTGTCAATGCCTGGTCTAACGAGTTCGATGAATCCTTTAGTTTTCCTATCGATACCGCGCAGCCCGACAAGGGATGGAAAAACTATCTTATCGGCGTCACCTATTATGTCCAGCAGCGCACAGCTCCATTTGCTTCGGGGGTAGACCTGATCATAGACGGAGATATTCCTGTCGGCGGAGGCATGAGTTCTTCGGCGGCGCTCTGTTCGGGATATGGGTTTGCGCTGAATGAATTGTTTTCCGCTGGGCTCACCCGCCTGGAGCTGGCGCAGATAGGGCAGTTGACGGAGCATCATTTTGTGGGCGCCAGGGTAGGCATCATGGATCAGTTTGCCAGCCTGTATGGTAAAGCAGGTTGCCTGATCAGGCTCGATTGCCGCAGCATGGACCATGAATATATTCCTTTTGATTTTCCCGATCACCGCATCATACTGGTCAATACGATGGTAAAACATGAGCTCTCGGGATCCGAGTATAACGTGCGCAGGCAGCAATGTGAGGCGGGCGTTGGCAAGCTGCAGGAATATTACCCTTCTGTGGTTTCGCTGCGCGATATCAGTATCGGTCAGCTCGAAAAACACATGATGGATATTCCTGAGATCATTTACCAGCGATGTAAATATGTGGTAGAGGAAAATGATCGTTTGCTGCGGGGCTGCGCTTTATTGGAGCAGAGCGATCTGCCGGGGTTCGGCAGATTGATGTATCGTACGCATGAGGGTCTGCGTCATGAATATGAGGTAAGCTGTGCAGAGCTGGATTTTTTAGTAGACCAGGCGAAGCATATGCCGGGGGTGAAAGGCGCGAGGATGATGGGCGGCGGATTTGGGGGATGTACGATCAACCTGGTCAGCCAGGAAGCTGCAGCGCAGTTTACGACAGATATCTGCAGCAGGTATGAAGAAGCGTTCGGGATAAGTCCGCAGGTATACCTGATGCAGATAGAGGACGGCGTGAAAGCGATTTACTAGCTCTTCAATTCAATCGGTTGCAGCGCCGCTTTGCGGGCGGGAAACCAGGAGGCCAGGAAGGCGATCGCGATCACCGTTACGATCACCAGTATAAAATCGTTGACAGAAATTTTTACCGGGTAATAGTCGATCAGGAAGGTCCCCCCGGGGATCGTAATCAGTTTAAAGACCGTCTGCGCCCAGCAGATCAGCAACCCCAGCGCCATGCCTACGATGGCGCCGAGGCCCGCCAGCAGCAGGCCTTCCGATAAGAATATTTTTTGGATGCGCCCGTTGTCCGCGCCCAGCGCTTTGAGTACCTGGATGTCTTTTTGTTTTTCCAGTACCAGCATGGTCAGCGAGCCGATCATAGTGAAGGCGGCCACTGCCAGCATCAGGGTAAGGATGCCGTAGATAGCCCATTTTTCCAGGGCCATCACGTTATACAGGCTGCTGTTCTGTTCGTATTTGGTCTGAACGATAAAGCCTTCTCCAAAAATTTGTTGTATTTCTTTTTTGGCCGCCGCTGTTTTGCGCGGATCCTTTAGCGATAGTTCGATCGCGCTGTATTGGTCGGGCGCCATGCCCAGCATTTTTTTAACGAAAGCGATATTGGTCAAGGCGTATTTGTTGTCAATATCCTGTTGGATAAGAAAGGTCCCGGCGGGGGCGATATTCTCTGCGGAGAAAGCCTGGTAAGGATCGATCACGTTGATGTTTACGCCGGGTTTAAAAAGATAGGCGACGAGCGGAAATATCTCCCTGTCGGCAATGATCGCCAGGGCATTCTCTATGCCTGCGCCCAGCACGATCCGGGGCTCGTCCGCATTGCCCAGATCAAATTGACCGCGAAGCATTTTTTCCGGCGCCCCGCTGACTTTTGGATAGCTCTCATCAACGCCTTTGAGGTATACGATCGACTGTATCTCTCCATTTTGAAGAAGAGCTTTTTCTTCCGCCACCAGCGAGTAGGCAGAAATACTTTGCAGCTGGCCCAGTCGCTGCAACCTCTCATTTGAGACGGTTATTGTTTTACCCTGGGCCGCGGAAATCTTTATATCGGTATAAAAGGAGGAGTAGAGGGATTTTACCAATCCTTCAAAACCATTGAATACGCTGAGCAATACGATAAATGCCGCGGTGATCAGCGTTATGGCCACAAGGCTCACCCAGGCAATGATGTTGATGGCATTGGTAGATTTTTTTGCTTTAAAATATCTCCAGGCAAAAAGAAGGTTCAAGATAGGTTCAGTTAAATTGCTTAGATGATAACCCGCTCCGTTGCGATGTTGTTCTTGTTGTCGCGGCGTCTATGTTAAAAGCATTTGTACGGTCCGTTTATTCCTGCTTATCGGTCCTTAATCTGTTTTCTGCTGATC
>DEHV01000052.1 GCA_002352105.1 Chitinophagaceae bacterium UBA2791 | reverse complement strand
GGCAGCTTGCTTTCTTCCCTGGCTAAACGCTGATCGAGAAATTCCAGGTCGTCCCGGTTATTGTCCAGCGCGTATTGAATGATGTATTTGATAAATTCCTCGGCCAGGTTCATGTTGTCCTCAATATCATAAAAAGCCATCTCCGGCTCGATCATCCAGAACTCTGCCAGGTGCCTGGTCGTATTGGAATTCTCCGCCCTGAACGTAGGACCAAACGTATAGATCTCGCTAAACGCCATCGCGGCAAGTTCCCCTTCCAACTGCCCGCTTACCGTCAGGTTGGCTGCGCGCCCGAAAAAATCCTGCGAGAAATCAACCTCGCCGTCGGGCGTGCGGGGAATATTGTCCAGCGGCAGGGTCGTTACCCTGAACATCTCCCCGGCCCCTTCTGCATCGCTGGCCGTAATGATCGGCGTATGCATATACACAAAGCCCTTTTTATTAAAGAACTCATGAATGGCAAAAGCCAGCGAATGCCTTACCCTGAATACCGCGCCGAAAGTATTGGTGCGGAAACGCAGATGCGCTTTTTCTCTTAAAAAATCCAGGCTGTGCTCCTTGGGTTGCAGGGGATATTTCTCCGGATCGCTATCGCCCAGCACGGTGATCTGGCTGGCTTTCAGCTCCAGCTTCTGCCCCTTGCCCAGGGAGGGAACAACGGTTCCCACCACCTTAAGAGAAGTAGCCGTATTAATGCGTTTAAGATCGCTTTCGCTCAACAAACCCAATTCAGCTACGACCTGCAGGTTGGTATTCGTAGATCCGTCATTCAGGGCAATAAACTGGTTATTCCGGAATGTGCGCACCCAACCCATAACAATGACTTCCTGCGACTGAGGCTCCCAGGACAATAATTCCTTTATCTTAACGCGCTTGTTGAACATATCGGCTTTTTGAAAGCTGCAAAGATAATGAGAGCCGCGCAATGAAAATAAATCCCCCGCGCCGGGTGGCGGCGCATTTTAAGTCCTGCTCCAGACGCTCGGCCTACTGAGCTTGCGCAGAAGCTATCCGCTGCGGGCAAGAAGCCAAGATTTACACAAATCGTAAATTTCTGTTGAGGGAATACAGTAGATTTGCGCGCTGTGTCAGTTAGAAACATTCAAATAGCCCTGGTCGGCAATCCTAATAGCGGGAAAAGCTCTCTTTTTAATACCCTTACCGGTTTGAACCAAAAAGTGGGCAATTTCCCGGGCGTTACAGTAGATAAAAAAGCGGGCGTTTCCACGATATCGACTCAGTTACAATCTGTTATCATCGATTTACCCGGAACTTACAGCCTGTACCCCCGCCGGGAGGACGAATGGGTGGCCTACCGCGTCCTCATGCAACAGGACAAAACCGTAAAACCTGATATCATCGTCCTGGTCGCAGACGCCAGCAACCTGAAAAGGAACCTTCTTTTCGTATCCCAGATCATCGACCTGAAAATACCCGTAGTGGTTGCCCTGACCATGCTCGATATCGCGCAGAAAAAAGATATCATCATTGATGTGCCGGCGTTGGAAAGAGAATTGGGCGTTCCGGTGATCGCCGTCAACCCCCGCAAGGAAAAAGGGGTGGCGCAATTAAAGAAAACCATAGAACAAACGGTCAACCATCTTTCAAAACCGCCCGTACGTGATTTTATCGATGTTGAATCCCTCGCGCCGGAGGCCATTGAAAATGTGAAGGAACTATTTCCCCAACTAAGCCCTTACCGCGCCATTCATTACCTCATCAACCATGAATCCTTTAACCTGAACAACGGGGCGCAGGAAACGATAGAAAGCATTGAGGAAACGCATCAATTCAACCATACCAAAGTGCAGGCGGAGGAGATCACCCAACGCTATCAGCGGATCTCCCATATACTCAAACAGGCAGTTTCCGAACCAAACCCCTTAAAAAAGACCTTCATTACCGAAAAGATCGACGATGTGCTGCTGCACCGTCGTTGGGGATACCTGATCCTGATAGCCGTGCTTTTCCTGCTGTTTCAAAGTATTTTCTGGGTGGCTGAATACCCGATGAACTTTATTGAATGGGCGTTTGCTGAAACACAGAGCTGGTTGTCCGCCGTTCTCCCTGAAGCCTGGTGGTCCGACCTGCTGATCAACGGCCTGGTAGCGGGACTGGGAGGCATCGTGATCTTTGTGCCCCAAATTGCCATATTGTTCGGACTGATCACCATACTGGAAGACACGGGATACATGGCCCGGATCAGCTTCCTGACAGACAGGCTCATGCGAAAATCGGGACTTAACGGCAAGAGCGTGATGCCCATGATCAGCGGCTTTGCCTGCGCCGTTCCGGCCATCATGAGCGCCAGGAGCATCGAGAACAAAAAAGAACGTTTACTGACCATACTGGTGACTCCCCTGATCAGTTGTAGCGCCCGGTTGCCGGTATACACTATACTGATCAGCCTGGTCATACCCAAAACCATGCTATTCGGCTTTCTCAGCCTGCAGGGGCTGGTGATGATGGGGCTCTACCTGCTGGGGCTGGCAATGGCCCTGGTGATCTCCTATATCGCCAAATGGTTCATCCACATCAATGAAAAAAGCTTTTTTATCCTGGAGCTGCCTATCTACAGAGCGCCCCGGTGGAAGAATATGCTGGTTACCATGATCAGCAAATCAAAGATCTTCGTGGTTGAAGCCGGTAAGGTGATCATGGTCATCAGCCTGATCTTATGGGCGTTGAGCTCCTATGGCCCCAAACAGAAAATGCAGCAGGTGCATGCGCACTATGAACAGCTGGCGGAAGAGGCGCAGGGAAACGAGGATCTGCTGGATGAATTGGAAAAGGAAAAAGGCACCGCCCTGCTGCAAAATTCCTATGCCGGCATTTTAGGCAGCGGGCTGGAGCCCGTGATAGAACCGCTGGGGTTTGACTGGAAGATCGGCATCGCGCTGATCACTTCTTTTGCCGCCCGCGAAGTGTTTGTAGGCACGATGGCTACCTTGTACAGCGTGGAAGACACCGGGGAAGAATCGGTTGCCCTGCGCGAAAAAATGCAGAATGCGGTCCGGCCGGACGGAACCAGGGTATATACCCTGGCCTCAGGCGTTTCCCTTATGGTGTTTTATGTTTTTGCCATGCAATGTATGAGCACGCTGGCCATTGTGAAAAGAGAGACCAAAAGCTGGAAATGGCCGCTGATCCAGTTAATTTATATGACAGGGCTGGCCTACCTCGCGAGCCTGATCGCCTACCAGGCGCTTAAGTAGAGTTCTGCTAAAACCTTTAAACTAATCCTGTTTCTTTATTTCAGGAAATCTTATTTCTTTTTTGGAGATGATCTCCGAAAAGAAAAATGCTTCATGAAAGAAAAGGGATGAACTCAGTTAACAATTTTCGGAGACACCCAAGATGAAGCCCGGAGGAATAACAATTGGTCCCAAACAAGTCTATCACGCCGGAATCTTATTCGCTATAAAACCCTCAACTCTTCCAATTCCTTTCTTAATTGCTCCGGCGAGTTGAAATGAATGGTATGCATGCCCAGACGATCCGGCGCCTCGAGATTGCTCTGCCGGTCGTCGATATAAACCGCTTTTGCCGGATCTATATTATACCGGGTCAGCAACAACTCATATATCTCCGGAAAGGGCTTGCGCATTCTCTCTTCGCCCGAAACCAGTCTACCCTCAAACCAATGAAGAAAATCGTATCGCTGCAAGGCAACCGGGAATGTTTCCGCGCTCCAGTTCGTCAGCGCATACAAGCGCATCCTTCCCGATTCCTTTAATTCCCGGAAGATATCCAGCGTGCCCGGTATCGGCCCTTTCAGCATCTCTTCCCATCTCCCATAATAAGCGCGTATATTAGACTCGTGCTCAGGAAATTTATTCACCAGCATTTCTGTCGCCTCGGCTAAGGACCTGCCCGCATCCTGCTCTTCGTTCCACTCAGGCGTACAGATCTCTTCATAAAAAGCGCGCATCTGTTTTTCATCATCGAAAATCGTCCTGTACACATAATCCGGGTTCCAGTCCACCAATACGCCTCCGAGATCAAACACCACGGTATCAAATCTGTTTATCATGTAAAAACTGTTTTATTCACATCTTCATTAGTTTTTCAGCCGCCAGTTCCAGCGTGCTTTCTTTTTTACCAAAACAAAACCGGATGATCCGGTCGTCCTTTCCCGTTTGATAAAAAGCAGATACCGGGATTGTCGCCACTCCCGCTTCCCTGATCAACCGCACCACGAAATCCTTATCGCTTTCCCCGCTGATATCAGCATAGGAAGCGCAGATAAAATAGCTGCCGGAAGAATGAAACAGTTTAAACCTTGTCTGTTTCATCAGCTCAATAAAAAGATCTCTTTTCTTTTGCAGGAAACCGCCAAGCGAAAGATAAGCCTGTCTGTTTTTTAAAAATTCCGCTAAGGCGACCTGGACAGGAGTATGGCAGCTGAAGGCATTAAACTGGTGCACCTTCCGGAATTCGGCGGTCAGGGCCCTTGGCGCCACGCAATACCCCATTTTCCAACCGGTGCAGTGGTAAAGCTTTCCAAAGGAAAAGCATACAAAGCTTCTCTCAAAAAGATCCGGGTACCGGAGCATGCTATGATGCGGTAAGCCGTCAAAGACGATATGCTCATAGACCTCATCGCTGATAATAAAAATATCGGAATCCCGGGTTAGTCTTCGCAGCGCCTCTATATCAGCGGCAGACAAGATGCTGCCCGTGGGATTGTTCGGCGAATTGATGATAATGGCCCTCGTTTTAGGATTGATGGATCTTTCCACCGCCGCCCAATCGATCGCATAATCCGGGAGCAGGAGGTTCACCAAGACAGGCTTAGCGCCGTTCACCAGGATATTCGGCACATAGCTATCATAGTTAGGTTCCATGACAATCACTTCATCGCCAGGCCGCAGGATCGTGGTGAGCGCCGAATAGATCGCATAGGTGCCGCCGGGAGTAATGGTAATTTCCGTATCGGGATCTATCGTTGCCTGGTATAAAAAATCGATCTTTTCTGCAATAGATTCCCGCAGGGGCATCCATCC
>DEHV01000078.1 GCA_002352105.1 Chitinophagaceae bacterium UBA2791 | reverse complement strand
TTAAAGGCAGGTTGCTTCGGCAGCCTGCCTTTAATATTTATACAATAGCGGATCCTGAAACCAGGAATACGGGGATTTGGCCTTCGGGGCAGAAGCATTTATTTCGGATATGCATCACTCTTTGATGTATTCGAAATAGTTTTTTAGATGTTCCCGCATAATGATCCTGAATTCTTCCGGCGTTCCTTTTTTAAGAATGTTGAGCAAATCCCTATGGGAAGCAGTTGCAGGCGCGAGTTGGTGTTGTGCGTGAATTGGTCTGTCAACCGCATATTTAAAAACAGGCAGCAGCAGTTTTTGAAAACGCTGAATCGTTTTGTTTCCGGATATCTTATATAACATGGAGTGAAACTCGACATCCAATTGTATTTTCACTTCTTTGTCCGCGGTTTTTTCTTCTTTTTCCACGATGGCTTCCAGCTTAAGCAGGTTGGCGTTGTTTTTTCTTAGAAACAGGATCTCTCCAATTCCCATTTCCAGCACCAGCCGCATTTCAAAAATTTCCTGCATGGTGTTTTTGTCAAGCAGGTTGGGATGGAGTATTCTTTCCATATTATTAAAAACATCCGGGCTTTTAATGATCATTCCCCTGTTTTTCCGGGCTTCTATAATGCCCAAGGTCTTGAATCTGGAAAGCGCTTCTCTTACTGCGGTGCGGCTCACTCCCATGGCGGCGGCTATTTCTATCTCTTTTGGTAAGGCGTCTCCCGGCTGAAGGTTTTCTTCGCGGAAGTATTCCTGGAGACTGGCTTCTATTTTATCTACCTGGGTAAGCGTATTTATGGGGCGCAATTTTGATAGGGGAGACGATGACATTTGGTTTTTGCACAAAGATAAGCTTCTGGATCGGTTAAATATGTAGTACTTTTTTAAAAAATATTTTGGTCAAATGAATTATCGATACTAAATTCATACTTTGGTATGTATGACATATTTAAATACACCCTCTTTTTAACGACCAAACTTTGTTATTATGAGAAAAAACTTTGTGGGAAGGAGCCCCCAGCTCTTTTCACTTATAAGGAAAACACTGTACAAAAAATACATGTTCTTTCTTTTCCCTGTTTTTTTATCCCCTTTTTTTGCTAATGCTCAGTCGACCATTACGGGAGTGGTGAAAAATCCTGAAGGCAATCCTTTGCCGGGGGTGAGCGTGAATGTGAAGGGCGCCGGCATCGGCGTTACAACAGACCCGGGGGGCAGGTATTCTATTCATTTGACGCAGCCGGGCGCTGTGCTTGTGTTTTCATTTATCGGAATGAAAACTCAGGAGATTTCTGTTGGCGATAGAAAAGAGATTGACGTTTATTTTGAGTCGGAAAGCGGCTCGTTATCGGAGGTTGTGGTAGTGGGCTATGGAGAGCAATCGCGGGAGAAGATAACAACATCTATCGCTAAACTGGACAACAAGGTATTGGAGAATATGGCGTTTGCAAACGCCGCCTCTGCTTTACAGGGAACCATTCCTGGTTTAAGGGTAATCAATACCAGCGGTAAACCGGGTAGCCTACCCAGCGTGTTGCTGCGTGGCGGGGCATCCATCAATAGTCCAAGCCCGCCTATTTATGTAGTGGACGGGATCGTTCGATCTATTGATGATATTAATGCGGAAGACATAGAATCGGTCCAGGTACTTAAGGACGCTGCGGCGAGCGCTATTTATGGCGCGAGGTCAAACAATGGAGTTGTTTTAATTACAACAAAAAAAGGCAAGGCTGGCGTTTCTTCCATTACCTATACGGCAAAAGAAGGCGTGGGGCTGGTCAGGGAAGATTATGCATTTCTTAATGCGCATGATTATATCTATTATAACCGGTTAGGCGTAAAGAATACTAATAATTCATATGCATTTGGCGGGGTTAGTCCCGTAAATCCCAATACTCAACTTGGTTACGGATTTAATAATCCGAATATGTTTGATGTATTGCAAATAAATGCCGGCAATCGCTCTGCTTTTCAATCTTACCTCAATGAGGGCTGGCAATGGATGGTAGATCCTTTTACCGGCGTGGATACGCTGATGTTTAGAGATTATGGAGGGCAAGTGCAGGATGCGGCATTTAATAATGCCGCTCAAACGCATGATCACCACCTCAGTTTTGTAGGAGGCAATGATAAGGGAACATTTGCGGCAAGTTTAGGCTATTTTAATCAGGATGGTTTGCTCATCGGAACAAAGTATGAACGGTATTCAGGACGAATTAACGGTTCCTATAAAATTAAAGAAAACTTCGAGCTTATCGGCGAGGTTTCCTATTCGGAATCGAAGGATCCTCCTCTTTATTTTCCCAGCGGGGAGGGCAACGCTTTTTACGTCATAAGAAGCATATACCCCAGTTTTGTCCCCTATGAGGAAAATGGCGATCCTTCTGCCGGACGGGGTATTCAGTATGGTCATCCATTGTATTGGAAGGATAAGTTTGTCAGGAAGAATAACACAGGAAGAACCACATTTAATTTGGGCGCCCGCTGGGAAATCATTCCTGATCTGTTTCTAAAAGTTCAGGGGAATCTTTATCAAATTGGCTTTCAGCAGGAATCTTTCAATAAAGAATTCCAGTTTGAAACCAGCGGTGTTCCCGATATTGATCGCTTGGCTTCCGCGCAGTATAGCAAAACGACCCAGCAACAGCATAATATTACGCTTGATTACAAAAAGAGCATTCATAAACACAATATGAGCTACTTGGTAGGCTCGGAGTTCTTTGACCAACAATCATTTTCTATAAGCGCTGCCGGAAGAAGAGCGGCAACGGATGATATTTATACGTTGAATGCGGCGACTGAACGAACAAGTATTAGCTCAAGCGTCAGTGAAAACCGGATGCTTTCGTTTTTTGGAAGGCTGAATTATGACTACGATGGCAGGTATTTGCTTTCGGCTGTTATGAGGTACGACGGCATTTCCAGCCTGAGTAATGCCTGGGGCGCTTTCCCCGGAATATCTGCTGGTTGGAATATCCATAGGGAAGATTTTTTTAGCGAATCAGCCATAAGCGACGTGATCTCAGTTTTGAAGCCCCGCATCAGTTATGGAGTGAACGGGAATGTATCGGGAGTAGGCCCTTATGAGGTGCAGGGCGCTTATGGATTGCAAACCAACTACAACGGACAGGCCGGCTTTCTGAATACCGGTTTGGTAAACCGCGAGTTAAGATGGGAAAAGAGCGCCTCTTTTGAGTCGGGTTTGGATCTGGGGCTTTTTAATAACCGGATCGTCCTGATCGCATCTTATTTCAGAAGGGTTACCAGCGACCTTCTTACGAATCTTGATCTGCCAAGCTATACCGGTTTTAATACATTCCGGACAAACTTTGGAAGCTTATTGAATGCAGGTTTTGAAGCCAGTCTCAGCGCTTCCTTATTAAGAAATACAAATGGCTTAAGATGGGACGTTTCATTTAATGCATCTTATGTGAAGAACCGTATCCTGAAACTACCTTATAATGGAAATGAAAACAACCGGCAGGGCGGTCTTGAAATTTTCGATCCCAAACAAAACAAAGTGGTATGGGTAGGAGGTTTACAGGAAGGAGGTACTCTAGGAGACGTATATGGATTTCAGCAGTTGCGAATACTTAGGGATTGGGACGATGTGAATAAGACTGTGCCCAATAGGTATGATGCGATAGCCCAGATCTATGGACCCCAGGCATATGCTGCCTTAACGAATAAAACAGGTAAGTTTCCTATAGAGCCGGGAGATGTTTTGTGGGCGGATATAGATGGCAATGATATTATAGATTCTTATGACCGGGTTTATATGGGTAATATATATCCTAAATGGACAGGAGGTTTCTCCACTACGGTTTCTTATAAGAGTTTCTCCTTATACGGTAGATTGGATTATGCATTGGGACATGTTATTTATAACCACGCCATGGCCCAGATCATGGGGCAGTATTCCGGAACCTTAAATATGCCTGCCTGGCTTAAGGATTCCTGGTCGCCGGAAAACCCGGATGCAGATCTGCCAAAATTTTATTATGGGGACCTTCCAAAATTAAACATCAAGCGTTCGGCTTTGCATAATGCTACGCTTGACAATCACTCTTCCCTATTTTATGAAAAAGGAGATTATTTAGCCTTTAGAGAAGTTACGGTCAGTTATAGCTTTCCCAGGTCTTTAATAAACAAGATCAAAATAACGGATCTGAGATTGAATGTTACAGGGCAGAACCTGGGTTATCTTAAAAAATACAGAGGCGCAAGCCCGGAGCTTGGAGGGGTGGATGCAGAACGGTACCCCGTGCCTAGGGCAATCATATTGGGATTGAAATTAACCTTTTAAATACTAGCATTTATGAAAGCTATATATCGAATTATCTTCATCGTACAAGTAGCCTCGGCGCTTACCGCTTGCAATAAACTTTCATTGGATCTTGCGCCGGTTAGCCAAATTGCGGATGGCAACTATTGGCAATCCAAGGGGCATTTTGAGAGTTTTATCAATGGTATCCACTCCAGAATGAGAACCCATGAATATACTTTCTTTCTTCTCGGTTCAATCCGGGGCGATGAATATGGCGACGCCCCATTTGGCGGAGAGTCCTTCGGAGGCCTGGAAAGGTATTGGTTGAATACCTTGAATGAAGAAAATGCCGGCATTACAAATTTCGGAGAGCTCTATACAAATATTAACCAGATAAACCTTTTCATAAATAAGGGGTTGTCTACAAATATTCTTGATGAGGCGGATAGAAATTACTATTTAGGCCAGGCTTATGGCATGCGGGCCTTTTATTATTTTCACCTGCTAAGGAGTTGGGGAGGGGTAATCATATGGGATGAGCCGAGTATGTCCTTTGACGTCAATAACCTGGCGAAACCAGCTGCGTCCGCAAGCGATGTAATGGATTTTAT
>DEHV01000015.1 GCA_002352105.1 Chitinophagaceae bacterium UBA2791 | reverse complement strand
CCTAAAAACACGGAAGGCTACACAGCCCTTTGAAGTACGCGCGTTAAGTAAGGAACGCACATTTTGGCAAAAAGATCATGGGCCTTGTACGTTTTTCGTATACCTTCAGAAGAAGATTTAATAGCCACTTTAAATATTATATCTAAAAGATTAGAAAATATTAATTGGAACGTAAAGCCAAAAAATAATCCGAATTGAACGAATATTTTGCGGCTATTTATCGGACACGCACACCAAAAGAGGGCGTGTTTGGAAGACGCCCTCTTTGCTAATCAAATACCATTAACCAATTAACCTTATCCTATGAAAAGACGAAGATACCTCCATAATGTTGTAACATCAGTCGGTTGGCGGCGATTTTAATATCAATTTAATCAGATTGACGCGCGTCAATTCATTCTGCTGATAACTTTCGGGGAAACCTTATCCGGGCAGCGGCAGGCAAAACCATCATTCCTGAAAACAAAACCGGTAGTTTCAAGGTTTGCATCCTAATTTTGATTTGATTAAATAATTCAACGCTCATGCATAAAATTGTTTTGGCCATTACCGGCGCCAGCGGATCGATATATGCTAAGTTGATCCTCGAAAAATTATTGAGCATACCCGCTCAATGGGAAGATATCGCCGTGGTGATGACGGAAAATGCCAGGCTGGTATGGCAAACAGAATTGAAGGACAAGCGCTATGAAGAATACCCTGTCAGATTCTATTCGAACCAGGATTTCATGGCGCCCTTCGCCTCGGGATCGGGGCAATACAATACCCTGATCATCGCGCCTTGCTCGATGGGCATGCTCGGACGCATAGCAGGGGGCGTTTCATCCGATCTTATCTCCCGCGCCGCCGATGTGATCCTTAAGGAAAGAAGAAAACTGATCTGCGTGATCCGCGATACGCCCTATAATCTTATTCATATACGCAATATGGAGACGGTCACGCTGGCAGGCGGCATCATCTGCCCGGCTACCCCTTCTTTTTACAGCAACCCGACTACCATCGATGAACTCGTATCCACAGTGGCGGACAGGGTGTTGGATCTTGCTGGTTTTGATATCCGTACCTTTCGCTGGGGGTCTTCGAAATGATCAACGCAGGTCCACTTCCTCTACGCCGGGATAGTTCTTTTTATCAAATACGAACAGGTCGTCTTTTAAGACAGCTTTACCGTTGAGGGTGTTCACAACATAGGAATATTTATTGCCGTTCTTTTCCAGTATGCGGGTGGAATTGATGGTCTGCGTTTTTTTATCGACCAGCACATAGACTTTATGAAATGGCTTGGTCTTGTCTACCGGCGTCATTTCAATTTCCTGCAATACGGTAGCGCCCTGCTTTTTCTCGCCATTCATCTTATACAGGAAATCCTTATCGTAGAAAGAGGTAAAGATCTTTTGCGGCGTAAGCCCCGAACCGGATGGGTCCAGCTGCGTAATGGTCACTTCATTGGAGGCTTCGTCGTAGGTCCACACATTCGACCCGTCTCCAAAGATCTCCTGTCCGGTAATGCTGACCCGGTATTTGGGGCCCTTCATATAGACCGTGCCTTTTTTAAGACCCAGCACCTTGTCCTTGGCATCTTCTATCTTCAGGGTAAATGTGGACTGCACCGCTTTGAATGATTTGAACCTGGCGCTCACCGCGTCCAGTACCTTTTTCGCCTCCGGATCGGATTGCTGCCCGAACCCTGTCAATACCATACCAATCAAAGCTGCTAACAGATATATTTTTTTCATTTGCCGTATTTTCTATGTAAAGAGTCGCAAAGATATTGTTAATGCAACAAATCTAAGACCGGAATAAAGCATTCGGGGTTTAGCCCTTAAAAACACATTAACATATTGCTAACGATAAGGTTAGGAACCTCTCCGGGAGCCGGTAAAAACGCGTAAGATATGATTACCCCATCTCAGCCAGGAACTGGTCGAGCTCGGCTTCTGTTTTGATCAGCACATCGCGGGCCTTGCTGCCCTGGTTCACTCCTACCACTCCCGCCGCTTCCAGCTGATCCATCAGCCGGCCGGCCCGGTTGTATCCCAGCTTCATCCTTCTTTGCAACAGGGAGGTGGAGCCTACCTGGTTCTGAACAATAAGACGGGCTGCTTCTTCAAATAAGGGATCGCGGTCCAATGCGTTGAAATCCCTGTTCTCCATGTCTTTCTCATCAATATATTCGGGTAGAAGAAAGGCCTGCGCATATCCTCTCTGGCCGCCTATGAAATCGCAAACGGTCTCTACTTCAGGGGTGTCCACAAAAGCGCATTGCAGCCTTGTCAGTTCGCCGTTATAAGAGATCAGCATGTCGCCCTTGCCGATCAGCTGTTCGGCGCCGCCGATATCCAGGATGGTCCTGGAGTCGATCTTCGAGGATACCTTAAAGGCGATACGCGCCGGGAAATTGGCTTTTATCGTTCCGGTGATGATGTTCACGGAAGGCCGCTGGGTGGCGATGATCAGGTGGATGCCGACCGCCCTCGCCAATTGGGCGAGACGGGCAATGGGCATCTCAACCTCTTTTCCCGCCGTCATGATCAGGTCGGCAAATTCATCGATCACCAATACGATGAAGGGCAGGAACTGGTGCCCCTTCAACGGGCTCAGCCTCCGTTTCACAAATTTCTCATTGTATTCCCTGATATTCCGGGAGCCCGCTTCTTTCAGCAGGTCGTACCGGTTATCCATTTCTATACACAGGGCATTGAGGGTATTGATCACTTTTTTGGTATCGGTAATGATGGCTTCTTCCTCGCCCGGCAGCTTGGCGAGAAAATGTTTTTCAATGGTGCGGTATAAGCTCAGCTCTACTTTTTTGGGATCCACCAGCACCAGCTTTAACTGCGAAGGATGCTTTTTATACAGCAGGGAGACCAATATGGCGTTCAGTCCCACAGATTTCCCCTGCCCCGTAGCGCCCGCCATCAGCAGGTGAGGCATGGTTGTAAGATCAACGATAAAATTTTCATTGTCGATCTTCTTCCCGATGGCGATCGGCAGACTATAGTTGTTGTTTTGAAATTTCTCCGATGCGAGCAGGCTTCTCATGCTCACCACCGTCTTTTTTACATTCGGCACTTCAATGCCGATAGTGCCCTTGCCGGGGATAGGGGCGATGATCCGTATGCCCAATGCGGCAAGGCTTAACGCGATATCGTCTTCCAGGTTCTTGATCCGGGAGATGCGCACGCCTGCGGCGGGAACGATCTCGTACAGGGTGACGGTGGGCCCGACGGTGGCGCTGATCTTCTGGATCAGTATATCATAATTTTTAAGCGTATTGATGATCTGGTTCTTATTGGCTTCCAGCTCCTGCGTATCCTGGATGATCTTTTCGCTGCCGTGTATCTCCAACTGATCGAGGGTAGGATATTTGTAGTCCTTCAGATCGAGCGTGGGTTCATAGGGCGCAGATTCCAACACTTTTTCCACGGCATCGTCTTCGGGTTCCGGCTGAACCGCTTTGATCTCCAATTCGGGGTCCGCAACCTGCTTCCTGGATCTTTTATCGGCGCGGTCATTGTCCTGCAAAATATTTTCTTCGGGAACCGGCACAGGCGTTTCCTCCGCCGGAAGTTCTTCTGTTATAAAGGGATCGTATTCTGTTTCGTCCTGTTGAACGATCTCCAATCCCTGCAGCGCCTGCTCTTCAGCGATAACCGGACCATCGGCTCCTTTTTTTCCTCTCAGCCTGTTCTGCGGCGGCGCGGCAGCAACAGGAGTCTCCGGATCTCCCGGCTCGTCCGATGCATCCCCGACGGTAGTTAATACAGGATCGGCAGCGATCGTTTTACGGTAGACGGGCGATTTAAATTCAGGATTAAAACGCCAGATAACATAGGCAAGGCCGGCAACGAACAAAACCGCCGCTGTTCCGAGGGTCCCCAGGAAGCCGATCAACCATTTGCTGATCATATTCCCAATCTCGCCGCCCCAGGGAAACACGCTGTTGGGGATAAGAAATGCCAGCGCCACGCTGAAGAAAACAACGCCTGCGAGCACATACCGCACATGCCTCCAGAACAAAAATATTTTTTTGCCGGTAACCGCATTCACTCCCGCTACAAAGAATACAATGCAAAAAAGATAAGAAGCCAGTCCAAACCAGTCTGATATAAACTTATGCGAGACCCAGGCGCCCAACACGCCCAGCACATTCGCCGCTTTGATCTCTTCTTCGGGGAAAAATATGGATGCGCCCGTAATAACGCTTTGATCTTCCGCCCAGGTAAACAGGAAGGAGGTAAAACTGGCGAAAAGAAAAAGGCAAATAAGCAGAAAAACAGATCCGGCAATCTTATGCGTTCTTTCGTCGGCCGCCAATTCTTTAATGGTAACCTGTTCTTCTTTTTCAGGTTTCAGACGATGCGGATCGACGGAATGGCTCTTATTAGCTTTTAAACGATTTGCCATGGCGACAAAGATAAGCAGGTAGTATTTCAAAAAAAAGGCGCAAAAAATTGTATTTTAGAAACGCAGATCTCTATTATGCGTTTATCATTAGCTATTTTTTTTTGTTTATCGCTGACCAGGCTCTCTGCCCAGCAGACAGACAGCGCAATAATAGATCTTGCCTCCATCCGTCATTTCGACTCTATTGACAGCAAGTGTTTTTTTCTGGCTACGCCCAAAGGACAGGTTCCCGAAGCGTCGATCCCTTCCCTCCCCTTTCCTTCCGCGCCCATGAGGAGAAGATCCGTTGCCGACAGTTTAATGGAAAAGGATTGCTACCTGAAATTCACCTTGCACAATAACGCCGATACGGCAAAAGAAGTATACTTTCTACCGGGTTATTATCTTAAATCGTTAACGCTGTATGAAGCCTCGCCGGAGGATCCCGTCGCCAGCTTCCGGGCAATACCGTTCATTAAAGATGATAAGCAGGCTTATGCGGATTGCAAACTGATCAGGATCGGGCCTGGCGAGACCGTTGTCTATTTTGCAAAATTCAACTATGTTAAAACAAACATAAACAGCTATATGCCCAGGATCATTGAAAAGGATTACCTGGAGCCCTGGACCATCACCGTGAAGAACAGGGATTCGCTGCTGGACGCCATCACGTATGTGGTATGCGGCGTACTGATGATGATGATCTTTTATTCCCTTGCCGTATACCTCCAAAACAAGAACAAGGAATTCCTATATTATTCGGTCTACGCGCTTTGCACCGTAACCCTGCTGTTCCTGAAATCCTATCTTAATTTTCAACCCTCGCGTTTTCATGAAGCGTACGAGGAATACCTTGATTTTATCCTGATGAACGGCGGCATTTTTTTCTACCTGATATTCGTCCGGCGTTTTCTGAACACGAAGGAAAATCATCCCTTTATAGAAAAGACCTTCCGCAGGGCGGGAAATGCGATCCTGATCCTGCTGCTCGTCTTCTCCCTGATCTATTTTTTTACCGACAGGTATATCATCCTGAATATTCTTGAGAACTATGTGATCAAGACCTTCCTGTTCCTGATCGGTTTTGCTTTTATTGTTTACAGCCTGCGAAGAAAGGACCCGCTGCTGACCTATCTCGCCATCGGCAATATCGCGATGGTCTTTTTTTCCATGGTGTCTCTCAGCATTATCCTGCTGAAATGGAAGGTGATCCCGGGCAACCCGGCGTCGGTATTCAACCGTTCCATGCTATACTACGAGATAGGGCTGGCGCTGGAACTGATGTTCTTTCTTTCGGGGCTTGCCTATAAAAATAAGAAGGATATCATTGAAAGGGTCAGGGAAAGGGAACGGCTTAAACTGGAGAACGAACGAAAGGAATTTGAAAAACAAATGGCGATCATGGCGGTGCGCCAGGAAGAAAGAGACCGCATCTCTGCGGACATGCACGACGACCTGGGTTCGGGGGTAACCGCTATCCGACTGATGAGCGAAATCGCAAAGAGCAAGATGAATGCCGCGGAATTTCCCGAGATCGACAAGATATCGAACTCGGCCAATGAACTGCTGGGAAAGATGAATGCGATCATCTGGACCATGAAAAGCTCCAACGATACGCTGGAAAGCCTCGTGGCTTATATCAGGGCCTATGCCGCCGAATATTTCGACGGCTCGCCCATCCGGTGCATTGTAGACGTAAAAAATATCCGCGAGATGGAGATGAGCGGAGAAAAAAGAAGAAATATATTTCTAAGCGTTAAGGAAACCCTTACCAATATACGAAAACATGCCCAGGCCACGCAGGTCGTGATCACCATAGAATCGGAAGAGCAGCGCCTGCACCTGAAGATCCAGGACAACGGCAGGGGAATAGATCTCGGCGCGCTGAGAAAATTCGGCAATGGCCTCAGCAACATGAAAAAAAGAATGCAGAATATAAAAGGCGAATGCATTATTGAGAACAACAATGGCGCGCTGGTCTATTTTACGGTTCCCTTATAGGCCAACCCTATCGATAGCGTCAACCATCCCGCGACAAAAAACAATCCGCCTATCGGCGTGATAATACCGATGCCGTTCAACCCGACAGTATCCGCCGCCTTGAGAAAGGTCAGCAGGTACAGCGAACCTGAAAACAGTATGATGCCGGTAATAAAAAAATATCCCGCATACTTCATCCATTTTCTATTTCCCCTGTCGAAGGCCAGGGCGGTGATAAACAGCGCGAAGCAATGGTAAAACTGGTAGCGGACGCCGGTTTCAAAAGCCGTCAGCGAATCGGGGGGAAGTATTTTTTTCAGGCCGTGCGCGCCAAAGGCGCCGAGTATGACCGCCAATGCGGAAAACAAAGAAGCAAGAATCAGGAAGTTCCTAGACATGAAGAATGTTTTGTATAAAATCGTTAATGGAAAGATCGTTGTCTTTTTCCAGGATCACATCGGCCTGTTCATAATACAGGCGCCGTTCATTCAGTTTACGGACAATATAGGCTTTCATTTCGGAATCGGCCATATTTTTCAGCAAAGGACGTTCGTTCTTCTCCTTCAACAGCCGCTGCATCAATATATCCACGGGCGTGTTCAACCATACCGTCAGCCCGTTTTTTTTCATCAGTTCAATATTGTTAAAAAAACAGGGCGTGCCGCCGCCGCAGGACAATACCATGGAGGACTGCGTTTCGATCAGGGATTCAAGGAGCTGCTTTTCCACGATACGAAACTGCTCCTCGCCCGATTCCGCAAATATTTCAGGTATGCTGCGGCCCTCTTTGTCCACGATCTCTTTGTCCAGGTCAAAAAAGGGTATGCGCAGGCTTCTGGCAAGGCGCTCTCCCCAATGCGTTTTTCCTGATCCCATAAAGCCTATAAGAAATATCTTCATCAGCGTACAATATTTACCATTGCGAATTTACGCTAATATAAATGCAATTATTTAAACGCATTGATACCGGTAATGTCCATCCCGGTGATGAGCAGATGAATATCATGCGTTCCTTCATAGGTGATCACGCTCTCGATGTTCATCATGTGACGCATCACCGGGTATTCGCCCGTAATGCCCATGGCGCCGAGTATCTGCCTGGCTTCCCTCGCAATATTTGCCGCTGTGTCGCAGGCGTTTCGCTTTGCCATGGAAACCTGTTGCGGCGTGGCCTTGTGTTCATCCATCAGCGTTCCCAGCCGCCAGTTCAGCAACTGCGCCTTGGTGATCTCGGTGATCATTTCGGCCAGCTTTTTTTGCTGGAGCTGAAAGCTGGCAATGGGCCTGCCAAACTGCTTTCTTTCCAGGCTATATCGCAAGGCGGCGTCATAGCAATCCATCGCAGCGCCTAACGCGCCCCAGGAAATGCCGTACCTGGCTTTGGTCAAGCAGCTCAGGGGCCCCTTCAATCCCCTTACATTGGGCAGGATATTCTGTTTAGGCACTTTGACATTATCAAAGACCAGTTCTCCCGTGCAGCTCGTTCTGAGGCTCCATTTGCCATGCGTCAGGGGCGTTGTAAATCCCTCCATCCCTCTTTCCACCAGCAGGCCCCGGACCTCCTCCTGTTCATCCTTTGCCCACACCACCGCCAGTTGCGCTTCGGGAGCATTGCTGATCCACATCTTGGCGCCGTTCAATACCACATGATCGCCTGCATCTTTAAAAACAGTTTGCATACTCGCCGGATCAGATCCATGATCGGGCTCCGTCAAACCAAAACATCCCAGCCATTGGCCGGCGGCCAATAGCGGCAGGTATTTTTTACGCTGCTCTTCGCTTCCGAATTCAAAAATAGGATACATCACCAGGGAGCCCTGAACGGAGGCGGTAGAGCGCACGCCGCTGTCGCCTCTTTCGAGCTCCTGCATCATGAGCCCGTAACTGATATGATCCAAACCGCCGCCGCCATATTCCTGGGGGATCGTCGGTCCGAAACAACCCAGGGCGCCCAATTGCGGCACGATCTGCCGGGGAAAGGCCGACCGTTGGGCATATTCTTCTATAATGGGGGATATTTCCTTTTTAACATAGGCTCTTACGGCCTCACGGATAAGCTTTTGTTCTTCTGTAAACAATTCGTCCGTCAGAAAATAATCGGGGGACGTAAACAGATCCGTACGTGCAGCCATATGATCAGGTTTAATTACAAAAATCGGCAAATATTCCCGTAGATAGCAAACGCAGGAAACCCTTATTTATGCTAATACGTGAACCCCCGTTTGTAAAATCCGATCACGTTCCAGTATTCGCCGTCGCTTTTCACGGTGATCGCGCCCCGGCCGGCGATCATATTGTCGTCGCTGGGGGCGATGCCGGTTACCTGCACATTATACGCCGCCTGCAGGTTTTTAATGACAATAACGCGGCCCGGCCATTTCGCAGCATCCGGCAGCGTACATTCCGCATGGGTATAGGGATAGTTAACATAATGCGTTTCTATGCCGTCGCCGATGGTATACCTGGGGCCTGTCTGGGTGAAGGTCTTGAATTCAGCTCCCATTTTCGACACCTTATACTGGCCATCGGCCCATACGCAGCGGTAAATGCCCCCGGAAGGAAAGGCGCTTGAGGGAATGATCTCCTTATTGTCGCTCGCGCGGAGGAACTTGATGGGGTAGGCGGGCGACAGGTATTCCACGATAAAACTCTCGCCGTAAATGGCCATATCTCCCTGGTCAATTTTAAATTCCTTGGCCTGGGTTGCTTCCACCCGTACCGCGCTTATATTGGGCGGCAGGGTAATCGAATTTTCCGAAACGCTGGGCGTAACATGAAAAAAAGTTCCCTTGTAAGGCACGGACCGCACAACGTCGTTGATCCGGTACATCATCGCCTGAACGGTAGGGTACTGCCCGGTTTGGCTGATCAGGTCGTGCGTTTTATTCACCAGGAAATTAGTTGGCGTGTACTTATTCGTTAACACCAGCAGTTTATCGGAATTTATCGAGTTCATGGCCTGGTAACCCATCAGCTCCTGGGTCGTCGTTCCGCTCCAAAGCGGGGTGCCGGAAATGATCGTTCTTGAACCTAAACGTCCTTCGACAAACTGGCCTTCTTCCAGGTGCGCCATTCCGATAAACTTAGTGCTTAAGCAGGTAGCAGGATCCAGATCGACCGCATAGCGGCTGCCAAAGGGTTCCATGCGCCCCCCGATAAACGTATTGTTCTGCGCATTGTCCATGACCAATGCCTTCTCTATCCCCTCAAAACCTACTTCATTGAATACATGGCCATTCATCGGATCTTTGGCATTGCTACCCGACTCTTTATGAAAAACGATGCCGTACCAACCGCCTTTTCCGTAGGTGACCAGCGGAGTGCCCCTTCCTACCTGGCCTCCATACCAAAAGCTGCTGTTGTTCCAGTTCCCATCGGTACCGGATTCGCCGCCTGTGGTGATCTTGATCTGCGTATGATTATGATGGATGGAACTAAAAGTGATCCTATTGTACTGGCAGCCTTCCGGGCCGCCGGTCCTTTCGCCCGCCATCAGGATGCCATTTTTAAAATCCTTGATCTCGTTCACTTCGATCCGGGAATTCATCAGGTTCCTGAGATAAAGGCCATTACCGGAATAGGCGGCGTATTCCGACTCGGTAGTAGCGCCCGCATTTCCGCCTGCAATAAGGCCATAGCTCCTGAATTCCTGGTTATCCCCCTCAATAACAAATCCCGCGCCCCGCGCAAAATAGATATCGCCATATATTTCGAGGACCACTTTTTTCGCCCTGGCCAAAGGCAGGGTAATACTGCTGTTCATCCAGTACTGACCATGCGGGATCAATAGCGTTTGTCCCTTATACGCCGCGTTGATGGCGGCGTTCAGCGCATCGGTATTGTCGGTTCCCCGGGTTCCGTTGTAATCGCCGACCATGCCGAACCAACGGCCGTCGATCGCCCCGCTATACTGCCGCTTAAACCGGTTGGCGCCGCTAACGATGATGGTTCCCCCATTGTCGGCGCTGGTAATGTCTTTACTATCATGATAGAATATTCCTTCTCTCCCCGGATCCGTAATAAAATAAACATTCGAGGGAGAACCAGAGGACCTTAAACCGGCTATCGTTATACGAACCTGGCTATACGAAACTGTAGATACCGCTGAAAGAACGATTACTAGAAGTAAAAGGGGAGATCGTTTCATAACAAATAAAGTTTGTAGACGACAAGGTTTGGGCTTACTTGAATTTCCCCGGAGCCTGAAGAAAAAAAGAATAACTGTTCATGGGAGCGGGCTTAGGGTTTTAAACCAGTAAAACCGTGATTCATCATAAAAAATTCCACCGCAACCGAACAAAAACCGAACCAAAACCGAAATTCTTCATTAAAATCAGACCGTAGGCAACCCGCTCCAGGCGCGCTTTAACAAATTATATGACGCTAATCAATTCCACTCTTCCGGATATCGTTGAAACAAAACAAATCAGCCGGTATTTCGCAAGATCATCCGCTTGTCATTTGTCATTGTTCCGGGGCGCCCGTTACGCACAACGACTGGCCGGTACGGGATCAATGTTACGACTTACGCGCCTATTTCCCGCAGGTATGCCGCCATCTCCTGCTGGTACTGTTTAGCGGCAGTTTCCGCGGCCGCGGCAAAATCTTCCTTGTCAGCCGCGAAAATAATGGCGCGGCTGACGTTCACCAGCAAACCGGCATCCTTATTCAGACCCGACCGGGAAATCCCGGAAAGGCTTCCTCCCTGCGCGCCAACGCCGGGAACCAGGAAAAAATGTTCGGGATAGGCGCTTCGTATTTTTCCGATCATCTCGTGGCGGGTGGCGCCGATAACATACATCAGATTGTCCGGGCGGCCCCAGGTCGCAGCTTTTTCGAGCACCTGTTCGTACAGCAGTCCCGCTCCTGCCGGCAGCATTTCAAAATCTGCCGACCCGGCGTTGGAGGTCAGCCCCAGTACAATCGTCCATTTGCCCGGATATTCCAGGAAGGGCTTTACGCTGTCGGCCCCCATATACGGCGCAACGGTTACCGCGTCAAAGTCCATTACTTCAAAAAAAGCCTTGGCATACTGCGAGGAAGTGTTGCCGATATCGCCTCTTTTGGCGTCGGCGATGGTAAAATGAGTATCGGGAATATAGTCGACCGTCTTCATCAGCGAAGCCCATCCCTTAACGCCATTGGCTTCATAAAAAGCCGTATTGATCTTATAAGAAACGCAATAGGCTTTGGTGGCGTCGATGATCTGCTTATTGAATTCAAACTGCGGGTCTTCCGCAGACATTAAATGAGAAGGGATCTTTTCGAGGTCGGAATCGAGTCCCACGCAAAGATAACTCTGCTTGCTAAGGATCTGGTCTATCAGTTCTGCTCTGGTCATAGTTAATGTATTCGTCGCTTTTTTAGATGCAATAACCCCGCTTCGGCTGCGCAAGACGCCTGACGAACCGCTTTTCCCGTTTGTTTTCGCAGAAACCCGCGTACTCTTGAGACGTTTCCTGCGACCTGTTATTGCCAGGCATAGGTATTTATATTCGTCAGATGCTGCCGGTCCGGCCCCCATCTACGCGTATACTTGTTCCTGTTATATAGGCCGCTGCGGGAGAAGCCAGGAACGCCGCCAACGCGGCGGTTTCAGCTGCTTTGGCAAAACGCTTTAAAGGTATCTCCCTGATCATGGCCTCGCGGATATCATCGACAGGCTTGCCGGATCTTTTGGCATTGCCCTCGATAAGGCTGTTCAACCGTTGCGTGTCGGTAAACCCGGGCAATACATTGTTTACGGTAATGCCATATTCGCCCAACTCATTGGCCATGCTCCGGGCCCAGGAAGCGACGGCTCCGCGAATGGTATTGGAAACGCCGAGATTCGGGAGCGGTATTTTCACAGAGGTCGAAACGATATTGATGATCCTTCCATAACCCGCCGATCTCATCGCCGGGAAAAATGCCTTCACCAATAGCTGGTTGCAGACGATATGCTGACTAAAGGCTGCAAGAAAGGACTTTTCATCGGCTTCAATAATGGGGCCGGCAGCGGGTCCGCCCGTATTGTTAACCAGTATATGAACGCTTGTTTCGCGGCTGATCTCATTCGCCGCCTTGCCCACCTGTTCCGGTTCAGAAAAGTCGGCAACCCGGTAGCCATGCTGTTGCTGATGCGCAGCCGGCAGTTGCGCCACAGCGCCTTTGAGCGTTTTTTCATTCCTTGCCAGCAGTATGCAGGTTGCGCCCAGGCCCGCAAGCTCCTGCGCCACGGCCAGTCCTATTCCCTGGCTGCTTCCGCAGACCACCGCCGTCTTTCCCTTAAGCGAAATATCCATTTAAATAATTTTATTAAAGTCTTTATACCTGTTCCCGGTAATATCACCGGGTAGTTCAGTGGAACAGCGCGCCCTGCTTACAGGTCATCTTCGCATGATCCGTATCTTATGGCAACGTCTGTCTATATCCGCATAGTGGGTTGTTATTGTTCTACCGCCTCTGTTCTCGCCGCGGCATGGATGTTGGCATTCCGGATCGCGATATTCCTGGTCGCTTTGGCGGCAAAAATGCTAAAGGGGGCTTTTGCCTTCTCGTCGTCGGTCATCATGATCGGCAGGCCATGGTCTCCCCCTTCGCGGATGGCCTGGACCAGCGGTATCTCGCCCAGGAACGGGATATCGAATTCCTCTGCAAGCCGCCGCCCTCCTTCCTTTCCAAAAATATACTGCCGGGTTTCCGGATTACCCTCCAATCCGTGCGGCACAAAATAACTCATGTTTTCCACCAGCCCGATGATCGGCGCTTTTACCTGCGCCTGTCCAAACATGGCAATTGCTTTTTTGGCGTCGATGAGCGCTACCTCTTGCGGGGTCGTGACAATGATCACCCCGCTTACCTGTACGGTCTGCAGGAGGGTCAAATGGATATCTCCCGTTCCGGGCGGCATATCAACCACCAGGTAATCCAGCTCATCCCAATAAACATCTGTAATAAACTGCCGTATCGCGCTGCTGGCCATTGGCCCCCTCCAAACCACCGCGTTTTTATCGTCCACCAGCAAACCGATGCTCATCAGCTTGATCCCAAACCGCTCGATCGGCGCGATCATGCCCTTGCCGCCCTGCTGTATCATCATCGGTCTCTCCCCCCTTATCCCAAACATGATGGGCACGCTGGGTCCATAGATATCGGCATCCATCAATCCCGTTTTAGCGCCCCCCTGGGCAAATGCCAGTGCCAGGTTAGCGGCCACCGTACTCTTGCCCACCCCTCCCTTGCCGCTTACGACGGCAATGATATTTTTCACCTTGGGAAGCGCTGTACCGGCGTTTACCCGGATGCTGGAAGTATTAGCGGTAAAATTCACCAGCACCTGGATATCCTTACCCGCCGCATCATGGATGGCCCGGACACAGGCATTCCTGATCAGGTCCTTCAGGGGACAGGCCGGCGTGGTCAGTACAACCGTGAATGAAATTTTATCTTCTTCAACAACGATATCTTTCACCATGTTCAAGGTCACAATATCCTTCCCCAGATCCGGCTCCTGCACTGTCTTCAACGCTTCCAATACTTTTTCCCGCGTCATTTCAATCTATTAATTTATAATTTTCTACAATATGAATAGATAATGCAAAATTAGTCATTTAAAAGGGTGATCGCGGAAGAATTTGGGCAGGCTGTTTGTGTTAAAATTTAACAGTTAAATTAGGCATTAAACAAAAAAACGTAGGTTTGAGGGAGATGAAAAGAAGCATTCTTTACCTGGCATTGTTTACGGCGATGATCCCCCTGAGTTCCCGGGGGCAATTTGAAAAACTAAAGGATTCGGTTATTCAGTTATATGGCGTGGTCATGACCGCCGACAGCCTGGTTGGGATCCCTGCCGTGAGCGTAATGATCGTTGGACAGAACCGGGGCACCTATACCAACGACCAGGGCGTTTTTTCGATCGTGGTGAATAAGGGCGACGAAGTGGCTTTCAGTTCCATCGGGTATAAATCAAAAATTGCAGAGATCCCCCGCGATATTGAAGGCAGCCAGTATAGTCTTATCCAGTTGATGGTAACCGACACCATGTACCTTCCGGCCACCATTATCCGACCCCGGCCGACGCGCGAACAATTTGAACGCGATTTTGTCAACAAGGATATCCCTGCCGATATGCTGGAGATCGCCCGGCAGAACACGGAGGAATCCAAACGAAGGATACTGGCCAGATCGCTTCCTACCGATGGGCGGGAAGCCGCAAATCTCAATCTTCGCGGCGTCGCCAACCGCCAGTATTATGCGGGTCAGGCGCCTCCCCAGAATATCTTTAACCCCTTCGCCTGGTCTGAGTTCATACAGGCCTGGAAACGCGGAGATTATAAAAAGAAAAACAACTGATGTTTCAAACGATCGCTGTTGTGGGATCGGGAACCATGGGTAACGGGATAGCGCACCTGTTTGCCCAGTCCGGCTACAACGTTCATCTCATTGATATCAGCGCCGCGCAGCTGGAAAAGGCGCTGCTGACCATAAACAAGAACCTCGACCGGCAGATCGCCAAGGGAATCGTTACCGACGAACAAAAAAAGAGCGCCCTCGCCCGGATCAGCGTTTTCCAGGATATGGAAAAAGGAGCGGCCGGGGCTGGGCTGGTGATTGAGGCGGCGACGGAGCGTATCGATCTTAAGCTGGACCTGTTTGCCCGGCTCGACAAGGCGGCGCCGCCTGAATGCATCCTGGCTTCCAATACCTCTTCCATTTCCATTACTAAAATTGCCGCCGCCACCGCCCGCCCGGGCAAGGTGATCGGCATGCATTTCATGAACCCTGTTCCGGTAATGAAGCTGGTGGAGATCATCAACGGCTATTCAACCGAAAAACAGGTCACGGAACAGATTGTCAACCTGAGCAAGCATTTGGGAAAGACCCCCTGCGTGGTAAACGATTATCCCGGCTTCATTGCTAACCGGATCTTAATGCCCATGATCAACGAGGCCATCTACAGCCTGTATGAAGGCGTTGCCGGCGTTGCAGAAATAGACGCCATTATGAAACTCGGCATGGGACACCCGATGGGCCCCCTGCAGCTGGCCGATTTTATCGGGCTGGACACCTGCCATGCCATCCTGAAAGTGATGTACGAGGGCATGAGCCGCCTACACCATGCGCCCTGCCCCCTGCTGACCAATATGGTTACGGCCGGATGCCTGGGCGTAAAAAGCGGAGAGGGTTTTTATTCCTATGCGGCCGGCTCCAAAGAACTGGTCGTGAGCCGGCGATTCAGCAGTTGAGCGCGCTCAGGAATTCGCGATACGATTCATTAGCGATCCATCATTAATATTAACGCCTTGTTCGCTAAAACAAAAAGGGGCATACCGAAGGCCCTGCTTATCTTCTTTGGAGGTCACAAAATGTGACCTCCAATTTTCCAGTTCCGTACTACTTATTTCGAACATAAAATCGTCGGGGAACCGAACAATATTCCTTCTAACCGCCTGCTTAAGGACTTTGGTTTCTACCCCATATAACGCTGCCAGATCACGGTCTATCATTACCTTCCGCCCCCGAACTACATATATTTTATTCATGATCGATTCTTCAGCAACTGTTATTGAACCATTTGACCCAGGCATATATAATGGATTTAAAGGTCATAATATTCCCAACTTCAACTCACAAATGCGACTTCAGGTTATCCCATTCCTTTTCCATTAGTGTAAACATAAAATCTTTGACGCCAATGACCCTGGGTTTTCTATCACGCGCTGACCGTATTTTTCGGTTGAACCAGGGTGTTTATGCCCGCAAGCCCCATTGGCTTATCTGTCGGTCCCTTAACCGCCCACACGCGGAGGATCGACCTTCTCCAGCGTCAGGTCCCGGATATCGCCCAGGCGATACAGCGCTTCATCCTTCCTGTTTCTCGGAATGCCAATGGTCATCCTGCAAAACAAATTGGTTTCCTGGCTGATGACGGAACAGCCCAATTGTTTAACGGTCGTCATGACCTCATTCATCTGCAGGTAATTAAATGCAGCCGTATACTGTTCTTCCACCGCTTTCTGTACGACCGGCGTAACCTGTAATACCAGGGAGGCGGAGGTTTTATAGGCGTTGATCAGGCCGGGAACGCCCAATAAGGTTCCCCCGAAATAGCGGACCACGACCACCAGCGCGTTTGTCAGCTGTTTGCTGTCTATCTGGCCAAGGATAGGCTTGCCGGCGGTACCCGAGGGCTCGCCGGCGTCGCTGACGCGGAACAGGTCGTTGGTTATTCCCAGCCGGTAAGCAAAACAATGATGCGTGGCTTTGGGATGTTCTTTTTTTATCTCTTCCAGCCTGGCCTTAAAATCGGCGGGGCTCGCTATCGGATAAGCATAGGCGATAAACCTGCTTCCCCTGTCTTTGAACTCCGCCATGCCCGGCTGCGTTATCGTATAATAAAAATCCTTATCGCTCATATTCATATTTAATAATGTATTGCGCCGCGGACATTGTATTCCGGATCATTTCAGCGCTTCGGGGATCGCTTTACCAATTGATCCGTTGGGCGTCTGCACCCTAAGCAAGGAAGCAATAGTGGGCGCAATATCTGTTATATGCGTTTCCCTGACGGTTCTGCCCTGTTTTATTCCCCATCCCATAAACACTGCGGGGATATGCGAATCATAGGGGTTCCACGCGCTATGTCCCGTTCCCCGCGTCATCTCCTGCCAACCGGGCTGTCGGATAACCTGGATGACCCCGGAACGGTAAGGATTGTAGCCATTAATGATCCTGGTCTTTATTTCTTCGGGAAGGGTCGCCTCTCCCGCTCTTTCCATATCCACCACAAAGGCAACACCTGGCTGCGGTTTCAGAAAACGGATACAATCATTCTTAATCGAATCAAGGTCGAGTTTATTCTCGAGAATAAGGGGATGATTGAAGTAGATCTGCGAGGCTCTGAAACGAACCACCAGCTTAGCCGCCTGGTATTTTTTTTCCAACAGGGCATTCATTTCACTCATCAGTTCCACTTCCCTCCATATCCCGGCAGGAATTTTCCTATCCATCAGCAACTTTGAATTGTGAGCGGCCCCATGATCGGCCGTTAAAAAAACGGTATAGTTCCCCTTGCCTATCTTATTGTCCAAAAAACCCAGGAAAGACGCCATATCCTTATCAAAGCGGAGATAGGTGTCTTCCACTTCAACAGAATTAATGCCAAACTGGTGCCCCACTCCGTCTGTTGAGGTGAAGCTCAGCGTCAGGAAATCGGTTAACGAACCCTGGCCCAGTTTTTCATTTTCCACCGCCGCCCTGGCCATATCAAAGGTGTAAGTATTGCCAAATGGGGTTTCCCTTAACACGCTAAAATCCTTTTCGATCATACCGGAAGTGCGTACAGGAAAAGTAGGCGTTTTTTGCCCGGGGAACTTCCCTTCATATGGGTTATCATCCGGCAGGCTTTGCTCATACGTGTTCAGATCATATAAGGTATTCCAGTTTTGTTTTAAATATTTCTCCGGCAATTTTTTTGCATTAAACTCCAACGCCCATTTAGGAAGCTCATCCATATAATAGTCGCTGGTGATCATATTGCCCGAAGCGTCGTCAAACCAGTAAGCCGCATCTGCTAAATGTCCCGCAGGCAAAATGGCGCCGCGGTCTTTTAATGCTATGCCAATGACCCTGGCGCGGAAATTGGTCGCCAGTTTCAGCTCGTCGGTAATGGTAGTGGTCAACAGGTTCCGGGGAGAAGCCTTCCCCGCATTAGAAGAACTGCCTACTGTCTGAACGGTGGAATCTCCTACGCAGTTGATGTATTGTCCGGTGGCTTTGATATAAAAATCGTTTGCGGTAATGCCGTGAATGGCCGGAACAGATCCGGTATATACGGCGCTATGACCAATACCTGTAACGGTTGGAATGTAATCGATAAGCATATTTTCGCAGCTGAACCCATCTTTCAGCAGCCGCTTCAAACCATTCGGCTGGTAACGATCATAATAACGATACAGATAATCCCAACGCATCTGGTCTACCATAATCCCCACTACCAACTTCGGCCTCGCCAACTTTTCAGCGCGCTGCTGTTGAGCAAGCCCTACTGAAGAGATCAACAAAAGAACAACCAGTATTGCCCTGCCCATGTTTGCTTTTTGAGGTATTAAAATATTTCTGACAATTTAAATCTCGCGCTGCCCTTATCAAAAATAAAACTTTGAACAGGAGATCAGGACGCTATTCCAAAACATAATAATAAACAGGCGCGAATTCCCCTTCGGCGACTACATAGAACCCTTTTCCATCATTTGAAAAAGCAATGGCTTCCTGCCGCGGACGCGCTATAAAAGCAGGGTATCTATAAGACGGACTTTGTAAGGTTCTGTGAATGGGTTCATTCTTATGGCGCCGCCAGTAATATACGTTATCCTTTGCTTTTACCAGCGCTTGTTGGCCATCAACCGATATATCGCCTGAAGTGATCCATTTTTCGGTCGGCCTGCCCTTAAAATATATTTTCCCTTCCTTCTTTAACCTATTCACCCTTTTACCATTTAAATGTATAGATGCAGTATATATCCCGACTGAATCCTCGCGTTTAGAAATGATATACAGCAGTTTTTCTATAGGGTCTATCATAATCGTTTCCGCATCCCGGGGGCCGTCGGGATATGCTAACGCGAATGCTTTCCCTTTTATCGTTGTTGCTATTGAAGTATTTTCGGGCAATGCTGCCGGTTCTTCAAATCTATAGACCTTAATGAATGAACGCGAACCTTCATTATCGCCAATATCTGCCAGGTAAATATAACTTCTGTTTTTCCTGGGCCCTGGCCCAATGGCTATATCTTCACAGTCTGTCACTTCTCCTTCAAAATACCAGGTCGCTTTTAATTCCCCCGTCGAAGCAATGGCATAAAACCTGCTGCCATCGCTTTTACCTCTATCATTATGCACATAAAAAAGATTCTTATGCACCCTGGACGGCGTGATGCCCGATACCTCGCTAAGCACAGGATCCGATAATTTCCCAATAATTGTTTCCCGGGATATTTGCGCCCGGCAAATATTTAAAAACATAAATGCCGCCAAGATGGAAAAAAAACATTGTTTCATGCTGAAGTTTTATTTTAGGCAACGATAAGGCGCGTTCCGATCCTTAGATATGCGCGGCCATTGCCGGATCGCTGACGCTATGTTTGCCAGTCTCTACCCTGCAACGCCGGTTCAAGGGTTCCGAATCGCAAAAGCTTTAAAAATTTTCTTCGGCAGAGCTTCGACATGGATGATGATTTATGAATTCCTAACCTGGCGTTACTCAGTAACCGATCCCGGAGCGCGCGTTAACATAGTAGCGGATCGTATCGGAACCTGAGGACTCGGTCCTTACCCATTTTTCATTCTTAAGAAAGGGCGAAGCGATGCCCTCTCCCGCCGTCATGCCGTCATGGGTTATCGTTCTGGCCTCATCCCATAGCCCCGCGTCGATAAAGCTCTGCAACAGCATCCTTCCGCCTTCTATCATCACGCTGGTCAGTTTCAGGGAATATAGGGCAGACAATAACTGGCCCGTCAGGTCTGCAGTCTTATCCAGCCGCCAGTAGACAAGATTTTCCTGCTCTTCCTGCCTATGCCCGTTAAAAATAATTGTTTTCGACTGCCGGTCGAACAGTTTGTGCGAACCGGGAATGCGCAGTTGCATATCCAGGGCGGCGCGTACCGGGCTCGGTCCGTTCCACAAACGGTTGGTCAGGGAAGGATCGTCATAAAGCGCCGTACGCGTACCTACCAGCAAGGCAGCTTCCTCGCTTCTCCATTTATGGCTGATCCGGTTCGTCAACGGATGGCTGATGTACAGCCGCGAATGATCGGCGCCGGCGATCTTCCTATCCCCTGTCTCCGCCCATTTCAGCAATACATAAGGCCGTTGCTGTTGATGAAAGGTAAAAAAACGCCTGTTCAGGAAGGCGCATTCCTTTTCCAATACGCCGGATACTACTTCCACTCCGGCCGACAACAGTTTGCGCATACCCTTGCCATCGACTTCGGCAAAGGGGTCAAGACAGCCAATATATACTTTAGGTATCCTGTTTTCAATGATCAGGTCGGCGCAGGGAGGGGTCTTGCCATAATGAGCGCAGGGCTCGAGCGAAACATACAAGGTAGATTTACTGATCAGAGGTCGCCACTCTTCGGGCACGCTGTTCAGGCAGTTTACTTCTGCATGCCCTCCGCCATATGCCTGGTGATATCCTTCGCCTATGATCCGGTTCTCATGAACCAATACCGCTCCTACCATTGGATTGGGGGACACATGCCCGGCGCCCAGGGCAGCCAGCTCAAGACAACGGAGCATGTATGTTTCATGAATGGTCAACTGAACGGTTTCCTCAAAAGTATGAAACGAAAATCAATTAAGTTTGCCGCCATGACCCTTCACGAAGCAAACCAGCGATTGTTGTCCGCGCTATCGGGCATATATGAAAAACGGGAAGCCGCTAATATTGCCGATTGGGTAATGGAAAACGTAACAGGAATGCAAAAAGCGGATCGCCTGATCCGCAGGTACNNATTCCCCGGCCGGAAACAGAAGAGCTTGTCGGGATGATCATCAAGCTCGGCCGGGAGCGCCCCAGGATACTGGATATCGGGACTGGCAGCGGATGCATTGCCATCGCCTTAAAGAAAAACCTGCCTGATGCGGAACTATATGCCTGCGATATCAGCGAAGCGGCGCTTGCCGTCGCTCAAAAAAATGCATCCCTGCACCAGGCGGATATATCTTTTATCAACCTGGATTTCACTGACCGGGATGCCTGGCGCCAGCTTCCCGGCGTAGATATACTGGCGGGCAATCCGCCCTATATACCCCTTTCGGAAAAACAGTCCATGCACCGGAACGTGACCCATTACGAACCGCATACCGCCCTGTTTGTACCCGATGAGGATCCCCTGTTGTTTTATAAATGCATCGCCGGTTTTGCCGTTGAAAAATTATTGCCGGGAGGAATGGTTTTTGTAGAGACCCACGAGCGGCTTGCGCACGAAACCGCAACTGTTTTCGCAGATAAGGGCTTCAGGGCGACAATATACAAAGACATGCAGGGAAAGGAAAGAATAATAACGGCGATGTTTTCCTGATCATAGCTTCCTGACAAGAAATGAATTCAGGGAGCCGATTTATCGACCATTAAAACGGTGCGGGCGCCCAGTTCGCGCGCCACCCGCATTACGGCAACCACTTCATCCACCGGCACCTGCTTATCCGCATTGATCGCAATGGTAGCGTTAGCGGAATCCTTGGCCACAAAGGGCTGCAGATAGGCTTTGAGCTCTTCCAGCTGAACCGGTCTGCCATTCACGATATAATGTTTATTGACATCAATGTTCACCACCACATTCTGCTTGGTCTTGGTATCGCCCTGCGCCTTGGGGTTGGAAAGTTTGATCACATTAGGGTTTGCAAGGGTTGCCGCGATAAGAAAGAACATCAACAGGATGAACAGGATATCATTCAGCGGACCTGTGATCACTTCTGCGCCTGGTTTGTTTCTCTTTCTGATGTTCATAATGTTTGTATGCTGTTTTAATACTACCGCGTAGGCTCCTGCAGTATATCCACGAATTCAGCGCCCGAGGCCTCCATTCTGTTCGCCGTTTTATCGATCTGGGCATTCAGGTAACTCCAGGCGATATACGCGAGAAGACCTATGATCAATCCTACCGCGGAAGAGATCAGCTTGGTGTAGATCCCATCGGCCATGGACTGGATGGTGAACTCCCCGGTGGAAGCTAACCGGAAGAACAACTGGAACATGCCCACAATGGTTCCCAAAAACCCAAACATAGGCGCAATACCGGCGATAAGCGATAAGATGCTCAGGTTTCGTTCCATCTTATACATTTCCAGCTTGCCTACATTTTCCATGCTTTTTTCTATGGCGTCAATAGGTTTGCCAATACGTTGAATCCCCTTGTCTATAATGCGCGCAACAGGGTTATTGGTATTCTTTGCCAGCGACCTGGCTGCCGTTACATTGCCATTGATGATGTTATCCCGGATAATGTTCATGAAATTATCTTCGATCTTGGATGCTTTGCGGATATACATCAGCCTTTCAATAAATACAAAAACGGCGATCACAAACAGAATTCCCAAGGGAATCATCAGCACGCCGCCCTTAGACAATAAGTCCATAATACTTATTTGCGTTTCCGGCTGAACAAGCGATGCGCCCGCCTGCGCGGCGCTAGCCGCCGTATCGATCTGCAAAAAGAACCAATTCATCAATGATTGTTTTTTATTCGTGTAAATGTAATCAAATGTGCGTCTAAAACGATTTCGCCATGCTAAAATTTCTTAAAACTTTGCCAATTGCCCGCCAAAATTTCAGGCCGGCGTTCCCGCGCCGCTGATCCGGCCATTCGGTTTAGGAACAGGGCCTTCCTTACAGACAGGGAGAATAAACTAACTTTGCGCTATTATAGCAAGATATGAATAGTTACGACCTGATCATTATCGGAGGAGGCCCCATCGGACTGGCATGCGGACTCGAAGCAAAAAATAACGGTCTTAAATACCTGATCCTTGAAAAGGGTTCCCTGGTCAATTCCCTGTATCGTTATCCGGCCAACATGACTTTTTTCTCTACTTCCGAAAAGCTGGAAATAGGCGGCATTCCCTTTGTTTCCAACAACCTTAAGCCAACCCGCCCGGAAGCCCTGGAATATTACAGGAGAGTGGCGGTATCCAATCGCCTGAATATTCAACTCGAAGAAAAAGTGTTGCGGGTGCGGCCGGTTCCGGATGGAAGCGCCTCCTATCCCGGATCAACAAACGACGAAATAAGCTATGAGGTCATAACCGCTAAGGGCCGGTATACCGCATCCAATATTATCATCGCCACCGGCTTCTACGATATCCCGGTCCTGATGAACATACCCGGGGAAGAACTGCCTAAGGTAAGGCACTATTATAAGGAGCCCCACCCCTATGCCATGCGCAAGGTGGTAGTGGTCGGCGCCGCCAATTCAGCGGTAGACGCGGCGCTGGAGACCTACCGGAAAGGCGCAGAAGTTACCCTGGTCGCCCGGGGGCCGGGCATTGGCGAACGCGTAAAATACTGGGTAAAGCCCGACATTGAGAACAGGATCAGGGAAGGGAGCATCAAAGCCTATTTCAACGCCTATCTTAGCCGGATCGGACCGGAAGACGTCGACATCCAGACGCCCGAAGGAAAGATTACCATCGCAAACGATTATGTAATCGCCATGACGGGTTATCAACCTGATTTCTCTTTCCTGAAAGCAACCGGGATCGTATTGTCGGACGACGAACTGTTGCAGCCTGCCTATAATCCCGAAACCATGGAATCCAACCTGCCGCATGTTTACCTCGCAGGCGTGGTATGCGGCGGAATGAATACGCATGTATGGTTCATTGAGAATTCAAGGGAGCATGCCGTGAGGATCATCAAGGATATCGTTACGCGCTTGCGCTAAGCTTTTTCTTCCCATATCATGGCAAGATGAACGATCGTTTCCATGCTCTTTTGCATGTCCTGCACGCTCACATATTCCTGCTTTCCGTGAAAAGCCATTTCCCCGGTAAATAAATTGGGGCAGGGCAATCCCATGAAAGAAAGCCGGGAGCCGTCGGTGCCGCCGCGGGCGCTTTTATTTATAACGTCAATGCCTGCGCGCCTGATGGCTTCGCGGGCAAAATCGGAAACCTGCGGATGCCGGTCGAGCGCTTCTTTCATGTTGCGGTATTGTTCCCTTACCGTAAAAGAGGCCCTGGCGCCGGGAAAACCGGCGAGCGCCTGATTCAGCCTGTCCTCCAGCAGCCGCTCATATTCTTTCAGCTTGCCGGTATCAAAATCCCTGATGATGAATTCTACCTCCGCCCTTTCCGCATTTCCTCCGATCCTCGTGGGATGAACAAAGCCCTCTCTTTCCTCCGTAGCTTCAGGAGCATGCGTATCGCGCGGCAGGGTGGTTACTAATGCCGCGGCAACCTTAATGGCATTGACCATCTTACCTTTCGCATATCCGGGATGTGCGCTTACGCCCTCGATAACGATCGCAACGCTATCCGCCGAAAAGGTTTCGTCTTCAAAAGAGCCGCGTTCGCCCCCGTCGAGCGTGTACCCGAAATCGGCGCCCAGCTTCTGCAGGTCCGCCTTGTCTACCCCCCTGCCGATCTCCTCGTCGGGCGTGAACAATATTTTTATTTCGCCATGCGGAATATCGGGGCGCTGCATAAAGAAATTGGCCATATCCATGATCACCGCAACGCCTGCTTTATCATCGGCGCCAAGCAGGGTAGCGCCCGAGGCCGTGATGATGTCCTCCCCTATTTTTTGCTTAAGATATGGATGCGACGATACCGTGATCGTTTGCGAGGGATCATCCGGCAATACAATATCCTGCCCGGAAAAATTTTCATGAACAATGGGCTTTACGCCGGCGCCCGAACAATCGGGCGAGGTATCCACATGCGCGCAAAAGCAGATCACCGGAGTTTTCCTGGTCGTGGTAGCCGGAATGGTTGCATATACATATCCATATTCGTCGAGATGGGCGTCGCCGATCCCTATAGCGATCAGTTCCTCGATCAGCAGGCGGCTGAGCGCTTTTTGTTTTTCCGTTGAAGGCCGCTCATCTGACGCGGGATCGCTTTGGGTATCGATCTGCACATATCTCAGGAAGCGCTCTTTAACCGTATAAGAATAGTCGTGAAACATCTAATGCCTATTTTTGGGCAAGATATACATTCTATGGCATTACCCCTTGACAGGCGTCCGCTGATCAGCCAGGGCTGGGCAAGAGCCCTGCTGCTGTTGCTGACCTATATTGCGGTCTCGCTAGGCCTCGGCTCGCTGACCGATGTATTTACGATAAACAGGGGCATTGACTTTACCGTTTCCGAAGATCCGGCGCTCAATGATCCTTCAATGCAATTATGGCTTATCGCTTCTTTTTTTGCGGCCATAGGTTGCGTATGGCTGTTCGGGAAATACATAGACCGCGAGAAACCCGGCCTTCTGCCCTGGAAGCGCTCTTCTATTCACCCCGACGGAACCATAGGATTTTTGCTCGGCCTGGCGCTGATCTGCTCGGGATCGCTGATCTTGTTTTTCACCGGCCATCTTCAATGGACAGGGATAGCGTTCAGTCTGCCTGACCTGTTGATCAGCTTCTTATTGCTTATAAGCATAGCCGTTGGGGAGGAATGGGTATTCCGGGGATATGTATTGCGCAACCTGCTGCAATCCTTTAATCCCATAATAGCATTAGGCGCCAGCGCCATATTATTTACAATAGTACATAGCAGTAATCCTGATGTGCATCCCATCGCGCTGGCGAACATTTTCCTGGCCGGCGTTATTACCGGTCTGGGCTATATACATACCCGCAACCTCTGGTTCCCTGTCCTTTTTCATTTTAGCTGGAATTTTTTCCAGGGCCCCGTATTGGGGTTTCCGGTCAGCGGCCTGGCCGCCCGGAGCGCGCTTGTGCTGGAAACAAGAGGCCGCCCGATCGTTACCGGCGGAAATTTCGGTTTTGAAGCTTCTGTGTGGTGCACTGTACTATTGCTGCTCTCGCTGCTCCTCTGGTATTACCTCAGACCCCGGGCAGGCAGACGTTAAAAACAGGCAAAAGCTGCTTACGAAATGCCTGCAAAATAATTTGTCCCCATTGGTATATTATTTTTATTTTTTTAATATTTTTTATAAATCAAAATAATATGCATCATGAAAAAGATAATAATAGGAGCAGTGGTGGCCGGCATCATCATCTTTATCTGCCAGACCCTTTCCTGGACAATACTGGATCTGCACCGTTCGGCTAATCAGTACACTCCAAAACAAACAGAGATATTGAACTTTCTCGGCGAACAGTTAACGGAAGACGGGCAATATCTTCTGCCCGGAACGCCCCCGGGCGCCACGATGGAAGAAAGCCAGGCGATGATGAAAGAAGCCATTGGCAAACCCTGGGCTGTTATCGCCTATCATCGGCAAATGGAAGATAATATGACGTCCTCCATCATACGGGTGTTGCTGGTGAATATCATTATGGCAGGATTATTCTGCTGGATACTTTCAAAAATACCCAGGCCCTCCTTCTCCACGGTTTTCCTGTGCAGTTTGTTCACGGGGCTGATCGTGTTTATGAATATACCTTACACCACGCATGTATTCTATCAGAGCTTTGATCTGACGGCAAGCTTAATTGACGCGGTTGCCGGATGGGGATTGGCAGGATTGTGGCTGGGACGGCTGTTCTCAAGACAATCGTAAGACTAAAGCCCTTTCGCAACATTTTTTTCGTATATGACCTGCCGTTGGGGGATATTCAGGCGCTCCGATATATCGGGCATGATATAAACTATATTCTCAACCGAATTATACGCTACATCAGCATATTTCCAGCTTCTGCCCTTGTCGGCAGACCGGCCGACGAGATAGGAAATGACCAGCGCTTTTTTGCCGTCTACAAAGCCCTCCCTTGACTTCCTGACCACGCATTGCCACTCATGGTCATTGTCCGGAGCAATCTGGATAAGCTGTATTTTTTCCGGATGCTCTTCCAGATCATTTTGCAGGCTTCTCAACCGGTAAAGATATTCGCGATACCCTTGCCGCCCCCCGTAATACTGAACGATTCCAGGGTAGCTCAACGAGAGGTACCTGTCCAGGTCATGGTTGCGAAAAGCATTGATAAGGCTGTCGGCATACAACAGGGCCCGGTGCGAAGCGGCGGCGCTGTCGGACTGGGCGGATATGCCCGTGGAAAAACAAAGGGATGCCAGGAGAAATACCAGCGGATTTGGCATTTTCATAGGGGATGATTTGCCAACAAAATATAAAAAAATATCCCGGTATGCAAATACCGGGACGATCGACGGATCCTATATTTTATTATGCGTCTACGCCGTATGCGTTATTTCTTTAATTAATTGAATATTAACATATTAATCAATCGTCACATCCTCTAACAACTTCCTGCTAAGACCGGAAGATCGCACGCATAAATCGCTTCTATTCCGCCTTAAAAACCATTGCTCATTAAGGCATGATGATCCTCGACGCCGTTGCAATATCCACCAGTTCAATATCGAATATAAGGTCCTGGCCTGCAAGCGGATGGTTGGCGTCGAGCAGAACGGTTTCTTCGGCTACTTCCGTGATCACCACCGGGATCATCTGTCCCGCGCTGTTGGTCATGTTCAGTTGCATGCCCACTTCAGGGTTAAGGTCTTCAGGAAAATTTGCCTTCGGGAATTCTACGATCATGTTTTCATCTTTCGGGCCATACGCGTCGTTTACCGGGATCTGCAAGGTTCTTTTTTCACCTACGGACATTCCTGTAACCCCGTCGTCAAAACCTTTGATAACCTGCCCGCTGCCTACTTTGAATTCCAGCGGTTCGCGGCCGGAAGAACTGTCGAAAGTTGTTCCATCGCTTAAACGGCCGCTATAGTGCACTTTAACGGTGTCGCCTGATTTTACCTGTTGCATGCTTTGTTTTTAGTATTTAAAAATATATTCCTGTTAACGCTGCAGCACATCTGTTTAAAGCATGCCGGTTGCGCGATTGTTTTCAAAGTCTTTTAACCGGAACGAACAAAGTAAACGGAATAATTCCCATCCGCCAATAAATTTTAAAAGATTTAACGGGTATGTTCCTATTTTTATTCGCGGTTTCGGATTCTGCTAACTATGTTTGACCTGTCAACCAGCGCGCTGATTGAACTTATGATAACGCGAGGCCTACGGCCGAAGCTGCTGATCACATTAATGAACAATATATGAACGCCATCCTTTTGTTAAAACCGCTTTTACTCTTTTTCTATATCAGCTGCGCACAGCCTGTCGCCACGGAGCCAACCCCGGGCGGCAACAACCATTTGGCGGCTTCCCCCGGCGCTGTTTCAAAAAACAATACGATCTCCCCGGATCATACCGAATCAAAAATCATTCCCGCCGCGGAACGGCTGGATCGCTATCTTCCCCTGATCAGGGGAAAAGCGGTCGCCGTTTTCGCCAACCATACCTCCCTGATCGGCGCTGAACACCTGGTGGACGTGCTGCTGGCCAAAGGCGTGGATATCAAAAAGATCTTCGCGCCCGAACATGGGTTCAGGGGCGTTGCCGACGCAGGAGAAAAAGTACGCAATTCCACCGATCCGAAATCGGGATTGCCGATCGTTTCGCTGTATGGGCAAAAAAGAAAACCGTCGAAGGAAGACCTGGATGATGTGGACCTTATCCTGTTTGATATCCAGGATGTGGGCGTTCGTTTCTATACCTATATCTCTTCGCTTCAGGACCTGATGGAAGCGGCCATTCAATATAACAAACCGCTGATCGTTCTCGACCGGCCCAACCCCAATGGCTTTTATGTAGACGGCCCCGTCCTGAAACCTGCTTTCAAATCCTTTCTGGGCATGCAGCCCATACCGGTTGTATACGGGATGACCATTGGAGAATATGCGAATATGCTGCTTGGCGAAAAATGGATATCCTCCTCGCTGCATGGAAAACTATCTTCCACGCCGCATGCAGACCTGGTAACCGTAATTCCCTGCGCAAACTATACGCACGAGAGCAAATATATTTTACCGGTAAAGCCTTCGCCTAATCTTCCCGATATGGCTTCTATTTATTTATATCCTTCCACCTGTTTTTTTGAAGGCACATTGCTTAGCGAAGGCCGGGGAACGGACAAGGCATTCCAGGTTTTCGGTCATCCCTCCCTTCCCAAAAACCTGTTCAGTTTCACGCCGCGGAGCATAGAAGGCGCAAAAAATCCCAAATTGCTTAACCAACTGTGCTATGGATGGAACGAGGGCGGCAGCAATGAAGAAGTATTGGAAAAAACAGGCGGCAAGCTGCAGATAAAATGGTTGATCGAAGCCTACCGGCTCTTCCCGGGAAAAGACAGCTTTTTCCTGAACAAGGGCGCCAACTTTAACCGGCTTGCCGGAAACGATCAATTGATCAAACAGATAAAACAACGCCTCAGCGAGCAGGAGATCCGCCAGAGCTGGCAGGCCGACCTGGACCAGTTCAAAAAGATCCGAAAAAAATACCTGTTGTACCAAGACTTTGAATGATGAATGCTATTGATCCCGCCTTTCCGCGTATCGTATTTATGGGCACGCCTGCCTTTGCCGTCGCCTCCCTGGACGCCCTGGTTACAGAAGGATTTAATGTGGTCGGCGTAGTAACGGCGCCCGACAAGCCCGCCGGGCGCGGGATGAAACTGAATGAAAGCGCGGTAAAAAAATATGCGATGGAGAAAGGATTGCGGATCCTGCAACCCGAAAAATTGAAAAACCCCGCTTTCATAGAAACATTAAAGGAACTGAAGGCAGACCTGCAGGCGGTAGTGGCTTTCAGGATGCTGCCTGAGATCGTATGGCACATGCCCCCGCTGGGAACGATCAATGTGCACGCTTCTTTATTGCCCGACTATCGCGGCGCGGCGCCCATCAACTGGGCGATCATCAACGGAGAAAAGGAAACCGGCGTCACTACGTTTAAATTAGCGCACGAGATCGACACCGGCAATATCTTATTGCAACGCCGCGTGGCTATCGGCGAAACAGAAACGGCGGGAGAACTGCACGACAAATTAATGATCGCCGGCGCTTCGCTGTTGACGGAGACCATCCGGGGCATTGTCGACGGCAGCATTCATGAACAACCGCAGGAGGAGATCATCCGTAAAAACAGGTTAGCGGGCGATCATGATACTTCAGCGGCCCCTCCGCATGCGCCCAAGATATTCACCGAGACCTGCGATATCAACTGGAACAAAAAGGTTTCCGAGATCTATGATCTTGTCAGGGGGCTATCGCCCTTTCCCTGCGCTTTTACCAGGCTGGAAGGAAAGATCATCAAGATCTATACAGCGGCAAAAGAACCCGCCGCGGGACCGTTGACCGCGGGCGCTGTTTATACCGACAAAAAAAGCTATCTCAAATTTGCCTGTAGCGACGGGTATCTCCATGTCAAAGAGATCCAGATGGAGGGGAAGAAAAGAATGTCAATAGAGGAGTTTTTAAGAGGCTACAGGTTTAGCAGCTTATAAACGAAAAATACATCTATTGATACACGTTATGGGGAAGAGCGCCGCTACGTTAGCGCATCGGCTCGCATTCCGTCCGCACATTTCAAAACCTCGCGGAAAGACGGCCGCTGATTCATCCGGAATAAACAAGCCTAATCTAATAAACAACCGACACGGAAAACCTGCTGCCTGAAGCGCCCAGCTGACCGGCAGCAGCATCGCTGATCCGCAGGGTAAGACCGGCGCTTTCCTTCATATCGGGCAGCTCGCCCAGCACTTTTGCATAGACTTCCTTATTGGTAGAGGGAAAGTTTATTTTGATGATGGAGCCTACGGGCACATCTTTCATCAATGCATAGTATTTGCCGTCTTCCCATCCGCTGGCGCTCTTAAAAACGCCCGCTACGCCGGAAACGGTTTTCCCGCTGGCTTCATACTGCAAACGAAAATATCCGCCGCCGCTATTTCCTGAAGAAGACGAAACAGGCCTGCTCTGCGGAGCCGTCCTGCCAGTCTGCTGCTCGGCTCTTCTTGTTTCAGGGGGGCCGGCGGTTCCGGTTGTTGTGGAAGCAGTTCCCCTGGTTGAAGAAGAAGCCCCGGTTGTTGCCGGTTCGGGCGTTTTTTTCACCGGCGCTTCCTGCTTTGGAAGAACCGCTTTCGCCGTTTCGCTTCCGGGTATGCGCGAAACGGTCGTATTGGCCCAGGAAGCATTGGCTTCCTTCACTTTCAGGTATCCCACGATCAGCTTCATGCCCGGCCTGGCCTGGTCCTTATCGATATTGTTCCATTTTTCCAATTGCTCCACGGGCACCTTATTGTGATTCACGCTTATCCGGTACAGCCATTCTCTTTCCTCGATGACATGATACAGGGGAATAAAAACCTCATCGGCGGCCTTCAGGCCATTCTGGGAAAAATTAGCGCTGGTCAATGGCGCCTTGATCACCTGGCCTATCTCCAGCGGTTTGTCCATCGACGTATTATTGAAGGCAACCAACTCTTTTGGAGAAAGATTATACATCCTTCCCAAACTATACCAGTTCTCTTTTGGCGCTACGGAATGAAACAAATAAAGGGAAGGAGAAGTTCCCTGGACAATAAGATCGCTCTGCGCCAGCGACGAGAGACCGATCAACGATGTTAAAAAAAACAAACAATACTTTCTAATCATTCGCAATTACATTTTAAACCGGGCGCCGTTCATCATTTCATTCGGCTCAGCCTGAAATTTACGGCTACATCCTGAATTTTATCCCGCTTCTCCTCGTTGAATCTTCGTTCAATATACAAAGATGCCTAATATTTATTTTTTTCCGTCTTTAATATCCTCCATTCTTTCGGATAATAATTGTTGATCCTGGAACCCAAGACCTTTACCCATCCCAGGTTAACGCCTTCATACTGAACCGTCGCCCAACCCTTGTATTCCATGTCTATGGTAACTGTTTCCTTTCGCAAATATTGTAGGGCCTGATCCTTTTTTAACGGTATTACAACAATTTTTTCATTCAGCGCCGCGCTGAGCGCCAGCTCATGCGCGGGGACCAGTTCGCCCTGCGCGATCTTCCCGATCCGGGCGCCGGCTTTTTTCAAATACAGGTTGCCGCCCGCCGCTTCCAGTTCCTGCTCCAGCGCCGAGGGAAAGGCAAAGACCTCTCCATCCAGCGCATATAAGTTAACGGGCATGTTCTCGTTCAGCCAGGGCCGGACAACGGCTTCATCCTTTGCAGGCAACCTTGACCATTTAGGTTTTTTATGGACAAGCCGCTCAGACCGCGCCCCTTCTTCCTTTTTAAAACAGGAAATATAAAAACCCTCTCCCTTTAATTTATCCGGGAAGAAACGATACCCAAACGCGCCATATTTTCGGCTCTTTGTCTCCGTTATACTCCACGGATCCGGCGCATCGATGCGCAAAGGCGAGAGATTGAACTGTTCGCATAACCAGTCGGCCATGTCTTCATTTTCTTCTGCCGAATAAGAGCAGGTGGAGTATATCAGGATACCGCCTTTTTTTAATGAGGGACAGATATCCGACAATATCCGCTGCTGTCTCCTGCTGCACATCAGCGCCGCGTCCGGGCTCCACTCTTTTATGGCGGCGGGATCCTTCCGGAACAGCCCGGATCCTGAACAGGGAGCGTCTACCAGGATAAGATCAAAATACTCCGCCATCCTCCCCAGCTCGCGGGGATCGTTATTAACGACCAGGCTATTCAGCCCTCCCCATTTCGACAGGTTCTCTTCCAATATCGGCGCCCTCGATTTAATGACCTCATTACTCACGAGCAGGCTGTTTGCTGAAAGTAAAGATTGCAACAAAGTGGATTTACCCCCCGGGGCGGCGCAAAGATCCAGCGCCCTGAGGGAAGAAGAAGGATCGACGCACTGCCGTACGCATTGTTCCAGGAACATGCTCGAAGCTTCCTGCACATAATAGGCTCCGGCATGCCATAAGGGATCAAAAACAAACAACGGCCGCTCCGGAAGATAATACCCCCATCGCGACCAGGGAACGGGCTCAAGCGCGCCGTACACGCCAAAAACATCAAAGGGTTTCTGGGGGTTCAGCCGGATGGCCGTTGCCGGCTCGGGGTATTCATGCGCGCGACAGAAAGATTCCCTATCGAAGCCCGGAAGGCCTTCCAGGGATTGGATAAATGCGGCAGGCAGGGTAGATTTCACAGGATTATAAAGTCTTGATTTCAGTAACCAGCTGTTGCAAAACCGATTTGGCGTCGCCGAACAGCATGGACGTCTTTGGTTGGAAAAAAAGCGCGTTCTCAACGCCCGCATATCCCGGCTTCATGCTTCTTTTGTTTACGATAACCATTTTGGCCAGCTCAACATCCAGTATAGGCATGCCGTACAATGGCGAGGAGGGATCCGATTTGGCGGCGGGATTCACCACATCGTTGGCGCCAAGCACCAATACCGCATCCGTTGAAGGGAACAGTTCATTGGCCTGTTCCATCTCCATCAACTTATCATAACCGACATCGGCCTCGGCCAGCAACACATTCATATGCCCCGGCATTCGACCGGCCACAGGATGAATGGCATACTGCACGTCTACGCCTTTGTCCGCAAGCAGCTTCTCCAACTCGTGGCAAACATGCTGCGCCTGGGCGACGGCAAGTCCGTATCCCGGGACGATCATCACTCTCGAAGAATAGTTCAACACCGCCGCCGCATCGCTGACGCTTATTTCCTTAAAACTGCCCTGCTCCTGCGCGCTTCCCTCGCCGGCCTGCTGACCGCCAAAGGATCCTACCAGCACATTGATCAGCGAACGGTTCATGGCCCTGCACATCAGGATCGTCAGCAAGGTTCCCGCGGCGCCTACCAATATGCCGCCGGTTAACATCGCCTTGTTATCATACAGGAATCCTCCGCAGGCCGCCGCGACGCCGGTAAATGAATTTAGCAGAGAGATCACTACCGGCATATCGGCGCCGCCGATCGGCAGCACGAATTGTATCCCGTAGGCCAGGGATAGAAAAAGAATGCCATAAAACAACCAGGGTATCCATGAGGCCGTTACCACCCGGATGCTCAGGGGATCCAGGCGGGCGTCCACGCGGAATCCGCCGGCAATATTGGCTACCAGGCCGCTGATGCCGACAATGATCAGCAATAAAATAAACAGGTTAAAAACATGCTGCCCTTTGAACGAATAGTCTTTTAGCCGCCCGTTCAATTTGGCCCAGGCAACCATGCTGCCGGAAAAAGACATGGCGCCGATCGCCATTCCCAGTAATATGATCAGCACATGCCCCATAGAGATCAATTCGGGAGCAACCGAACCCTCGGCAAGAACGGAAGAAGCGTTGAAGGAAACCGCAAACGGATGTTTGATCAGGTGATCGAACTCAACAATGGAGATCAATGCGGCGCAGGCGCCGCCCATGCCATTGAACAAACTCACCATCTCGGGCATGGCCGTCATCTTCACTTTTTTTGCGGCCAGCGCGCCCGCTATGCCGCCGATGGCGAGCCCCGCAAATATCCAGAGATGGTTATGCAGTTTTTCTCCTTCCGTTTCATACAAAAAAATGGCGCCGAATATAGCCAGCCCCATTCCCGCTGCGGCGACCTGGTTTCCCCTCCGGGCATGCGCAGGATCGGACAGCATCTTTAATCCCGCGATGAAAGCAAGCGAACCAATAATATAGATGATGGAGAGTATGCTTAATTCCATGAAAAAATAAGTTTATGCATTCCGCTTGCGCGCATGCCTATGTTAGCTTTTTTCATCCTTCTTTTTTTTCTTAAACATCTCCAGCATCCTGTCCGTCACCACAAAGCCTCCCACCACATTCAGCGTTCCCAGTATCGTAGCCAGGAAGCCCAGGGAAAGGGCCAGGTAGTTATCCGGCTCCGCCTTTCCCATGACAATGATCGCGCCGATGATCACCACGCCGTGAATGGCATTGGCGCCGCTCATCAGGGGCGTATGCAATACGCTGGGCACCCTGCCGATCACTTCTATCCCCAGCAGGATCATCAGGGCTACGATATAGATCATCTCCTGCTGCAGGTATATCCAAGACAACCAATTTTCCATAGCTTTATTATTATCAGTTTCGTTAGATATCCGTTGATCCGTTTTCCGGAATTCGGTTAGACGATAGCGTTCTGAAAGACGCTGTCCCGAATAATTTTGCCATCGTTCTTATTCCTGCCGCCCTTCGATCAGTTCCCTGATCCGCTCATGAACGATCCGGCCATCGTGCGCAATACAGGAGCCCTTTACCAGGTCGTCGTTGAAATCCAGGTTGAGCGCTCCGGCTGCACCGGTGATCAGCTGCAGGAAGTTCATCACATTCTTACCATACAGCTTACTCGCGTCGGAAGGCATCGTTGCCGCCAGGTCAGCGGCGCCGACGATGGAAACGCCCTGCTCCTCTACCGTTTCGTTGTTCCGGGTGTACTCAGTATTGCCGCCGGATGCCGCGGCAAGGTCAATGATCACCGAGCCCTTTCGCATTTGCGCGATCATTTCGGCAGTAACCAGCACAGGCGCTTTTTTGCCCGGTATCTGGGCGGTAGCGATCACAATATCTGCTTTGGCAATAGTCTCCGCAATTTTTTGTTTCTGCCTGGCCTGGAATTCGGGCGACTGCTCAATAGCGTATCCTCCGGCATTCGACGCATCCGCCGCGCCTTCTACCTCTACAAACCGGGCGCCCAGGCTCATCACTTCCTCCTTAACCGCCGGCCTTGTATCGAACACTTCCACGACCGCGCCCAACCGGCGCGCAGTAGCTATGGCCTGCAAACCCGCAACGCCTGCGCCTAATATCAATACCCTGGCCGGCGGTATGCTGCCAGCGGCCGTCATCAGCATCGGGAAATAACGGCTATACCGGGCGGCGGCCAGGACCACCGCCTTATAACCGGCAATATTTGCCTGCGAGCTCAGCACATCCATCGGCTGCGCACGGCTGGTCCGGGGAAGCATGTCCAGGCTAAATACGGTTACGCCCGCCTCCGCCCAGCGCTGCATCAGGTTGAAATGATATAAGGGTTGAAATACGCCGATAAGCGTTTTAGCAGAAAGAAAAGCAATATCCCCGTCTCGCGGCATGTTGATGGAAAGAACCACATCGGCCGCTTTCAGTACATCCTCCCGCGGCCTTAGCTGCGCCCCCGCATGCAGATAGGCTTCGTCGCTGCCAAAGGCTTTCTCTCCCGCCCCGTGCTCCACCAAAAGGGTAAACCCTTTGGCGATCAGCGCCGCCGCCGACTCAGGCAGCATAGACACCCTGGATTCGGCGGTTGGTTCTTTCAATATGCCTATCACCATATAGCAGAATTGGATTGCTTGTTTCGTATGGTAAGGTAGAAATTTTTATGGACTTAATACCGGATTGTAAAATGCTGTTTTGCCTTAAACTCAGGACGAAAAAAAATAATGCCCATGAAGAAGATATCCACCGTGGTCATTACCGATGGATGGTCCTTTATCCGCATCCAGGCCGACTCCATTTCTTTGCTCCAATGGATATCGTCGAATATCATGATCGAAGATTCCGACATACGGGGAAGCAATTGGCTAAAATACCTGAGGGTTGGCGCTTCGCGGTGGTTGCCATCAATAAACGCCATATCTATTGCGGGAAGCATGCCGGCCATAGCCGGAAGGGTATCGTCGAAATTGCCGATCGTCATCCTGATATTGGTCAGCCCCAGCTCCTTAAAATGGTCCATCGCCAGGGAAGCGATATTGCCGCTGCCTTCTCCCGTAACAACAACCGAATGAGGATCGGCGGACGCCAGGTAGGCGGTTGAAATGCCCAGGGAAGCGCCCAGTTCCAGGATATAGCGGGATTGATAATAACGGGCGATGCGGAACAGCAGTTGCGCCAGCCGCGGGGGCTTGGCTGATCTTGCCGCTATCGACGCCACGCGGCGCGATGAAGGGCGGGTTGTCGCTCCCGCGCCAAGATCCTGCACTTCTACCAATGCATTCGACCGCAGCAATCTTTTCCTAAGCGATTCTATCTTTGGGTAAACCTCGACCGCTTTCTTATCATTTAACACATTCCGGATAAAATCATATACAAAGGGAGAATGTGTGCCGTGTCCCTTCCCGTTGGCAGAGAACAGGTAATGCCCGCAGTATTTGACCGCTAACTGGAAGGGGGAATAGCTGGACATTCAGGATGGCTTTCTCTCCCATACCTCGAAACGATAGGCATAGGCATGTTGGTTATCGGCATCAAAATCGGTTTGACCGGTCTTACTCCACAGCGTTTCGTCTATCGCCGGGAAAAAAGCGTCTCCTTCCATTTCTGCGCATACCCGCGTCAGGTAGATCCGGCGGGCCAGCGGCATCGCCTGCCGGTATATTTCGCCGCCCCCGATCACAAAACATTGCTTTACGGATTCTTCTTCGGCTAGGGCGAGCGCTTCCTTAAGACCATAGGCAATTCTAACTCCCGGTATCCTTAACCCGGGATTATGCGAAACCACGATATTGGTCCTTCCTTTCAACGGCTTTCCCAAGGACTCAAATGTTTTTCTTCCCATGATCACCGGCATTCCCCAGGTGATGTTCTTAAAGAATGCCATATCATTGGGCAGGCGCCAAAGCAATTGATTGTCTTTCCCTATTACATTATTGAGAGAAGCGGCCGCAACCAGGTTAATGATCATGTATAACGAAGTTTACTTCTTTAAACAGCCACCTTGGCCTTAATGGGAGGATGACACTGATAATTTTCCAGGGTAAAATCTTCATACCCAAAATCAAAAAGATCATGGACATCAGGATTAAGGCGCATCACCGGCAGCGGAAAAGGCGTTCTCGTCAGCTGAAGCCGGGCCTGGTCCAGGTGATTGCTATACAGGTGAACATCCCCGAAGCTATGCACAAAATCTCCAGGTTTCAGTCCGCATACCTGGGCCATCATCATGGTCAGCAACGCATAGGATGCAATATTAAAAGGAACGCCTAAAAACGCGTCGGCGCTGCGCTGGTATAGCTGGCAGCTCAGTTTGCCATCTGCCACATAGAACTGGAACAGGGTATGACAAGGCATGAGCGCCATCCGGGGAAGATCGGCCACATTCCAGGCGCTGACGATCATCCTCCTGCTGTCGGGATTGGTTTTGATCTGCTGCAGCACATCGCTTATCTGGTCGTAGGTCTGTCCATTGGCGCCTTCCCAGCTTCGCCATTGCTTTCCATACACCGGTCCAAGTCCGCCCTGCGGATCGGCCCATTCATCCCAGATGCTTACGCCATGCTTTTTCAGGTAATGTATATTGGTATCGCCTTTTAAAAACCAGAGCAATTCATAGATAATGCTTTTCAGGTGCAGCTTCTTGGTCGTTACCAGGGGAAAGCCTTTTTGCAGATCAAAACGCATCTGAAACCCAAAACAACTCAGGGTGCCGGTGCCGGTGCGGTCTGTTTTAGACGCCCCGTTGTCGAGGATATGTTGCAGTAAACCCAGGTATTGTTGCATGACTGCAAGGTAAATAAATTTGGGGGAAGAACGGAACGCCATGCGGCGCGCCCGAGCTGAAAATGAGGCGCTGCGCCGGGCGGGATTGAAGAAATCAAATGAATATAGTAAATTGCGATACATTAGCGTCGTGACGCGCGCGAAATAAGACATATTATCCACACGATAGGAACTATTAGCGATCATTTATAAAAAGACAAATTGACATTCAACGAGTATTTTGAACCGGAGTTATTAGAAGGCCTGGTTTCTATGGGTTTCGAAAAACCTACTCCTATCCAGGAGCAGGCCATCCCGATCATATTAAACAATAAAGACATCATTGCCTGCGCGCAAACAGGCACCGGAAAAACAGCAGCCTACCTGCTGCCTGTCATTAATAAGCTCATTAAAAAGCCCACCGAGGGTACCAATACCCTGATCATTGTGCCCACCCGCGAGCTGGCCATCCAGATCGACGAAGCATTACAAGGCTTTGCTTATTTTACGCCGGTGAGCTCGATCGCCATTTATGGCGGCAGCGACGGAAGTTCATATGAACAGGAGAAGAAAGCGCTTGTGCACGGCGCCAATATCATTATTGCCACTCCCGGTCGACTGATCTCCCATCTCAACCAGGGATATGCAAAATTCAACTCCCTGGAGCACCTGGTGCTGGACGAGGCCGACCGGATGCTGGATATGGGCTTCAGCGACGACCTGAACCGGATCATCAGTTTTCTTCCGGCGGAAAGGCAGACCCTGCTGTTTTCGGCCACCATGCCGCCTAAGATACGCACGCTTGCCAATAAGATACTGAAACGCCCGGAGCAGATCAATATCGCCGTATCAAAACCTGCAGAACGCGTTATCCAGGGCGTATACCTGGTGCACAATACGCAAAAGATCGCCTTGCTGAAATCCTTGTTGCAGGGCAAAACGCTCAAGAGCATTATTATTTTTTCCTCCACCAAAAGCAAGGTAAAAGAGCTGGAAAAGGAACTGCTGAAATTAAGGTTCAATGCGGCGGCCATTCATTCGGATCTTGCGCAGGACCAACGAAATGAAGTATTGAGGGGATTCAAAAACAGGAAGCTCCAGATCCTGGTCGCCACGGATATTCTTTCAAGGGGGATCGATATCGATTCCATTGAACTGGTGATCAACTATGACGTGCCCGGAGATGCGGAAGATTATATTCACCGGGTGGGAAGAACGGCCAGGGCCGAAGCCACCGGGGTGGCGCTCACTTTTGTAAACCCCGCCGACCAACGCAAATTCAGGAATATTGAACAGCTGATCGGCAGCGAGATAAAGAAGATCCCCTTGCCGGACTCCCTGGGGCCCGCGCCGGAATATAGCGCTGAGAAAAGAGGCGCTTCGCGCCCTAAAAAACATTTCAGGAACAGGAAATAAGGAAGCATTAAAGCATTCTGAAGGAAACGAGAGAGGCATAAACCAAATCCTCCCGCCTGGCATCCAAATAGAAAGAAGCTGCGCCAAAGATGGATGCAGCCTCTATTCCTTATTGATCATCGCCTTTATCGCTTTTCGAATATCACTATTTCACAGCGTCTGTTCATCCAGGCCGTGCCGGGATCATTGCTGTCAATTGCTGGGTTGTTTTTACCGTAACCGCTCATGATCATTCGTTCCGCAGGAATACCGCGGCTATTCATATAATCAAATACCATCTGCGCTCTCCGCCGGGACAATGCCGAATTGTAGCTCTCGCTTCCGCTCAGGTCGGTATACCCTTTTAAGTGTACGTTCAGTATGGGGTTATCCTTGAGCTTTTTAACAACCTGGTCGATCGCGGCGAAGGCCGAGGAGGTCAGCGAGTACTGGTCGTAGTTAAAATAGACGATCTCTTTTACGGCCGCGGGCAGGTTCATCGGATCGTCGGGATCGAGCGCCGCCCTGGCCTTGTCTGCTTTATCCCTGGCCAATTTATCGGCAAGTTTCGCCGAATCTTCCGCGGCCTTCTTCAACGAATCGGCATTCAGCAGATAATAGTTATTAGTGATATTGGTAATGCTCGGATCGCCGTTTCGCCGGGATTCTTCCTCCTCGTCTTTTTTCCGTTTAAGGGGGATATACGCGCCCATCGAATACATCATCGTATTGGCGATATTCTTGCTTATCGCATAGCCTTGCGCCGCCTGGGCCTCGATCATGATCTTTTTACCGCTGAACTTAACGCCGCCGCCGACCGGAGCGCTCATATATGCGCCGTCGCCCATCAGGTAGTTAATGCCCGCCGCAACAAAAGGTTGCAAGCGGTACTTAGCGCCCAGCAAATGCAGGTACAGGGTTGCCGTTCCCACGCCGTAGAATTTTTTCTCCGCCTGGCTGACCAGGGCGTCGCTGCCGGTAACGCGTCCGCTGCCGGCGCCGATGTCCACGCTCATGGACACATGCCCCGAGAAATTTTTATATACGGATGCCGCGAGCGACAAGGTAGATCTATCCGGCAAACTCAGCGTATGCGCATCGCTCAGGTATCCCATTCTTCTTCTCTCCAACATGCCGAAATCCTGCGCCTGGAACTTAAGCAGGGGGGAAATATTCCATCGCTTGTCGTATTTTTTTACGGGAGCTTTGGCTTGCGGGGGTTTGCTGGCCTCGCTGTTCTGGTCCTTAAGGGTATCTGAAGATCTATATTGAGCGATCAGCGTTCTTTGGGACGTATCCGGAACTTCTGTCTGAATTTTATACTTCTGAAGCAGGGAGTCCGGTATATCTTTCTGATGAGCAAATAGCTTGATCAACGAATCAGGAATCTTAAGCTGTCCGCCGGAAGACTGCCCTAACGTATCCGAAGTTTGCGAAAACGCCCCCATCGCTATCATTAAACATGCCGTAAGACAAACAGATTTCGTTTTCATGAACATTGATATTAAAATTCAAGTTTAACAGCGAGTTCTACCCCATTCCTCTTGAAACCCGCGGCATTGATATCGGACACGTTCACATCATAGCCCAGCGCTATCGTCGCATTGGCGTACCTCGCTTCAACAGCCGGAACAATGGCGTCGTCGTAACGATAACCCAAACCTAATCCTACGCCGCCCTTAATTCCCTCGATAGCTTTGAAATAAGAAACGTTGAAAAAATGTTTATATGCTTTTCCCTGCCAGTTGAGGGTCATATAAAAAGAACAATCATTGTTTTCAGGGGTGATGTATTTATATCCTCCCTGCACGCTTAAAGCCTGCCTTAACCTGAATTCGCCGGTTTTGGCATCGTCGGTGAAGGGCCTGTTAATATGCATCACGGAAGCGCCGAGATACCATTTGTTTTGTTCCGCATTGCTGAAAACAGATATGCCTCCGTTTATATTGATGTGATTGTACGACCAGCCGCTCGCCAGCCTGTCTACGCTCATCGCGCCGTCTACCGGGCCATACTGATCATACTGGTCGCCAAAAAAAGCGCCCTCGCCGATATTCAGCCTGCTTTGATAATAACTGCCCTGCAGGCCAACCGCTATATAGGTTTCATTGCCGGCAAAAGGAATAGCGTAAGAAATGCCCGCCAGGCCAAGCGTATTGTTCAGTATTCCCTGATTCGATTTATCGGAAGCGCCTCCCACGCTTACGCTTAGATACCCGGCGTTTTCAGACTCGCGCCCTTCCGCGCTCACCAGGGGAATCTCCGCCATTGCGCTCATGCTTTTATAAGCGGTCAGGCCTCCATACTGTACATTCCTCATGTTGAACTTGAGGCTTATATGCTTATCCGTTTTTAGCGATTGGTTATACCATACGGCCATATCCTGCACCCGGGAGAAATTGATCTCCTGCGCATCGGCCAACTGAGTCAGCAGTAAGAAACCGGATAGTACCCAAATAAATTTCATAAATACTTTTTATTTATATCTTAAAACAAAGCCCCTATCATCCATATCGCCGCGACCCTGCCTCGTTATCTTATCTTACCAGCGAGAACATGCCCTTGCGCTGCACAGGCGTATTGTTCCGGTCTGTTCCGCCGATGGTCCACAGATAGGTTTCGCTTGGTTGTAATACTCCTTTTAATCTTCCATCCCAGCCCACATTCCTGTCGCGGGTAGAAAAGACTAGGTTGCCCCATCTGTTGTACACGTTAAAGAAGTGGAAATTAAATGTGCCGTTAATGATCGGCCTGATCACATCGTTTACGCCGTCGCCATTAGGCGTGAATATCTTCGGCACCCAAATATTTTCTTCCGTAAACCGTATCCGGGCTGGACTGCCATTTACGATCGGGCGGTTCTTGGCCGTAGCCGTAATCGTTACATAGCCCGGCGTTCTGCTGGTCAGTTGTATTATCGCATTACCCGAGGCGTCGGTCATCACCGGTTGCGCAGTGACGATCACCGCGTCGCCCGAGGCTATGGTAAACACTACTTCCTGGTTGACCAGCGGGTTGCCGTCGCCGTCCACCACATGGGCTCTGACGACATTCATATCCGCTCCGTCGGCGATGGCATTGTTAACATCCACGATCAACGCGGTGGCAGGATGACCTACATTGGCAAAGCTTACAAAGTTGACGGTAGCTGGGCTATTGTTCACAATAGGAGTACCGTTAACATCGGCCGTTACCGTTACCGAACCCACCACATTGCTGGTCAGCGTTAATACCGCATTGCCATTGGCGTCGGTGGTAACGGTAAGGGGCCCTCCGGGAGTCGCGGTACCGCCGGTTATTACAAAGGTTATGGTCTGGTTGGGAACGGGATTGCCGTTTGCATCGGCAATATGCGCCCTTACTATGTTTGTAGCTACGCCATCGGCATCGGCATTGTCTGCGTCGACAACCAGAGCGGTAGCGCTGTTGTTTACATCGGGAACATCGGCAATAAAGGTTACGATAGCGGGACTGCCATTCACGATGGCCGTGCCGTTAACTGTTGCCGTAACGCCTACTTGCCCCGCTACAATGCTTTGCAACGATACAAAGGCATCGCCGTTAACATCGGTAGTCACGGTAACCGGCGTGGTAAAAGAAGCTGTGCCCGTAGCGATCGCAAAGGTGACCGATTGCCCGGGTACAGGGTTCCCCTGGGCATCGGTGATATGCGCGCGCACCGTATTGGTCGCCGCGCCATCGGCCAACGCGTTGTCGGCAATTACTTCTATGAAAGTCGTGGGGACGGAAACGCTGGGAACATCTACCACAAATTCAACGGTAGCGGGACTGCCATTCACAATCGCCGTTCCATTTACATCGGCTGTTATCGTTACCGAGCCTACCACAACGCTGGTCAGCGTCAATACGGCATCGCCGTTAGCATCGGTAGTAACGGTAAGGGATCCTACAGGAGTGGCCGTGCCGCTGGCTATTACAAAAGTTACGGTCTGGTTGGACACGGGATTTCCGTTGGCGTCGGTGATATGCGCACGCACGCTGTTGGTCGCCGCGCCATTGGCCGCTGCGCCGTCGGCCGTTACCTCCAGGAAGGTCGTGGGAACGGAAACATCAGGGGCGTCCGCAACAAAATGAACGGTAGCGGGACTGCCATTCACAATGGCCGTTCCATTTACTTCCGCAGTAATCGCTACCTCTCCTATAACCGTGCTGCTGAGCGATACAAGAGCATCGCCATTAGCGTCGGTAATTACAGTAACCGGCGTAGTAAAAGAAGCTGTGCCCGTAGCGATCGCAAAGGTGACCGATTGCCCGGGAGCGGGATTTCCGTTGGCGTCGGTGATATGCGCGCGCACCGTATTGGTTGCCGCGCCATCCGCCGCTGCGCCATCTGCCGTTACTTCTAAAAAGGTAGTGGGAACAGAAACGTTCGGAACATCTGCTACAAATTCAACGGTAGCTGGACTGCCATTCACAATCGCCGTTCCGTTTACTTCCGCAGTAACGGTAACCGTTCCGGCAACCAGGCTGGTAAGCGTTAATACTGCATCGCCGCTGGCGTCGGTGGTAACGGTAAGGGATCCCCCGGGAGTAGCCGTGCCGCTGGCTATTACAAAGGTTACGGTCTGGTTGGCCGCGGGATTTCCATAAGCGTCGGTGATGTGCGCGCGTACGCTGTTGGCCGCCGCGCCATTGGCCAAAGCGCCGTCGGCCGTTACCTCCAGGAAGGTCGTGGGAACAGAGACATCAGGGACATCCGCTATAAAATGAACGGTAGCCGGACTGCCATTTACGATGGGGATCCCGGCAACATCCGCTATTACCGTCACTTCTCCTACCGTATTGCTCCTTAGCGACACAAAAGCGTCGCCGTTGGCATCTGTTACCACGGTAACAGGAGTAGTAAAAGAAGCTGTTCCTGAAGTGATCAGGAAACTGACGGACTGGTTAGGAACCGGGTTTCCGTTGGCATCGGCTACATGCGCCCTTATGGTATTTGTTGAACTATTATCGGCCAGGGCATTGTCTGCGACCACTTCCAGCCGCGTTTCATCAGCGCCGGCATCGGGCTCATACGCGACAAAAGTCACCGTCGCGGGATTGTTATGCGTCAGTAAAATACCGCCTACGCGGGCATTTACATCGATCTGCCCGATAATGGCGCTGGCGAGATTCAGCAAGGCGTCGCCATTGCTGTTGGTCAACGCGCCTATCGTTACATCGCCTGTTCCGGGATTCCATCTGAAGTTCACATTCACGTTGGGAACAGGGTTTCCGTCAGAGTCTACGATATGCGCTACGATCTGGTTGTTGGCATTGTTGTCGGCAATAGAAGAATCGACGACAATGATCAGCCTGGTATCGGGATGCGAAAGATCGGGGACTCCCGGGGGCAGAAAAGATTTGTTTGCCGTAAAAAACGGTCGTTCCTTACCCATATCAGGCGTTGCCTGAATCGATTGTAAACCCGCGATGAACAGGAGAACAAAGATGGATGCAACAGAAAATAACCTTTTAATAAAAGGCTCCCTTATAAATACAGGACAACGATCCTTATAGTCAAGAGGGTCGGAAACTTTCATGGATATTGGGTTTAGGCTGGCAGTCCTGCTATCGTAAAATCCCTATGCCTCCCCTTCAAATTTCTTTCTACCCGCAGGCCTACTCATGCTAACTAATAACTCCTAAAGGCCAATAAAATTGCGTATTGGGAAAAAATAAATAGCTGAAAACATGGGGAACAAGGACGAAAGACGCGATTTTATTCCCAAAATGGAACCGTTAAAACGCCGGCAATATTTAAGCTTATTGCCAATAGTAAAAAGAACATGAGGCGTGATCTGTGGGCTGCACTGGGCTCGAACCAGTGACCTCTACTCTGTCAAAGTAGCGCTCTAAACCAACTGAGCTAGCAGCCCTTTAAAAATTTCCCGTCAAACTTACGGCTTTCTGCGCATATAAATTCATCTCCCCATGCAAGGAAAGACTCAATGAATTTTGTCCGCAGCCGCTCTAGGTTATTTCAGAAACGTTCCGCATTAATGGCCAGGAAGATTGTAAATTGCAGCCGTTTCTTATCATTCATAACCAGCCATTACCCACATGCAGATCACCCATACAGAGATTTGGAAATTAAGCATCCCCATGCACCCGTTCAGCATTGCCACCGGCACCATGCACTATGCGCAGAACATCTTTATCCGCGTTCATACCAGCAGCGGTATGTATGGGGTGGGCGAATGCTCTGCCTTCCCCATGATCGTAGGCGAAACGCAGGCCACTTGCTTTGAGGTAGCAAAGGATTTTGCCGCCTTCTGGAAAGGCAAGGACGCTTCGCAGATCGGGGACCGGCTGCAGGACCTGGACGTTTGTATTGCGTTCAACCGCACCATCAAAAGCGCTTTTGATATGGCGCTATATGATCTTGCCGCCAAATCGGCCGGTCAGCCCCTGTATGCATTTCTGGGGGGGAGCGTGAAAAAAATGGAGACCGACCTGACCATCGGCATTGACGCGCCGGAAAAGATGGCAGAACAGGCTGTTGACTATGTACGGAGAGGCGTGCGCATCATTAAAGTAAAATTGGGCAAAAATGCCGTACAGGACATAGAAAGGATAAAAATGATCCGCGAGAAGATCGGCCCGGAAATTCTGCTGCGCATAGACGCCAACCAGGGCTGGTCTTATGATGATGCCGTAACCGCCCTGACAGGGATGGGCCGCTACAACATACAATTCTGCGAACAGCCCATGCGCGCCTGGAACGACGGTCGCCTGCCGGCCTTAAAAGACATCTCGCCCATACCGATCATGGCCGACGAAAGCGTGTTCGATGCGCATGACGCCGAACGGCTGATCCGGGCCAACGCCTGTCAATATGTAAACATCAAGTTCGCCAAGTCCGGCGGCATCCACGAAGCGCTGAAGATCAACAGCATCTGCGAGCAAAACAATATCCCCTGTATGATGGGGGGCATGCTGGAAAGCCGGCTGGCGCTGAGCGCGTTTGCGCATTTTGCGATGGCGCGCGACAATGTTAAATTTTATGATATGGATACCTGTATGATCGGGCACAAAGAGGACCCGGTAACGGGCGGCGTGAAGTATAACGGATTCTTTGTGGAACCGCCTTCCGCCCCGGGTATCGGCGCCGATATAGACGATCGTTTCCTGGAAACCTGCGAAAAAACAAACATCTAAAACCAACGATATGGATCCATTGCCCAAGTCGCCCGAAGACTCTGTTGTAGTGATGACCGAACTGGTGCTGCCCAACGACACCAATGTATTTGGCAACCTGATGGGAGGCCGGTTAATGTATTGGATGGATATTGCCGCCGCCCTGGCGGCAATGAAACATTGCGGCTCCCCGGTGGTGACCGCGTCGGTAGACAATATTTCTTTCGAAAATCCTATCCGGCTCGGCAACGTAGTGCATATTGAGGCGCGGGTGTCGAGGGCTTTTAATACCTCGATGGAAGTGCACCTGAAAGTATGGGGGGAAGATGCGGTCAAGCAACACCGTTACAACAGCAACCAGGCTTATTATACTTTTGTGGCGTTGAACCCCGACCGCAAGCCCCAGCCCGTGCCTGCCATTCAACCAAAGACGGAAGAAGAGATCAAATTATACGACGGAGCGCTTCGCAGAAGGCAATTGCGCCTGATACTCGGGGGTAAGATGCAGCCGGAAGAAGCTACGGAACTAAAAGCCTTCTTTAACAGGTAAGAGCCTTTGGGGAATTCAGCATCGGAGATATTGACAGCAACAATGGAAACATTCTGCGCAACCTGGCAGTGATTGTGATCCACGATTCAGATCAGGTTGACGATATTGACAGGGCAGCGCCTCCATCCCGTTGCCATGATGTGTTTTTCTGCCTATCCGGTCAGCTTTGAACCAGGTCCTTTTTTTGCTCGATGGCCGTCATCAGCTGATCAAGAATAACCTCAGAGGATTGCTCAAAATCGATCTGCAACGGCTCCTTGAACCTTACGCTTAGCCTGACGCCGGTCTTTTTCAACTTTAATCCTTTTTTATCGAATGCCTTATTGAACCCATCGATCACGATAGGGATGACGACAGGCTTATTTAATTTGATCAGGTGGGCCGCGCCCTTTCTCCCGGGAGCAAACGGCGTGGTTGTTCCCTGCGGGAAAGTGATGACCCAGTTGCTGTCGAGGGCCCGGGATATTTTCCGGGTGTCCGAAGGATCCAGGCCCTTTCTCGTTTCGCCGCCCTCAGATCGCCAGGTGCGTTTAACCGTCAGGGCGCCGGCAAGCGTAAACAATTTGCTTAGCCAACTGCTTTTCATCGTGGTCTCTGCTGCCACATAATAGACGCTGGAGAATGGATTCAGCAGGTAATAAGGCAATCCCAGCCTGTTTTTCTTACCCCATTTCACCGCGCAGAAAATATGAAGAAAGGTGATAACATCTGCAAAATAGGTCTGGTGATTACTTACAAACAAGACATTTTTAGAAGGCAGGTTTTTCAGGTTTTCGGTCCCTGATATGCGCAACCGGTTGATCATAGCAATGCCGGGGTAAGTAATGATTCCAACCAACGCATACACGAATTTCCTTACTATCTTAACATTTTTAAGTCGCTCGCTTGACATCATGATCATTCATTTTACTCGCCGCTCCGAAATTATGCAATTGTTTACTATCGCTAACCATTAACTTTGAAGCATGCTCAATACAGTGATTTTTGATATGGACGGCCTGCTCATTGATTCAGAGCCATGCTGGCAGGAAGCGGGATCTGAAACGCTCTTACAATACGATATCCGTTTGACTGCCGAGCAGCATCATGCCACGACCGGGCTTCGCACGCCTGAATGGATCGAATGGTGGTTCAGGTATTTCCGGGTAGACAACGGCTTTGCGCGCGACGCCATCCAAAAGGTAGAGTCGCTGGCGCTCGAGAAGATCTGCGATAAAGCCATGCCCATGCCCGGGGTGGAATATATTTTCAGTTTTTTCAAAGAGCGGAACTTCAGGATCGGGTTAGCCAGCTCCTCTTCTGTGGCGCTGATCAGGGCGGTCGCTGAAAAATTAGGCATAACCGATCTACTGGACGCTTACGCCTCTGCGCAGTCGCTCAGGTACGGCAAGCCGCATCCGGAAGTATTTCTCAACTGCGCCGGCCAGTTGGGCGCTTCTCCGTTGGAATGTATTTGCTTTGAAGATTCTTTTAACGGGCTGATCGCCGCAAAAGCGAGCCGGATGAAATGCGTGGTGGTTCCAGCGCTCTTTTTGGCCAGGGACCCCAAATGGGTCATCGCCGATCTGCAGTTGGACAAATTATCCGATTTCACTGCGGAGCAACTGCGGCTGTTGTCGTAGGGGATTCCTGTTAATCGAGAAACTCTCTAAAGACCAGCTTAATTAAAACCAAAATCTATTTTCTGTATTTATTGCGGGGATTACGGCTGTTATGATAGATCGCCGACACATATATTAAGCGCTTGCGCTTTTTGTTTCACCTCATCCCAACTATGCCCTTTCACTTTACCACTGCCCAGCTCCGCGGAACGCCTGTCTAACTCGCCAACAAAATCAGCGTCTTTCCACCAATCAGATTCCTTCTGCTCTTCAACAAAAGTCTTCACCACCGTTAAAACCGCTTTTTTCTGCTTGGTATTTAATTGAACCAGGTAGTTATTAATCTGCTTATCCAATATTGTTGTGGCGCTCATAATTAAACCATTTTGTACAAATTTACTCTTATTTCTTCTATCCAAGAGGATGCTGCCGATTTACCGCCAGCAGGCTTTTCACTTCGTTTTGTCGGCATTGGTCGGCGCTAGAGGGATATTTTTTCCTGCAGAGACCTGCGCCGCACTGATGCCATAGCCGCGTTTTAACCGATTGGCAATCACGCCCTTATTGTATTGCGCCATCAATGCCCTTCAGCCAAGCCTGTAATATATAGTATAAAACGGAGCTTTCGCTATTACAGACTTAGATCAATATCCAGTTCCTTTAATCGCTGATAAAAAGTTACCGAGTCCAACGGATTGACCGGAGCTCCATCCATTGTTTTATCTACTATCCAGTAATGGATTGGCTTTCCTTCCTCGCTCCCTGTCATTTCATCTACTACCTGCGACTTTGCTATGATATAACGCTCATTGAACTTGTAGGATAGGACAACTGGCGGAATAATTTCCGCCCCTATTCCTTCATATTTAGAGCTTTCATGATAAATAATAGTTTGTGGAGAATCTTGGATATACCTGTACTTGCTGCCAAGATCAATGCTGTCATCCATGCGGATAAACACACATGAATGCAACAGCATAGAAGCAAGCAATGCGATAAATAATCTCCTCATGGTCTTAATCTGTTTTGATTGTTCCCTCTCCATATATAAACACTTTGAACCCCGTGCGCGTCATTGGCCCTAGCACGCAGCCCTTCATAATAGATCAGCTTATCCAGTTTACTTTCAGAAGGCTGAAGACTCCATTTGAACCGATTAAAAAACGCGAGCAGTTCTTAATATTCTAAAGGATTCATCTTAGTATGCCGTACCCTGATTACTCTAATTTGCTGATCCGATACATGGTAGGTAATGCGATATTTGTAGAGTTCATAGGCTCGGAACGACCCATCATTATTTAAGCGATATTTATCAGCGGCATGCTTTTTAGGATTGCTGATCAACTCTTTTATTGAAGAGAGTATTTTAGTTTTTACTTTTTGCGCGTTTTGCGGCGACTCTTTACTGATATAATTATACGCCTGGCGAAGCTGCGCCTTGGCCTCATTGTCTATAATAACCTTCAACGCCCTTTCTACCATAATTGCATTTCCTTTTCCAATGCTTCAAGGGTAGTAAACTCTCCTTTTTCAATACGCTTCAGCGCTTCATCCAACTCCTGGTTATATTGTTTAACAGTGGTACTCTCCATTAAAGGGTTGCCAGGTTTCAGGAACGTCTTGATTAATTTCAGCAAGGATTTTTTTTGCGGTTCATCCAGTTGACTAAAATAGATCAGCAATTCTTTATCTGTGGCAGAGATGGCCATATCATTCGTTTTTACAAATTTACTCTTTATTTCTTCTATCCAAAAGTATGGCGCTGATTTACTGCCGCTAGCAGGCTTTGCACCTCATTTTTCCGTTATTACCCCCTCCTTACAGAGGTATTTATACTCCACAACAACCTACAATACACTAATGTCATAGCAGCGTTTTAACCGACTGGCAATCATGAGCAAATAGGTTTTTCCTGCTCCCGTCAAGATCATTGTGAGGATTTCGTTGCTGCAGGTATACGCTAATCAGCCCCCATAAAAAAAACCGCCCTGTCGGCCAGGGCGGTTCATTATGCAATAAGGGAACCTTATTTATTTATTCAGGAATTACTCCTGCGGCGGAGCGCTTTCGGCGCTTTTTTCGTTATTTCCGCTTTCCTTTTCTTCCTGCTGGAGTTTCTGCTTGAGTTCTGCCAATGCGCCAAGATCGCCCAGCGTCGCTTTTTCCACCTTGCTCTGGATCGTCTTCACTGTTTTTCTTGTTTTATCGGCATCTTCCCTGGCTTCCTTCTTAGCGGCTTGTTTCTCGTCTACCTTAGCCTGCTCCCATATCCTGGAATGAGAAACCACGATACGTTTTTCATTGCGATCGAATTCGATCACCATGAACTGCGCAGACTCGTCGGCGTTAACCGTTTTGCCGTCTTCTTTTCCAAGATGGCGGTTAGGCGCAAAGCCTTCCAATCCATATTGCAGCTGAACGATCGCTCCCTTATCGTCCCTACGGATCACTGTTCCTTCATGAATCGTTCCGGGCGCGAAAGTATCCTGGAGCGTATTCCAGGGATCTTCTTCCAGTTGCTTATGGCCAAGCTGAAGCTTGCGGTTATCCTTGTCAATACCCAGGATAACAACGTCTATATTGGAGCCTACCTTTGTGTATTCCGACGGATGGTTGAAGCGTTTTAACCAGCTGAGGTCGCTGATATGGATCATACCGCCGATCCCTGCCGACAGCTCTACAAACACGCCGTAAGGCGTGATGTTCTTCACCAGGCCGGTATGACGGCTGCCTTCGGGGAATTTATCTTCGATCACGCTCCAGGGGTCTTCGCTCATTTGTTTGATCGACAAACTCATTTTGCGGCTTTCCTTGTCAAGCGTTACGATCTTAGCCTCGTGCTCGTCATTCAGTTTAAAGAACTCTTTTGCATTGATGGGTGAATTTGCCCAGGTGATCTCGCTCACGTGCACCAGGCCTTCCACGCCGGGAAGGATTTCCAGGAATGCGCCATAATCTTCGATATTCACCACCTTGCCCTTCACAACCGCTCCTTCATGAATGTTCTCAGGAAGAATATCCCATGGATGAGGCGTCAGTTGTTTAAGACCCAGGCTGATCCTTTTCTTTTCATCGTCAAAATCCAGTACCACCACTTTAAGCTTCTGATCCAGTTTAAGCACTTCGCTTGGATGGCTGATCCTGCCCCAGCTGATATCCGTGATATACAGCAGGCCGTCCAATCCGCCCAGATCCATGAATGCGCCGAAGTCGGTGATATTCTTGATCGCGCCTTCCAGCACCTGTCCTCTTTCCAACTTGCTCATGATCTCCGCGCGCTGCGCTTCTATATCGCTCTCGATAAGCGCCTTATGGGAGACCACTGCATTTTTGATCGCTTCATTTATCTTAACGACCTTAAATTCCATTGTTTTGCCTACAAACTGATCGTAATCCGTTACCGGTTTTACGTCGATCTGAGAGCCCGGAAGGAAGGTTTCCATACCAAACACGTCCACGATCAGACCGCCCTTGGTCTTGGAAGTCACCGTACCGGTAATGACTTCGCCGGTCTTATGCACTTCCACGATCCTTTCCCAGGCGCGGGTAATGCGGGCCTGCTTGCGGCTAAGGTTCAGGTGTCCTTCGCGGTCTTCTTTTTCGATGACCAGCACTTCCACCTCATCGCCTACGCTCAGGTTGGGAAGATCGCGGAATTCGTTCAACGATACCAGGCCATCGCTTTTGAAACCGATATTGATCACCACATCGGTTTTCGTTAATCCAACTACGATGCCTTTCACCAGTTCGCCATCGGTAACCGCTTTAAAAGTGCCTTCATAAACAGCGTCGTATTTTGCCTTTTCTTCTTCGGTGTAAGAAGCCACATTGCGTTTGTCAATGCTCCAGTCAAAATCATCATGAGCGGTTTCCTGTACGGGCTCGCTCTGCGTCAGGTTATTTGTTGTCGCTGTAACCTCCTCGTTCGAAACGGGCGATTCCTGAACTTCAGCGTTTGAGTTAACAATATTGTTATCAGACATAATAATAAACCCGATGGTTTTTTATTCGGGGGCGCTAAGATAAGAAAAATTGCCCGTATTTTAAGGATCATACCTTGATTGCCAGCGCTAATTTTCAATTCTTGCAGGGTCGTGGCGACCCCTTCAACCTCAACATCTTACGCCTATATTTTAAGACTCATTCGAATCCAATTCCGATCCCGGGTATTCCATAATGCCTGTATCTTAATACGCCCCCGACGCTATTGCCCGGGCGGCGATCCAGCCGCTTGTCCAGGCGTGCTGGAAATTAAAGCCTCCGGTCACCCCGTCGATATCCATGATCTCTCCCGCAAAAAAAAGGGAAGGATACCGTTTACTTTGCATGGTATTGGGGTCTATCTCTGCGAGTTTTACGCCGCCTGCGGTTACAAATTCCTCCTTAAAGGTTGTTTTTCCGCTGACCCTGATCTCCTGGGAACAGGTATTTTTCAGTAAGATATTTTGCTTCGCCGAGGGCAGATCGCCCCAGCGCATATCCGCTCCTATCCCGGATTGCTCGCATAGGTATTCCCATAATCTTTGGGGTATGCCCAGGCTGTTTCTGCTCCTGATCTTTTGCGCGGCAATTTCCTGGCGGAAGCCTTGAAATTGCTGTCGGAGGAGCTGTTCATTTTGCGGGGGCAACCAGTTAACCGTTATGCCAAACTGGTATTGGCGCTCGGCCAACATCCGGGCGCCGCGCGCGCTAAGCCTAAGGATGGCCGGTCCGCTCAGTCCCCAATGCGTGATCAGCGCCGGGCCCGTTTCTTCCAGCCTTGTTCCTTGTATTTTTACCGTCGCCCTGGGAACCGTTATTCCCATAAGCTGCGTCAACGGGTTGCCGGGAACATTGAACGTAAACAAAGACGGGACTGGCGGTTCTACGGAATGCCCGAGACGCCGGATCCAGTCAAACATCGGGGCTTTGGGATAGCCGCCGCAGGCAATACAGATCTTGTCTGCCTGATGGCGTTCTCCATTTGCCAGTACAATTTCCCATTGGGAGCCGGTCTTATTGATCTCCCTCACTTCCCTGTTCATCCAGATGGCCACGCCATACTTATCCGCTTCCTGCAGAAAGCAGTTGACAATAGTGGAAGAATCATCCGAAACCGGGAACATTCTTCCATCAGCTTCGGTCTTAAGCATGACCCCTCTTTCCTTGAACCAGGCGATCGTATCCGCAGTAAAAAACTGGTGAAAAGCCTTTTTTACAAAGTTTGCTCCCCGGGGATAATGGCGGCTCATGTCCTCAATGGAAAAACAGGCATGCGTAACATTACACCTGCCGCCTCCCGAGATACGCAGTTTTGACAAGAGCTTTCCCGTTTTTTCAATAATGATCGTTTCCATCGCCGGGTTCATTCTTGCCGCGTTCACGGCGCAGAAAAAACCTGCGGCCCCTCCTCCTATTACGATTAGGCGCATCTGTAAAGATATTCATTCGGCGTTGCTGAACGCTAAAATCTTCCGGTTCAATTCGTGTTTGCCCCGGGGCCGTTCATTTGCCATCGCAGTTGCGCTGCGCCTTAACATCCGGTTCGCATTTGCTCAAGGCCATTAATGCCAGGTTGCATCTGCGCCGCGCCATTAATTCCCGGTTGTGTTTATCCTGATGCCGCTAATTGCCGCTTGCATGCATACTGCGCCGTTAAATCGTTTATTCATCCCAGCTGAAGCCCGGAACAATAAAATAGAACATCTTCCATCCTTCGCCGTTATTAAAAAAGTAGAGCATGAACGGGCCCTCAAAATGCGCTACCCCGCCGGACGCCGTCGCCGCATCGTATTCCACTAATCCTTCCGCATACCCTATTCCCGAACCGTCCGCATCGTCCATATCCGTAACGATATTCTTTATCCGGTAATGAAAGTTTTGGAAAGCGCGATAAGTCGTAAAAACGCGCCGGACCTTATGTAATACGTATTCTTTTGAAAAGTTCCGGGCATCGGGATGAACAAAAGGATCTGCCAGGCGATCGTCGTGTTCATTGATCGCCTGACGCGACCAGTCGCCCAGGAATTCAACGGCGCGATCGCGGATATCCAGCTCATGGTTGGGATGGAAATCCTCGTAACAGAAATGATGGGTATACTGAGGAAGATCTATATCGTCTATTTCAAATAAGAACAGCTCTTCCGTGATAAACGCATAGAGATCCCTGCAGGAATAATCGCCCTGCATCTCCAGCCGTATCCCGTGCCGGGCAAGCAGGCGCTTCAGCCTTTTCAGCGCTTGCTCAACGGCTTCGTCGGACAAGCCGTCGGCCTTTGGAAAATCAGGCTTGCCTATCTTTTGGTAAATAGAAACAGGCGCGGCATGCCGGAAGATATCCCTCTCCCAGGCATATACGGACGTCAAAAATTCATTTACTACAGCAGGAGGAATATCAGGGTTGATAGCGCTGCATTCGGCGCCAAATTCAGCCCTTAGTTTCAGGATCAGTATTTCATTTTCAACCGGGAGACTGAAGGACAGCTCTTCGTCCCGGGAACCGGCCGGGTATTGGTCGTTTTGCATAACCGATGATTTATAGCAAAACTAACCTGCCGGGTAAAGGAGATAAAGGCGTTTCTACCGCAAGCTCAACGTATTTTCAACGCTACAGGGTAGTATAAAGAAGAAGCATAACAGGAAAATACCCATGGAAAACCTAAGCGCAACGCGAGGAGGCGCAGGCCGATCGCCAATTCCGGTATAGCGCAAGAGTTAACCGGATGTTCCGGCAGTTGGACCTTAGCGGTAGTCGAATGAGTAGGCAGTAGCCGGATGGCTTAATGGCAGAGATCCGCCGCTCAATAATAGCTATCGTTCAAGTATTCATTATCCTTCTCGGCTTTTTCCACTTCTTCAAAAGAGGACAAAATATCGGCCGCGCCTTTTTTTACGCATACCGTATGTTCATAATGCGCTGAAGCCTTGCCATCGCCCGTGCGGACCGTCCACCCGTCCTTATCATACCATACCTCTTTAACGCCCAGGTTTACCATGGGCTCAATCGCAATCACCGCTCCTTCGTTGAGTTTAACGCCGCTTCCCCTTTTTCCGAAATTTGGCACCTGGGGATCCTCATGCAGCTTTCTGCCGAGGCCATGCCCTACCAGTTCTCTTACCACGCCGTATTTATGTATTTTTTCGCAATACTCCTGCACCGCATACCCGATATCGCCGGTGCGGTTGCCCGCCGCCGCCTTTTCAATTCCCTTATATAAGGACTGCTTCGTAATTTTCATTAACTGCAGTATCTCGCTGCCAGGGTCGCCGATAACAAAGGTATAGGCGCTGTCGCCATGAAAGCCATTTTTAAAAACGCCCACGTCGACCGAAACAACATCACCCTCTTTTAACGGGATCTCATTAGGAAAGCCATGCACTACCGCGTCATTCACCGAAATACAACTCGCATAAGGGAATCCGTTATAGTTCTTAAAAGACGGTATAGCGCCGTGATCCTGGATAAAAGCGTCTATCGCCGCATCCAGGCTGGCGGTGGTTATACCGGGGCGGATGAGTTTTGCCGCTTCTGCAAGCGCTTTGCCTACCAATAAAGCGCTTTCGCGCATCAGTTCGATCTCCTGGGGTGTTTTGTAATGAATCATATTAAAGTCTTCTTTCTTTTATGGCAACACAGCGAAAACAATCATCGACCCTATCGCGTTTATTCCCGCGTTGCCCCTTTTTCATTTTTACCGGTAATAACAGCGATCATTATCCTATCCGATTGTCGCGAACGGCCGGCAGCTATTACCCTACCTGTTTAAAAATAAAATTAAAAGAAAACCTGACAAGCAGGGCAAGTCAGGTTCTGGTATGAAAACATTTGTATGCTATGCTATCCGTTAGATGGATACCGGGCTCACCGATTGCCTACCCTGGATCCTGCCGCTTTTCATCAGCCCGTCATACTGTCTCATCAGCAATTGGGTTTCGATCTGTTGCAGGGTGTCCAGTATTACCGCCACCATGATCAGCAGGGAAGTTCCTCCGTAAAAAGAAGAAAAACCAGGCTGAACGCCAAGGCGCTGCGCAAACCCCGGCAGGATACCGACCACTGCCAGCAGGATGGCGCCCGGCAGGGTTATCTTATCCATCACAGAGCCGATATAATCTGCCGTAGGCTGACCAGGCTTAACGCCGGGAATAAAGCCATTGTTACGTTTCAGGTCGTCTGCAATCTGTTTGGGATTAAATATCAATGCCGTGTAAAGAAAGGTAAACCCAACTACCATCAGGCCATAGATCAACATATACCAGTAGTTGCTGTGGTCTCCGAAAACCCTCGCCAATCCCTGGGTAGAATCAAAATTAGACAATAAAGTAGGCAGGAACATGATGGCCTGCGCAAAGATGATGGGCATTACGCCGGAGCTGTTCACCTTCATGGGAAGGAACTGGCGCGCGCCGCCAAACTGCCTGTTGCCCACGATCTGTTTGGCGTATTGAACGGGGATCTTTCTAACGCCCTGTATCAGCAGGATCAGGCCCATATTGATCGCCACCAATATGGCGATTTCAATAACAAAGATCAGCAGACCGCCTCCGCCTGTAGGTATCTTGGCCTGCCATTCCTGCCAGAACGATTGCGGCAGACGGGCAAGGATACCCACCATGATGATGATGGATGCGCCGTTTCCAAGTCCTTTATCCGTAATTCTTTCGCCCAGCCACATAACGAACAGGGTGCCTGCCGTAAGCACGATGGTGGTGGAAAGCCAGAATACCGAAGAATAAGAAGGGATGATCGCCTCGCGATAGCCGGGGCTGTTCAGGTATTGCACATAGGCGCTGGCCTGTAATATGGCCACTGCAACCGTAAGATAACGCGTGTACTGGTTGATCTTTTTTCTGCCGCTTTCGCCTTCCTTCTGCAATTTCTGAAAAGGAGGATACAGGATGGTCATCAGCTGCATAAAGATAGAAGCGGAGATATAGGGCATGATACCCAACGCCAGGATGGACGCCTGCGAGAAGGCGCCGCCGGCAAAGGCGTCGATCAATCCAAGGATGCCCCCGCCCGCCATCGCGCTGGCGTCAATTTTGGTGGGGTCCAATCCGGGAAGCACGATATGCGTGCCCAGGCGATATATGGCTAAGAGCAGAAGGGTGGTGAGAATTTTATTTCTCAGTTCTTCTATGCTCCATATATTCTTTAAAGTAGTGATAAATTTTTTCACGGCAACCAGAAAATTTTACGGCCAGTTTAAAAACCCGGAAACAGGTTTACCGAAAAGATCATAAGATATCTATCCGGAAACCTGTATCCCATTAGTATTTTGTTTGTTGAATACGTTTTGACGGTATCCCTGAAATGCTGTACAATTTACAGAAATTTATTTTACAATAAGTTCAACCGTACCGCCGGCGGCCTCGATAGCGGCCTTTGCCTTTTCGCTGACAGCATTCACTTTAAAGCTCAGCTTGCTATTCAATTCGCCGTTGGCCAGCACTTTTACCTTATCTGTTTTGCCGACAAGTCCGTGCGCATAAAGGTTTTCAACGCTGAATTCCTCGATGCCATATTTTTCGCTCAACTGCGCGATCTGCCCGAGATTAAAAACTTTGTAGTCAACGCGGTTGATATTGTTAAACCCGCGCTTGGGCAGCCTGCGCTGGATGGGCATCTGTCCGCCTTCATGGGCATTCTTCCTTTGGTAACCCGCGCGGCTCTGTCCGCCTTTGTTACCCTGCGTGGAAGTTCCTCCCTTACCGGAAGCTTCCCCTCTTCCTAAACGTGGTTTCGGCTTATGCGTTGCGCCTTTGGCAGGCCTGATCTGGTGTAAGTTCATGTTGTTTTGATTTTAACTCAACGGGAAATCATCCCTCGCTTTACATAATTATTTAACTTCTTCGACCTGTACAAGATGGTTGACCTTCGTCACCATGCCCAGTATCTGGGGAGTGGCTTCCACTTCCTTGCTTGCATTGATCTTATTCAACCCTAAAGCCTGCAGCGTTAATTTCTGACGTTCCGGTCTGTCTATTGCGCTTTTAACCAGGGTGATCTTGATTTTTTTCATCGTAAACTATTTACAGAGTATGCCGGGGCTTACCCGTTAAAAACTTTTTTCAGATTCAGGTTCCTTTGTTTGGCGACGGTCACCGGTTCCCGGAGCAGCGCCAATGCCTTGAAGGTTGCTTTCACCACGTTATGCGGATTGGCGGAACCCAGCGATTTGGCCAATACATCGGTCAGCCCCGCGCTTTCCAAAACGGCGCGCATGCTGCCTCCCGCAATAACGCCGGTACCCTGGGCGGCCGGTTTGATCAACACCTTGGCGGCGCCGTCCTTGGCCCATTGATCGTGAGGGATGGTGCCATGACGAACGGGGACCTTCACGAGATTCTTTTTAGCGTCCTCAATTCCTTTTGTAATGGCTTCCTGCACTTCCTTGGCTTTTCCTAATCCATGACCAACAACGCCGCTTTCATTACCCACTACCACCAGCGCAGAAAAGCTGAATGCCCGTCCGCCCTTGGTTGTCTTAACCACGCGGTTGATCGCTACCACTTTTTCTTTAAGTTCGAGTTCTCCGGGTTTAACCTTGTTTACATTAGTCTTTACCATATTTCAATTTGAGTTGGCGCCCGGCTTCCGTCGGGCGGCGTTTATTAGTTATTATTAAAACTCCAGTCCGCCTCCCCTGGCTCCTTCCGCTACGCTTTTCACGCGACCGTGGTAGAGGTTGCCTCCGCGGTCGAACACGCAGGTATTGACGCCCAGTTCCTTTGCCTTCCTGGCTATCGCCTCTCCTACGAGTTTGGATTTTTCGATCTTGGTTATTTTCTGCGCTGCGATATCCTTATCTCTTGAAGAGGCAGAGGCAAGCGTTACGGCATTGTCGTCGTCAATAAGCTGCACATATATATCGCTATTACTTCTGAACACAGACAATCTGGGCTTTTGAGCCGTACCGGAAACCTTTTTACGGATCCCGAAGCGAATTTTTTGCCTTCTGATTAGTTTAGTAGCCATTGCTGTTTATTATTAGTTATTTTAAATATAGCCCGCGCCCGGCCCGGATTATTTTCCGGCGGCCTTGCCTGCTTTACGCCGAACCACTTCTCCGGCATATCTTACGCCCTTGCCCTTGTACGGTTCAGGTTTGCGCAGTCCGCGTATCTTGGCCGCCACCTGGCCCACCAGTTGTTTGTCTATGCCTTCCAGGAATATCTTGGGGTTTTCACCTTTTTCCTGGGAGGTCTTTACGGTCAGCTCCTTGGGTATCTCGAATATGATGTTATGCGAGAAGCCTAAGGAAAGGTCCAGCAGGTTCCCCTGGTTAGACGCTTTAAATCCCACGCCGACCAGCTCAAGATTTTTCTTCACTCCTTCCGTAACGCCTGTGACCATATTCGCGATCAGCGAACGATACAGCCCATGCAGGGCGCGATGGCGTATCTGATCGGTAGGCCTGGTCAGCTCTAACTGGCCATCCTTCACTTCGACAGTAATATCCCTGTCAATAAGTTGTTTCAATTCACCCTTGGGGCCTTTAACGGTAAGCAGGTTGTCTTTCCCAACAGAGATCGTTACGCCTGCAGGCACTATTACGGGTTGTTTTCCTATACGAGACATAGTCGCTTAATTTTAAAGATCAATATATATAACACAACACTTCGCCGCCCACGTTCTGCGCTTTGGCCTGCTTGTCGGTCATTACGCCCTTTGAGGTGCTCAGGATAGCTACGCCGAGGCCGTTCTTCACTCTTTTGAATTCAGAAGGACTTGCATACTGGCGAAGGCCCGGGCGGCTCACCCTTTCCAGGGAACGGATAGCCGGCTCCTTGGATTGAAGATCATATTTCAAAGCGATCTTGATGACGCCTTGTTTGTTGTCGTCCTCAAACTTGTATTTAAGGATGTAGCCCTGATCGTATAAAATCTCGGTCATCCGCTTTTTCAGGTTCGATGCAGGAATCTCCACAATTCTGTGCCCCGCCAACTGTGCGTTACGGATTCTTGTCAGGAAATCTGCTATAGGATCTGTTACCATGTTATATTCAATTGTGTATTGTAAATATTGTAGAATCGCCGGTTCGCCAGGTTATTACCAGCTGGCTTTCCGTATTCCGGGAACCTTGCCGTTCAGCGCCATGTCGCGGAGGGCCACTCTCGACAGGCCGAAGTACCGGATATACCCTCTCGGGCGGCCGGATAACTGACAACGGTTCTTTAACCGTACTTTGGAGGAATTTCTTGGAAGTTCATCCAGCGCTTTCCAGTCGCCGGCGGCTTTTAACGCAGCTCTTTTTTCCGCATACTGCGCAACCATTTTTTCCCTCTTTCTTTGTCTGGCTGTTATTGATGTTTTTGCCATAATATAATGATATAAAATTTCAGTGTTCTGCTCCAGGTTCAGCCGGCTCATGCAGCGGGACAAACCTGTCGCCTATTCATTTTATTGGGCCTGTTCTTTTTTCCTGAAGGGCATGCCCAGTTCCTTCAGCAATTCAAACGCTTCCTCGTTAGATCCGGCAGTGGTCACAAAAGTGATGTCCAGCCCGGTGATCTTATTGGTCTTGTCGATGTCTATCTCCGGGAAAATGATCTGTTCCGTAACGCCGAGGGTATAGTTGCCGCGACCATCGAACGCTTTTTCATTGATCCCTTTAAAATCGCGTACGCGGGGAAGCGCGGCGGCGATCAGCCTGTCGAGGAACTCGTACATTCTCACGCCCCTGAGCGTAACCCTGGCGCCGATNNATCTTTTCCAGACGCGGAACCTGCATTACGTTGTCGTAGTTAAAACGTTTCATTAAGGCAGGCACAACTTCCTTATTGTACTTGTCTGATAATCTCGGAGTATATTTTGTAGCGCTCATTGTTGATATAAATTATTTGATAACCTCGCCGGATTTTTTTGACACGCGAACCAGTTTGCCATCTTCCCTGGTCCGTTTAACCTTTGTCGGGGCCCCGCTCCTGGCATCCCATAACATAACGTTAGAGATGCTGATGGGCGCTTCCTTCTTGATGATCCCGCCCTTGGTATCGCGCGCGGAAGGCTTCGTATGTTTAGTAATAATGTTCACTCCTTCTACCAATACCCGGCCTTTGTCCGGAAAAACTTCCAGCACCTTGCGCGGCTTTTTCAGGTCCTTATCATCGCCGGTAATCACCGCCACGGTATCGCCTTTCCTGATATTGAATTTAGGTTTGAATCGGTTGCTCATTTTTTATGCTTTTACTCCTTATGGGAATGTTGTTTGTTTTTTATCGTACCGTCGCCGCGATTACAATACCTCGGGGGCCAGTGAAATGATCTTCATATAGCCCTTATCGCGGAGCTCCCTGGCAACAGGTCCGAAAATACGGGTGCCCCTGGGTTCATCGGCCTGGTTAAGCAGCACCACGGCGTTATCGTCAAAACGAATATAAGATCCGTCTTTCCGGCGCAGTTTATTTTTGGTGCGTACGATAACCGCTTTCGTAACGGTTCCTTTTTTGATGCCTCCCGCGGGGATAGCGTCTTTTACGGTCACCACGATCTTATCTCCGATCCTGGCGTAATCCTGGCCGCTATTTCCCAGCACGCGGATACACAACACCTCTTTGGCTCCGCTATTATCAGCTACATTTAATCGACTTTCTTGCTGAATCATTTTTTTAAGCTTTAAGCTGTCAGCGTTTTACTGCAGCAATTAAACACATACATAATATTAAGTACCGTTCCGGGAAAGCGGTTATTTCGCTTTCTCCACCACTTCCACCAGTCTCCAGCGTTTCAACTTGCTCAACGGGCGCGTTTCCATGATCTTCACCGTATCGCCGATAGAACACTCATTCTTTTCATCATGCGCATGAAACTTGGTCGTTTTCTTTACGAACTTGCCGTAGATAGGGTGCTTTACCTTTCTTTCGATAGCAACCGTAATGGTTTTATCCATTCTATTACTGGTTACCAGGCCGATTCTGGTTTTGCGCAAATTTCTTTCAACCATTGTATTATTTATTTAGTCAGATTAACCTGATGCTTTTTATTCAATTCAGTTTTTAAACGCGCAATATCTTTACGAAGACTGCGAATGCTCATCGGGTTCTCCAGGGGAGAGATGGCATGAGCGAATTCGAGCTTTTTCAAACGCAGTTCATCTTCCTGGATCCTGGCTTTCAGATCTGCTTCGCTTATATCTTTCAGCGTCTTTAAAAAATCAATTCTCTTTGACATTTTTCGAAATTTGTAAGTTGAAAGCGATTATGGTTTATGCCTGATAATCCCTGCGAATAATGAATTTTGTTTTGATCGGCAGTTTCTGCGCAGCCAATGCCAACGCCTGTTTGGCCACCGCTTCCGCAACGCCGTCGCATTCGAACAGGATGCGTCCCGGTTCAACCACTGCCGCCCAGAATTCAGGATTACCCTTGCCCTTACCCATTCTCACCTCCTGGGGTTTGCGGGTAACCGGCTTATCGGGAAATACGCGTATCCATACGTTTCCTTCCCTTTTCATGCTACGGGTAAGCGCCTGTCTCGCCGCTTCGATCTGACGGTTTGTTAACCATACCGGTTCCAGCGCTTTCAGGGCAAATGAACCAAAAGCAATGGTAGCGCCTCTTTTGGCTACCTGGCGGATACGTCCTTTCTGCGCCTTCCTGTGTTTGCTTCTTTTAGGTTGTAACATGTATAGAAATTAAAAAAGTAAATTAATAATGTACGTTTATCTTCTTCCCTCGCGACGCGGTCCAGCTGCTGCTCCTCTTCTATCTCCTCCCCTCCTGTCATCGCGCCTTTCCGGCCTGTCTTCCCTTCTCTCTCTTCTTTCGCCGGTCTCCGTTTTACCGCCGACAAAATTCGGGTTCAGATCCCTTTTACCCAGGATCTCTCCCTTACAGATCCACACTTTAATGCCGATCTTACCATATACCGTAAGGGCAAACACATTGGCATAGTCGATATCCATCCTCAGCGTATGCAGAGGCGTGCGACCCTGTTTGATCTCTTCCGAACGGGCTATTTCCGAACCGCCCAAACGGCCGCTGACCTTAACTTTGATCCCTTCCGCTCCCATGCGAAGAGAAGAGGCGATCGCCATTTTAATGGCCCGTTTATAGTTAATACGATTTTCGATCTGGCGGGCAATGGTATCTCCAACAATCATGGCGTCCAGTTCGGGACGACGGATCTCGAGGATATTGATCTGCACATCATCCTTGCCGGTAAGTTTTTTCAACTCTTCCTTGATACGGTCCACTTCTCCGCCTCCCTTGCCGATGATGATACCGGGTTTGGAAGTATGGATGGTAATGATCAGCTTATTGAGCGTACGCTCAATAACGATCTTGGAAATACCGCCCTTATTGATACGGGCGTTCAGGTAAGTCCTGATCTTGTTGTCTTCGATCAGCTTAGAAGAATAATCTCTTTTATTACCATACCAGTTCGATTCCCAACCGCGGATAATCCCCAATCTGGCGCCTATAGGATTTGTTTTCTGACCCATATTATGGTTTGAATATTTTTTTAGTCAATTAAATTTTAACGTCAACTCCTAATGTAACATGGTTACTGCGTTTGCGTAAACGATACGCTCTGCCCTGGGGGGCGGGGAGCATCCTTTTTAACGTGCGCGCATTATCTACATAAATCGTTTTAACAATAAGACCCGCATCGGCAGCGCTCTTTCCTTCGTTTTTCTGTTCCCAGTTATTGATCGCGCTTTTCAGCAGCTTGAATAAGGGCATAGCCGAATGCTGGGGATGGTGTTCCAATACCGCCAGGGCTTTCTCCACTTCCATTCCGCGTATCAGATCGGCCAGCAAACGCATTCTGCGGGGCGATGTAGGGTGATTTTTAAGTTTAGCTATTGCTTCCATGTTATAATTGATTTCGGCAGGGGTTCAGGCCAGGCCGGGCCCCTGTCTGATTTATGCCACTTTTTTACTTGAGTGTCCTTTGAAGTTACGCGTCGGCGCGAACTCGCCGAGTTTATGTCCTACCATAAATTCAGTTACATAAACCGGAATGAACTTGTTCCCGTTATGAACCGCGAACGTATGACCTACAAAATCGGGAGTGATCGTAGACCGACGGCTCCAGGTTTTGATCACGCTCTTCTTTGCCTTACCCTCATTAATAGCCAGCACTTTATTTTCCAGTTTAGCGGCTACATAAGGACCTTTTTTAATTGAACGACCCATAGTGTATTGTTAATTTGATAGTATTATTTATTTCGCCAGTTTTTTGCCTTTCTTGGTTTGGATGATCAGCTTATCGCTGCCCTTTCCTCTTTTCCTCGACTTAAGCCCCTTGGCATATTTGCTGGTCCTTGACCGGGGATGTCCTCCCGAAGCCTTTCCTTCGCCGCCGCCCATCGGGTGGTCGACCGGGTTCATGGCAACGCCTCTGTTGCGGGGGCGGATGCCTTTCCAGCGGTTGCGGCCCGCCTTACCCATTGTTTCCAGGCTGTGGTCGCTATTGCTGACCACGCCAACAGTAGCGTAACAGTTGATCAATACCTTTCTTAACTCGCCGGAGGGCATTTTAAGGATGGCATATTTTTCTTCCTTGTTGGTCAGCTGCGCGGAAGTACCGGCGCTTCTTACCAAAATACCTCCCTGTCCGGGCTGCATCTCAATATTGTGAATATTGGTGCCCAAGGGGATATTTTTCATCTGCAGGGCGTTCCCGATCTCAGGCGCAACAGCGTCGCCGGATACGATGGCAGCTCCCACCTGTAATCCCTGCGGGGCCAGGATATATCTTTTTTCGCCGTCGGCATAATGCAATAAGGCAATAAACGCCGTACGGTTCGGATCATACTCAATAGAAGCGATGGTAGCGGGGATCTCTTTTTTGTTCCTTTTAAAATCAATGACGCGGTATTTTTTCTTGTGACCGCCGCCCCTGTAACGCATTGATCTCCTACCCTGGAAATTTCTTCCGCCTGTGGAAGATTTTTTTTCCAGTAAGCTTTTTTCGGGGTTATCCGAAGTAATTTCTGCATAAGCGTTTCCGATTCTCCACCTGGTTCCGGCTGTGATCGGTTTATATTTTCTTAAAGGCATATCCTGGGTCTTTTCAGTTTATAATGTTCGGCTATTTGCGGCTGCCGGGGCCATTCTTTGTTTCGCTGCGATCCTAAATATTTCCATACAGGTCGATGGTTTCGCCTTCCGCAACCTTTACATAGGCTTTCTTGTACGAGGGTTTACGTCCGGAAATAAAACCGGCTTTTGTAAACTTCGATTTTGTCTTGGCAGGAACGACTACCGTATTGATGTCTACGACGTTCACGCCGTAAAAATCTTCGATGGCCTTTTTCACTTCCAGTTTGTTGGCCCTGCGGTCAACCTTAAAAGTATAGGTCCTGCTCTGATCAGAGAGCTTATTGCTTTTTTCCGTTACGATAGGCTTAACCAGCACATCAGAGAGCTTCATCTCTTAATAATTTATCAATGATTAATTAGAACTAATTTCCTTCACGTCCTCAACGATCATTTTAGCCGCGCTTTCGGTGATCACCACCACGTTCGAATTCACAATGTCGTAGGTGTTCATGTCATTGAACTGATACCCGGTAACATTGGGCAGGTTGCGGAAAGAAAGCCTGAAATTGTCTTCCTGGCCCCCGGTCAGCACCAGCACTTTTTTCTTATCCGCCTGCAGGTTCTTCAAAATGCCGGCCGCTTCTTTGGTTTTGGGCGATTCCAGCTTAACGTCTTCCAGCACCAGCAGGCTGTTCTCTTTCACCTTATAAGAAAGAGCGGAACATTTGGCCAGTCCTTTTACCTTATAGTTCAGCTTGAAATCGTATGTCCTGGGTTTGGGACCGAAGATGGATCCGCCGCCCTTATACAGGGGGTTGCGGATATTCCCTTTACGGGAGCCGCCGGTACCTTTCTGGCGATGCAGCTTTTTGCTGGAGCCCTTCACTTCCAAACGGGTTTTCACTTTATGCGTTCCCTGGCGCTGCGCGGCAAGAAACTGTTTTACAGCCAGGTAAATTACATGGTCATTCGGCTCAATACCAAATATTTCATCAGGCAATTCTACTGAACGTCCTGTTTTTTCACCTTTTATATTTAAAATATCTACTTGCATCTTTCTTTCGGTTATGATGATTACTTCTGTATCAGTACGATTGATCCGTTATGACCGGGAACGGAACCATTCACCAGTATATAGTTCTTGTCGGGAAATATTTTTACCACTTTCAGGCTCTTGATCTTTACCCTTTCGCCGCCCATGCGACCAGCCATGCGCATGCCCTTGAATACCCTGGAAGCGTCGGAAGAGTTGCCTATCGATCCGGGAGCCCGCTGACGATCGTGCTGACCGTGCGACTGCTCGCCGACGCCATGAAAGCCATGACGTTTTACCACGCCCTGGAAACCCTTTCCTTTGGTGGTTCCCACAACGTCTACCTTTTCTCCTTCTTCAAATATTTCTACGGTAATGGATTCTCCTAAATTCTTTTCAAGAGAGAAATCGCGGAATTCTTTTACAAATTTTTTCGGGCTGGTATTGGCTTTGGCGAAATGATTGTTTAAGGCCGCGTTGGAGTGTTTTTCTTTTCTTTCGCCGAATGCTATTTGGGTAGCATTATATCCGTCTGAGTCTTTTGTCTTAACCTGGGTCACCGTACAGGGGCCCGCTTCGATGATGGTGCAGGGGGTTTGTTTGCCATCCGGGGTGAAGACACTGGTCATCCCGATTTTCTTACCGATAATACCTTTCATTCTTGATTCAGTTTGTGCCTTCTGAAGTTGAAGAGACAGCAATGATGAACAGATCATCATGACTTCAATCCCCGTTCGCCGTCGACCTTTTCCCTTGTCCGCCGTAGCTTTCGAAGAAAGCGAAGGCGATGGAAGTACCGACAGTAAACTAACCCAGAATGGCTAGTTCATATTTTATATTGTTAACCGTTTGGCCTTTATAGCTTAACGGCGAATCCAGCGCTGCTTATTTCCCGAAGGCCTTCGCAGATGGAGGTAAAGAACTTTTATGCTTTGATCTCAACGTCAACGCCGCTTGGCAGATCCAGCTTACTCAACGCGTCCACAGTGCGCGAAGACGAAGTGTAGATGTCCAGCAAACGTTTGTGCGTGGCCAGTTGAAACTGCTCGCGACTTTTCTTGTTAACGTGAGGGGAACGCAGTACGGTAAAGATCTTCTTACGCGTGGGCAAGGGAATAGGTCCGGTTACCACCGCGCCTGTGCTGCGAACTGTTTTAACGATCTTTTCGGCAGATTTATCCACCAGATTGTGATCGTACGACTGTAATTTTATCCTGATTCTCTGAGACATAAGCCAATTCCCATTTTTCTATGGGGATGCAAAGGTAGGGGTATTATCAGAACACAACAAAGAAAATACGAGGAAAATACAAAGTTTTTAAAATTAAATATGCCCTCTCGGATCCCGGCCCTGCCCGAGGACCGGGGTCCGAGCCTTTGTAAGGCGACCATACGCCCAAACCAGGAACGCTCCGGGCCACGGACCCAAACCAAGACAACCTCAACGAAACAGGCCTTGCTCAGCCCTCGCGGGGTCAACAAGACCTGTTGGTATTATTTGGTTAGCAGGCCGGGGCTTTAACGGCGGGCGGGTACGCCCTGGCCGACCCTCCCGGCAACTGTATGGATTGCTTATTCTGCTTTCGCCTTCCCTTTCACCTTCGCGATCACTTCCTCAGCAATATTATTAGGCGTTTGGGAATAATGGGAAAACTCCATGGTGGACGTCGCCCTACCGGAGGATAGGGAACGGAGCTGCGTTACGTATCCGAACATTTCGCTCAGCGGCACTTTGGCCTTGATCACCTGCGCCCCGGCGCGGCTATCCATCCCCTCCAGCATTCCGCGGCGGCGGTTAAGGTCGCCGGTCACGTCTCCCATGTACTGATCGGGCGTGGTCACTTCCACCTTCATGATGGGCTCCAGCAATACCGGTTTGGCCTTTCTTGCCGCTTCCCTGAATCCCGCTTTGGCGCAGAGTTCGAACGACATAGAATCCGAGTCGACCTGGTGGAAACTACCGTCGAATATCCGCACTTTCATATTCTCCACGGGGTAGTTGGCCAGCACGCCGGTCGTCATTGCCGTCTGGAAGCCTTTCTGAATAGCAGGAATAAACTCCCTGGGAATCGAGCCTCCGAAAATATCATTCACAAACTGGAAATGTTCTGTCGGGTTTTCTTTCAGCCATTCGGCGTCGGCGGGCCCGAACTCAAACACGATATCCGCAAACTTACCGCGGCCGCCGGTCTGTTTCTTCAGGGTCTCGCGGTGCTCTACAGTAGCGTTGAACGCTTCCTTGTACGCCACCTGCGGCGCGCCCTGGTTCACTTCCACCTTAAACTCCCTGCGCATGCGATCGATGATGATCTCCAGGTGCAACTCTCCCATTCCGCGAAGGATGGTCTGCCCGGTCTCTTCATCGGTGTTCACCCTTAAGGTAGGATCTTCTTCCACCAGCTTGGAGATGGCCATGCCCATCTTGTCCACGTCGACCTGGGTCTTAGGCTCCACGGCGATGGCGATCACCGGTTCAGGGATAAACATGTTTTCCAGAACGATCAGGTTGTTCTCGTCCGACAGGGTATCGCCGGTCTTTATTTCTTTAAACCCTACGGCTGCGGCGATATCGCCCGCTTCAATAAAATCGACAGGGTTTTGCTTGTTGGCAAACATCTTCATGATCCTGCTGATGCGCTCGTTCTTGCCGCTGCGGACATTCCTTACGTACGAGCCCGCTTCGAGCCTTCCGCTATAGCACCTGAAGAACGCCAGGCGACCCACAAAGGGGTCGGTCATGATCTTGAAGGCCAGCGCTGCAAAAGGCGCTTTGGGATCGGGCTTGCGGGTGATCTGCTCGCCTGAGTCAGGATCCGTGCCTACGATCTCTTCCAGGTCGACCGGAGAGGGCAGGTAACGGCAAACAGCGTCCAGAGCAGCCTGCACGCCTTTATTCTTAAAGGAGGAACCGCACATCATCGGCACAATGCTCAGGTCAAGACAGGCTTTCCTGATGGCTTCGTGCACTTCTTCCTCGGTGATGGTATTGGGATCTTCAAAGAATTTCTCCATCAGGTCGTCGTCATATTCCGCCACCGCTTCTATCAGCTGCGCCCTCCAGTGTTCTACATCGTCTTTCATGTCGTCTGGAATAGGAACTTCCTGGAAGGTCATTCCTTCTGTTTCCACGTCCCAGATCACGCCTTTCATGGTGATCAGGTCAACCACGCCCTTGAAACTGTCTTCTGCGCCGATCGGCAACTGAAGAGGAACAGCTTTGGCGCCGAGCATTTCCCGGACCTGCTTTACCACCATCAGGAAATCGGCCCCGGAACGGTCCATCTTGTTCACAAAACCAATTCTCGGCACCTTGTACCTGTTGGCCTGCCTCCAAACCGTTTCGCTCTGGGGCTCCACGCCGTCCACCGCGCTGAACAGGGCGATCAGCCCATCCAGCACGCGCATGCTGCGTTCCACTTCCACCGTGAAGTCCACGTGACCCGGCGTATCGATGATATTAAAATAATATTTTTTAGTGTCCGGGGTCGGTTTTCCCTTGTCTGTCGGGAAGTTCCACTGGCAGCTTACCGCGGCGGAGGTAATGGTGATCCCCCTTTCCCTTTCCTGCTCCATCCAGTCCGTCGTAGCCGCGCCATCATGCACTTCTCCTATCTTATGTATCATTCCGGTATAGCGCAATATACGTTCTGTGGTGGTGGTTTTACCTGCATCAATATGAGCCGCAATACCAAAATTTCTAAGTAGTTTTAAGTCTGCCATGACCTGTTTTATTTTCTTTTTAATGAGAAGAAATGAATCCCGTTTTTGGGTGCGCAAAAGTATGTAAATTCTTCAGAATTATTTTGAGAAAGTTCTAAAATCCTCTGTTCCCAATAATTATCTCCATAAAAAAACCCCGCATGACTGCAGGGTTTGAATGATTTATCGGTAAGGCCGATGATCAGATCCTGAAATGCGCAAAAGCCTTGTTGGCTTCGGCCATTCTATGCGTGTCTTCCTTCTTTTTGAAAGCGGCGCCCTCGCCTTTGCTCGCAGCCACCACTTCAGCGGCCAGTTTCTCGGCCATGCTCCTGCCATTCCTGTCGCGGCTATAACGGATCAGCCATTTCATGCTGAGCGATATCTTCCGGTCCGCGCGCACTTCTGCGGGGATCTGGAAGGTAGCGCCCCCGATACGACGGCTTCTTACTTCCACTGCGGGGGTGATATTGGACAACGCCCTTTTCCATATCTCGTATCCGTCTTCGCCGGTCTGTTTGCCGATGCGATCGATGGCGTCATAAAAAATAGTATAGGCCGTATTCTTTTTTCCCTGCCACATCAGGTTGTTCACGAACCTCGTTACCATAGGATCGTTAAATCTCGCATCCGGGGCCGGGGCTATCTTCTTGGCTTTGGTCTTCCTCATTTATTCAATGATTTGAAATACTTTATTGATTGATTATTTTTTGGCTTTTTCGCGTTTGGTGCCATATTTGGAACGGCTCTGCTTGCGATCCTTTACGCCCGCAGTATCCAGGCTGCCCCGAACGATATGGTAACGCACCCCTGGCAGATCCTTAACACGACCGCCTCTTACCAGCACGATAGAGTGCTCCTGAAGATTATGGCCTTCGCCGGGAATATAGGCGATCACCTCTATCTTGTTGGTCAATCTGACCTTGGCCACCTTACGTAAGGCCGAATTCGGTTTTTTGGGAGTGGTGGTGTACACGCGCGTACATACGCCGCGACGAAAAGGGCAGGAATCCAGGGCCCTGGACTTGCTTTTCGCCTTAATGATCTCTCTTCCTTTTCTTACCAGTTGCTGTATTGTAGGCATTCTTGATCCTTTAAAATTTGGGACGGCAAAGGTAAAATCCCCCGGGGACAAAACAAAATAAAAAATTCAATTTGTCTGAACTGCCCTCGGCGCCGCTGCTGACGCTTGATTTTACACTTTTAACAACCAGCCATAAGGGTCGGGGGTCCGGCCTTCCCGGATATCGTCGAGCCGTTTTTTAATGGACGGCGCGATCTTCCAGGTCTTGGGATCAAACTTCATGACCGCATCCTTATAATGCAATTCCTTTATTTCGGAAATGGTGGCGGCCGTGCCCGTGCCGAAGACCTCCTTCAGCTCGCCCGCCCGGTAAGCGGCAACCACATCGTCGAGGTTCACCCTTGTTTCTTCTACCGTTACGCCCATATCCCTGAGCAGGGTAATGGCGCTATCCCGGGTAACGCCCGCAAGGATGGTGCCCCGGGAAAGATCGGGGGTGACCACCTTATCGCCGATCACGAAGAACACGTTCATGGTGCCTATTTCCTCTGCATATTTGTGCTCTACCTCATCCGTCCACAGCACCTGGTCGTACCCCTTGCTCCTGGCCGCCGCCGCCGGCAACAAGCTGGCGGCATAGTTGCCCGCCACCTTCGTGAAGCCTACGCCCCCGCGCGCGGCGCGCGTGTATTCCTCCTCCACGTATATGCGCATCGGCTCGGCATAATAGGGACCGGTGGGACTTAAAATGATCATGAACTTATAAGTGTCCGAGGGCTTTACGCCGATCATCTCGTCTGTCGCAAACATAAAGGGACGGATATACAGGGCATGATCCGGCTTACTGGGAATCCAGCCCTTGTCCAGCGCAATCAACTGACGCATTCCCTCAACGAATATATCTTCCGTGACCGGTTGCATCTGCATCCGTTTTGCAGAGATGTTAAACCGGCGGAAATTATCCCGGGGACGAAAAATATAGGCTTCTCCATCGCTGTGCTTATAGGCTTTCACGCCTTCAAAAATGGCCTGGCCATAATGAAGGGCCGCCAGGGAAGGGCTCAATACCAACGGCTGGTAGGGTTTGATCTCTATATTTTTCCAAACGCCGTTTTCGCAGTCGGCCTCCAGCATGTAATCGGTAAAATATTTACCAAAAGGAATATTGTTGACAGGTAATTCGTTTTTTTTACTCCGCTCCACCTTAGTAACCGGAAATCCAGAAGAGGCAATCATATTTTTTTGATTTTGTAATTACAAAGAAACAAACAAACTTCGGGGCCACAAAAAATGTAGGCACAAATCGCTAACAAATGTTAGCGCCGAATGTAAAAACGCAGGAATGTCGCTGAAGGATTTTCAATTAAATAAGATCATTACCGCCGGCCTCTACGCTAACGTTCTGGCCATACCGGAAAATGAGGCGGAAGAACAGGCCGAAAAAAATGCAGCGGCTGCGGGCGATCAGGCGGAAAGCGCTCCGCCGGCGGCGATCACAGCGGCAGAAAACATTTTGCAGCCGGCCAAACGCGAAAATATTCAACAATCGACGATCGGGCAGGCCGAAGATAGTTCGCATTCCGCGGGCAGAGGAACGGAAAACGCTTCGCCGCCGGCGATCGAAAAAAACAAGAACGCTTATCTACGGGCAGACGAACAGGCGGAAAGTCAATCCGAAACAGAACAAACCGAGCCTATCAGGTTCCTCGGCAATAACAACAACCATATCCTGATCCTGACCAGCGATACCCGGCACGCTTTTTTACCGGAGGATCATCTGGCCCTGCTCATCAAAATGCTGGAAGCCTGCAAGCTGAATACCGGCGATACCGCGATCGTGAACCTGGCGGCGCGCCCGCTCGCGTATTCCCTGCTGAAAGAGCAGCTCCGGCCGCAAAAGATACTTTTCTTCGGGGTCGACCCCGCGGCAATAAAAATACCTGCGGAAAACGCCCCATTCAGGATCGGCCGGTTCGAGGATTGCTTTTTTGTCTGCGCCCCCTCGCTTGCCGAACTGAACGGCAATTCCGGCGAGGCAAAAGCATTAAAGACCAGGCTATGGGTATGCCTGCAACAATTGTTTCTTCAGAAAAACGACCATTCCTGATGCGCAAGCTGCTTTTTGCTACCAATAATGACCATAAGATCAGGGAGATCCAGGCCGCCATCGGCGACCAGATCGGGATCGTCGGCTTGAAAGATGCTGGAATAACCGCGGAGATCCCCGAGCCTTATGATACCCTGGAAGAAAATGCTTTGGAGAAATCGCGTTTTATCGCGTCCTTATCGGGGTTGAACTGCTTTAGCGAAGACACCGGGCTGGAAGTGAGCGCGCTTAACGGCGAGCCTGGGGTAAGATCGGCCAGGTACGCCGGCGAGAACCGCTCCTCATCCGATAATATCCAAAAGCTCTTGCGGGAACTGGAGGGAAAGCAGGATCGCAGCGCCCGGTTCCGGACCGTCATTTCGCTTATCTGGGAGGGAGAGCGCTTTCTTTTTGAGGGGATCTGCGAGGGCCATATCCTCCCGGCGGAAAAAGGATCCGGAGGGTTCGGGTATGATCCTGTTTTTATGCCTTTGGGAACTAACCGTAGTTTCGCAGAGATGTCCATGGAAGAAAAAAACAGGTACAGCCACCGGAAAAAAGCGGCAGACAAACTGGTTTTATTTTTGCAGCAACAACCGTTATCGCCCTCAAATAGTTAAAATTCAATTATTTAAAAATATTGTACCATCAAAGCAACCATAATATCTCCGAATCCGACTTAATCAATGGATGCGTGAAGGGCGACAGGGCGATGCAGGAAGAGCTCTACAACCGGTTTGCAGGAAAAATGTATGCCGTTTGTCTTAGATACTCCAATAACAGCGACGACGCGCAGGACCTCCTCCAGGAAGGGTTTATCAAGGTCTATCGAAATCTGCACCGGTTCAGGGCCGAAGGATCATTTGAAGGATGGATAAGAAGGATCTTTGTCAATTCTTCGATTGAACATTTCAGAAAAAAATCGTTGCTGGCGGTGAGAGTGGGCGAGAAAGAAGAAAACGAAATTGAGAACGATGATGTTTCAGCGCTGGATAATCTTGCAGAAAAGGATATCATCAGGCTGATCCAGGAACTGTCTCCTGGCTATAGAACGATCTTTAACCTGTATGTAGTGGAAGGATATTCGCACAAAGAGATCGCTGAAATGCTGAACATCAGCGAAGGCACCAGCAAATCACAATTGGCCAGGGCCAGGGGAATATTACAAAAGAAAATAGCCCAGTTCCTGAGCGATACCCAAAAATCATTTACCCGTTAACCATGCCAGACCGATTTCCATACAAGCTTTCACAGTATGAGATACAGCCCCCTTCCGCGGCCTGGGAAAAACTGGACCAATGGCTGCGTACGGAATATCATGGATCGGACAGGATCATACAGGAAAAATTAGCCGGATCGGAAATTGCGCCTCCGCCGCTCTCCTGGGAGAAAATAAAGGCCGGTCTTCCTGATACGGCGACAGCGTCAAGGGAGAAACAAAGGCCCGAGGTCGCCATTCCGGGATATAAACGCTTAGCGGCAGCGGCGGCGCTCATTGCCATTACCGCTATAGCCGCTTTTTATTTTTTTATCCCCTCCACGCAAAAAGCGCCGGCATCGCTGGCGACTGCCGATAGCCCGCAAAAGCCCATGGGCCTTACAACCCTTCCACAGGAACCGGCGTCCGACGCGTCTTATCCTGCATCGGCCGATCCCGGCGAAGCCATCCAGCGGCGGCATGTATCCGGGACCAAAGCGGCAAAGACCGAAGCCGCCGGCGCTTCATCCGATCAGGATCATTTTTCTTCCGAATCGATCCAGGCAACGGATATCGATGAAGACCGCCTGATGGCCGAAAACTTTATAAGCTCTGCGGACCTGTCGGAGATAAATGCCGTGGTCGAGATGCAGCCGGTTGCCGTGAAAGCGCCGCCGATCCGCGACGAAAGAGGTCAGATCATCATGGACGTAAACCTTGTCCGTTCGCCTAACAGTCCGCATATCGTGGTCACCAGCCCCAATGGCGCCCAAACCAGGATATCGAATAAATTCCTGCACTGCCTCAGTTATCTCAACGCTTATGTCGCTTCAGAAACCAATATTGAAGGAAAGGTATGGGAAGCGCGTTTCCAGGAATGGCGCAATCAATTGCTTCGGGAAGCTGCTTTTGTCCCCACAGCCGATAATTTCCTCGATATTTTCGAGCTGAAAGAGATGATCCTGGAAAACCGGTAGTTCCCGGGGTTAGCCTAGTGATCGCCATTATCTTGCCGCGATTGCCGGTCAGGCCGTTGACCTCCCCGCCGTATCTTAATCCCTGCTGATAAAGCAGGATGGTCGTACTCCCGTAACTTTGGCGCTTTTACGCGACCCATTATGGCAAGAATCAAGATCGACCTCCCCGAGAAATTTCATTTTACCGCCGTGATACCCGTAAGGATCACCGATCTTAACTATGGCGGACATGTAGGAAACGACAGCGTGCTCTCCCTTATCCATGAGGCCAGGGTTCAGTTCCTGAAGCATTACGGGTATTCGGAAATGGACATAGGCGGAGCAGGATTGATCATGAGCGAGGCAAGCGTTTCCTTCAAACAGGAGATCTTTTACGGCGATATTGTACGTATACATGTATCCGTTAGCGATATCTCCCGGGTTTCTTTTACCCTTTATTATAAGCTGGAGAAAGAGGCCGGCGGAAAAACAACAACCATCGCGCATGCGCAAACAGGCATGGCCTGCTTTGACTACCGGCTCAGGAAACCCGCGCCTGTTCCCGAAGAGGCTTTGTTAAAATGGAAAGAATAGCGCCTGGCGCCATCCGTTTCTATTCCGCACGCAAAGCGAACGGCAAAATAATCGCCTGAAATGCTATCCAAATAAAATTATTTTATATTTTTGTATCCAAACGGATACATATTTAGCAAATGTACTTCATTGAGAAAACAACGGAATTTGACAAGTGGTTTAGAAAATTGAACGATTTAAGAGCCAAAGCCAAAATCATTTTCAGAATACAAAAAATTGAAAATGACGAGCATTTTGGCGACTGCAAACCCGTTGGAGAGGGCATTAGCGAGTTGAGGATAAACTATGCAAAAGGGTATCGGGTTTATTTCAGAGAGCAGGATGAAAAAATTATCCTTTTGCTTATAGGCGGAGATAAATCCACCCAACGGCAAGACATCGAAAAAGCAAAAGAGATTTGGAAAAAATTAAAAAATAAGAAAAATGGAAACTTCAAAATTTGACATTGCAGACTATTTGGACAACAACGAAATGATTGCCGAATATCTTAATGCTGTTTTGGAAGAAGGTAACGATGCAGATATAATTACCGCAATCGGTCATATTGCCAAAGCTGTCGGAATGACCAAAATAGCCGAGGAAACAGGAATGAGCCGACCAAGTTTGTACAAAGCATTATCAGAAGGAGCAAAACCACAGTTTGAAACGATTATGAAAGTATTAAGAGCAATAGGCGGGCAAATCAGAGTAACGCCCGTGTCGGCTTAATAAGCCAGTACTTAAACAAGATGAATAATAATTGAGAATAAATGCATTTACTTATTTTGCTCAGATTGAAAGTTAAACCGATCAGCTGTTCCAGATCTTCCAGCTTTCCTCTGCCTGGATGATCAGCATGGGCATGCCGTTCTGGATCGCCGCGCCCTGCTTCTCCCCTTTTTCCAGGAAAGCCGTTTTTTCGGGGTTATAGATAAGATCGTATAGATAATGCCGTGAGGAAATGAACTCATAGGGAATAGCGGGAAAGGCGTCGATATCAGGATACATTCCTATCGGCGTGGTATTGATGATCAGCGGATGCGCTTTGATGATGGCTGACGTCAGCTCCTGGTACAAAAGCGCGTCGTCGTCTGCCAGGCGCTTTCTCACCACATAACGAAATCCAATGCCCATGCTGGTAAGGGCATACGCCACGGCCCTGGCGGCCCCTCCCCTGCCAAGGATCAGCGCCCGGGTATGATGAGGCGCCAGCTTGGGCGTCAGGGATTGCTGAAACCCGGCCACATCGGTATTGAACCCGAAGGTTTCGCCTGCTTCGATCCTTATGCAATTGCAGGCGCCGGTTCCCTTCACCACCTCGTTGTAATCGTCGAGAAAAGGAATAACATCCTGCTTATACGGTATGGTAACGTTTAAGCCGCATAGCGCCTTGTTCGCCTTCAACAGGTCGGGGAACAGGCTTATGTCCGTCAACGGAAAATTCTCGTACACGGTATCGGCTATTCCTTCCCGTAAAAATTTCTCGGCAAAGAACCGCTTGGAAAAGGAATGGCTCAGGGGAAAGCCGATCAGACCGAAGACTCTCAATGCATTGATTCTTTATCCAAAAATAAATGGAAGCTATCGCCGCGGAGGCCAAGCCTCATGGTTTCCAGGGAGATCACCTCGTTTGCGGCAATATTGCCAAGGTTCACATTACAACCGACCAGCTGGATAAAATACAGCTGCTGCGCTTTCTGCGGAGCTTCCCAGATGATCTTTTCTTCCGGTATCTGGGTAAGTATTTCCTGGACCAGCCCCTCCCTCACTTCGCCGCTTCCCCGGTAAATGCCCACGTTCCCCGACTCCCTGGCCTCTGCAATAACATAAGTGGAGCCCGCGCTCAACTCCGCCCTCATCAGTTCGATCCATTTATAAGGCGGGATGATATGCGCCGCATCCTTGCTTCCCACCTCGCTCAATATGGTTCCATGTTTGGTGAGCTTTTCGATATACCCGCATTTTTCGGCATGGGGAATATCGATCGATCCGTCGCTGACCTCCATGTACGTTATGCCGAACTCCTTGCATATGCCTATATAATCATCAAACTGGTTGCGGATAAGGAAGGCCTCAAACAATGTTCCGCCGAAATAAACGGGAATATTATGACTGGCATAAAGCTCGATCTTGGCTTTGAGATTGGGCGTTACATAGGACGTTCCGAAACCGAGCTTTACAATGTCGACATAGGCTTCGGCGGCATCCAGAAAATGCTTCGCTTCTTCCACGCTGAGCCCCTTGTCCATTACCATCGTAATACCGCCTACCCTTGGCTTACGGTTCCTGTCGGGTATCTGGGAGAGATTAAAATTCATTAAAGTAATTTTTCCTGGTAGATTTTAACGCGGCAAAAATAGGGAAGAATTCAGATTGATTTGTTCTTTTTATACCGCGCAACCAAATCTACCACCTGCTGGCGCTGTAACAGGGAAGGATTCACATCCAATAATTTCTTCAATAATTTCGGGGAAGCGCTCATGCCGTTTTCCAGCTGCTGCAAGGCCTCCTTGGATCTGCCCAGCGCAAAATACACGGCGCTGAGGTAAAACAGGAAAACAGGCTTATTGTCCATCAGCTTCAGGGCAACCAGGGTCTGCTCCAGCGCCTCTTCGTAATATTCTCCGGCATACAGGCACCGGATCAGCGCCTCCCATCCCGATACGTTTCGCGGCCGCTGCGCTACCGAGACGGAGAAAAAATGAATGGCGTCCTTATATTCATTCAACCGCATTTTACATTCGCCCATGGCCATATTGTACTCCGGCTGCAGGCGGCGGATCTGCAAAGCGGTCTGCAACTGCTTCGACGCCGTATTCCACTGCCCCTCGTTCATGTAAGCGCAGGCTATTTTATAATACAGCTTGCTGTCTTCCGGATTCAGATGCGAGGCCTTGCGATAATAGAACCTTGCCTGGGCGTAATTTTTCAGCCGGTCGTAACAATGACCGATGGCTTCGTAAATAATGTCTTCCGGCCTGGATAGTTCCATCGTCTTCTCCAGGGCTTCCACCGCTTCCTTGTATCTTCTCAGCCGGATATAGGCGTCGCCCATGTTCCGGTAAGCATAGTCGAATTTTTCGTCGATGACAACCGCGTATTTATACGCGTCGATCGCTTTTTCATACAGCTTCAGTCCCTGGTAGGCCGCGCCCAGGTTGAACCAGGCCAGCTCGTTATAGGGATATTCATCTATGATCTTCCGGTGCAGGGTAATGCTCTCCTCGTTCCTCCCGGTAAAATCTGTCCAGAAGCAGATCTTGTACAAAGCTTCCTCGCTGTTGGGGTCCTGATCGAGGATCAGCCGGAGGCAATCGAATATCTTATCAAACTCCTCATAATCGTCGTACACGTCGGCCAGTTCGAACAGGAGCTCGATCCTGTCCTGCCCTTCAAAAAGCTCCAGCGCATTTTCCAGGAGTTCCACCGCTTTTTCCTGCTGATCCAGCGCCAGGTAGACATCCGTTTTTAATATGTAAAAATTGATATCGGAGCTATCCAGCATCCGGGCGTGATCCAGCGTCTCCAGGGCCTCATGGTAACGCCGGGAGGCGATCAGGAGATCGGCTTTTTTAATATGCAGGGTCGATGAGTAGGGGTATTGCTCCAAACCCAGCTCCACGGCATCCAGGGCCTGGGGCAGGTCTTCAATTTCATCGAAATAGTCGATAATTTTCTCGAAAGCATCTTCTTCAATAAAGGCGTTGGCGCGCCCTGTACGGAGGTTCTCAAATCGTTTGATCAATTCCTTAATCTCCTCCCTGTCATCTCCAAATGAATTGTCTTTCATGTGATTACGTTCAAGAATGGTTAACCTAAAATAATCTATCCCAGGCAATAAAACAATTTTTCCGCATAGAATTTGCTAAAGATTGTGAGTAAAAATCAAATTGTTAAAATATTCCGGGGCGAATATGCAACGGTTGAACAGGATTTTCACTCATAATAATAAACCGGGATATTAAGTTATTATGGTGGATAAAAAATCCTTTATTTTTTAGCAAAGGGTTAAAACTATCCTAAAATATTTAATATCTTTGTTCTATTGAGTATAACCTTTACGCTTAAACTTAACCACATGCTGAGAAAATCACTTATCTGCGCTACCATGATGGTAATAGTTGCGCTTGCCGTAGCAAGTACAGGCGGGGGTAAAAAAAGAACATCTTCTTCCTCCCCGACAGCGGCCTTTATGCCTATCGGCCCCTCCGGAAATCTTACGCTCAGATCAAACCCGGTTTATGCCGGCAGCCAGGTGTTTTCAAGCAAGAGTGAAAAAAGTTTCACCTTATACAACTCCGTGATTACGTATCAAAAGGGGAATACGACCTATGTTGTTCCTTCCCGCGTGAAGATCAACTCCTCTTCCAGCCTGTCTTTCAAATCAAACCTGAACGTGGTCGATCTGAAGATCAGGCTTTGCAAATAAGCGGCCTGCAGTAAGAGCAGCGATGATCCGGCCGCTGATATTATCAATGATATTATCGGATTCGCAATAAGCGGGCTTACATTTTTATATTCTTGCTTTCTTCGTATTTCATTTCGCGGTATCCGCTGGTGGGTATATCAAATTTTGAAGCCGGCACGGGATTCATATTGATCTTTGAAACCGTGTACCGGATGGTCAGCTTACCCTGCTTTAGCTCATATTCCAGCGGCAGGCCGTTCAGGGTCCTGAAATGATAGTCATACTCTTTATTCTCGGGGATGATATCCGTTGTATAATATACCACAAAGGAAGCCCCGTCGTTCATTATCGCTTCTGCCTTTACGCAGTTGTACCCGGCGATTTCCTTTGTTTCCCCGGTATTCTTAAAAGTAATTCCCTTATACTTTTCATTCTTGTTCTGCCAGTCGGCTGCCGTCATCCTGATCAGCAGTTTCTGGCCGCTGACCTCTCTCATCACCACGGCGGCGCCGGTTTTTGAATCGTGTATGGTTGTTGAAGAAAAAAGCGCGCTGACCATTTCGGACCGGCTCATATTGCCCTTCAGGTAAATGGTGTTGGTGGCCCCGTCAAAAGCGTCGGCTATCCTTGGCTCTGCATTACCGGTGGTTACGGACGCGTCATATACCAGGGTCAGTTCCGATATCTTCCTCTGCCCGTACCCGCCAGAAACAATAACGAAAAGCAGCGCAATTAAGAATACCTGTTTTTTCATATCGACCATTAATTGGTGTAAGATAATACAAAGACGCTCAAACCCCTATATGCGTTGTCCCAAAAACCTAAAGACCTGCTTTTCTAATTGATCAGCAAGTCTTTATAAATTAAAATTCCGGATTTCGCCGTTTAACCGCGCTGGTTAGGCTTCTTTTTCGCCTCCTGGAGTTTTCGCTGCGATTCCTGCATCTCCTCAAACCGCTCCTGCCATTTCGGTTTAACCTTCGGTTTTTTACGGTTTGCCTCTATATTGGCCAATATCTTGTCGTGGTCGATAATATAATTATTGATCACCCACTGCAGTATCAGCGTGATCACGTTCGACACTGTATAATACCAGGTCAGCGCCGAAGGCAGGCGGTTAAAGACAAACAGCAGGACGAACGGGAAAATATACGGCATGTATTTGATCGCGGGATTGCTCTGATCCGGCGTCATATTCATGTTGTAGATGGATATGAGAAAACTCGTTCCGGTGGCCAGCAGCGTAAACAGGCTCAGGTGGCTTCCCAATCCCCAGATATGAAAGGGGAAATTGATCACTGCGTCGTATATGGAAAGATCATCCGCCCATAAAAAGCTTTCGCCGCGCAGCGAGATGCTGGAATTAAAAAAGCTATACAATGCAAAAAATATCGGGATCTGCAAAAGAGCAGGGATACATCCGCCGAGCGGGTTTACGCCTGCTTCCCTGAACAGTTTCATCTGCTCTACCCCGACCTGCTGCTGATCGTTCCCCAGCCTGGCTTTGAGCTTTTCGATCTCCGGCCGCAGGGCCTTCATCTTGGCGCCGCTCAGGTAGCTGGTATACACCAGGGGAGAAGTAAGCAACCGGATGAAAATGGTGAGCAGGGCGATCACGATGCCCAGGCTGCCGATAAAGCTTCCAAAAAAATTAAACACCGGCATTACGATGTATTTATTGATCGGCCGCACAAAAGCGTACATATCCCTTCCCAGGTTAACGATCTTGTCCATTTCCGGAGCCTGCTGCTTCAGGATCTTGTAGTCGTTGGGGCCAAAATACAATTGCATGGGAACAGACGCCATAGCGCCCAAAGGCAGCTTGGCCTGCAGGTTAGCCGTGGCGGAAGCAATCACAGAAGAAGTATCGTCCGCTGTCTTGACCCAGCTTACCTCCCCGGAATTAAAGCTGTTGCCGGCGATCAGCGTAGTGTTAAAGAACTGCTGGGCAATGCTCACCCACTGCACGGGTTTTTCAAACTTATGCGAGGTCTTCGACATGATATAGTCAAAATCATTGTCCTCATAAAAGCAGATGGTCGATTGGAGCCGTTCGTAAGCGGCGTCTTTCTCGTGCTGCATGGGACGCGACTGCCAGATCAGGTTAAAAGCGCCCTGGGTGAGCAGCCTGTCTGCCCCGTTCATCTGCACATTCCAGTCCACCAGGTAACTATCGGGTTTCAGGGTGTACTGATGAACAAGTTTGCCCTCATTCAGGGGAAGTTCGAAAGTAACCGTCTGGCTGCCATCCGCCTGTCGGGCGATCGAAGCAGTATCGAAAAACAACTCGCCTACCTGGGATGACTGGCCCGGGCCGCTGTTGACGGAATAAGATATCTTATCGAACTCCGTTCCGTTGAGGATCACGGGCTTGCCGTTTCCGGAAACATAATTCTTCAGTTCCACTGCCGAGGGTTGCGCCCCCTTATTGGTGAAGCTGATCCGGATCACCTCGTTTTCCACGACCTGGAAGCGTTCTTCTCTTATGACCGGTCTGGCTATTGCCGAACTGTCTTCGCCCCGGACGGCGGCGACAACAGCCGTATCGTTGGCTATCCTGACGGAATCCTGCGCCCTTTTTACAAACGCAAGGGAATCCTGTTCCCTTTGCTTTTGGATCTGCAGTTCCTGGCTGTTCTTGGTAGAAATGAACAGGTACAGGAACAACAATATCGCTAATAATATAAAACCAATGACCGTATTGCGGTCCATGCTACTACCCATTAGTCAATTTTTTTTGAGAAGGTGCAAAGATAGGGGTTCGGCGTTCAGTCCCGCTCAAATCATCTCGCCTTTTAATGTGGAGTTCTTTATCGCATTCTTTCGCTCAGAATATTCTTTCGCCGCCTTAATAAAATGCACAAATACCGGCTGAGGGTTTTCCACGGTGCTTTTTAATTCGGGATGATACTGAACGCCTATAAAAAACGGATGCGAGGGCAATTCCACGATCTCCACCAGGTTGCTTTCCGGATTTTTCCCGCTGGCGATCATCCCGGCGGCTTCAAATTGCTCCAGGTACCTGTTGTTAAATTCCCAGCGGTGGCGATGGCGTTCGCTGATCACCGGCGATCCGTATATTTTCCGCGCCAAAGACCCTTCTTTCAGCGCGCAGGGATATGCGCCGAGCCGCATGGTGCCCCCCTTGGCGGTCACCTTTTTCTGATCTTCCATAAGATCTATCACCGGGTCGGGGGTTCCCGGATCCATTTCCGTAGAATGGGCGTTGAGCAGTCCCAGCACATTTTTCGCATATTCTATGACAGCCATCTGCATGCCCAGGCATATGCCGAAAAAAGGAAGATTGTTTTCCCTCGCGTACCTGACGGCGATGATCTTTCCCTCAACCCCCCTCATGCCAAATCCCGGCGCCACCAGCAGTCCGTCGAGGTTATCCAGCTTTTCGGATACATTCTGTTCGGTAATAAACTCACTGTGAATATTCACGACCTGCACCTTGCATTCATTCATGGCTCCGGCATGCACAAAGGCTTCGAGAATGGATTTATAGGCATCCTGCAGTTCGATGTATTTTCCGATCAGGCCGATGGTCACCTTGCTTTTGGGGTATTTCAATTTATCCAGGAACTCTTTCCACCGGGTCAGCTCGGGTTCGTTGTAATTGGCGATATTTAATTTCTTCAGGCAGATCAGGTCCAGTTTTTCGCGCATCATGGCCAGGGGCACTTCATAAATAGAAGACGCGTCGGCCGCTTCGATCACCGCTTCCTGCTTTACATTACAAAACAAGGCGATCTTTTTGCGGATCTCCGGGGATAGCGATTCTTCCGTGCGGCAGACGATAATATCGGGATGCACGCCTTCCTGGCTCAGCATCTTCACGCTGTGCTGCGTTGGTTTTGTTTTTAATTCCTTTGCCGCTTTCAGGTAAGGGATAAGCGTGAGATGGACCACCACTGTATCCTCTTCGGGAAGCTCCCATTGCAACTGCCTCAGGGCCTCAATGAACGGAAGGCTTTCGATATCGCCTACCGTGCCGCCGATCTCTGTAATGATGATATCGTAATCATTTTTATTCTGGCCAAGCAGCAGCATCCTTCTTTTTATCTCATCAGTGATATGAGGAACCACCTGCACCGTTTTACCGAGATAGGCGCCGTCGCGCTCCTTGTTAATAACTGTCTGGTAAATGCGCCCGGTAGTTACGTTATTGGCCTGGGTAGTGAAGATATTGAGATAACGTTCGTAGTGGCCGAGATCGAGATCCGTTTCGGCGCCGTCTTCCGTAACAAAACATTCGCCATGCTCATAGGGGTTCAGGGTCCCGGGGTCCACATTGATGTAGGGGTCGAACTTCTGAATGGTGACGCGCAACCCTCTTGCCTGCAGCAGCTTGGCAAGCGAAGCGGCAATAATTCCCTTTCCCAGGGAAGAAGTCACTCCCCCTGTAACAAAGACATACTTGGCCATAGATTATGGTTAATAAGATATATAAAATAAATAACAATAATATTATGATGGGCGGACCGCCTTAGAGCGTTTCTTACTCCTGAACCGTACAACTGAGAAACCCGCCTGCGACCTAAGGAAATACGCCAGGAGCAATTCCAGAAGGTCGGGTAAAATTACTCTTAATTTTTTTAATACTGCGCCGCGAGCCGGGCCATGTGGAAAAGTTAACCTAACCTTTAATGATCTTATTAAAACTCGCCAGCAAGCCGCGGATAAGAGAGGAGCTGAATCCGCGGTATTCCATCTCATTTAACCCCGCGATGGTGCATCCCTTGGGGGTGGCCACCTTATCAATTTCATATTCCGGGTGCGATCCCTTCTGCAACAATAGCTCGGCCGCACCCTTTGCGGTCTGCGCGGCAATCAGGCCGGCCGTCGCCGCATCGAAGCCGAGCTCCACGCCTCCCTGGATATTTGCCCGCACATAACGCATGGCGAAAGCGGTTCCGCTGGCGCCAAGCACGGTCGCCGCATCCATCAGCTTTTCATCAATGGGCGCCACTTTGCCGAGATGCGCAAAAAGATCATGCACCTGCTTTACCTGTTCCGCCGATGCATTGGCGGCGCTAAGGCAGGTCATGCTTTCACGGATAGCAATAGCCGTATTGGGCATGGCCCTGAACACCGGTATCTTTTTATCTAAAAATCCTTCGATATCCCTGATCAGGACCCCCGTGACCACGGATACCAGGATATGGCCGGGGGTGAGTTTTTCCCTTATCGTTTCCACTACCTCTTTCACCTGGAAGGGTTTTATCGCCAGAATAACAATTCCCGCTTTCTCTGCCGCTTCCCGGTTATCGCTGATCGTCAGCGCGCCTTTTTCCCGGAATGCGGAAAGGGCAGCCGTGTTTCGCCGGGTGATGATAATATCCGAGGGGCTGGCAAACTGGCTGACGATCAAACCTTCAGCAATAGCTGCGCCCAGGTTTCCTCCGCCGATGATGGCGATCTTATTTCTGGCCATATATAGAATCTAAAATTTAATGGTAAATCGCAACAAATATACTCATCTCAACGGCGGTTGACCAGGAACTCCTGCACATATTCCTTCACGCCTGCTTCCAGCGAATAAAACGCCTCGTCGTAGCCGGCGGCCCTGAGCTTATCCATATTCGCTTCGGTAAAATACTGGTACTTTTCGCGGATATCCAGGGGCATATCAATGAACTGAATATTGCTTTCTTTGCCCAGCGCGGCAAATACCGCGCGCGCCAGGTCGGCAAAAGACCTGGCTTTTCCTGTACCCAGGTTATAGATGGCGGAAGGCGGACTGGTTTGCATCAGCCAATAACATACTTTGAGAATATCCCTTACATAAATAAAATCGCGCAGTTGTTCGCCATCCTTAATGCCCGGGCGATGCGACCTGAACAATTTTACCTCGCCGCTGTCTTTGATCTGGTTATACGCATGCCATATCACGCTGGCCATCCTTCCTTTATGGTATTCATTCGGGCCGTACACATTGAAAAATTTCAATCCCGCCCAGAACGGAGGATGAACCTGCTGCTGAAGGACCCATTTATCAAATTCATTCTTCGACAGGCCATAAGGGTTCAGCGGCTTCAACTGATCAATGATATCATGATCATCCTTATACCCGAGCTCTCCGCCCCCATAGGTGGCGGCAGAAGAAGCATATACCAGCGGAACCTGGCGACGGCTGCAATAATCCCATACCTGCCTGGAATATTCCAGGTTCAGCCGGCGATGGATCTCATAATCAAATTCGGTAGTGTCCGTGCGCGCGCCGAGGTGAAAGACAAAGTCTGCCCGGTTCGCCGGATCGCCCAGCCATTGAAACAGTCCGTCCCGCTCCACCTTCGCCAGGAATTTCAGATCGGACAGGTTGGGCTGCTTGTCTTCCCGGTCGAAAGCGTCGACAAGGATCAACCGGTCGTACCCTTTTTCATTCAGGAAGGCCGCCAGGCGGCTGCCAATAAAGCCGGCAGCGCCGGAGATCATAATAATATTATCCTTATCCATCTTTAAACGCCCGCGCGTCCGGCCTTAGCTGCGCGACGGGTTACCATTTGGTTTTGTTTCTAATAATGTAGATTGCTCTACCGCGGATCAAAACGTTTCACTTGTCTCCCTAGTTGGGCTCCTCCTGCTAATCGCATACCCACTGCCCGCATCGTTTCGCATGGCGAAGAAACGCTGTCCATCTGCCGATCGTCTCTCTATTGCGCGTAAGCTCCGGAGGCAAGCAAGCTTTCAATAGCCGTATCGTATTGCGCTTTCCACTCTTCGATACCTCCCCAATCCTGCCCGTCCACTGTTATCCTGCCGGAACTAACCGATCCCAACGCTTCGTAGGGATGATCGCCCAATGCCGCGATGAATTGATCCTTTTTATCCGGACTAACGCTTACAACTACGCGACTTTGTGCTTCGCCAAACCAATACGCGTCCTTCCTGATGCCCGTATCGGCCGCTGCTACCTCAAAACCCAGGTTCCGGCTAAAGCCAGATTCCGCCAGGGCGATAAACAATCCTCCCTCGCTGACATCATGCGCCGAAACCACCAGCTTTTCGCGGATCAGCGCAGCCAGCCGCTGCTGCAATACGTATTCGGTATCCAGGTCAAACTCCGGCGCGGCGCTGTATTCTATACCCGCTATTTTTTGCAGGTATTCCGAAGAGCCGATATCTGCCTTGCTTTTTCCCAGCAGAAAGACCAGGTCGCCCGCTTTCTTAAAATCCAGGGTCATCTTATTCTCAATATTTTCTATCAGTCCCACCATGCCAATGGTCGGCGTAGGATACACGGGACCTTCTGGATTCTGATTATAGAAGCTCACATTTCCCCCGGTAACAGGGGTATCAAATTTACGGCAGGCCTCGCCCATCCCCTTGATCGCCTGCACAAACTGGTAGTACACTTCAGGATCATAAGGGTTGCCGAAGTTCAGGCAGTTGGTGATGCCCAGCGGAAGTCCCCCGCTGCACACAATATTCCTTGCCGCTTCGCTCACGGCGATCATCGCGCCCTTGTAAGGATCGGCAAACACATAACGGCTGTTACAATCCGTGGTCAATGCCAGCCCTTTCGCCGTAGGCTTTGCGATCACAACTGCCGCGTCGCTGGGTTCATTGGTTGACGTGTTGCCCGCTCCCACCATGCTATCGTACTGCAGGTATATCCATCTCTTGGAAGCAATATTCGGGATCTTAATAAGCTGTTCTGCAACCGCTTTCAGGTTATCGGGAACTTTCACTGTACCCGGATCAAAAGCGCGTATCTTTTCCAGGTAAGCAGGCTCGCGGAATTCGCGCTCATATTGCGGGGCGCCCCCTCCCAATACCAGCTCATAAGCCGGTATCTCAGCCTCCAGCTCTCCATGCATATAAAATTTCAAGAGCCCGTCGCCGGTGACCTCCCCGATCTCAGCGCAGGGCAGATCCCATTTTTCAAATACGCGGATCACCTGTTCTTCCTTTCCTTTCTCCACCACCATCAGCATCCGCTCCTGGCTTTCGCTGAGCAGCAGCTCCCATGTTTTCATGTTCTTCTGGCGGGTCGGCACTTTATCCAGATCGATGCGCATGCCCACTTCTCCCTTGGCGCTCATTTCGGCGGTGGAACAGATAATGCCCGCGGCGCCCATATCCTGCATGCCCACCACGGCGTTGGTCTTTAATACTTCCAGGCAGGCTTCCAGCAATTTTTTTTCCTGGAAGGGATCCCCCACCTGCACAGCGGGAAGCTCTTCCGTACTTTCTTCCGTAATGTCCGCAGAAGCAAAGGATGCGCCGCCGATGCCGTCCTTCCCCGTGGCGCTGCCCACAAAAAATACCGGGTTGCCGATCCCTTTTGCCGTCGCCGATACCGTTGTCCCTTCTTTCAACGTGCCTACGCTCATCGCGTTCACCAGGGGATTGGTATGGTAACAATCTTCAAAATATATCTCTCCGCCAACCGTAGGCACGCCGAAGCAATTTCCATAATGACCAATGCCGCGCACAACGCCCGCCAGCAGGTGCTGGGTTTTGCCTTCCTGCAAGCTCCCGAAACGAAGCGAGTTGAGCGAAGCCACCGGACGGGCGCCCATGGTAAAGATATCGCGATGAATGCCCCCGACGCCGGTAGCGGCGCCCTGGAAAGGTTCGATGGCGGAAGGATGGTTATGCGATTCGATCTTGAACACTACTCCATAGCCGTCGCCGATATCCATCAACCCCGCATTTTCTTCGCCGGCTTTCACCAGCATTCGCTTGCCGTCGCGGGGAAGGGTCTTCAGCCATTTAATTGAATTTTTATAACTGCAATGCTCGCTCCACATNNTGGGCGGCCGTATTGACTGTAACTTCCATTATAAGATAAAATGTAAAAATTATGCGTAAAAGAATGGCAAATATACCACTCGCTCTTGTCAGGGAAAATTAATAGTTGTAATTATACTACCGATCAGCCGCAGCCCTTAGATTTTTCCATTTTCCTGTTACCTTCGCAAATGGCCGTCCGGAAAAAACTAATATTCGTATGCAATACCTCCTGGAGCGCGTATAAGTTCCGGCTTCCGCTGCTCCGGCTGCTGGCCGGCCGCGGGTATAAAATATACGTGCTGGCGCCGGAAGACCGGCACAGCGAGTTGATCCGGAAAGAGAACGGCGTGGTTTTTATTCCCCTGCGTCATTTTAAGGCAACCCGTTTTTCGCCGCTGGCCGATCTCAGGTTATACCGCGAGCTCTGCCGCCATTACCGGCAGATCGGCCCGGACCTTATTTTTCATTACACCATCAAGGCGAATATCTACGGAACGCTTGCCGCAGCTAAAGGCGCCCGCGCATCGATCAGCGTGATCACCGGGCTGGGATATACTTTTCTGAACAACCGGCTGATGCGGGAAGCCGCTTCCGCCCTGTACAGGTATGCCCTAAAAAAGGCCAGCGAGGTATGGTTCCTGAATAAGGACGACCAGGCATATTTTGTAGAAAAAAAAATAATGCCGGCCCATAAAACCTTTGTGCTTCCCGGGGAAGGAATAGATACCGGGATTTTCCGGGAACAAAAACGCACCGAAGACAAATTTCGGGACGACCAGCAAACAGAAACAACCGGAGTCAGACCGCAGGCGGAAGCTCAGGATACGCCCGGCGAAAAAGCCTCCTCCTCATTTGGCGCCGCTCCGAATACCGGCGGAAAACAAACGGTCAATTTTTTGCTGATAGCCAGGATCATTAAGGAAAAAGGAATTGAAGAATACGTGCGCGCCGCCGAATGGCTCAAACAAAAGGGATATGCCATCACCTGCCGGCTGATCGGGTTTTATGATAAGCAAAGCCCCTCTTCCATCCCTGTAAAAAAATTTTCCGGATGGGTAAACAGCGGGGCGATCGTTTATCTCGGCGCTGCCGACGATATCCTTCCCTTTATTGAACAGGCCGATTGCATCGTGCTTCCTTCTTACCGCGAAGGACTGCCGCTAAGCCTGCTGGAAGGCGCCAGCATGGGCAAACCGCTGATCGCCTCGGACACGGCAGGATGTCGTGAAATTGTGGAACATGACCGGAATGGTTATCTATTCCCGGTCAGGGATGCAGGCAGGCTGGCGGCGGCTATGGAAAAATTTTATCATCTGCCGCAGGCAGACCGCATCGCCATGGGCGCGGCAGCAAGAAAAACCGTAACAGAACGATTCAGTATGGAGATCGTGCATGCGTTATATTTATCCCGGATCGCAAAATACATACAGGACCCTCCGGCAGAAGAGACCGTTCCCATTGTTAACCAAATCCCCGGCTGATGGCAATCGCGCTGTTTATCTTATACCTGGTCACGCTTGGCTTTGCAACCGCTTATTCACGCTTTCTCCGAAGCGCCTGTCTCTCGCCGGTATTCCTTGCAGCGCTTTTTTTGATCTATTCGGCCGCGGGATGCGCGCACCTTTGGATCGCTTATCATTTTTATCCCGAACATGGCGATATATGGCGGCTTTTCCAGGTTAGCGTGGACCTGAAACGGGAACTGGTTGCCCATCCCCGCTTGTTCTTCCAGGATTTTGTTCCGGACGATTTCAATATCGATATGACCGGGAAATACTCGCGCTGGTCGTACCTGCAATACGATATTATCGCGGGGATACTTCTCCTTCTCAATTTCCTGTCTGCAGATAACCTGTACATCAATACGCTATTGTTTTGCTTTATTACCCTTTACGGCCATATGACGCTCTACCGCATGCTCTCTGCCGTTTACCCGCAACATCACCTGCTCTGCCTGCTCGCGGCCTTTCTTATTCCCAGCCTTATCTTCTGGACCTCGGTAGTGCACAAGGAAGGGATGCTCTTTGCCGTCATGAGCATACTGTTCTATTGTTTATGGAAACTGCTGGATCAAAAAGGTTCCGCGATCAGCAATCCGCAAGGCGAGCGAACAAAAATGCGGCCGCTGAGAGCGGTATCGGGAATCATGCATCTGTCCCCCATCAAACATAATTCCCGGTATATACTGGGCTTCGTATTGTGCCTTGGCGCCATTTTCCTGCTCAGGAAATTCCTGCTGATCAGCCTGATCCCCTCGCTGGCCATCTGGATCATAGCAGAAAAAACGCGGTATCGGAAAAGATGGATCACCCTCGGCATCGCCGTAGGCAGCGCGTTGGCATACTGGCTGGCCGGACAGTTACATCCCTCTTTCGATATCCTTTACCAGATGAGCGACCGGCAATCGCTGTTCCTGCAACTTGAGGGAGGATCCAGAATGATCCTGCCCCTGCTGGAAAACAGTTGGAAAAGCCTGCTGTCGCTATTCCCCTATGCGCTGGTCAACGGGTTGTTCATGCCCCTTCCCGGAACCGGGGGACAAGCCATCTATTCCTTATTCGGCATAGAGCTCCTGCTGATGTGGGCCTTAATAGCTTATGCGCTCTATTACGGGGCGTCCAAAAAAGCATGGCATTGGACAGGGTTCGAAGCCTGCTGCCTGTTTTTTGTTATCTCGGGCTGTATCCTCACCGGGTATATGATCCCCTTTGCCGGAGCGATCATCCGGTACCGCAGCATCTTTTATCCCTTCCTGCTGATCCCCTTTCTCGGTATCCTGCAATATCACCCGGCTGTAGTTAAACTGAACAAATGGATCGGAAAGATCATTAACACAAATTATAAAAAATAAAATATGATATATTTTATATTAAACGACCAAACATTTAAGTAAATAACAGAATTAGTATTACTTTTATCGCGTTTGTTTGCAATTTTTAAACATTTTTCAGTTTTATATATGTTGTAAATAAATTGTCGTTTATTTGCGTCTTCTTAAAAAAAACACATCCAGATGGAATCATTACGGTACAAAGCAATCAATGATCTGACCACATCCTCCAACGGAGTTCCTGCTGTGAACTCGACCAAAGTCACTGCAATATTTAACGAAAACGTGTTCACGCTTAAGGTAGCCCGTGAATTTTTGAGCGACGAAGCGTACAAAAGCCTGGTCAATTCCATCCGGGGCGGAAAAAAAATTGACCGCGCCGTAGCCAACCAGATCGCCGCCGGTCTGCGTCAGTGGGCGGAAAGCAAGGGCGTAACCCATTATACGCACTGGTTCCAACCCTTAACCGGCTCGTCTGCAGAAAAACACGATTCCTTTTTTACGCTTAAGAGCGACGGCACGCCTATTGAAACTTTCGACGGCGATACGCTTATCCAGCAGGAGCCCGACGCTTCTTCCTTTCCTAGCGGTGGACTAAGAGCGACTTTCGAAGCCAGGGGATATACCGCATGGGACCCTTCTTCCCCGGCATTTATCATGTCTATCGGCGAAGGAAAAACGCTTTGTATTCCTACCATCTTTGTTTCCTACACCGGGGAATTGCTGGACTACAAAGCTCCTTTGTTAAAAGCCCTGGAAGCCATCAATAAAACTGCGCTCGACGTATGCAATTATTTCGATAAGAACATTACGAAAATCACGCCTACCCTCGGATGGGAGCAGGAGTATTTTATAATGGACGAAGGAATGTTCAATGCCCGACCCGACCTGCTGGCCAGCGGCAGGGCGGTATTTGGCCACTCCCCCGCGAAAGGACAGCAGCTGGAAGATCATTATTTCGGTTCCATACCCGAAAGGTTATACGCTTTTATGCGCGATTTTGAAACCGAATCTTACAAGCTGGGGATCCCGCTCAGAACAAGGCACAATGAAGTGGCGCCTTCCCAGTTCGAATGCGCCCCCATTTTTGAGGAAGTAAGCGTTGCGGTGGACCACAACACCCTGCTGATGGATATCATGGATCGCGTGGCCCGCAGGCATAAATTAAGGGTGCTCTTACACGAAAAGCCCTTTGCAGGAATTAACGGAAGCGGTAAACACAACAACTGGAGCATGGCCACCGACACCGGCGTTAACCTGCTGGCGCCGGGCAAAACGCCAAAGACCAATCTCATGTTCCTGACCTTCTTTGTCAATACGATCAAAGCCGTGCACGACTATGCGGATATCTTACGCGCATCCATCGCTTCTGCGGGCAATGATCACCGTTTGGGCGCCAATGAAGCGCCGCCGGCCATCATTTCGGTGTTTATCGGCCAGTACCTGTCGAAGGTGTTACAGGACGTAAAGGAAAGAGTGGGCGAAAAATTTGACGAACAGGACGAAGCCATTCTCAAGCTGGATCTGCACAGAAGCATACCCGAATTGTTGCTGGACAATACCGACCGCAACCGGACCTCTCCATTTGCCTTCACCGGGAACAAGTTCGAATTCCGCGCGGTAGGATCCGCAGCCAACTGCGCAAATGCAATGACCGTGCTGAATACCATTATGGCGGAAACCTTAAAACAGTTCAAGAAAGACGTAGACGCCCTGATTGAAAAAGGCGATAAAAAAGAGATCGCCATCATGCATGTGATCCGGGAATACATCGTGAGCAGCGAAAAGATATTGTTTGAAGGAGACGGGTATAGCGAGGAATGGGAGAAAGAAGCCGAAAGGCGCGGCCTGCCTAACCTGCGCACCACCCCGCTTGCATTGGACGCCCTGGTAACAGACAAGGCCAAACACCTGTTCGAAAGCAATCACGTATTCTCTCACTCAGAGCTGGAAGCGCGGCATGAAATAGAGCTTGAGAAATACATCAAGAAAGTGCAGATCGAAGCGCGCATCATGGGCGAACTGGCCACGAGCCATATATTGCCGGCGGCAATAAATTATCAGAATTCGCTGATCCAGAACATAAAGGGTTTAAAAGAGCTGGGGCTCGATGAATCGGCTTACGATAACCAGCGCCAGATCCTAACCAAGATATCCGAACACATCAACCAGGTGAGCTCGCATGTAAAACAGATGATACAGGCAAGAAAAAAATGCAATGCCATTACAGATACCCGTGAGAAAGCATTTGCCTATTGCTCGGAGATCAAGGAAAAATTCTTCGACAAGATCCGCCACCATGTCGATAAACTGGAGCTATTGGTAGCCGACGAATACTGGCTGCTTCCTAAAAACCGGGAGATGCTGTTCCTGAGATAATCCGGCGCAGGGATATTTATTATAGAGAGCGTATCAGCGATAAGGCGGATCCAGGGTTAGAAAATCCGGGGACGTTTCAAAGCCGATACGCTCTTTTATGTGCCGCGAGGAGCCAATTACCTGCAGAAAAAATTCACTGTTATAAGGACGAAGCGCCAGCGCTGGAATGCCCGGGGATCTATTACTTTCCCCCGTAAATTCGCCTGGAAACAGACAATAAACGCAAGGACGCACACGACCATAAGAAACGCCAGCTTATTGCGCGCCGCCTTCCCGGAGCCGGTTAACCGTATAGCATATCGTCTTATTGGCCAGCGGAGTTCCGTCCCTGCCTTTGATATCGCCCAATTTAAATTCGTACACATAACCCGGGCTCAACTCGCCAAGCGATAAGGAAACTTTTTTTCCCCCTCCCGAAAGCGCGGCGCCGTTTACCGATATATCCTGTACATCGATCTGATCGGAACCATATTTTTTATGGTATTCATAACGGTACCGGCGGACCTGGTAGTTTGCAGGATTGGCCCCGGAGCTATCCAGCGCCTGCGTGAATTCGAGATCGAAACCCTTGCCGGTAATATGCATTTGCAGCACATCCGTCGGGGTTCTACCGGTAAAAGATATACGCTGTATGCCGGCGTCGCCCAGCCAGCCATGTTCGGCCTGGCCTACCCATAAGCTGCCATCCGGGGCGAAGACCAGCCGGTTATTTCCCTTTCTTAATCCGATGTTGTCTGCAAAGGGAACGCAGGCGCCCTGCCATTCTCCCCCAACCTGTTCCAGCATCACCCTTACGATACGCCCCTGGTTCATTTCTCCCACGAACAGTTGCCCGGCGAAGGGACCGAACTTTCCCCCGGTAATATCGCAGCGCGGCTCGGAAGGCGAATTAGCCATGATGCCATGCGGAAACAATACCGCCGCCTTAGACCGCATCCGGTCCAACTCAGCCGGGGGCAGCTCAAAAGGATTTCCTTTTGTCCATCCCTCTTCCCATACCAGGCTGGCGGGATGCCCATAAAACTTCCCCTGTTCAGCATGAAATAGCGGGCTTGTTCCCACCCAGTCGCCCTGGTTGTCGGTAACAAATAAATTTCCTTCGAGGTCGAACCCCAGGCCATTGGGCGAACGGAAACCCGAACAATAAGGCTCCAGCTTCCCGGAAGGCGTTAATTTCATGATCCATCCACGGTATGGCACAACCGAATACATCTGTTTTCGGCCGTTATCGCCGTCCCGGCCGTCCTTATTAAAAGCGCCTCTGAGTTCGGGAAGGATCCCTCCCCCGTGAGAAGCCGTATTCAGGCCAATGAACAGGTTGCCTTCCTTATCGGCTACAGGACCATAGTTGAATTCATGATAATTTCCCGAGATGCCAAAATCATCGGTCGCGTTTTCATACTCGTCGGCCTGGCCGTCGCCATCCGTATCTTTTATGCGGGTAAGCTCCGGTCGCTGCATCACCAAAAACTCCGAATCGGTAACGCGCAGTATGCCTAGCGGCTCCTGCAGGCCTTCGGCAAACAATGTCCATTGCCGGGTTTTAGGGTCATAGATCATTACTTCGCCGCGGATAAAACAGGCGATCAATCGTCCATCCGATAGAAAGTCCAGCCCCCCGACCTCGGCAGTCAAGCCGTCCGGCGTCGGCACGGTATCTATCTTATACGATTCCGCAGGAAGCTCCGGCTTGCCCGGATCCGCGCAGGCCGCCAAGACCATCAGCGCAAGTACAAAAATATTGAAGCTCCATTTCATAGTCATAACATTAGCATGCCGTCCCATCGGTATCCGGTGTCATTTATCTCTGGTCATCGTGATGACAAAGGATCCGGCCTCCTCGGCAGAGAGGACCAATTTATTCCCTTCCCATGATCCCGCGGAAGAAGTATATTTTATTCCATCGCCGGGAGTAAAAACAAACCATACCGGGTAAGCCGCGCCGGGTATACGGAAGGTCCTGACGAGGCCGGAACCATCCGCCTCCGGTTTGATCAGTTCGTAAACGCTTGTTCCGTCGATGGTATAATGAAATTCCGGGTAGCGGTCAACCAAACGGTACCCCTTAAACGCCGTTGCAGGAATAACGCCGGGATCCTTTATCCGTAGGGGATAAGCGGTCTTATCCCGATAAAACACTTCTCCCAGGATGGCTGCCGTGGCATCCTTATGCCCCGCCCATAATGCGGAATTGTCTACAAAATCGCCCGTCCAGGCAAAACGCAACCTGCAGGATCCCGCATCCCAGCAATAAGACAGCTGATGAGGGAGTCGTACGGCAATCGCCGCGGGCCCCGCTCCTTCTATAAAAACGCGGTACAGGTAAGGCGGCTTTAATACATAGGGATGCGCCGGTTTAGCTGTATGCGCGCCATGGCCGGTCGTTTTGCCCGCCGCGCCATTTTCCTTGCGCCGCGATTCGGGGATGTTCAGGTCATTCCCGATATCGGGAAGCTCCTGTTTGTCGGTGACATACATGGCGCCGTACATCACAAATCCATGACCCGGAAAGGTACATACATAGGGATAGACGCCTTTTTTTGCAGGGGCGGTAAAGGAAAGGGTAGCTTTTTCATCGGGCCCGATAACAGGGATGGACCACAACACATTGGCGGTATTGGGAATATAGTTCTGAGCCGGCCCTTTTTCGGCAAGCTGTAATGCAGCCTGAACAACGGCTTCGCGGGCGCCGGGTTTTGTGATCAGCAGGTTGTGCGCCATATCATCCGTATTGGTAAACAACAGNNACTTTTATCGATATGGTCTTTGTATCTTTCTGGGCCAGGCTGCCGGTAGGCTGAAAAACCGCCGTCAATATCAGCAAAAGCAGGGCCGCATGTTTTGTGCCTTTCATCATTATTATATAGAACATTCCGGTTGAATACGATTAAGACGAGCTATACGCGGGGAGCAAACATTTCCTGGTAATGAACGGAAGGCTCGAATATTCCGCCGCTCGCTTTATAAAAATCATCATTCAATTCAAAAACGCCATCTCTTCTCTGCGTCCAGGAAGCGCCATTCCGCGGATGATAGCCCTCCATCCTTTTCCAATCCCGGTAGTTCATATCGCCATTGGTCTCCATCAATCCCGCGCCGATACCCGGGAAAGGTTTCAGCCGGGCGGCAAGATTTTTATTCCAGTCAATCAGGATCGGGTTAACGGTGAGGTCAGCGCACAGGCAAGGCTGATCGCGCTCATAAGCCAGCTTAGCCATTCTCATGGAAAGAGAAAGCGATTTGGCTATTCCTTTAAGGGCCAGCCCTCCATACCCCTGTTCGAACCGCTTGATGGCATCCGCTTCGACATGCACGCTTTCATCGGCCACCATTCTCACGCCCAGGTCTCTAACGTCTTCATTATTGGTTTCAACAAAGGGTTCTTCGATCAACAGCATCTGGTCGAAAGCGCCTATTTTCTTTGCGTGGTCCAGGTAACGCGCCAGGGTTTCCTTTTTTTCATACCGCGCATTGGGATCCAGGGTATAGATCAGTTTCCCATTTGCCGTATGAGGAGTGCGAAAATTTTTCAGCGCAGTATGCACTTCGGTCAACTTGGCCATATCGCCCTCCAGCATCTCCGATTGGCTACCGGGAAAACCTCCTTTTATTTTGAAAACATAGAAACCCTGTTCCGCGGCTCGCGTAAGATCTTCGGGCGTCATCTTATAAGGCACCTGGTACATGATCGCAATCTTATCATTCCGATGGGAGAGCGCCTTCTTATAAGGAGCCGGCGTCATGGCGTCAAACGTCTTATATCCGTTTTCGGCGGCATACAACAACCATGCAGCATTATCGACGCTGATCAACGCATTATAGACAAAGTTCACGTTAAGGTCGTCCTTACCCGTGATCTGCTTCCCTTCTTCAGCAACCCGGGGCAATATCTTCTCCAATAATTCTATAGGATCCCGGAAAGGCGTTTTTTTCACCAATGCCAGGATCTTGTCTGTCAGCGCATACATCAGCGCGTTGCCTCCATTTTCCGAGTAACGGGTAAAGAGATCGGCATCGCCGTATAAAACGCTTTGGGTGCAAAGGCCGATAGCCGATCTTCCTTCGGCAGACTGCATTTTGGAAGCCACCTGCCAAAGCTCCGTCAGGTAGCCCCCCTTAAAGCCAAAGGGACGGGCGAGCTTTTCGCGTTCAAAATTAGAATCGGTGGAAACAACATTGATCAGTTTATCCTTTGCCGGGGAAGGAAATCCACTGATATCGATATTGCCAAAAGCCGCCGTCAGGCCCGCGTTTTTAATGAACTGTCTTCTATCCATCGATATACTGTTTTGGTTTTAGCAATATTCATCAGCATGCCTCTCCGCCAGGCGCCGGAATCGCTGCCAGACAGCTAAGCTACAAGAAAATCAATGGATTTATCCGAATCAGCAAGAGATTTTCGGACGGCTACGCGCTATCCTGATGCGCCGGATCGACGCCAGTTCCCATTTTCCATCTGCCTGCATTGCCACAGCGCGACTATCCCCGGCGGTTAAGTGACGATGCCTTTTATTCTTTCCCTGGCCCATCGCAGGGCGATATCCAATTGTTCCTTCATGGTAAGGTTAGAGTTGTCGAGAACAAAGGCATCCTCCGCCTGGCGCAGGGGGCTCGCCTCCCGATGGGAGTCGATATAATCGCGCATTTCGAGGTTTGCCTTTATTTCTTCAATGGTGAGGTTCGGGTTCTTGGCGTAAAGCTCTTTAAATCGCCGTTCCACCCTGACGGCATTGTCCGCCGTCATAAATATTTTTAGTTCGGCGCGGGGAAACACCACGGTTCCGATATCCCTCCCATCCATCACGATGCCCTTTCCCTTGCCCATGGCTTGCTGCTGCGAGACGGCAAAATCCCTTACCGCCTTGATCGCCGCCACCTCGCTTACTTTTTCCGCCACCACCATATCCCGTATCACGTATTCCACGTTTTCGCCATTCAGGAAGGTCTCCGACTGTCCGCTGTTGGGATTAAAAATAAATTCAATAGCAATATTCCTGAGAGCCTCCTCCACCGCGCGCAACTTTGTCCAGTCCACATGATTGCGCAGGAAATACAAGGTGATGGCGCGATACATGGCGCCGCTGTCGATATAGATATAGCCCAGCGCGCCGGCAAGCTGTTTGGCCAGCGTACTTTTTCCGCAAGACGACCAGCCGTCGATGGTAATAATGATCTTCCGTAAGGGAGCATGAGCTGACATGCCACAAAAATGCGCAAAAAAAATGAAAGGATATGGGGCCTTTCATTTTAAATGAGTCCTGCGCCAAATCAAATACCAACTAATTCATTTGACTATCTCTCTTATGATNNGCGTAGGTTGAAGCGCCTGCCCTGTTAGCGATGCATTGAAGGCGAAACCCTTTCTGGCGCTTAGAGCCAAAGCTGCATGCGGATCGCCGCCAGCCTGAACTAATTTTTCTTTTTCAAGAACATGAAAAAAGCTTTTTTCATTATGGGGAAGATTAGCGATGATCTCCCTTACCTTACGCAGGGTTATGCTGTCGGCAGGATCCTTAAGATGTAAAAAAGCAGAACCTCCCCCGGTTTTGAACTGCGCTTTCCAGGCGCCATTTTTTAAGTCTTTAATCAATCCCGCCTTCGACAACCAGACGTTGGGAGCTATGGTAATGTTAATGTCTACATGCCCATGATCTCCCGTAATAATGATCGCTGTGCTATCTGCAATGCCTGCCCTGTGAATACTCTCAACAATCGTTCTTATTTCTCTATCAACGCCGGATACCGCCCGCCTGACCATATTCCCGTCCCTGCCATCGCTGTGTTCAAAATGATCGACCGCGGAAAGATGAATCGAGATAAAATTAGGCTTATACTCCCTGATTAAATAAGCGCCTATCCTGGCCATCGTTTGATCCTGAACGATATAATCCCCTTGCATAGAAAAATCCGTATTGCTGAGCCTTCCGGTAGCTTCCCTTTGGATTTCATCCAGCAGCCCCTTTGGCGTACAATAGGGTATGGTAGCTTCTAATTGCGTAACCCCCGGTTTTTTCATAACCGGAACATTATAATCGATAGGCGCGCCTACGGTAGTAGGCCAGTTTACGCTGGCCGTCCGCATTCCTGCATCGCGAACAGCCTCCCATAGCGTGGGGGAGGTAATGGCATTAAAATACCAGTACCATTCATCCGAGGTTCTTTGGGGGCTAAAAGGAGCGTTATAATAAATGCTATGTTTGGCGGGCGAGGCGCCGGTAACAATAGACGTATGAGCAGGCAGCGTCACAGAAGGGAAAACGCTGTTTACCCCCAGCGCATACGCGCCCGCGTATTTCATAATATTCAGATTTGCCATTCCCCATACCTGGTCTAAATAGAATTCCGGACGCAAACCGTCTATAGTAATCAACACCACATGCTTCGCTTTTTGGGCATGCGCCGCTGGCGCGCCAATAAGAAGAAACAACAGGGCTTTAATAAAAACAGACTTCATAATAATCTATTAAAATGAATTAAATATATGTTCTATCTCGATACGATCGCCCCGGCTTTTTGGAGCGTCTGCCGAATTTTTTTTACGTTAACTTGTTTAAGAGAACAGTTGTCCTTAACCGCTATACTTGCTGCAATGCCAGCGGCCTCTCCTACCGCCATGCAGGTCGCCATTGCCCTGGTCAGCCCGAAAGGGTAAGGCTCAACCGAAATACAGCGTCCGCTTGCCAGCAGCCCGTCTATGTTTTCAGAAACCAGGCATCCGTATGGAATGCCAATAGCATGCGCCGAGGGCAGGAGACGCAGCCCCACTCCATTCTGATGAATATCCACGTTGTATCCCGCCAATGCCACCGAGTCTTCCGGAACCGACAGTTTATCAATATTTGCCTTAGTGATCGTTTTTATGCCTTTAATCCGGCGACTTTCCCGGGCATAGACGCCCGACGCCGTATTCGTCAAGAAAGCATCCTGAAAACCCGGGCAATACTTCCTGAAAAAATTAACAAGCATGCTTACCTGATTGCCTGGAAAATAAACAACGAAGTGCATTATGCGCTGGAAGGCAGCGTATTCATTGGCGGAGCCGTGGTGCAATGGCTGCGGGATGGCCTCAAGATCATAAAGCAATCAAAGGACGTAGAAGCGCTGGCGGGGCAGGTCAAAGATAACGGAGGCGTATACCTTGTGCCGGCCTTTACGGGCTTAGGCGCTCCTTACTGGAACCAACATGCGCGGGGCGTAATTGTAGGCATTACCCGCGGCGCTACCGATGCGCATATCGCCCGCGCCGCCGTAGAGAGTATCGCGTTTCAGTCGATGGACCTGCTGCAATCCATGCAGGCAGACGCCGCATTACCCATTAAAGAACTACGGGTAGACGGGGGCGCCACGGTAAACAATGAGCTGATGCAGTTCCAGAGCGATATACTAGGCGCAAAAGTGATCCGGCCTAAAACCACGGAGACTACCGCCTTGGGCGCGGCTTATCTTGCGGGGCTTGTCGTAGGTTACTGGAAAGACATAGACGAGCTGCAACAGTACTGGCAAAAAGACCGCGATTTTTCTCCAAACATCGATAAAGGCCGGCAGGAAGAATTAAGGAAGAACTGGAAAAAAGCAGTGAAAGCGGCGCAGGCATGGACGGAAGAAAGTTGAAGCTTTTAAAAGATTCGCTTTTATGAACTATTTTATCGCAGAATTTATCGGAACGGCGCTGCTCATTATCATGGGCGGCGGCGTAGTGGCCAACGTGGTATTATCAAAATCGAAAGGCAATGGCGGCGGCTGGATCGTCATCGTCTTTGGCTGGGCTATGGCTGTGTTTTTAGGGGTATACGCTTCTACCGCGCTGGGCAGCGGCGGCCACCTCAATCCTGCGGTAACCTTAGCGCTCGCTTTCCTGGGTAATTTCAGTCCCGGTTTAATATTCGGTTATATAGCTGCGCAATTGATCGGCGCGTTTACCGGCGCCGCAATAGTATGGCTGGCTTACAAGCAGCATTTTGACGCGACGGAAGACCAGGGTTTAAAATTAGCGGTATTCGCTACTGCGCCGGCCATCAGAAATCCTTTGTATAATTTTTTGACGGAAACGATCGGCGCCTTCGTACTGATGCTGGGAGTATTGGTTATGACCAAGCCCGCCGCAACGTTAGGCACATTGGACGCTTTGCCTGTCGCTTTGTTGGTTCTGGGCATCGGCCTCTCACTAGGCGGGCCTACCGGCTATGCCATCAACCCGGCGCGAGACCTGGGCCCGCGCGTTGCTCATTTTATTTTACCTATAAAGAATAAGGGAAAAAGCGATTGGCGCTACTCCTGGATTCCAATCTGCGGGCCTATTGCCGGCGCATTACTGGCGGGGTTGGTATATAAGCTAATAAATTAGAATAACGCCAATCTTTATTAAAAGACGCTTGGATTATTTTAACGCGCTAACTTAATTATTCGGCGTCGAAATACCGTCTGCATCTGAGCGAATGCTGATATTGCCGTCTACCGTTATTCCTGCTTCATTGGGCGATGAAGCTTTTAAACCAATGGTGGCCATCTTTACGTTCCGGAGATTTACGCCATCTTTGGTTCCCGATATCAGCTGTATATAGGGAAAACTGAATAAGGCGCCCATCCCCCCGACCATTTGTATATGACGGCAAATAGTGAAATTGTCGCCCGATCCGATGATAAAGGGTTTGCTCAACTCCTTTTCCCCTTCGTAATATCCTGTATACCTGACAGTGAAATTCGCGCCGGTCTGGTCTGTCAGCAAACTAAGCGTAAAACCGTCCGGATCGGTATCTCCCGGAGTCGTTCCCGTTCCCGGCGAATTGTAATTGTCGCCATCAAACCGCCAGGGCGCAAGCAGGTAGCTACCCAAAATATAAGGAGGATTGTCCCCGGTATATACCGTGAAGCCCATTTCTTTTGCCTCATCAAGATAAGCCTGCGATACAATATCGGTTAGTTTCTTACTGCCGCCGCTTTCCTCTTCGGAACCGGTTTTCTTTTGGCAACTTGTTACTAAAAGCGTTATACCTAGCAAAAGGATTAATGGCTTCATTTGTTTTTGTTTTATGATGAATGACTCGCCCGACGCTGGCCGAAGCATACTAATAATTTTAGAATAGCAATCATGTTCTATGCTTAGATCGGATAAGCTGAGAAAATGTCATCAAAACAAGTGGAAAAGAATAAAATAAAATAGAACAGATAAATTTCAGAAGCGCTGAAGGAAGCCGGCGAGGTTGATCTCTGCAAAGACAAAACTACCGGGAAAACCCTTCAGGTTTTAGGCGATACGGCCCCAGCTCAATAACCGAACCTCGGTTTGATAAAAGAATACGAAACAAACAAAGCCCGGCAATGCCGGGCTCGCTTGTTTAATAATTATGTATTGCTTAAAATCTACATGCCTACCGACCGGACCTGATGCCGATCGCATTCGTGGGATTCGCGAGATCGCTGGCCTTAAGCTTCGGAAGTTTCCTTGGAGGGTTCCTTCAGCGTGAAAAGGATCTTTGTCTTGTCCTCGCTGAGATCAGCCAACATCACATCGCCGGGCTTGATATTCATATTCAATATCTCTTCCGCCAATGGATCTTCCAGGTATTTCTGAATGGCGCGGTGCAGCGGACGCGCGCCGAACTGTACATCATAGCCTTTTTCCGCAATGAAGTCCTTCGCTTCCTCGGAAAGCTCCAGCGTAAATCCGAGCGCATTCAACCGTTTCATCACGCCCTTCATCAGGATATCGATGATCTGGAAGATATTATCCTTGGTCAACGAGTTGAAGATGATCACGTCGTCGATACGGTTAAGGAATTCCGGGGAGAAGGTTTTCTTCAACGCCTTTTCGATCACCGCCTTGCTGTTCTCTTCACTGCTCTGGGTCCTCGACTGGGTGGCGAATCCCACGCCTTCGCCAAAATCCTTCAGCTGACGAACGCCGATATTGGAGGTCATGATGATAGTCGTGTTCTTGAAATCAACCTTTCTTCCCAGACCGTCGGTCAGCTGACCGTCGTCCAATACCTGCAACAGGATATTGTAGATATCCGGGTGCGCTTTTTCGATCTCGTCCAGCAGGATAACGGAATAAGGTTTACGGCGCACTTTTTCGGTAAGCTGGCCGCCCTCTTCATATCCCACATATCCCGGAGGCGCGCCGATCAAACGGCTCACCGTAAATTTCTCCATGTATTCGCTCATATCGATGCGGATAAGCGCATCCTCCGAATCAAACATATAACGGGCAAGAGTACGCGCCAATTCGGTTTTTCCGACGCCGGTGGGCCCCAGGAAGATAAACGTGCCTATTGGCTTTTTAGGATCCTTCAATCCCACCCTGTTGCGCTGAATGGCTTTCACAACCTTGGAAATGGCTTCGTCCTGGCCGATCACCATCTTCCTCATGTCTTCCGACATCTTCCTCAGCTTATCGCTCTCTGCCTGAACCATCCGTTTCACCGGTATGCCGGTCATCATGCTGATCACTTCAGCGATGGCTTCCTCGTCGATGGGATACCGCTTGTGCTTGCTCTCTTCTTCCCAAAGGCTTTTCGCTTTTTCCAACTCTTCCTGCAAACGTTTTTCCGTATCCCGCAGCGAAGCCGCTTCTTCAAATTTCTGGCTCTTCACCACCTTGTTCTTTTCCACCTTAACGTCTTCGATCTTTTTCTCGAGATCGAGGATCTCTTTCGGGACATTGATATTTTTAAGATGGACCCTTGCGCCTACCTCGTCCATCACATCGATGGCTTTATCCGGGAGCAGGCGGTCGGTAATGTACCGGTCGCTCAGCTTTACGCAGGCGTCGATGGCTTCGTCGCTATAATTGACATTGTGATAGTCCTCGTATTTGGATTTGATATTGTTCAGGATCTGCATGGTCTCCTCCACGCTGGGCGGCTCGACCAGCACTTTCTGGAACCGGCGGTCCAATGCGCCGTCCTTTTCAATATACATCCTGTACTCATCCAGCGTTGAGGCGCCGATGCACTGCAACTCGCCGCGGGCAAGCGCCGGCTTAAAGATATTGGAAGCGTCGAGCGAACCGCTGGCGCCGCCTGCTCCCACGATAGTATGGATCTCATCGATGAACAGGATCACATCGCGGTTCTTTTCCAGTTCGTTCATGATAGCTTTCATCCTTTCTTCAAACTGGCCGCGGTATTTGGTTCCGGCCACCAGGGCGGCCAGGTCCAGCGAGATCACTCTTTTATCGAACAATACCCTGGATACCTTGCGTTGCACAATACGAAGGGCAAGGCCTTCCACGATAGCGGTCTTACCCACGCCGGGCTCGCCGATCAGGATAGGGTTGTTCTTTTTGCGGCGCGAAAGGATCTGCGATACCCGCTCTATTTCCGCTTCCCTGCCTACGATGGGGTCGAGGGAGCCGTTTTCCGCAAGCCTGGTGATATCCCTTCCAAAATTATCCAAAACAGGCGTTTTGCTTTTTGCTGCGCTGCCGGAGCGTGATTTCTGTTGCGAATATTTCTTTTCGTCGTCAAAATCATCGTCATTCTCTTCGGCGTATTCGCTGCGGACATCGTTGCTTTTTACGACGCCCAATTCGTTTCTGAATAAATCATAATCCACGTCAAACTGATTTAAAATTTGAGTAGCAATGTTTTCTTTATTCTTTAGAATGGAGAGCATCAGATGCTCAGTTTCTACCGTAGGGCTTTTTAATGCTTTGGCTTCCAGAACGGTCACCCTTATCACTTTTTCTGCTTGTTTGGTAAGCGGAAGGCTGTTGATATTGGCAATGTTTTTACCGGTTTTGTCCTTAACGGCAAGTTCCACCTCCTTCCGGAGCTCATACAGATCGATGTTAAAGCTTTTTAATATCCTGACGGCGGTGTTATCGCCTTCGCGTATTAATCCCAATAACAAATGTTCCGTACCGATAAAATCATTCCCCAACCGTAAAGCCTCCTCCCTGCTGAACGAAATGATCTCCTTTACCTGCGCTGAAAAATTATTATCCATTTTTCTGTTTTGTTGGGTTGATACAATAATAACAAATATTTTTGACTTCTATTGCCTTGATAATTAAACCAATGTTAACAATTTCAAGTATTGCTAATGGGGTTCAAAATTGATACCAGAGATAAATTCCATGTCATTACGATTCAGGAAGCCAAACTCGCTGCTAATATGACAGAAAAGCTGGATGAATGTTTAATCCCCTTTCTTGGCTCAAACGTAAAAAACGTCGTTCTGAATATAAAAGACATCGAAAAGATTGACAAAGCTGCTGCCGGGCATATTCTTGCGCTTCAGCGCCGGTTTTACGCGGAAAACGCTTCGTTTGTGGTCTGCGAAATCCAGCCGGAGCTCAGGAAGGCCCTGGAATCGGCCGATCTGTACGATCTTCTGAATACCACCCCCACCGAAAGCGAGGCTTACGACATTGTCCAGATGGAAGAACTGGAGCGGGAATTGATGAGCGAAGACGGCGACGACTACCCTGAACCTGAGTAAGCGGCAGCGCAGCGCAATGATACCGGGCGCTGCCCCAAACATTAACATTAATCAGTTAGCCATGAAAAAATATGCGGTAATTGTGGCAGGCGGATCAGGGTCCAGGATGGGCGCCGCGATGCCGAAACAGTTCCTGACCCTGGCCGGCAAGCCCGTATTGTACCATACGCTGACCGTCTTTCTCCGGGCCTGGCCGGATCTGCAGATCGTACTGGCGCTTCCGGCTGACCATTTTCAAACAGGCGTGGTCATCGCCGGGCAGGCCGACGATACCGGCAGAATAAAGACCATCTCCGGCGGCAGCGCTCGTTTTGACTCGGTGAAAGCCTGCCTTGAACAGGTGGAGGACGACTCGGTTGTGTTTGTCCATGACGCTGTCCGTTGCCTGGTCAGTGCCGCGCTTATACAACGTTGTTATCATGAAACGATCGCCAGGGGAAATGCCGTACCCGCCATCATCCCCTCCGATTCGATGCGAATAACGGATGAAGAGGGAAACAGGGCCATCGGGAGAGACAGGCTGCGCATTGTACAGACCCCGCAAACCTTCCACAGCGCAGTTTTGAAAACGGCTTACCGGCAGCCCTACCAGCCTTTTTTTACCGACGACGCCAGCGTGGTGGAACATGCGGGGGAAAAGATCAACCTGGTGGAAGGCGAATCCCGGAACATCAAGATCACCCATCCTATCGACCTGCTGGCGGCCGAAGAATTGATGAAACAGGATCAACAGCGCAAGCCGGGAAATCTCCTGTAAACCGGGTTCTGATCAAGGCCTGCGCGCTTCGATGGCGCCCGGCGAGTCTTTGCCAAGCCAACTGGTTTCGCAGACGCGCTAAGCGATTTATCTCAATTTTCGCCAAAGCCTTAGCGCCAGGGGCGTCCGGCTGTATTTGAAATAGGGCTGCTCCCTCGCGCCGAAATTCAGGTAGAAATGTTTCACCCCGGGCAGATCAGATCCTTCAAGGTCCAGGAGCAGCGGGGCCCCGGCGAATTCCCTCAGGAGCTGGTCAAGCAGGAAATGGTTGGCGGAAACAACCCTGCCTGCCTCAGTAGTCGTGTTCATCATGTTGTAGATCCTTCGCTCGTCTTTCAGGAATAAGGCGATGGACAAAAGGGCTCCGCCATCGTCAACCACCTTTCTTACCATAACCCGGTTCTTTTGTTGCAGCTTCTCGCACAATGCTGCAAATTGCCGGTAATCGCTTTTGCTGAGCGAGGGCATTCTTTGCCCATAATACTGTTCATAGAGATCAACGGCGTCTAAAACATGGTTATCGGGGAGATAATGGAGATCGTGCTTTTCCGCTTTACGGAGGTTATTGACCAGGTCTTTTTTATATCCCTCCGCTAAAGACGCATATCCATCGGAGAGATCAAGTACCAAGTTATTACATGGCCTTGCGCCGATCTGCCTGGCGATCTCTTCGTTGCCGAAATTGAGCAGCAGATCGCCATACCGGATCCTGGAAAAAACAAGGTTCACGATCTCTTTGTACAATGCAGGGGCAGGAAGAAGCCTATCTGCTTCAGCCTGGCGCTCGCGACCCATTAGCGCTTCGTGCAAGGCAGGGGCCGCTTGGCCGAACAAACCTAATTGCTGTATAAAAGGAGGATGATAATAATAGGTCAACCCCCATTTGGAGCGCCAGGGAAGCGGTATCACCGCCTCGTAATCGCCGACCACCAACCCGTTCCAGTTGCCGGCCATCGCGTCGAGGTATTCGGAACAGGCGTAGATCAACCCGTTCGCAGCATTCTCCACGCAACGATCCCATTTTATGGCATCGATCTGCCGGCGGCGAAGGTATCTGATGAACGCATCCATATTCAAAAGGGGAACTGGTTACCGGTTAATTTTCTAAGATTGAAACGACGCAGGTCTATGCTGAATGATATCCGCTTGCCAAAGCTGTTTTCTTCGGGAACGGTTTTAAGGGAATTGCGAAACTCCGCGCTCATCAAAACCGGCGCATAGATATTTACCAGCTCTTTGAACAGGGACAGTTGCAGGCCCGCCACATACATGAATCGCGGGTTGTTCAATTCGACCCGCCAGGCTTCGGAATAGGTTCCCACGTCGACGAATAGCCGAAGAGGCAATTTTACCGGCAACAGCTGCGGCAGCGTGGTATTCAGGTTTATCGATGCGATCCAATCGTCAGACCGCCCCTGCAGGCCCTGGAAAAGATCGGTCCGGATCTTCAACCCGCCGTCCCTCATCATCATCTGCTGCGAAGCGAAACCGCCTGATTCATTACGGCCGATAAAATAATCGCCATACGTATAGTCTTCATAGCCGCGCACCGCCGTGAGCTTGGGCTGATAGGGGTAGGTTGCGAACATCCTGGACTGGGTCCTTGCGCCAAGGTACCCAAATTTCGCGGCAAACAGGCGCATGGACAATCCCCCGCCTTTTGCATAGTTAAAAAAATAATGCCCTTCCGCATTCAGCCGGTAAAACGATTCGCCCTGCTGAACCTGCAACCGGAGATCATAGGGATATAGCGCGCGATAATCAGCATAATTAAAACTAAGCTGATTGAGATAGCGGGAAGCCATGCTTCCCCGGGAGGGATAATACAATGAATCGACGCTGTACAGATCGTATTTGAAACCCCGCTCGCCGATGATATAGGTCTTCCATTCCAGCCAGGCTTCCGTGTTGTCGCGAGTTTTTAAGACCGCCCTCGCGAATGGAGCGAGCTTGTAGAAACCGGCAGATAGTTTTTTGCCGGCGCTATCCCTTCCTTCCCTCGTGGAAAAACCTGACCCGTTGATCCCCACGGTCAACTTGCCGATCCCCTTATCCGGGCGCCAGGCATACGAAACTCCGCCCATCCCCCTTAACCCATTGCTGCCCGCGGCATACAGCGGGTTAAGAAAAAAGCGGAACGCGGTTTCGGGTAGGTTATAATTGTGCACAAAAACGCCTGCCATCAGCTTGTCGTAGGCATTGTATCCGATGGCCGGCAAAATATGGATATAGCTTATGCTGTCGGTATTGCGGGCGGAAAACAAGAACGCCGGCTTTGTTTTTCGCTTTTCAGGCAATGGCGGAAGCGCGCCCTGCTGGTCCAGCAAGGCAAAATGCGCGGAGAGGTCCATCCCGCTCACGCCTTCCATCACGCGGCGAAAATCCTCAGGATAGGGATGCCTGAATTTCCATTCCTTGTAATAGGTTTTCATGGCGCTGTCAAACAAGGTCCTCCCTAACTTATTTTCCAATTCCTTCATCCATGCCGCCGTCTTGTAGTAGACCATCAATGGGTAGTTGATGCCGTTGAATGCCGTTGCCGCGCCCGATATGGGCTGGTCGGCTTTTATTTTTGCCAGGGCGTCGATCAGGTATTTGTAGGGATCCTCCGGAAGACGCGACCGGAGCCAATCCGGACGGCCGGTGACGCCTCCGCCGGATTTCGCTTTCTTGGGCCCCTTCTCCGCGGTATGTGATGCGCCGCCCTCGCTGGCGCTTGCCGCATCGACCTCTTTTTCAAGACCGTCAGATTCTCTGCCTGCGCCTGCATCCGCCGCCTTATTTTTATTTTCGGTTGTCCATTCGAGGTATCTTTTGTCGTAGTACGTGTTCATCCCCTCGTCCATCCAGGGATGGCGCCGTTCATTACTGCCCAAAATACCATAGAACCAGTTGTGCCCCACTTCATGCCCGATCACTTCTTCCAGCAATGTTTCATTCAGGCCCGGCGATATGCTGGTAATGGTAGGGTATTCCATTCCTCCCTCCACGCCCATCTTCGCCTCAACCGCGGTGATCACATCAAAAGGATATTCGGCAATAAGCGCCGAGCGGTATCTTACCGCTTCCTTTATCATCCGGATACTGTTCTTCCATACCGGCTCCGAAGCCGACAGATAATAGGCGTAGACCTCGATCACCCGGCCCGATAGGAGCTGCAGGGTATCATGACGCACGACAAAATGCTTATCGGCAAACCAGGCAAAATCATGAATATGATCCTGCTTGTACCGGAGCGTTTTGTAAGCGGCTCCCGGTAAAGCGAGCGTATCCGGCTTTGTTATGTCCTGCTTATGCTCCGCCTCCTGCAACAAGCCTGTTGCCGCTACGCGATACGCTGTGGGAACATGAATGGTTACGTCGAAACTGCCGAACTCCGCGTAAAACTCGCCCTGGTCGAGATAAGGCATGGGATGCCAGCCTTTATGATCGTATACGGCAGGCTTGGGATACCATTGGGTAACCTGGTACGATTGCCCGGTATGGCCGCCCCTGGAAAAATTCGCAGGGAGCTGAACGAAGAACGGGGTCGTGAGCAGGATCCGCGCGCCCGGCGCGAGCGGAGACGAAAGGTTGAGTTTGATGATATCCGCATATTGCGGATGGTCTTCCTGCTCCAGCGTAACGCCATTGGCGCGAAAATCCAGGCGATTGAGATATCCCCTGTCTTCCTTATCCGAAAAATAAAAATCCGTTCGTCCATTCTGCAGCAACTGATCGCTGAAGGCCGTCCGGTCATTCTTAAACGCATTGGGCCAAACATGGAACCAGATATAATGGAGGGTATCCAGGGCGTTATTGATGTATTCCAATTGAAGAGATCCCTCCAGGGAATGGAGCTGATCGTTAAGCTTTACCTCGATGGTATAATGGGTCTCTTGCTGCCAGTAAGGCCGCTGGGCCATCCCCTGCTGAAGCAAGGCCATAAAAAACAAAACGATTAGTTTTTTCAACAGGCATTGTTTTATAAAACGATAACTATCGCCCCTTGCCCATAAAAATGATCCTCAGGGTATGGGCCATTATTTTCAGGTCCAGCGCCAACGAAATATTCTCGATATAGATCAGGTCATATTTCATCCGTTCGGTCATCTCTTTAACGTTGCCGGCATAACCATATTTTACCATCCCCCATGAAGTGATGCCCGGCTTCACCTTCAGCAGGTATTTAAAATACGGGGCCTGCTCCATGAGCTGGCGAATATAATATTCCCTTTCGGGTCGCGGCCCTACCAGGCTCATCTCTCCCGCCATCACATTCCATAACTGGGGCAGCTCGTCCAGCCTCCATTTCCGCATAAACCTCCCCCAGGGCGTGATCCTTTCGTCGTTGGGAACAGAGAGCTGCGGACCGTTCTCTTCCGCATTGTTGTACATCGACCGGAATTTCATGATCCGGAATTTTTTTCCCTTATAGCCTACCCTTTCCTGGGAATAAATAACGGGGCCCGGCGACGATAGCTTGACCCTTAACGCAATATAGGCAAGCAGGGGTGAAAGCAGGATCATTAAGGATACGGAAAGGGTTACATCCATCACTCTCTTGATATGCTGCTGCCATTCGGGCATCAGCCCCGACTTAACCGTAGTAAGCGCGGCGCCGTATACGCTGCTGGTGCGCACCGCGCCCGATAGAATGTCCAGCGCATCCGGCGCAATGCCTACCTCCACGTCTTTATCGCTTAGCGACTGAACAATTTTCTCTATCCTAGGCTTTTCGCTTTTTTCCATGGCGATGACCACCAGGCGGATATCGTGCTGGTCGATTATCTTATCGAGCTCCTCAGGCGAACCGTATTCGGGAAGATATGCGCGTATTCTGTTGGCCTCTTCATTGTCGGCCACAAAGCCCGTATAGTGATACCCGGCCAATGCCAGTTCCTGTTTGGTCTCCTCATAAACCCTAAGCGCGTCCGCCTGCCCTCCCACCAGCAGAGTATTGAAACGGATCTTCCCCGTAGCGAGCTGCCTCTTGGAGAAATGCAGGATAAGGGCCCTCCCTGTCCAGGTCAACGCGAACTGAATGGCGAGATAGGAGAAAAAAGCTTTATAATAATAGGCATAGGAGATCTTCGGATCGTCGATCACGATCGCTAAAAAAATAAGGGTGCACCCGATCAGCGAACAGATTACCGTTTTGATAAATTCCTCCATCCTCGACTTGCTGTACAGGGTATGATACGACCCCAACAAGCCATAAAAAACGATCCAGCAGAGCGGGATCAGGAAGAGGCCCAGCCAAAAACGGTCGTTCAGGTAAAGACCGTGCTCATCCATCAGCGGGGCGTTCTCCAGCCGCCTGCGGATAAAATAAAGCGCAACCCAGGAAAGCATTGCGGCAATACCGTCGCTGAACAGGTACCAGACATTGTGGATGGGCTTAACATATGACATGGCGGAATTCAGGAAATACTATTAGCGGTTTTTATTTTTTGAAGTATCTGGTGCGCAACATCCATTGCCCGGTAGCCATCTATTTCAGAAACCACGGTCGGCATATTGTTGACCACCGCGTCGCGGAATTTTTCCAGCTCCAGCTTAATGGCGTTCACGGCGGGCGACTCGGGAGAGGAAACGGCGATGGTCTTTATTTCGCCGCCGGGCGTTTCCACGTCGAAGGTAAATGCTCCCGCATCGGCGGGTGTTTGCAAGCGGATCACCTGGGTCTGTTTTTCCAGGAAATCGATCCCGATATAAGCTTCCTTCTGGAACAGCCGCATCTTGCGCATCTTCTTCATGGAAATACGGCTGGAAGTGAGATTGGCCACGCATCCGTTGTTGAATTCGATCCGGACGTTCGCGATATCCGGGGTCTCGGTCATAACGGCTACCCCGTTTGCAGCGATCGATTTCACCTCGCTTTTTACCAAACTCAATATGATATCGATATCATGGATCATCAGGTCGAGCACCACGCTTACTTCAGCGCCCCTGGGATTAAACTGGGCAAGCCGGTGCACTTCAATAAACATCGGGGCAAGCTGAAACCCTTCAATGGCCAGGAATGCAGGGTTGAACCGCTCCACATGACCTACCTGGAACTTTACATTGGATTCGCGGCTAAGCTTCAACAACTCTCTTGCTTCCTCCATGGTATTAGCCAGCGGCTTCTCCACAAAAACATGTTTGCCCTTGCGTATGGCCCGTTTGCAGAGCTCGAAATGAAAGGGGGTGGGCGCTACGATATCCACCGCGTCGACCAGGTCCATCAAACCATCCGCGTCAGGAAAACGGGTCAGTTGATATTTATCGCTTACCGCCCGGGCTGCAGGATCGGACGGATCATAAAACCCGGTCAGTTCCACCCCTTCGATCTGCCGCCAGTTGTCTAAATGAAATTTTCCCAGATGTCCTACGCCAAATACGCCAACCTTTAACATAAAAAAGAATTAATGTAGCGGTAAAGATAGAATAAGCGGCAGGATTTTTTGTTAAAACGATATTTATGCCCCTTGTTAATCGCTAACTTTGAAAAAATCCCGGGCGAAAGAATTATATTTGAAATGGACTAAAATATACCTCGTTGACAGAAACCATTATTAATCTGGAAACCGTTAACCCTATTGAGTTTTTTGGCGTAAATAACGGAAAATTAGATATTCTCAAGAAAAAATTCCCCTTACTGAAAATCCTCTCGCGAGGCACCCAGCTTAAGCTGAGCGGATCTCCTGAACAGGTAGATAGCGCCCGCGAAAAGATCAACCTCATTGTCCAATATCTCCAACGCAACGGGCACATGAGCGAAAACTATTTCGAGCAGGTGCTGGGCGGGGATGATGCCGAAACCGTGGATCATTTTGTAGACCGCAACGCCAATGATATCCTGGTTTTCGGACCTCATGGAAAATCGGTGAGGGCCAGGACCGCCAACCAGAAAAGGATGGCGCAGGAAGCGGAAAAGAATGATATCGTGTTCGCTATCGGACCGGCGGGAACGGGAAAAACTTATACCGCTGTTGCGCTGGCCGTGCGGGCGCTCAAAAACAAGCAGGTTAAAAAGATCATTTTAACAAGGCCCGCAGTGGAAGCCGGCGAAAGCCTGGGTTTTCTTCCGGGCGATCTCAAGGAAAAAATAGATCCTTATCTGCGGCCCTTATATGATGCGCTGGACGATATGATCCCCGCCGATAAGCTGGGATATTATATGAGCACGCGGGTGATCGAAATAGCGCCCCTGGCGTATATGAGGGGACGAACGCTGGACAATGCTTTTATCATTCTCGACGAAGCGCAGAACGCTACGGACCTGCAGATAAAAATGTTCCTGACCCGCATCGGGGCAAATGCCAAGGCCATTATCACCGGCGATATCACCCAGATAGACCTGCCGAAAAATCAACGGAGCGGATTGGAAAAAGCAGTAAGGATATTAAGTCCTATCGACGGCATCGCGCATATCGCCCTGGACGAGGACGACGTGGTGCGGCACCGCCTGGTAAAAGCGATCATTAGAGCATACGATAAAGACAAAGAATCATGAAGACGATCATTGCTTTCGGATTGTTAACTGCGCTTATTGCAGGGTGCGGGGCCGGAGGCGGCTACGAAAAAGCCGAAAGCGCGCAGGATGCCGGCCGGGAGTTCATCCGGGCCTCCCTGGATGGCGATTACGCCAGGGCCAAATTTTATATGCTGCAGGATACGGCCAATGCCATGTTGATAGAGCAGCAAAAAAGGAATTACCAGCAACTGAAAAGCAGCGAAAAAGAGGAACGCAGGAAATCCGCCATCCGGCCGATAGCGATCATCAACATCAACGACTCGGTAACCGTGTACAAATATTTCAATACCTATAACCCGGTTGATACCACCACTATGGTGATCGTAAGATCCGGCGATGAATGGCTGGTAGACCTGAAATCCATTCTTGATTAAGCAACCGCCCCTGCTTCAGGATAATGACTTATTTTGAATTTTTATTTGCATCCCATGAGGCATTTGGTCTGGAACTGAGCCGCTGCCGGATTTACGACATTTTTCTTTTACTTTGCAGCCAATGCAATACGATCTGCAGCGGCTCCGTTCTTTCGTCGGCGCCCCGGCTTGCCAGCTAACATATAAACCAATATTTTCATGATCAATATTTCACATCCCTGGCATGGCGTTCATTACGGCGACAATGCCCCCCGTACCGTAAACGCCATTATTGAAATTCCCCAGGGATCAAGGGCAAAGTATGAAATTGATAAGGACAGCGGACTGCTCAAATTAGACAGGATCATTTACTCGTCTTTTTATTACCCTTGCAATTACGGGTTCATCCCCCAAACCTATGGCGGCGATAAAGACCCCCTGGACATCCTGGTGATCAGCTCGCTTCCCGTTCAAACCATGTGCCTGATGCAGGCCAAGGTGCTCGGCGTGATGCACATGATAGACGGCGGGGACCCCGACGATAAGATCATTGCCGTCGCCGCCAACGACCCCAGCGTAAAGCATTACAACAACATGGAAGAGCTCCCCAAGCATTTCTTCGACGAGCTTCGCCATTTCTTTGAAGAATACAAGAAACTGGAAAACAAAACCGTCACCGTCGACGAATTAGGAGATAAACATACGGCGCTGCAGGTGATCGAGGAAGCTATCCGGTTTTATAAGGAAACCTTCCGGCAAAAATCATGAAACCGACGCCCATGGACGCTTACACCGTAATCATCCTTATCGCTATTGGCATAGCGGCCGGCATGTTAAGCGGACTTGTCGGCGTTGGGGGCGGCATTGCGCTGGTTCCCTTATTGGTTTATTTCCTCCATTACAACCAACACCAGGCGCAGGGCACTTCCCTGGGCGTGCTTAGTTTTCCGGTAGTGATCCTGGCCTTTATTACCTATTACAATGATTGTAAAAAAACAGGCGCGCCGATCGAATTCAATGTAATTGCCATCATCGGGATCGGATTCGTGGCGGGCGGATTGCTGGGAAGCAAGATCGCCGTTAAAATCGACCAAGAACTGCTCAGAAAGCTGTTTGCCATCCTGTTGTTTTATACGGGCGTCAAAATGCTCAACTGGGACGCCCTCATCATCAAATGGCTGAAAGGTATTTTTTAATGCAGAGCCTTATGAATACAATGTGTTAGTAGCCCGCCCATTGACCCATCTTACATGGGTCTTGTTCCAAAGCGATCCCGATCACATAAAAGCTTGTTAAATCCCGGATTCAGCCTCATCGATTTGTGAAAACCCGCTTTTAACGCATCATAAGAAGATAAAGGAGTAATTTTCAGGGGCCGCCCGGTTGGTTAGGGTTGTCCTTTGATCACAACAGCATAAAGACTAATTTTCGTTTAGTGAAGACCGAACGTTACGACCATATGACCGATCAGCAATTGCTCAGCCGGTTTTATACCGATCACGATAACGGCTGGCTGGGCATCCTGCTTCAACGCTATACGCTTTTGTTGTTTGGCGTATCCATGAAATACCTGCGCAATGAAGAGGAAGCAAAGGACGCCGTTCAGCAGGTTTTCCTGAAATCCATCACAGAACTGCACAAATACAGGGTCGAATATTTTAAATCCTGGCTGTACATGGTTGCCAAGAACCACTGCCTGATGAAACTGCGGGAGAAACAGGGGAAACCGGCCCACGATATCGATATTGAAGCGGCCATTGCTGCGGAAGACGGCTCCGGGCTGCAAGCGCATATTGAAAAAGACCAACAGCTGGAGCTCATGAACGATTGCCTGGAAGAGCTGAACCAGGAACAAAAACAATGCATTATATTGTTCTATCTGAATAAATTCTCTTACCAGCAGATCGCAGAAAAAACAGGATATTCCATCATGCAGGTAAAAAGCTATATTCAGAACGGGAAACGCAATCTCAAGATCTTGTTAGAAAGAAAAATAAAATCGGTAAACAACGCTTAATATTTTAAACCTGATGAACGCAAAATCATCCCAACAAAAAACAACACAGATACCATAGCCATGTCTCATGACCTGCTAAACATATTATCGCACAGCAATAAGGATATCGACAACCAGAAACTGATGGATTACCTCGGCGGCAAACTATCAGAGGGAGAAAAATATGAGGTGGAAAGATGGATGGCGGATAATGAATTTGCCAGCGATGCCATGGAAGGGCTGGAACAGGCAAACCGGGACAATAGCCTGCCGCAATACCTTGAACAATTAAACAAGGAGCTTAGCCAGTACATCAGCCAGAAAAAGCAAAAGCGTGAAAAAAGGCGTTTTACCATACCGGCATGGAGCTATCTGGCGGTTCTGCTTATCCTGGCGCTCGCCATCATTGTTTATTTCGTCATCCGTAAGTTCCACGAAATTTAAACATCCGCCTTATTGATACTGTATATACACCGGTCGCGGCTTGAGTTTCAACAACTCTTCCGGGATCAGCAAACGGCTGTTCGATCTCTTGGTATCATTCTTATAAAATATTTTAAACCCGGTAAACTGAACAGGTTCTTTCTGAATGAACATCTTATAGGTATTGATCTTCCTGGCAGGTTCTCCCCACCCGTCCATATGCATCACCACCTGTACTTCCGGGCGGGTAATGATCTGCTGGTAATTGGTTACCATACGTTGGGTAAAACGATGAACCACCAGTATTTTAGGAGGAAGATCATGTTCCTTTACCAGCTTTGCCAAGTAATCCGTGGCATAATTAATATCTGCAGCGTCAAAATTGCCTACCACTTTCCCCGGCGCGTGGCCCGTCTTCATTGAAAACTCCGGATCAATGCCCAAATGAACATTGGGCATGCGCAGGTATTTTTCCAATTCGGGGATCTCCGACTGAAGCGTACTCAGTCCGACTTGTATATCCAGGAACACCAGCGCATCAATTTCCCTGGCCATGCTCAACACGGAATCTATCTGATGAAAGGGCATGCGCAGGCGATATTTACCTGCTTTGCCCGGTTCCTGCTGGGCGGTTACGGCGATATAATGAAGGGCCGGCTGAACCTCAAGCGTCGAATCTGCCGCCTGCCATTTCTCCATCTCGGTTTTTAGCTTTTCCAACATGGGCTTCCGCGGCAATTCCCCCAAGATCCCCATCTGCCTGGAATACAGGTTGCCGTAATAAGCAATAATGGTCTTAAAGGGAAGGATGGCTCCAGGCAGGGGGTATGGCGCCTTTACGGGCCATTTACCTGAAGAATCGCCGTTAACCATATGGGCCAACCTTTCATGATAGGCCGCGGTATCCAGCGTCGCTACCGCCTCAGTTGCCTTTTCCAGGCTGGTATCCGCCGGTTGACCATTCTCCAATCGTTGCTTATCGATCTGCGCCGCCAGGGCCGCGGCAGACATATCTGCTTTTGCAGAGGGGCCGGAAAAGAAAAGGCCATACACGAGGCCGGCAATAACTACCGCAGCAAAGGCTATAACAACCTGACGTTTCATAAAGTATTGAATATTGAGCAAAATTATTGGAATATCTGATAACGCAGCCAAACAAATAATATTATCGCCGGCCGGAGCTAAATTGCTTAGCCCTCCATCCACTTAATTCACGACAATGAACTCAGGCCGCCGGATAAACTGGCTGTTGTACTTAAACTTTATGTTGGTGCCGAACTCTACCAGGAAACGTTCGTTGTTAAAGTTCTTTTTGACAAAATAATAGCCTCTCAGCTCGAGCGTTCCGAAAACAAGGCTTTCGTTCCTCGACCGCAAACCGGCGCCAACGGTCTGGTAATAGCTGGTCTTAAACAGCGATCTCCCTTCCGGCGTAAGTAAGGTGGTATTGCCAAAAACAAAGGGCGCGAAGCGAAAGGAAAAAAGAGACCAGTCGTAATAAAAAACCGACTCTCCCTTAATGGTCAACCGGTGATCGCCGCCCAAATGAATATTCTCATATTCGGGAAGCCCGTACTGGCTTTCGAGCAACAGGGGCTCATTCAGCTCTTTTTTAAGCTGGGTGGTAAGGCTGACCTTGAGAAAGCTCCGCTGCTTCCATTTGCGGCTGATCTGTTGCAGCCGGCTGAAAAAATCCATGTTAAACAGCAGACTGATATCCTCGTATTTCCCCTTATAAGAATATCCGCCCGCGCGCAGCGTATAATTGAAATAATTGTTTTTTGGAGAAAAATAATTGAGCTGAACGTCCAGCCCCGTATAAGCGCGCACCCGCTGCTGCTTATTGATCAATCCCGACGTAATGGTAACGTCAATGCCTTCGGGAACGTCCTCATTCCGCCCAAACCCATAGATATACTGGGTCTTGTAAAAATCCTGCCTGAAAATAGACATAGAACCCAGCACGCCGGTTATATCGGCGTACTGATAATAATACCGGTCGGCATATTTATCCGGCGATTCCTGAAACTCCTGGTGGAGAAAACGCAACCCGATCAGGGTCCTCAAACGATTATCCGCGTTTTCTTCAGTGACCCGTCGCGCGCCAAAGTTAAAACCGACCCAGGCGTCCAGGTTGTAGTATTTGTATTTCATATCCCAGCGAAACAGCGAATCGGTGAAATACATATTGTTGTTATTGTGATGCGCGCCCTCAAAAGCATAGGTCCATTTCATGTACGGGTTCACCAGCGGCTTGATCAAACGGGCATACACCGTTGCTTCCTGCTTGTGCGCCGTATTAAACGTATTACCGTAATCCTGGTATCCCAGGTAACCGTCCACAAAAGAGCCGCCGATATTCCGCGCTATATATTCTGCCCCATACCCAAATCTCCTATGACGGTCATGATCATAAAAAAGACCAAGCTGCAACCGTTGGCCCGTGCCCGCCAGGTTGTCTTCCCTCGGCGCGATCTCCACTTTTTTTAATGAGCTCATCTTGAACGCTCCGCCGATAGACAATACATCCTTGGCCAGTACAAGGATGTCCACGGAATCGGCGCTTCCTTCCACCTGCGTTACCAGGATCTTCGCATCGCCCAGGTATACCTGGTCGCGGAGATGCCGCTCGTTATCGGCAATAAGGTAGGGTTTCAGGGGATCGTCCTTTTTAAAAAAAAGATTGTTGCGTATCACATATTCGCGCGTAGTATGATGAAAGGCGTCCGCAAGCCGGGTCAGGGTATTTTTAAAGCTCCTGGAAGTATCGTTGATAGGGACCCCGAAATCCAGGCCCTGGACGGTTATATTCCGGATGATCATTCCCTCATATTTACGATAGAGGATATCTATCCTTTGCAGATTATCATCGGGTTTGACCGCGGTATCCACCATAATGCTTTTTGCCAGCTTGCCCAGTATCCCCTTTCTTTTCAGCAAAAAGCTATCCTGCCTAGGGGGCGGCTTTAGCGTATCTTCTTTAGGCGGTTGTTCCGCCGCTTCCCGGTCAGTCCGCCGGGCGGCCTCATCTACCTGGGCCCGGGCTTCCGTTCCCAGAAGGGCAAGCAGTACGGAAAGGATCAATAAACGCCGCATCCCTGCAAAATCATTCTGCCATAAGGGGATATATGTTGAACGAAATAATCGACTCACACCGTTATACTTACAAATGGAATACCTAAAATCAAATGCATGGCCGGGAATATGAACGCCCGGGCGTCAATTTAAACAAATCGCGCAGCATAGCCATAAAAAAAGAGGTTGAACAGGTCAACCTCTCTGATATGCTTGGGCGGCGGTAATACCGCCGCAAAATAACAGGATCTAAGTACAGGGTCCCCGGGGGTCAAGCCCTTTTTTTAGCGGGCGCTTTCTGTAGTTTTTTGACCTTGGTGGATTCTGTTTTGATCAGCTCCGAAATGGACTTCTTCATACTTTCCAGCGTAGGCTTACCGGTGTACAGTTTTCCGTTAATGAAAAATGTAGGCACGTCCCTGACGCCCATCTGTAAGCCTTCCAGCAGGTCATTTCTGACCGACCATCCATATACCGAATCGACCAGCTCGCTGAGCAAACGCTTATTATTTACCCCGGCCTCCTTGGCGTACAATTTGAGGCTGATGGTGCCCAACTGCTTGCGATGGGCGAACAGCATGTTGTGCATTTCCCAGAACTTCCCTTCCTGCGCGGCAGCGAGGGAGGCTTCAGCCGCTTTTTGGGAGCGTTGATGCACCTTGGTAAGCGGGAAATGACGGAAATTAAATTTTATTTTTCCCTCGAATTCTACCAGTAATTTTTTTACTACCTCATGCGCTTTGGAACAAGATTCGCTTTCATAATCTCCAAACTCCACCAAAGAAATCTTAGCATTCTTATCTCCTACCCAAAACTCTTTTGGCGGAATAATCTCGATCGGTGTCTTTATTGCCATGTTTCCTCCTTTGAAATATCGTCATACAAAAATGTTGCAACAACGAATTATGATAAATTATAAATCATCCTTATGCCACCCAGCCTTTGTTTCCTTATACCAGAAATGCAAGTTTAGTTAATTTTTTGCCTATTTCGACTGATCAGGTTCATGAATTTCGTTCCTGAAAACCACGGTTCCGTCGAAAACATCCACCAATACCGCCTGTGATTTATCAATATCGCCTGCTAGTATCTTTTTGCTCAGCTTATTGACTATTTCCTTCTGGATCAATCTCTTAAGAGGTCTGGCGCCAAATTGCGGGTCAAAACCGTTCTCCGCCAGGAAATCCAGCAGGTAATCGCTGAATTCCAATTGAATACCCGACTGTTGCACCAGTTTCTGCAACCCTCTCAGTTGGATCTGGATGATACCTTTTATTTCCTTTTTCATCAGGGGCTGGAACATAATGATCTCGTCTACCCGGTTCAGAAACTCCGGGCGAATGGTGCGTTTTAACAAATCAATAACTTCCCTCCGGGTTTTCTCGACCATTTCTTCCTTATTGGATTCATCCACCCCTTCGAAATTTTCCTGGATAACCAGGCTTCCCAGGTTACTGGTCATGATGATAATGGTGTTCTTGAAATTCACTACCCGGCCCTTGTTATCGGTCAGCCTTCCGTCGTCCAATACCTGCAGCAGCACGTTAAACACGTCGGGGTGCGCTTTTTCAATCTCATCCAGCAATACCACGCTATAGGGTTTACGGCGCACAGCCTCGGTCAGCTGCCCCCCTTCATCATATCCTACATATCCCGGAGGCGCGCCCACCAAACGGCTGACCGAATGCTTTTCCTGGTATTCGCTCATATCGATCCGCGTCATCATGCCTTCATCGTCGAACAGGTAGTCCGCCAGCGCTTTCGCCAGCTCGGTCTTACCCACCCCGGTCGTTCCGAGAAATATAAAAGATCCGATCGGCTTTTTGGGATCCTGCAAACCGGCGCGGCTGCGGCGTATGGCGTCGGCTACGGCAGCGATCGCCTCATCCTGGCCCACTACCCTGTTGTGCAGCTCTTCTTCGAGGTTCAGCAGCTTGTCTCTTTCGCTCTGCAGCATCCGCGCCACAGGAATGCCCGTAGCTTTGGCCACCGCTTCCGCGATATCTTCCGCATCTACTTCTTCCTTCAGCAGCCGCTTTTCGCTGATATTGTCCAGCTGCTCCGAAAGCTCATTGATCAGGCGCTCCTGCTCCTGCACCTTTCCGTACCTGATCTCGGCCACCTTGCCATAGTCGCCATTTCTTTCCGCCTGTTCGGCCTGTATCTTAAGACTTTCGATCTCAGCCTTGGCATTCTGCACTTTCTCCACGATATCCTTTTCTTCCTGCCATTTGGCTTTCAGGGTATCGCGCTGTACCGCCAGGTTGGAAAGCTCGGTATTCAGCTCTTTTAGTTTTGCTTCGTCATTCTCTCTTTTTATCGCTTCCCGCTCGATTTCCAACTGCCTGATCTTTCTTTCCAGCTCATCCAGCTCTTCGGGCATGGAGTTCATCTCCAGCCGCAGTTTGGCGGCGCTTTCGTCAATCAGGTCGATAGCTTTGTCGGGCAGAAACCTGTCGGTGATATAGCGGTGCGACAGTTCAACGGCGGCAATGATGGCGTCGTCCTTGATCCTCACATGGTGATGCGTTTCATACCGGTCCTTTAATCCCCGGAGAATAGAGATGGCGTCTTCCACATTCGGCTCGTCGATATTCACCTTCTGGAAACGGCGTTCCAGCGCCTTGTCTTTTTCAAAAAATTTCTGGTATTCATTTAAGGTAGTAGCGCCCACGGCCCTCAGCTCTCCCCTGGCAAGGGCCGGTTTCAGGATATTGGCGGCATCCATCGCCCCCTCGCCTCCTCCGGCGCCGACCAGCGTATGTATCTCATCGATAAAAAGAACGATCTCTCCATCGCTGTCGGTCACTTCCTTGATCACCGCTTTCAATCTTTCCTCAAACTCTCCCTTGTATTTCGCGCCGGCGATCAGCAGGCCCATATCCAGCGCATAGATCACTTTCGATTTCAGGTTCTCGGGAACATCCCCGTTCACGATACGGTGCGCCAACCCTTCTGCAATAGCAGTTTTACCCACGCCGGGCTCGCCTACCAGGATAGGATTGTTCTTGGTGCGCCGGGAAAGGATATGCAGGGTTCTCCTGATCTCCTCATCGCGGCCGATAACAGGATCGAGTTTTCCTCCCCTGGCCAGGTCGTTGAGGTTACGGGCGTATTTGTTCAATGCGTTGTAGGTTGCGGTGGATGTCTGCGAAGAAACCGTAGCGCCCTTGCGCAGTTCTTTTACCGCGGTCGTTAATCCTTTTTCGGTCAGCCCCGCATCCTTGAGCAATTTGGCGGCATTGTCATTCACCTGCAATATGCCCAGCAACAAATGTTCAACGCTTACAAACTCGTCGCCAAAGGATTTAAGCGAGGCGCCGGCGCGCAATACCACATTATTAAGATCGCGGCTGATGCTTTGCGCCGGTTCCCCTCCCTGGACCTTGGGTAGCCTGGCGATGCTTTCATCGAGCTTGCCGGAAAGAAAGGGGATATTAACATTGTTTTTCTTTAACAAAAATTCAACGGGCGAATCCTGGTCGTTGAGCAACGCCTTAAGCAGATGTTCCGTTTCAATATTAGGATTGTTATCGTTATAGGCGAGTTGCTGCGCCTTGGCGATCGACTCCTGGGCTTTTATCGTAAAATTGTTTAAGTTCATGGTTCAGTTCTTTAAATGATACTACTTATTGGTATCCTGTTGTTCATCAAATCATACTCCAAAATATAATAACCGCAACCATGTCATATAAAATTCATTCCAACTGCCTGATGTTCATATCCGGATTGATTTTTATGCTATTCTTTCAGTCTGCCTCAGCCCAAAATGATCTTTCGGAGCTGGACCTGCTGATAGAAGAAAAAAAAGCGCAGCTGGGCGGACAGGTAGCGGTGGTGGTCTGGAGCGGCGACTCGATCGCTTACCAGAAACAAACAGGCGAGCTAACGGTCAATTCGCAGGAGCCGATCGGCTTTGCCAGCGCCTGGCTGACGGCGGCCCTGGTAATGACCTTTGTAGACCAGGGAAAACTATCGCTGGACGACCCGGTGGCCAAGTACCTGCCCATCTATTCGAAATACGCCAAGAAATACCTGACCATCCGGCACTGCCTGGCGAATACAACAGGGCTGGAAGGAGAAAAAGGGGGCGTTCAGAAGCTTTTCCAGAAAACCAGGTTCGACCTATTGGAAGAGCAGGTGAACTCCTTTGCTTCTGGTCGCGAGATCATCCGAAATCCCGGCGAGGCGTTCAGCTATAATAATATAGGATCCAATATTGCAGGCAGGGTCCTGGAAGTGGTAGGCAAAAAAGCCTTCGACCGGCTGATGCAGGAAAGGATATTCAGGCCGCTGGGCATGAGAAGAAGTTCTTTTTCCATGGACATGGCGGTGAACCCCGCCTCGGGGGCGGTATCCACGCCGTCGGACTATATAAAATTCCTGGCCATGTTGCTGAACAAGGGAACCTTTAACGGGAAGACGATCCTTAGCGAAGCAGCAGTAGCAGAAATGCAGAAAATACAGACCAATGGGGTCCCCTCGCTTTTTACGCCAAAAGCTACAGAGGGCTTCGATTACGGACTGGGCGCCTGGATACAGGAACAGAACGATAAGGGAGAAGCCATCATTTTAAGCAGTCCGGGTTTACTAGGCGGCTGGCCCTATATTGACAACCTGCGGAAATATGCCTGCATCATTTTTGTTCCCTCCAAAGGCAAGGAAGCGCCCAGGGAGCCTTACCTGCAAATTATGGATGCATTAAGGGATAGTTTTTAATCGGCGCTGCGTGAAGTGGAATGCCAAGCGAACTTGTAGGTCGTGCTTGGATACCCTAAGCGTATATCCAATTTGGTAGTGAGCTTATTGCAGCGCACTCTAGCGCCGTACAAATACGGTCGTTTAGATTAAAAAAATACGTTTTCGTATTTTTTTGAAATTAAATATTCACCAGTCTGAAAAATATCCGGAATATTTAGTTAGATTGGTATTCGGTTATCCTATCCCTTTATTATTCGATTATCCCACCCTGTTATTTAATTTAAACCCTAAATCCCTGGCATGCTCATACTATCCCGTATAGCATTAACGGCAGTTATTGTCCTGTCCTTAACCCAAGGTTTTGCCCAGCGGCAGGACGCCGACGGGCTGTATGCAAAGGTATACCGGCTGCCCGATAAGCTCTTCGGCGCCATTCATAAAAATTCCCTATCTCTTCAGCAAAAGCTGGAATCTTCCACTCAAAAATATTTAGATAAACTGGAACGTCGCGAGCGCAAACTGCAACGTCGGCTGGCCAGGAAGGATTCCGCTGCCGCCGCAGAGATCTTTGGCAACCTCGACAAAACCTATAGCGAACTCTCTGATCGGATTTCAGATAGCAGCAAACACAACCAAGGACTTCGGCATACTTATAGTCCTCGTTTGGACTCCATGAAAAGCGTATTTGGTTTTCTGCAGGCCAACCAGCTGCTCAGCCAGGAGCCTGCCGCACAGGAAAAGCTGCAGGGCGCTTTAAAAGATTATGCGCAGCTGCAGCAGAAGTTCAGCCAGAGCGAAGCCTTGCGCAAATCCATCACCGCGCGTAAGGAATACCTGGCGCAGCGACTGGAACCATTCGGTATGGCAAAGTCCTTTAATAAGTATAAGGCCCAGATATACTATTACCGCCAGCAGATGGATGAATACAAAAACATCCTGGAGCAGCCCGAGAAGCTGCAGGCCAAGCTGCTGTCGGCCGCCAGTCATCTTCCAGCCTTCCAGTCTTTCTTTAACCGCTATTCCCAATTAGGGCAGTTGTTTCGATTGCCCAATGTAGGCGATATGGCCAGCGTGGATATCCCTGGACTACAGACCCGGGATCTGCTGATGCGAGAGCTGGGTCAGCGCTTTGGCGCGGGCTTCAGCCCCAATCAATCCATTGGACAGGGCGTGCTGGATGCCGCCGCGCAGGGAGAGCAATTAAAAAAGAAGATCAATGAACTGGGCGCCAATGGGGCGGACCTGGACATGCCGGATTTTAAAAAAAATGAAGAGCGTATAAAAACCTTCGCTCAGCGTTTAGAGCTGGGAACCAACTTACAGAGCACAAAAAGCAATAATTTTTTTCCAAATATAACAGACGTAAGCCTGAGTCTCGGCTATAAGGCGTCTCAAAACGCAGTAGCAGGCCTCGGTTTAGGCTATCGGCTAGGCCTCGGCCGGGATATCCGTCATATCCGGCTGACGCATGAAGGAGTAAATTTTAGATCATTTGTTGACATAAAAATGAAAGGCAGTTTCTGGATCACGGGCGGAGGCGAGCTAAACTACCGTTCCTCGTTCAAGGACTTTTCGATTTTACAGGACCTGAGTCCCTGGCAAAAGTCTACACTTGTCGGTATCACCAAGAAATACCAGCTCAAGAAGATGAAAGGCAACATACAGATACTCTACGATTTTCTGCATCGCCAGCAGGTTCCTGTCACACAGCCTGTCGTGTTTAGGGTGGGATATATGTTATAGATAAAAAAACTAAAATATCATTAAGCTTATTTGATTTTAAACTTTGGCTATGCGTAAAATAAAAGTATTGAACAAAACGGTAATCTTCAGCTTGTTGTGCTGCTATTCCATTATTGCTTATCCTCAAGCCAATATAAATATTCCAAGGGTAGCAGTGCCCTCGCCTAATGCAGCCTCGATCGCCATTCATGGACAAATTCCCGTGTCGCTTTTTAATGGCCTGCCACAGATATCCATTCCACTAGGCGAAGTGCAGGCCGGGAAGATCAATGTTCCCATTAGCCTTAATTATCATGGCGGAGGCATCCGCCCCGATCATCATCCGAGTTGGGTAGGACTTGGCTGGGATTTACAAGCCGGAGGAGTGATTACACGCAGGGTAGTAGGAGCTGCAGATGAAATACTGGTAGAAGAAGAATGGCCAAATGTAAATAAATTTAGCTATTATGATCATTATTCCAGGTTGGACAACAACAGTTGGGCCTCAACCGACTCGCTATATGTTTATATGGACGATGGAACTCACAGGCAGATTTATCCCGCCCCAGACGAGTTTATATTTAATTTCGGCGGGTATTCAGGATCGTTCTTTTTGGATCATAAAGGAAAATGGCGGGTTAGATCCAGTAGCCCTCTTCATCTTAAGGTTGAAGAAGAACTGGCAAATAGTTTTATGTTGGCTAAGCAGCAGTATGGCGACGAGCATATTCAACTTGGGCGTATATTTCATCGGTTTACAATAACCACTCCCGACGGCTGTAAATATATTTTTGGCGGCACGCAGCAATCTATAGAATTTACCAGGTCAGCGGCAGAAGGCAATGCTCCTAACGGAGATCTGTATAATGCCAGACTTGCGGCAACTGCCTGGTATTTAACAAAGATCATTTCAAGGGACGGGCATGAGATTGAGTTTACCTATGAACGCAACGGCATCCAGACGCCCCTTACCAGCAATCTTGTGATATTTACATGGGATGTTGGCGCAACATCTTATAGCCACGAAGACAATAACAACATTTCAGCGCCTATTATTAATACTTCTTATTTGAGGAAAATTACCGCGCCGAACCAAGTCGTTGAATTTTTGCGTTCGGACAGCGACCAATTAGGTTATGATGATATCCGGCTTAACAGCGCATTAAGTCCTGCTGTAATGTATACGGATTTGAGTCGTAACGGCGCTGTCATGGACTTAACAAGAGTTTTAAAATACCCTCGGTTAGATTCGATTGCTTTTTATTCAGGCGCCAATACGCTTCTTAAAACGATCGAGTTTCATTATCGACCGCAAACTGATATACGATTAACGCTGGATAGCATTAGAGAGATCGGTGCAAAAGGCGGCATTCAGTATCCTTACCAGTTTGGCTATAATTCCCTGGATCTTCCGCCCTATAACAGCCGGAGACTTGATCATTGGGGGTTTTATAATGGAAAAAACTATTTTACCGATGCAGGTCTGCCAGACTATTTTACCAGCAGACATTCAGATACCGCTCTTATGAAAAAAGGTCTATTGACTTCCATAAAGTATCCAACAGGGGGGAAGTCAACTTTTCTATATGAGGCTCATGTTTTTTCGAAAATAGCCAACCGCTTCCCTTTTACCGTCACGGATACTACCGGAAACGTTAAATGCGGAGGGGTCAGAATAAGGAAAATAGAAAACCGGGATATGGCTGACAGTCTCCTGGAGTCTAAAGAATATTTTTATGTCAGGGATTTTCAATCAGGCGGAACAGTTTCTAGCGGCATAATTTCCGACAATCCCCAGTACGATGATATAGGATCATTCCCTTTCGAAACCATGACGGTTAGTTATGCGTTTCGGTCTGCATTTTCTATTGATCCGTTAAATTTCACCAATGGTAATCATGTGACCTACAGCGAGGTGACTGAAAAATTAGCCGATGGAAGCTATACCATTTATAAATACTCCAATCATGATGATGGCTCTTATAGAGATGAACCCGGGATTCAGCCCGGCCTCTATATGACCCCTAACAAATGGAAACTGGATCCTGGCGCTAGTAGGGCTTTGGAACGGGGTAAACTATTGCTTAAGAGCATATATAACGCGAGTAATATTTTACTACAACGTACTAAATATGACTATGATACTTCCTCGGCGCGATATGCAGAAAAGGTCAGAACCGTTTCTTTGGCGGTTCGGTGGTTCATAAATTATCCTGATATGGCTCGCGAGGTGCGAGGGATTGGGTATTATGAGTATGTCTTTCCCAGATTTTTGATCAAGCAGACTGATACCACATGGAACCAGAATGGGACTAACCCCTTGGTTACAACTACTCATTACCGTTATAATGATGTTTATCGCTTGCCCTCCTTTGATTCCACCCTTACCAGCGCCAAGGCTGATACGGTATGGCGATGGCATACTTATAAATACCCCTTTGATATGCTGTCCGGCGGCGATCCCACGGGCATATACCAGAAAATGGTGGACAGCCATTTTATCGCCCCTCAAATCGAAGTAAGGGCCTTTGTGAACAGCCAGCAGATGAGCTTGACAAAGACCAATTATTATTCTCCCTATCCAAAACTATTTGCTCCCCAAACGGTCCAGGTACAAGACAGAAACAATCCCATCGAAACCCGGCTGCGCTATCATAATTATGATACCAAGGCAAATATCCTGAGTGTTTCCAGGGAAAACGATACGCGCATAAGTTATCTATGGAACTACAAACAGGCTTTTCCTGTCGCTGAAATCAAAAATGCGGACACAACCAGCAATATCGCTTATAGCAGTTTTGAATCAGATAGCACAGGCGGCTGGAACAATTATACCGGAACCATCGTTAAAGCGATCCCGGCAATAATGCCTCCTTCAGGCAAGAACTATTATACGCTCTCCCCTACTAATACCTTGGTTAAAAGCGGCCTTTCTTCGGTTAAAACCTATATTCTTTCCTATTGGACCCGCAACGCTAATGCTTTTAGCGTAACGGGAACGGTCAGCGGCTTCCCGGCAAAAGGTCGAAGCGTTAATGACTGGAACTATTTTGAGCATAAAATAACCGGGCAAACGACGATTACCTTAAGCGGAACGGGACTGGTGGACGAAGTGCGTCTATATCCTTTTGGGGCTCAGATGACCACTTTCAGTTTTGATCCCGGTATTGGTATTGTATCCTTACGCTTCTTAGG
>DEHV01000019.1:36737-59567 GCA_002352105.1 Chitinophagaceae bacterium UBA2791 | reverse complement strand
GCTAAGCGCATTGTGCATCATCTGAACAAAACGGCTAAGAAGAGCGCAAATAAAAGAGAGATCTCAACATGAAATAAAGCGCCTACGTTTCATAAAGAACCTTTTCGTTATCGGGTATCCGAATAAGAAAAGGCTGTCTCAACACCGAGACAGCCTTTTTATAAAGATGAAAATAAATGATTCAGATAACCGGCGGTTCAGGCCAGGCGGTATTAAGATCGTTGCAGACAGTTATTAGGGTAAACCGGTACCTGCGGCGATCAGGCCCCGTTGCTTACCTGGCTGGAGCAGCGGGTCTTTGCTGTGAATTCTGTTGCTGCGCAGGCAGTTTTAAATTCAGCTTTTTGGCCACCAGCGGCAGCACGTCATCTCCGGGAGGCGCAACCAGCAGGGCTCCCTTTTCAAGAATATAACCGTACCCGCTTTCTTTGGCTACAGCCTGGATCGCTTCAAAAGCTTTTCTGTTGATGGGGCCAATGAGCTCCTGTTGCCTTTGCTGCAACTGCTGCTGGATCCTTTGATCTTCCTGTTGAAGGTCCTGTAACATTTTCTGCAGTTCTCCTCTTTTCACGTCCTTCACGGAGTTGCTCATGGTGGCGGAATCCTTATTGAATTTTTCAATAGCTGTTTCCAGCGCCTCTTGTTTATCCTGGGCGTTCTGGATCAGCGCTCCCCTGAATTGCTGAAGATTAGAGTCGGCTTTCTGGGTTTCAGGCATAATGCTGATCAATTCTTCCGTGCTGATATAACCAATTTTGTTTTGTGCATTTACCTGGCTCGCCGCCATAAGGGCTATCGCTAAGAATGCTAACGAGAAAACTTTTTTCATTTGTTGCTTTTTTGGTTTAGGCGCATGGCCGGTCTGAGGCGTCATGCATGATTTCAAATATTGTAAGTTGAAAAATAGCTTAATTCAGTTGTTTCTGAAGGTCTGCTTTTGGTTTTATTTAACACCTAATTCCCTTAAAACATCTTCGCTGCGATCCAATTTTGGGTCGGCAAAGATAACTGTTATTCCTTCACTTTTATCCAAAATAAAATCATATTGACGGGTTGCGGCAATTTTCTGGATGGCCGTATACACTTTATCCTGTATGGGTTTCACCAGTTCCTGGCGTTTTTTGAAAAGATCGCCCTCAAAACCAAACCGTTTGCGCTGGAGGTCGCGCACTTCTTTTTCCCTGACAAACAGCTCATCCTCTCTTTTTTTCTTTAATTCATCGCTCAGCATCAGCTGTTCTGCCTCAAAAGCCTGGTACATTTTATTCAAGGCCGCTTGCTTTTGGTCAATTTCTTTTTGCCAGGCTTCGCTGAACTGGTCCAGCGATTTCTGGGCGTCGGTATAGTCAGGGATCTTATCCAGGATATACTTGGTATCCACGATAGCATATCGCTGCGCCTGGGAAACCATGCCGAATGACGCTAAAAAACAGGTTAAAACAAGTAGTTTTTTCATGTCCGTATCGTTTATTTTATAGTCAGACCAGGTTTTTGGGACAAAGTCTGGTATTCCTGGCTATTTAACTAAATTTTTTGGATTTTCGGGCTTTTTCAGCCCCGGAAATTATATTTATTCCGGTTCATAGCCTAACATAAAGGTAAAGCGCGCAGCATCTTTCATTTTACCTCCCGGTTGGAAGCGNNGCGCTTCGGCGTAAGCGGAAGGGGTTGTACGACTTATAGTCATACCATCCGTTTGCGGCCTCAAACCAGGCCATGCCGAAGATCGTGCTGCTGGGGTTGGTGGTAAAGGGAAACCGGAGCTCCAGCTGGTATTTATTAAAGATGGTAAAGAACTGGCTGGCATTCTGCTGGTCGGGATTTATTTTGGGGTTGGAGTTCTCGTAAACCGGGTATCCCCTGTGCGCGATGATATCGTATCCCAGGATATAATTGCCGTTGGCTAGCCCCGCATCGCCCAACTGGAACCGCTCGAAAGGCGAGAATTCCAGTTTGTTGTTGTACCTGCCCATGAAACCGTATTTCGCCGCGGCTTTTAGCACAAACTGCCTGCTTTTGTCCGCGCCGAGCGGTTTTCCGATCGGCATATACCATTCGCCGTTGAATCGCCATTTGTGGAACTCCGGCAGTTTAAAGCTGGCCTGGTTGTCTATGTTTTTATTAAACAACGAATAGGGCGGGGTGAACTGTCCGCTTAACAAAAAGCTGGATCCCTGTGTAGGGAAAATGGGATTGGGCCCGGCTGAGTTGCGGCTGAGCGCGAATTTCAAGTTCACATTATTGGATACGCCATTCCTGAAATTCTGGGTGAACAGCGGGTAATTGATCAGTTTATACTGGGTATAATTGAGGGAGTAGACAAGAGTGAAATAGTCATCCGGCCATTTCAGCTGTTTTCCCAGGGAAATGGTAGCCCCGAAGTTTTTCAGGCGATTGGTATCGCTGAAAAAATATCTCCCGGTAAAATAATCGATGCCGCCGGTTCTGAAAACGCTTTTATACACGCTTAAGGTCAGCGAATTTCTTTTTTTACCGCCTAACCAGGGTTCGGTAAAGGAGAAATTGTACGACTGGTAGGCGCGGCCGTTTGACTGGATACGCATGCTCAGTTTCTGTCCGTCGCCTGTCGGCAGGGGATCCCAGGCTTTTTTATTCCAGATATTATTGATAGAGAAATTATTGAAAGAAACGCCGAGGGTCCCGGTAAGGCCGATGCCGCCTCCCCATCCGGCAGAAAGTTCCAACTGGTCGGAAGATTTTTCTTCAACGGTGTATTGGATGTCCACGGTGCCGTCGTCGGGGTTGGGAACCGGGTTGATGCCTATTTTTTCCTGGTTGAAAAAGCCAAGCTGGGAGATCTCACGTTGCGACCGGATAAGATCGCTGCGGCTGAATTTTTCGCCGGGCAGGGTCCTGATCTCCCTTCTGACCACGTGCTCCTTGGTTTTTTCATTACCTGAAATAGTAATGTTTTTTATGGTCGCCTGGGGACCTTCGATAATATTGATGTCAAAATCGATGGTATCATTATATACCGCCGTTTCAACAGGGTTGATCTGGAAGAACAAATAACCGTCGTCCTGGTACAGCCCGCTGATATCGCCGCCTTCCTGCGTAAGCTCCTTGCCCAGTTTTTTATTCAGGGTTTCGATATTATAGACATCTCCTTTTTTGATGCCCAGGATCAGCGACAATACGGAATCCGAATAGCGGGTATTGCCCTTCCACCCGATATTTCCGAAATAGTAGCGGCTGCCCTCGCTCACTTTCAGGTCTACCTTAAGATTTCCCTTGTTGTCCAGGTATTGCGTATCCGCTTCAATGGCGGCGTCGCGGTAGCCCAGGGAGTTAAAATACTGGAGGATCTTGTTTTTGTCCTCGCCGTATTTGGTTTCATTGAATTTTGCGGAACTGAATAATTTAAAACGGAAATAAGGATCAAGGTATTCCTTGGTTTTGGTCAGCGACAGGAAGCCCGCATCTGCCAGGTATTCTTTAAAGCTGGGCCGGGAGCTCTCGCCATACACGCTTTTTGACTCGACGGGATAGAGGGTAAGCCTCGATTTTTCCTTGGTGCCCTTCATCTGTTTTTTCAGCTTCAGGTCGGGAACATGGGAATTGCCATAAAAGTTGATATCGCCGATCCTGACCTTATCGCCCCTGTTGATGTTAAAGATGACGTTCACAGAATTAGCCATATTGGGAGCAGGTTGTTCTTCCACGCGAACAGCGGCGCTCTGGAATCCCTTCTCCGTATAAAATTTCTCTATAGCTTCCACTGCGCGGCGTTTAACGTTCTCCGTGACCACCCTGCCGGAAACAAGACCTGTTTTTTTCTCCAGCTCATCGGCGTCGGATTTACGCACGCCCCTGAAAAAATGCTTGGCCAGCCGCGGTCTTTCGGTAACATGTATCTCGATAAAAACATTTCCGGCCTCGAGTTTGGTGAAATAGATCTGGACGTTGGCAAACAGGTTCTGCTTCCAGAGATTATGAATCGCCTTGCTAAAGGCATCGCCTCCGGGGATCATTACTTTATCGCCTACATTTATACCGGAGATGGATACCAGCAATTGTTCATCGAGGTATTTGGTTCCGGTAATTTTAATGCCGCCGATAGCGTACTCCCTGGGTATTTTTGAGTTGGACAGTTCTATTAAATGAGGATCTATTGAACCGGGTAGCGTATCCGTTGTTTCCTGAGCTTGGAGAGAGGAAACCGCAAACAAAACAAAAACCAGCAATATTAGGCTGGGCATACATTTCCGCTGCATTCCGGGTTTTTTAGTGTTGAGCAAATTAACAGGATTTATTAAAATTTTTTGTTAAACATCCTTTATTATCAGGAAGAAGCGGAAAAAACTTTCAACAGGCATCAGTTCTCTGTTAGGTTTATTTCCTGTCCGATCTGTTCGCTGGTCTTGCCGAACCTGCGTTCGCGGGACTGATAATCCAGGATGGCGGCATACAGGTTTTCCTTTCTGAAATCGGGCCATCTTACTTCTGTGAAGTAAAGCTCGGCATAAGCCAGTTGATACAGCAGGAAATTGCTTATTCTGTATTCCCCGCTTGTCCGGATCATCAATTCCGGATCGGGGAATGTAGCGGTGCATAAATAATGCCTAAAGATGTCCGGCGTAACCGATCCCGGATCTATCTTACCGGCTTTCGCCTCTTCAGCTATGCGTTTTGCCGCCTCTGCCAGTTCCCATCTGCTGCTGTAACTGAGCGCCATCACCAGGTTAAGGCCGGTATTGTTTGCGGTTATGGCGATACAGTCGTTCAGTTCGCTCACGGCGTCTGCCGGCATCATTCCGAGGTTGCCGATCACATGCAGTTTAATGTTGTTCCTGTTCAGCGTCTCCGTTTCCTTGCGAATGGTCTGCACCAGCAATTCCATCAATCCCGCCACTTCATCCTGCGGACGTCCCCAGTTCTCTGTGGAGAACGCATATAGGGTAAGATAACCAATACCTAATTCAGCGCACCCTTCCACGATATTCCTGACGCTCTCCACTCCTTGAAAATGGCCGAATAGCCTATCCTGTCCTTTTTCTTTCGCCCAACGGCCATTGCCATCCATGATAATGGCAATATGATTGGGGAGCCGGTTAGTATCTATTTGGGCCTTCAGGCTCTGCATACCTTAATTTTATAGGGGCACGAAGGTACAAAAATTTAAGCGCCACAAACAGTAAAATCTGTGATGCCGACAGCGTTCCCCATTAGCCGATCAATTGGCGGTAGGGCATTTATAGGAGGTGAGGTTAAAGCTCAGGGAAAATGCGGCAATTACGTAATTGTCTTTCTGTTTGGGCAGACCTCTTTGCCTGCCTTCGATGCCGATGATCTCGCCGGTCTCATACGAGCGGTCCTGCAGGAGTTGTGCAATTGAGGGTTCGCCGTCGGGCAGGGAGGGGAAGCGGTCTGCGCCGACATAGGTCTTGCTGACATCATCCAGGTAATCGGTATTGGTAAACCGGTAGCTTACTTCGACACCGGCGCTCATGCGGCTGTTGATGGCATACTTAATGCCGACTCCCAGCGGTATGCAGAAGGCCATGCTGCCGTAAGGCTGACGGTCGGGGTATGCCGGGTTTCCCTGGCCTTCCGTGGCGAGCGGTCTCAGCGCAACCTTTCTTCCCCGGTACATCGCGAAGGGATCATAGCTGAAAACGCCCAGTCCCATTGTAACATAGGGGGTAAACCGGTGATAGGGATCGCCGGGAACGAACCGGAAGAAATTAAAATCGCCCTGAAGCGCCAGCTCAAAAATATTGGAATTGAAACTCAGGTTCCTTCTTTGCTGGTATGTATTATCGGTATTGTAAATATCTGAATAGCCGAGCTGGGCATAATTGCCGCTTACCCTCAATCCGATATAGTTGCCGAATTGCTTGCGGAAGAAAACTCCTATAGCGGGTTTGGGGCGGTTGATCCTGCCGCTGGTGTTGAGATCGCCGAAATAATGCGCGGCGCCGATCGATATTCCCAATTCTCCTTCCATAACAACCGCTTCATACTGGGCCATGCCCCTGTTAAAGCCGGCTGCTCCCGCCAACAAGCATAATACCGCAATGAATTTCTTCATGTGTGCAAGATAATAATTTACGATAAGCCGGTTAAAAAAAAAGCTCCAACGCTTTATTGCATATTTTCTTATCAAACAAACGTTAATTTTCAAGGGTTTAACCAGGGGATACCCGGGTTGCCGCCACGCCAATGGCAAGAAGACGCCGGTTTTAATCAGTGGATGATCGGGATTGCCGCAAAGGGCTTAGTTCCGGGTGTCCAGTCCCCAGGACAATTTCTGTCTCAGCGTCTGAAGAAAGTTGTTTTCATTCAGCCGGACAAGGCTGATGGTAAAGCTTTCCTTTCTCACCGCTATCTGTATTTTTTTGTCAACGATCTCTTTGCGCGAGTCCAGCGCACATATAAAATGATCCGTTCTTCCTTCTACTTCAAAGGATATAATATTATTGTCGGGCACGACGATGGGTCTGACATTCAGGTTATGCGGCGAGACCGGGGTGATCACAAAGCTTGCCGATTCGGGGAACACGATCGGTCCGCTGCAGCTGAGGGAGTAGCCTGTGGACCCCGTGGGGGTCGCTACGATCAATCCATCCGCCCAGTAGGTGTTAAGGAACTCGCCATTCAGGTAGGTATGGATCTTTATCATCGGCGAGGTATCCGTTTTGTGGATAGCAAACTCGTTCAGTCCATATGGAGCGCCGTGAAACAGGGGAATGCTGGAATCCAGGTGGATCAACGATCTTTTGTCGACCACATAGGTGGTATTCGCCAGCGCCTCTACGGCGGTATGCAGTTCGTCCCGGCCAATGCTCGCCAGGAATCCAAGTCGTCCGAAATTAATACCCAGCGCCGGGATGTTCTTATTCTTTAAAAAAGTTACCGTATCCAGCAGGGTTCCGTCTCCGCCCAGGCTGATCAGAAAATCGATGGACTGGTCAAGATCGTCCGGGCTATGGAAAAAAAGAGGGGGTGAAGAGGGGCTGAAAAAAGATTGTATGGATTCAAAAAAAGGGTAATACACGACCGGTTCGATGTTTTTTTTGGCCAGCTCGTCAAAAAGCTGCTGGATATCTTTTTGATGGCCGTAATCCATGGTCCTGCTGTAAATGGCTACCCTCATAAAAAATCATTTAGGCTGCTTATATCCCATCTCCACCGTATCGCGCCCGATCCGTTAAGCTGTCCTCCAACCGGGTTAAAAACTGTTCTTCAACCGTAAAAATAACCCCTTTTCACCTAATTGATTAAAGCTATAATCTATATGGAAGACAAAATCATAGAAGGTAACCACGTCGATGCCGGCCCCGGCGGTATACAGCATCTTATTGGCTAAGGAGTTACCGCCGGGATTCTTATTATAAGAAAAGCCGATATCGGTAAAGGCATTGGCATAGATACGGAAGGGGACCCTGTCGTGGGTGGGGGAATTGAGAAAGGTGGGGATCGAGAACCTGAGCAGTTCTCTCCTGAACGCCTGCCGGGACATGGCCCCTGCCACCCCGTCGATCACGTATTTTTCAAGGCCGCGGAGAAAAAAATCGCCATAGCCAAACAGTTGGGTGTTATAATAGGGCTGATCGAAGGGAAACCGGATAAGCCCCTGCGTCTGCCAGATGAAATAGTTCTTTCTGCTCAGGGGGATCGATTTACTGTATTTCGCATCAAATTGCCATACGGAAGTATGCGGATGGATACCGCGTTTGGAAAGAGAAACTTCGCCCATCCATCCTGTCAACGGATAAGGGATATAGTCCACATTAAAATGGCTCAGCTTATAAGAGATCTCGGGGATATCCACTTTGTTCATCCCGTGTTTAAAAAAACCGGGGTTTACCTTGGCTATATTGCTGTCGACTTCCTGGCGGGTAAACCCGAACCGCAGCGCATGGAAGGTTTTCAGCGCCGGGCGGTAGTCGTATTCAATAAAACCATGCCATTGCTTTATGCCGCCGAGGGAGTCGGTGAACATTTGCCGGTTATTGACCGCGCCGTAGTTGACCTCCTTATTTGATGAATAGAAGCCGCCGATCTTGTAGCCATGCTTCAGGGTTTCATCGGCGTAAGGCTGTTCGTACTGAAACTGTAGTTTTTGGGTATAGCCGGTCAGCAGCCACAGCTTCAATTTATCGTTCCGGCCGGTGAAGTTATAATACATGAATTTAAGCCCGTAGTTCATCCGGTCGAACTCAAAATTATGCGCCGCCCATTCGGACAGGTTTCTGTCGACCGGCCTGAGATAGGGTATTGGAAAAATATACCATCGTTCTTTTACGTCAATGGTAATATCCACTTCATAGCCGCGAAAGGATTTCAAGGCTACGACCACTTCATTAAAAAGCCGGGTATTGATGAGCTGCTGACGCGCTTTTTCAAACATCTGCACCAGTTCGGGCAGGTAGACCGAGTCGCCTTTTTTAAAGGAAAGCTCCCGCTCAATGAGGTAGGGTTTTGTGCGCTTGTTGCCGGATATGAGGATCTCGCCGATCACGAAATCGACGGGTTGCTGCATTTGCTGAGCCCCGGTTGCGTGGTCTTCGCCGGGCCCCGGCAATTGCGCCTCCGATCTGAACGCATAACTCAACGCAAACAGGGTCAAGAGCATGCTATATTTCATAAGAGCAGCAGGCATGGTCGATTGTCTCCTGATCTGGTTTTTTAAGTGATATTGGAATGGAAGCCGGCTAAATATTCAGGTAGTTCATCAAGTGGTCGTAGTTGTCTTTCAATTCGTTTTCGTACAATTCCTCGCCAAAATAATATTTAACCTGGTACTCATATCGTTGAAAGGTAGCTACGATATCGGATATTTCAAACTTATTGATCTTAATGGTTGCGAAAAGCGATTCGGAGGCATTATCCCGGTAGGTATTGAGCTGCGTGATCTGGGCGTCGTTGGTTTCCACCAGCTTGCTGATCTCTGCGAAGGAAAAATTTCTCTGGTCCATCTCCAGGACCATTAGTCCCCCGGGGTCGCTGGCGCCGGTGATCTTACCCAGTTGCCGGAGCAGGTCTATGGCTGGGATGGCCCCCACAAACTCATTGTTTTTCTCCACTACGGGGATAATGTCCAGGTGGTAATCATTAGATGCCTGAACCGCTTCGATAAAATGCATGGAAGCATGCACGGAAACCTTTGAAAAATGGCTGCTGATGGTTTCCAATATAACAGATTCGTCGAGATTCAGCAGGTCGTCTTCGAAAACGATACCGGCATATTGGTCGCCGTCTGATACCGGCAGGTGTTTTACATAAAACTCCGCCATCAGCGANNCTACAAAAAAACTATTGTAACAGATGCTATCAATCAGGCGACCGTTGCGGGCTCGCTTAATTTTCTCAAAAATTTATGAAGGATCAGGTTAAATTCTTCGGGCCGTTCCATCATGGGGGCGTGTCCGCACTGATCCACAAAATGAAGTTCGCTGGTGGAGATCAGCTTGTGGAATTCCCTGCCTACGAAGGGCGGGGTGACGGAATCGTTGTTTCCCCAGATCAATAGGGTAGGTTTTTTTATCTGGCTGATCTCTTCTCCCAGGTTATTCCTGATGGCGCTCTTTGCTAATGCAATGATCTTTATGGCTTTAATGCGGTTGTTCACGATAGCATAGACTTCGTCTATCAGCTCTTTGGTGGCAACTGCCGGATCGTAAAACGTCAGTTCTGTTTTCCGTTTTATGTATTCATAATCGCCTCTTTTGGGATAGCTGTCGCCCATGCCGCTTTCAAACAGGCCCGAGCTCCCGGTGAGGATAAGCGATCTGACTTTTTCGGGATGCCTGAGCACGTGCAGGAGGGCCACATGGCCTCCCAATGAATTTCCCAGGAGATGAACGTTGCGATAGTTCTGACGCTCAATGAACTTGTGAACAAACTTTTCGAGGCCTCCGACGGTAGTATGCAGAATATCCAGATCAAACAAGGGCAACATGGGCACTATAACTTTATTATAGCGCTTGAAGTAGTCGATCAAATCCGTGAAATTGCTTAATGCGCCAAATAACCCATGCAATAAGAGTAGTGGTTCCCCGCTGCCTTCTTCAATAAACTTGAATTTGTCTACCTGTTTGATCTCGTAATCCATCAGTGCAATCTTTCTTTCGGGTCAAATAATCGCTAAAATAATTGTTTTAATGCAAAAAGGAAAACCAGCAATACCACTAATTTACTGAATGTAAAGTTCTTCCTGCCAACATTTTATCCGTGAAAGCGCAATAACCGCTGAAATTATTTTGCAGGAATACGCGATGCGACGCCTTCAAAAAACGCTTTTAATTCGGCAAACATGCCCTTAAAAACGGGGATGACGGTCCCTATTCCCTCTATGACCAGGGGTCCCAGCGGCTTTATTTTGTCGTAGGTCCGCGAAGACGCCATTGTCTCTTCGTTGATCAGCTTCAGCTGCTCGGCATAAAAAAGGATAACGCTGAAAATGATCGCGTACAAAAAAACGTATAATAAAATGCCTCCGATCCTGTTTGTCCACCCCATCATTCCCAGTTCGATGGTCTTTTGAAGGATGCCTGCTCCCAGCCGGACCAGCAGCATGACAACGATAAAGACTACGGCAAAAGACAGCGCGGGGACCCAGCGGGAGGAGATATTGAGCGATTGCTCCAGGTATCCTGCAGCCACAGCCGATAGTTTTAATGCTGCGGCCAATCCGATCATCCAGCCGAACAATGAGAACAGGGCAACGATCAATCCCTGCCGCAGTCCTTTAATAACTGCCATTGCCATAGCGATGAGAAAAAGGATATCTATATGCATACTTTCTATTTCAAGGCGCCGCGGATTTCCGCGGCGGCGCCTTAGGCGGAAACTGATTTTCTGACGGCTGAGGATCCGGGTAAGCTAATGTCGGCTTCTCTTTGAGAAACCGATCCTCTAACGGCAGGGAATCTGCGCAAACTATTGTCTGAACTGTTTTGCTTTTAACGAAAGCAGTTCTTCTGTGATAAGGATTTTTGAAGGATATTGTTCGGGCGGTTTTTGACTGGAATGGCTCTTCTTAGGGCTTGCCCGCCGAAGCTCAAAAGGAGCGAAGGAGGGCGCCCGAATGATCCCTTAAGCAGAAAGCAGTTCTTTAACAATGGCGCTGATGGTTTTCCCATCGGCTTTTCCGGCCAGTTGTTTATTCGCCAGTCCCATTATCTTACCCATTTCAGCAGGGGACGAAGCTCCGGTTTCCCTGATGATCCCGGCAATGACCTCCTTAAGCGCTTCGGGGCTCATTTGTTCGGGAAGGAATTTTTCTATCACTTCAATTTCTTCTCTTTCCTTAAGCGCAAGGTCTTCCCGGTTTTGCCTGGTGAATATTTCCAGCGAATCCTTTCTTTGTTTTACGAGTTTCTGAAGCAGTTTGATCTCGTCTTCCGCTTTCAGTTCCCCGCCGGCGCCTTCGGCGGTCTTGGCTATGATGATGGCTGCTTTGATCGCCCTGAGGGCCCTGATCGTTTTTTCATCCTTGGCCAGCATGGCGGTTTTCAATTCCCCCATTATTTTTTGTTCAAGGCTCATGGTCTTTATTTCAGTTTATTTTGCTGTAATTGGGTTTCATGGAATTTTTTGTAGAAGTTCTGCGCAAACTTTTTCATGTCTGCCGTCAGTTCTTTTTGCTGGGTAGCCCGGTCGAAAGAGTCGGCCATGGACATCATGGTCTGATAAAAAAAATCAGTCATTTCATCTATCATCATATCCTTTGTCCACAAGTCGATGCGCAGGGCGGTCTTGTCGGTCCCGTCCCAGAAAGACAGGATCATGGCTTTTGCTTTTTTTCCGGCGTCTGCGCTGCTTTCCGTTGCTTTCCAGGTCAGGGCTTCGGGCATTCGCTGTTCATCAAGGGTAACATCAATGGTTATTGTCGATTGCATAGTCAAAACTTATTCGCGAAGGTAATGTGTTTCTAGGAATGGAAATACTGTTGATCATCAACAATATAAACATTATATATTTATTGAACGTTTTACTGTGCTGGTCGGGCGGGGATTGGCATAGACCGGATCGTCAAAATACGCTAGCAACGCCGGTTTTTTAGCAGAATTCAAGGCAATTATTGCGGAAAATACAATGTGTAAATACTAGGTAATTGTCCTTTGCGATCCATGCATTGAAGGCGTATTTTTGGGCTGGTCCAAAATCCTATTCCTGAAAAACTCAGTACCTATGAAACAACGCTACCCAATATTCCCCCTGTTGGTGTTTATCATACTGATCTTTTACCTGCCCAAATCCACGTATGCCCAGTGTTTGTGTTCGAACGGCTCTGCGCCGCAAACGATCGAGCACAATATGGCCACCACTTTCTCGAGTAATAAGACCTCCGTCTTCGAGATGCCCCAGTTCGACCCATCCGTGGGCACCCTGGTCTGCGTGAATGCCAGGGCCTGGGTTACCAGCGTTCTCCGGTGGACCCTCGAAAACGAGGAGGAAATGCCGCTTGCATACAGGGTAAGGTATACGCGTTGGGATACGGTAACGGGGCCAGGCATTAATCCGGATGTTACGGGCTCGCTGGTTAAATATTACGGGCCCCATACGCTTCAGGCAACCGACTATACGCCGGGTAGCGGGCCGGATTTTATGACCATGGGGCCGGATACCATCTATAAACAAAAACTATTTGAGGGAACCACGTCAGACGTAATGGATTACCTGGGCTCTGGCACTATTTCTTTTGTATATAAAACAGGCGCTTTGTGTTATCCAGATCAGGGAGGCGACTATTATCTTTTTGGAAGCTTTCCCCGGAATATGGTGGAGTTTTCAATGACGTATTCTTACTGCGACCCCGATGTGCTCCCCCTGAATATTCAGCATTTCCAGGTAGTAAAACAGAAAAATAATTCCATATCTTTAAGCTGGACCGCTCCCAGCGAAAATAAAAACAATACTTATGAAATCGAAATCAGCCATGACGGCGCACAATTCAGCAGCATTGGATCAGTCTCAACCGGACTTATTAAAGGCGCTACAACAGAATACCAGTATCAATACAACCCTGATCAGGGTTTTAGTGGAAAACTATATTTCAGGCTCAAGCAGCAAGAGAATAAGCAGGTAACTTATTCTATAATCAAATTCGTGGAGCTGCAGGGCAAGGGACGCAATGGTTTGCATATTTATCCCAACCCGGTTATAAATCAAAAACGCCTGCAGGTCGATTTTGATTCGCCGATGAACGGAACCTTTGCTATCGACCTGACCAACCAGATGGGGCAAACGGTGTTTACCCAGCAATACTGGCTGACCGATAACAAGACGCTCCAGATCGACCTGACCAACGTTCCGCCCCCCGGCATGTATTTCCTGAGGGCCCGGGAACTCCGGTCGAACCAGTCGTTTACCGGTAAACTGGCGATTCAATAAAATAAGGCTATGGTAAACTGCTTTTTACTACTTTTGCCGAATGAGCAATATTGAGGCTATGGAATACAATACAGGAAGGAATTCTTTGGTTATGCGCGAATATGGAAGACATATTCAGAAGATGGTTGAATATTTATTGACCCTCGAGGATAAAGAAGCGAGGCAAAAAAATGCCTATGCGGTTATTGAATTAATGGGTTTTTTAAATCCTCACTTAAAGAATGTGGAGGATTTCCGCCATAAACTATGGGATCATTTATTCCTGATCTCCGACTTCAAACTTGATGTTGAATCGCCTTATCCTATCCCCACGAGGGAAACATTAAAAGCAAAACCCAAGCCGCTTCCTTACCCTAAGCGTTATCCGAAATTTGCGCATCTGGGCAAAAACCTGGAAATGGTTGTCAATAAAGCTTTAAAAGAAGAAAATCCGGAAAAGCGGCAGGGCTTTGGAAATGCAATTGCTTACTACATGAAGCTGGCTTATAGCAACTGGCATAAGGAAACCGTTCATGACGACGCCATTCAAAATGAGCTGGCTTCCATCACCCAGGGGCAACTGGCTTTTACCAATACGCCTTTTGTCCGCAGCCCGAGGCCTAATGAGGGCCGCAATGAGAACAGGAATTTTAATGATTTCCGGAACAAACGCAATCAGAAGTTCCAATCCCGCGGAAGAAATGACCGCGATCGGGGGAACGACCGGAATGGAAACGGGGCAAAGTTTAATAAGAAGCGATACAAATAGCGCCTTTGTGATAAACCTGTTATCTGACCCTGACATGGCCTAAGCTGTCGGGGTTTTTAGTTATTTGCCCTGCGGCGGGCAAGAGCGGAATCTTAGTTTTCTGTAGCTTACATCGCAAAACCAGATCTATTCATGCGTTCATTTGAAGTAACCGGAGGAAAAAAATTAAAGGGAGAGATCATTCCGCAGGGAGCCAAAAACGAGGCTCTTCAAATCATCAGCGCGGTATTGTTAACCGCCGGGAAAGTAACGGTCACGAATATCCCGGATATTGTAGACGTGAACCTGCTGATCGAGCTGCTGGGGGACATGGGCGTGAGAATAGACCGTCAAAGTCGCGATACATGCGTATTCCAGGCCGATGATGTGAATCTCGATTTTTTACAAAGCGATCTATTCAGAACCAAAAGCGGGCGGTTAAGAGGAGCGGTGATGACTGCGGGGCCGCTGCTGGCGAGGTTTAAAAAAGCGTATATCCCCAAGCCCGGAGGCGATAAGATCGGGAGAAGAAGGCTGGACACCCATATCGTCGGGTTTGAAAAGCTTGGCGCGACATTCAGTTATCAATCCGGGGATGGCTTTTTTCACCTCGAAGCCCCTGCTTTGAAGGGAACATACCTGTTGCTCGACGAACCTTCGGTAACAGGCACGGCAAATATCATCATGGCGGCGGCCCTGGCCGAAGGGATCACCACGATCTATAATGCCGCCTGCGAACCTTATCTCCAGCAGCTGTGTAAAATGCTTAACCGCATGGGCGCGAAGATCTCCGGCATCGGCAGCAACCTGCTTCAGATAGAAGGCGTATCCAGCCTGTCGGGAACCGAACACCGTTTGTTGCCGGACATGATCGAAGTGGGATCGTTTATCGGGCTGGCCGCGATGACGCAGGGAGATATCCTTATCAAAAATGCAGGCATAGACAACCTGGGGCAGATACCGGAAAAGTTCCGGCAGCTCGGTATAAAAATGAATTTTCTGGGAGATGATATCCATATTCCCGAGCAGGACATCTATGAGATCCGGAATTTCCTGGACGGCTCCGTACTGACCATTTCCGATCATCCCTGGCCGGGTTTTACGCCGGACCTGCTAAGCATAGCGCTGGTGGTAGCTACCCAGGCAAGAGGCTCAGCGCTTATTCATCAGAAAATGTTTGAAAGCCGGTTGTTCTTTGTGGATAAGCTGATGGATATGGGCGCGCAGATCATCTTATGCGATCCCCATCGCGCGGCGGTAGTGGGGCTTGGCAGGGAACGCAGCCTGCGGGGCATCACCATGAGCAGCCCGGATATCCGGGCGGGCGTGGCGCTTTTGATTGCCGCCCTTAGCGCCGAGGGAAAAAGTATTATTCATAATATTGAGCAAATAGACAGGGGTTACCAGCAGATCGACGAGCGGCTGAGGAAATTGGGCGCTGATATTACCAGGGTATAAACAGGGCTTATTAGGATCATATCGTTATGTCCATGAATAGATTTGCAGATAAAATATTGATCATTACGGCGCCTTCCGGGGCGGGTAAGACTTCCGTCACTTCCTATCTGCTGGAAAAATTCCCGCAGCTGGCCTTTTCTGTCTCTGCAGCTACCCGCCAACCCCGGGAAAACGAGCAGAATGGGGTAGATTATTATTTTATGAGCCTGGACGATTTTAAGCGGAAGATCCAGGACAACGATTTTATCGAATGGGAAATGGTGTACGAAGGGAAGTATTACGGCACCCTTCGATCGGAAATGGACCGGATCTGGCAGGCGGACCGCCTGCCCGTGCTTGATATCGATGTTAAAGGGGCGATCCATGTGCAGCAGCAGTTCCCCCGGAAAACCCTGTCCATATTCATTGAACCGCCATCCATAGGCGAATTGAGAAGGCGATTGGAAGCCAGGGGTACGGAAACCGCCGATTCCCTGCAGGATCGGATCAATAAAGCCGCTTATGAAATATCCTTTAAACACTCCTTCAGCCATACCATTATCAACGACGACCTGGAAAAAGCCAGGCAGGAGGCCGGGGAAATGGTGGCCGAATTCATCGAAGCAGGGCGGAACGGCCGGTGAAATATCCTGAAAAGGATGTTTTTTTCTTTATAAATTCGTGTGGTTTGCAGGAATATATCATAAATAGTAAACGAGCGTTAGTTGAAATAACATTATGGATTTATTTGTGATCACTGTTTTGATTGTGGCAATATTTTTTATTGCTTTTTTTTCCGGCGTTGAAGTGGCGTTTACGACTGCCAACAGGCTTGGAATTGAACTAAAAAAGAAACAGGGTGCGGCCAGCGGCATCCTGTTGTCTTTCCTCGCAGATCATCCTTCCCGGTTTATCGGCGCAGTGTTGGTAGGGATCAACCTTTTCCTGGTCATCTTTATTTTATTCTTCAGCGCCTTGCTGAATGAGATGCTGCATGCCATCGGCATCACCAGTTCTCTTATCCTTCCCCTGCGCTTGCTGCTGGAAATCGTTTTGTCCATGGCGGTGATCGTGATCATGGGAGAGTTTATTCCCAAAGCGATCTTTCGCGCCAACAGCGACGCCCTGCTTTCGCTTTCTGCCCGGTCGGGCCTGCTGGGATTCTTCTACAGCGTGTTCTATCCCATAGCCTCCTTATTTGTAAAACTCTCCCAATGGATCCTGACCATTATTTTCGACATGCGGATAGACAAAAAGAAAGAGGCTTTTTCAAGGTCCGATATTGAAAATTTTTACCAGCAAACCAGGGAGTTTAGCGAGGAGAACAAAGACCTTAACACCGATCTTTTCGAAAATGCGCTCTCGCTTCCCATGGTTAAAGTAAGGGAATGCCTGGCGCCGCGTAAGGAAATTGAAGGCGTGCTGTTAACCGCGAGCATAGACGAAGTGAGAAAAAGATTTGTAGAGACCCGGCTTAGCAAACTGGTGGTGTATGACGGCAACATTGATCATATTGTAGGCTATGTGCACCAACTGGGGCTTTTTAAGAACCCGGCGACCTTACAGGAAATACTGCTTCCGATACCGGCTGTTCCGGAAAGCATGAGCGCCACGGACCTGATCAGTAAATTCAGCCGGGAAAGAAAAAGCATTGCCTGGGTGGTGGATGAGTTTGGCGGCACTTCGGGTATCGTGACCATGGAAGACATGCTGGAAGAGATCTTCGGAGAGATCAAAGACGAATATGACGTGGAAGAGTTTGAGGAAAAGAAGATATCCGACGATGAATACATATTATCGGGAAGGCTGGAATTGGATCATCTTATTCAGAAGTACGGGCTTGAGTTCCCCGATAATTCCTCGGAAACCCTGTCGGGATTTATCATCCAGCAGCATGAAACCATTCCGAAACCCAAGGAACGGATTATAATAAACAACTATGAGTTTGAGATACTTCATGTCAGCGATACCCGTATAGAAATGGCGCGTCTCAAAATTTTGCATTAAAAGAACAACAGGAATACCCTTAAATTTGCCCGCTTTGGCGTTTCGGCAGCATATATAGAAAACAATGGCATTATCTTTTTTAAATAAACGAAGCCAGGAAAGGGAGATGACCTTTGTTGATCACCTGGAAGAACTCCGGTGGCATATTGTCCGTTCTTTGATTGCGGTCATCGTAGTGGCGATCGTGTTGTTTGTGAATATGGATTGGTTTTTTGATACGATCATTATGGGACCTATCCGGCCGGATTTTATAAGTTATGAAGCCCTTTGCCGGTTTAGCCATTGGGCGGGGATGGGGGATAGTCTGTGTATGCCGCCCGTGCAGGCGAAATTGCAGGCGGTCACTTTCGGGTCACAGTTTATCTCCAGCATTTCTATTGCTTTTGTGGGCGGGGTGATCGTAGCCTTTCCCTATATTTTCTGGGAGTTCTGGAGGTTCATCAAGCCCGCCTTAACGCCTAAGGAATTGGAATCTACCCGCTTTGCTATCGCTTTTGTGTCTTTTTTCTTTTTCCTGGGCGCGGCATTCGGTTATTATCTTATGGCGCCGTTTACCTTCAGCTTCCTGGGCAATTATCATATCGGCACCGGCCTTATGCTGGAAACCAGGCCTATGTTATCCGATTATGTCGACAACCTGGTCAATATTACCCTGGGCGCCGCCCTGGCTTTCCAACTGCCGGTGGTATCTTATGTGCTGACGAAAATAGGATTGATCACCCCTGCATTTTTAAAAACATATCGCAAATACGCTTTTGTGGGCATACTGGTGGTGGCGGCGATCATTACGCCTTCTCCCGACTGGATGAGCCAGATGATCGTGACGGTTCCATTGGTATTGCTTTACGAGATGAGTATCGTTATCTCTGCAAGGATCCATAAGGAGGAAGAGGCAAAAATGAACAGTTAAAAAGCTAACTTGCAACAACAGGCCAGCCCGGCGATACTCATGCCGGGCATTGTTGAGCAACCATAAATATTTTATCTATGTCCGGATTTCCCCAGCCGCTTGCAATCGGCAGCGACCATGCGGGCTTTGACTTCAAAGCCGAAATGATAAAGTTTCTTGAAGAGAAGGGTTTCCAGGTAAAGGACATGGGGGCTTATGAGAACAAATCAGTGGATTATCCCGATTACGCCCACCCGGTAGCGGAGGCGGTAGAAAAAAGAGAAGCTTCCTTCGGCATCCTGATATGCGGCAGCGGCAATGGGGTTTGTATTACCGCCAATAAGCATAGCGGCATACGCGCAGCCTTATGCTGGAAAAAAGAGATCGCCGAGCTGGCGCGTTTGCACAACGACGCAAATATTATTTGTATCCCCGCCCGGTTTACTGAACTGAGCGATGCAAAGGAGATGACGGAGATATTCCTGAAAACGCCATTTGAAGGGGGCCGCCATCAGAGCCGCGTCAATAAGATTTCCTGCGCCTGAGCGCCTGCAGCATTAGCGACAGCTCCATAGCGTTGAACAAGCCGGTTATAAACGCTTATGGCGGGTCGATTGCCAGCCTTCTGCGTTCAAGGCCTGTTTCAAGCTCCTCCCATATCTCCCTGGGCGAGAGATTTGGGCGCTACCAGCCCAGCACATAGGCAAATATCAGCGGGGCCACAATGGTAGCGTCGCTCTCCACAATGTATTTGGGCGTTTTAATATCCAGTTTGCCCCAGGTGATCTTCTCATTGGGCACGGCCCCGGAATAAGAACCATAGGAAGTGGTAGAATCGGAGATCTGGCAGAAATAACTCCAGAACGGCACATCATGCCATTCCAGGTCCTGGTACATCATAGGCACCACGCAGATGGGGAAATCGCCGGCAATACCGCCCCCGATCTGGAAAAACCCTACTCCTTTTCCGGAAGAATTGTTGCGGTACCAGTCGGACAGCCATACCATGTATTCAATGCCGCTTTTCATGGTAGAGGCTTTCAGTTCCCCCTTGATAATATAGGAAGCAAAAATATTTCCCATAGTGCTGTCTTCCCATCCTCCCACAATGATGGGCAGGTTTTTTTCGGCTGCGGCGATCATCCAGCTGTCTTTCGGATCGATCTCGTAGTTCTTTTCCATTACGTTGCTCAGCAACAGTTTGTACATATATTCATGGGGGAAAAAGCGTTCGCCCTTATCATCGGCATCCTTCCATATTTTAAAAATATGCTGCTGGATGGTCCTAAATGCATGTTCTTCGGGTATGCAGGTATCGGTAACGCGGTTCAGGCCTTTTTCCAGCAGATCCCATTCCTGTTCGGGCGTAAGATCGCGGTATTCGGGTATGCGCTTGTATTGCGAATGCGCAACCAGGTTCATGATGTCTTCCTCGAGATTTGCCCCCGTGCAGGAAATGATATGCACTTTGTCTTGCCGGATCATTTCCGCAAGCGACACGCCCAGCTCGGCGGTGCTCATGGCGCCAGCCAGGGTGACCATCATTTTCCCGTTATCTAACAGGTGCTTTTCATAACCTTTAGCGGCGTCTACCAGGGCGGCCGAATTAAAATGGCGGTAATGATGTTGAATAAACGCAGAAACCGGTCCTTTGCTCATACTGTATGATTTATGCCTGCGAAGGTACTGCAAATGGAAGGGCAAATTAAAAATTGAGAAGGCTAAATTTGAACCGCATCCGTGGATTGCAGTATATTGTAAGAATGAATTTTCTTGCTCACGCATATCTTTCGTTTGAACATCCTGAAGTGCTGACCGGCAACATGATCAGCGATTTTGTGAAGGGCAGGAAAAAATATGATTATCCTCCCGCTATACTGGCAGGGATAAACCTGCATCGCGCGATCGACGCCTTCACCGATGACCATCCTGTTACCAAGGCGGCCAGGAATGTGTTTAAACCTGTTTATGGGTTGTACAGCACGGCTTTTATGGATATTGTATATGATCATTTTCTCGGGAAGGAGCTGGCCCGGAACGGGGAGGAGTCCTTTCAGGCGTTCACCAAAAATGTCTATCGCCAACTGGATGCTTTTTTGCCCGTTTTTCCCGAGGCGTTCAGGAATATGTATCCTTATATGAAAAAGCAGGATTGGTTATACAACTACCAGTTCATCTGGGGAATGAACAATAGCTTTGAGGGTTTGGCAAGAAGGGCCGCCTATATATCAGACAGCCGTCCGGCTGCGAGATTGTTCGAGGAAAACTATGCGGCATTGGAGCGCTGGTACGGCGAATTTTTTCCTTCGTTAAAAAGCTTCTCTCTTGAAACCTTTCATAAGGTACTGGAAGAGGCAAAAATTTAAGTCGTCCAATTTTTTAATGAATCCATATTTTTAGGATATTCGATTTCATGCGTATACCCGTCAAAGCCTCGCGCGTTTTTTTATTTACCGCAATCATCTTCGTCGCCTGTAATCAAGCTGAGCAAGATCGCCGGATCATTCATAGTCCTGCTCCCCCGCCCATGGGGTCGCAAGAGATAACAGGACTGCGCAGCATTGACAAGTCGCCCATGGATATGAGTTATTACCCGGTAGATTACCCGGTTTTGAAAATGTCGGGTAAGACCGATCAGCTTCCTGTAGCCAGGGTTATTTACAGCAGGCCTTCTAGGGATGGCCGGACCATCTTCGGCAATCTTATTGAATATGGATCGCCCTGGCGGCTGGGAGCGAATGAAGCTACTGAAATAGAATTTTTCCGCGATGTGGTCATTTCCGGGGACTCCGTAAAAAAAGGACGATATGTTATTTACTGCATACCTTACCGGGATAAATGGACGATCATCTTAAATGAAGACCTTTTTACCTGGGGATTAAAAATAAACCGCGCGAAAGATCTTTTTTCATTTGATATTCCCGTAACTCCAGGCGATCAGCGGTACGAGGCGTTTACGATGGAATTTGAGCGCGCCCCCAACGGGTTTATACTAGCGATAGCCTGGGATAATATCAGGGGAGAATTACCTATTCAACTGTAATACTTACGATTGTTCCGGCGCGGCGTTGCCTGTTGCGGATGGCAAAGCATTGCCCGATCCTTCGATAAGACCGCCTGGAATATTTCAATTCCCGGGCCGGCGCGAGGGTCGAAAAATAAGATAAATCGAAACAGATCTTTTTGGGCGCGCAACGCATCAGCCGGTAACAGAGGGTTTAAATGGCGGCCGGGAGAAAACTTAGTATAAAGAATAACAGGCGGTTGGCGGATCGGCAGGTCCGCGGTCCCTAAAATAAAAAAGGGGTCAGAATAAAAATTCAACCCCGTTTTTAAAATCCAATATCCTATGAAAAACCGATGTAAAAGTAAGGGGCATATCTGATATTTACAACTGTATTTAATGTTCGCGTACTTTTACGCGAGTCTTTCGGAGGGTCACTTCGTTTTTATCTCACCCAGAGAGCTTTTTGCATTAAATAAAGTTGTTATGTGAGTAGGATAAGAAGACATCCCCCGGGAAACCGGTACATTCGATGGTATAAATACTACCCGCGATCTTCGTGGATTTCGTATCGTTATGCGTATCGCTCGCACGCATTATCCGGGTGGTCGAAACCAGCCAGGAGCGCCCTTCCTCTCGAAGCGGAGGTTTAGTTTTTAACCAGTTTTTCCTGGCTGATGGTATTTGTCAGTTTATCGATAAAGCGGATCACATAGATGCCTTTTTCGAGCGCTGAAACATTCAGCGTCTGTATGCCTGATATCCTGGGATGCGTTATCCTGATCTTGCCGTTGGCGTCGGTGATGATCACATCAATAGGGCTATCTGAACGGACGATCAGGATATGGTCGACCGGGTTGGGGTAAAATTTGAAAAATATATAACCATCTATCAGGCAGGAAATGGTCTTGGAATATACCGGTACGCCTTCTTTTGAAGAATACCGGATACGGTAGAGGTTTTTTCCTTTTTTTGGCGAGTCGTCGATCCACTGGTGAACAGGTTTGGACGATAAATGGTTCAATACGCTTACAGTCTCAAATTTTTTTCCATTGTCGCTGCGCTCGATTACGATAAATTCCGGGGTCTCGCCGTTGGTTTTCCAGGCGATCATCACCTTACTCTTTTCTATAACCGAATACTCCAGGTCCCTGATAACAGAGAGAGAATCTCCCCCCAGGAAGGCGGAACTAAACTCGTTGGGGGAGTCCAGGGAGGAACCCTGGGCATAACCTGAAAAACCGATCAGACCAAAAAAAATAAACAGCAGTCCTTTTAACATACAGAATCTAATGGAAAAGTAATGGGGAAAAGTTATTCACAAATATGGCGCCTTATTGTGGAAAACTTCATATTCGATTGAAAATTATTTTTTTAGAGTTAAAGATTTGTAAAAAAATACCG
>DEHV01000019.1:286-36732 GCA_002352105.1 Chitinophagaceae bacterium UBA2791 | reverse complement strand
TTGCTGGAAGATCAGCTGGACCGGCCGGTCACCAAGTTGCTGAGCGGCCCGATAGGGGGAGACCAGCAGATCGGCGCCATGATTGCCGAAGGGTTTATTGATATGCTGATCTTTTTCTGGGACCCTATGGAGGCGCAACCGCACGACAGCGACGTTAAAGCCTTGTTAAGGGTGGCTATAGCCTGGAATTGTATAGTGGCCTGCGATCGGGCGACAGCAGATTTTATATTGACCTCCCCGCTGATGCTGGACGAATACCTTATCAAAATACCCGATTACAGCGGATACCTTAAAAGGAGGATCGAGTATTAGGCCCGCCCGGGTTCCATTTTTGCATAAATTCCTGTCGATTACCAAAAAATTGCCGCAGTTGCGCAGTTGAATATGGCATCAAGGAAATGGATAAAATATAGCGTAAAAGCATTGGCGTGGATCATCACGCCATTGATAGTCCTCTGGATAGGGTTGGCGGTCTATATATCGCTCAATGAAAGGGCGCTGATCGACAGGCTATCTTCCTCTGTAAACGAATACGTCAAAGGAGAGATCGCCATAGAAAGGTTATCGGTAAGCTTTTTCAGGACCTTCCCCTTATTATCCGTAAAGCTATCAAACGTGTATATCAGGGATAGCCTGTATGCCTCCCACCACAAAGATCTTTTGCAGGCAGATGCCGTTCACCTGAGCGTAAACGCATTTGGTCTGCTCACCGGTAAATCGCCCGTGGGGAAAATCATTATTTCCCATGGCAGCATTAATATCATTACAGATACCGCGGGGGCTTCTAATAATTATGTTTTTCGCAAGAGAGACGATCACGCGGCGCCGGATCCCTCAGGCAATATACTGGTAAAAAAAGAGCATCCCTTCTTGCCCGCCGTCCTGCTGAGAGATATGCAGGTCAGCGTTACCCATGCGTTGAGGAATAAGCGTTATGAAGCCTATATCAACAGGCTTAATTGCGCCTTTCATCAGCAGGATGATAAACTGCTGATGGCGCTGAACGCAAATATGGTGGTGAACCATCTTGCCTTCAATACGCAAAAAGGAAGTTTCCTGAAAGACAAAACGCTGAAGGGACGGTTCGACCTGTCATATGACCGGAACAAAAAAGAGTTGCTGGCCGACCAGGTAAGGCTTTATCTGCAGGGCCATCCTTTTTTCTTTAATGCCCGCTTTCACCTGGATACGCTATCTCCTGATTATACGCTATCCATCGAAACCAGGAATATCGATTCCCGTAAACTGGCTTCCCTGTTGGCGGAGAATCTGCAAGAGAAGACAAAAAACTATTCTTTTAAGAAGGGCATCGATATCAAGGCGGATATCTCCGGGAAAACGCAGTATAAATTCATTCCGCTGGTACGGTTAACGACAAGTATTAAAAATAACGACCTGGAGACGCCGCTCGGCCTGTTTAAGAACAGCGCTTTCGAGGCCCGGTTTAGCAATGAAATGAACAGCGGCAAACCCCGTAACGATCAGAACTCCGTTATTGATATTTCTGCTTTCACGGCGACATGGGAAAATATACCCCTGGCTTCTCGGGCGTTGAGGTTCACCGATCTCCGGTCGCCCGTTCTGCAAGGCGATCTTAAAACAGATATCGGGCTGCGCTCGTTGAACGCATTGACCGGTAGCTCCACCTTTGATTTTGAGCAGGGCGAGGCCCGGGTGGATATCGTATTTAAATGCCCCATCGGCGGGCAGGCGAATAAGGGCGCGGATATCAATGGCGATATCCTTATTAAGGATGCCGCTATCCGCTACCTGCCCAGGAATTTCCTGCTATCCCAGTGCCAGGGCGCGTTCAGATTTAAGGATAATGATCTGCTGGTCGATAAATTCAATGCCAGGGTTGGAAAAACGCTTTTGCAAATGAACGGGCAGGGCGAAAATTTTCTTTCCATGCTCAATCTCAGCCCGGAGAAGCTGGCGTTGCGCTGGAAAATATATTCCGACCATGTGCGGCTTGAAGATTTTAAGGCATTCCTGTCCAGGTCCTCCCCTGCGGCCAAAAAGGCATCGGCGCGTTGGCAGGGCATTTCTTCGCAGATCGACCGGTTGTTCCAGGAGGGCGATGTATACATAACGATGGAAACGCCGGCGATGAGTTACAAAACATTTTCTGCTACGGATATAAAGGCGGGCATAGTTATGAAGCCCTCCGCCATGGCGGTGGAGCAGATGTCTTTTAAGCATGCGGGCGGCGCTGTCTCGCTTAGCGGCAGCATGAACAATGGCATACGCAGCAACGATGTTTTCCTGGACGCCAGGATGAGGGATATAGATATCCCCGTTCTTTTTTCCTCATTTGCCAATTTCGGGCAGGATGCCATAACGCAGGATAACCTGAAAGGAAGGCTTTCCGCCGATATCCGCTTCAGCGGGGCTGTCACCAACGAAGCCGAGTTGTTAAAGGACAGATCAAAGGGAAGGATCGCTTTTTTATTGGAAGATGGGGAACTGAATAATTTTGAGCCGCTGGCGCGCATCGTAGAAAAAGCGTTCAAGAAGCAGGATTTTTCTGCCGTGAGGTTTGCCGACCTGAAGAATGTGCTNNATAAGGGAACAGATATGAGCATCCGTTTCCCGGTGCGCAACCTGCTCAAGAGCCAGGCTAAAATGGATCTTACCGACGAGGGTAAACAAAGAGCCGGAATAGCGCTGCGCATCAGGGCCAAGACCGGGGACGACGGCAAGCTGAAAATAAGCTGGGACCCTTTCGGGAAATCAAAGAACAACAAAGAAAGCAAAGCAGATTCCGCCGCTTTCGGCGAAAGCCCGGGGAACGAGGGGATTCCGTAAATTCGAGGTATTTCTTTATGGCATTCAAACTACATACTTCATACCAACCTGCGGGCGATCAGCCCCAGGCCATCGAGCAGCTTGTCGACGGCGTGCGGAGCGGCGAGCGTTACCAGACATTGCTGGGCGTAACCGGATCGGGTAAGACCTTTACGATCGCAAACGTGATCCAGCAGACGCAGCGTCCTACGCTGGTGCTCACGCACAATAAAACGCTGGTCGCCCAACTGTACGGGGAGTTCAAGCAGTTCTTCCCCGAAAATGCGGTTGGCTATTTTGTAAGCTATTATGATTATTTCCAGCCGGAAGCGTATATGCCTGTCAGTGATACCTATATAGAAAAGGACCAATCGGTGAACGAGGAGTTGGATAAATTAAGGCTGCACGCGACCACGGAACTGCTCAGCGGAAGAAGGGATATTATTGTGGTGGCTTCGGTAAGCTGTATATATGGCATCGGGAACCCCGCGGAATATGAGAACAGCATTATCAGGATAGAGCGGGGCCAGGTATTGTCGAGGCAGGGTTTTCTGCATGCGCTGGTCAATGCCTTATATGTCCGGAGCCAGGGCGAATTCGGGCGCGCCAGCTTCCGGGTGAAGGGCGATACGGTGGACATCAACCTGCCTTATCTGGATTATGGCTACCGCATTTCTTTTTTTGGAGATGAAATTGAAGAGATAGAAAGCATTGACGTGACGAACGGCAAACGCATCATGTCGCTTGAAAACGCCGCCATCTTCCCCGCTAACCTGTACCTGGCGCCGAAGGACATGATGCAGCAGATACTTGCGGAGATCCAGGATGAAATGGCCGCCCAGGTGGAGTATTTTAAGAGAGAAGGAAAATTCATTGAAGCGCAGCGTTTAAGCGAAAGGGTCAACTATGATATTGAGATGATCAGGGAGCTTGGGTTTTGTAATGGCGTGGAAAATTATTCCAGGTTTTTTGACAGAAGAAAACCCGGGAGCAGGCCTTTCTGCCTGCTGGATTATTTTCCCAAGGATTTTCTCTGCGTGATCGATGAAAGTCACCAGACCATCCCCCAGGTGAGCGGCATGTATGGCGGGGACCGGAGTCGCAAGCTGATATTGGTGGACTATGGCTTCCGGCTGCCTTCCGCGCTGGATAACCGCCCGCTGAACTTTCATGAATTCGAATCGATGGTCAACCAGGTCATCTTTGTTTCTGCAACGCCCGGGGAATATGAGCTGGAAAAAACCGGCGGCGTAGTGATCGAGCAGGTAGTCAGGCCCACGGGCTTGCTGGATCCTCCTATTGAAGTGCGACCCAGCGTTAACCAGATCGACGACCTGCTGGAAGAGATAGACAAGCGGGTAACCAAGGGCGAAAGAGCGCTGGTGACCACGCTCACCAAACGCATGGCGGAGGAAATGAATAAATACCTGAACAGGATAAATGTAAAATCCAGTTATATACATAGCGAAGTGCATACCCTGGAAAGGGTGGAGATCCTGCGGCAGCTGAGGTTGGGAGAGATAGATGTGCTGGTGGGCGTTAACCTGTTGCGCGAAGGCCTCGACCTGCCGGAGGTTTCGCTGGTGGCCATCCTCGACGCCGACAAGGAAGGGTTTCTGCGAAATGAACGTTCGCTTACCCAGACCGCCGGGCGGGCAGCGCGCAATGTAAACGGGCTGGTCATCTTTTATGCCGATAAGATCACGGAGAGCATGCAGCGCACCATCGATGAAACCAACCGCCGCCGCGAAAAACAAATCAACTATAATATCGAGCATCATATTACGCCTACTACCGTAAGCAAGAGCAAGGAGCAGGTGTTTGCGCAAACCTCTGTTTTGGATATCAGGGGATATGATCCGAAGAGNNTTGCAAAAATTAAAAAAGAAATGGAGAAGGCGGCGCGCGATCTTGATTTTATGGAAGCAGCCAGGCTCAGGGATGAAATGTTCCTGATGAAGAAAAAGCTGGAGGAAAAGAAGGCAGAGCGTTAAGACCGGGTTAAGCCGGTTGCGGCTGGTCCGTTCTGTAGCCCCTGGTCATCCCGTTGGGATTAAATAAAACCAGCTAGTTAGNNTTAGTAGACAAATGGACGCGTAACTCCGGAACATAAGATTATCTCCGGATTTTTTTCTCAGGAGGCGCGGATAAATCGATAAAAGATTTAACGCGCTTATGGGTCGCTGGTCAAATCAATATAAAACAATGAACAAGCTATTTGCCATCTTTCTATATACATGGGTTCTTGCTTCCTGTAGTTCTCCTTCTGAAGAAAATAAGATCGGCTCTGCGACCGGGCCTTTGCAAAAGGACAGTTCGCATGAGGGCGTGTGCGGACAGCCTTCGCGGTATGGGGCGCTGGCGGCGCATGGCGCGGCTGCGGGCGGCGATGCGGGAACCTATGCGTCGGCGGTAATAAATGAGGCTTCAGAGGAAGGTATGGTATGGATCCCCGGCGGCGCTTTTGATATGGGCTCGGAAGATTTTGCCGATAGCAGGCCTGTGCATACCGTAACGGTAGATGCTTTTTGGATGGATGCGCATGAGGTCACCAATGCGCAGTTTGCGCAGTTCGTCAAGGCCACGGGTTATCTGACCACGGCCGAGCGTCCGCTTGATCCCAAGGATTTTCCGGGCGTGCCGGCTGACAAGCTCGTTCCCGGGTCCGCGGTATTTTCTCCTCCCGCGCATGCCGTGCCGCTTAACAATCCCATGCAATGGTGGAAATATGTTCCCGGCGCCAGTTGGAAACATCCCAAGGGACCGGGCAGCTCTATACAGGGAAGAGAAAACGATCCTGTGGCGCAGGTGAGCTATGAGGATGCGCAGGCCTATGCGAAATGGGCGGGTAAAAGACTGCCCACGGAAGCGGAATGGGAGATGGCGGCCAGGGCAGGCCAAAACAATAAGGATTACTATTGGGGCAGGGAGCTGAAGCCGGGAGGACGATGGGTAGCGAATGTTTTCCAGGGCAGCTTTCCGCATCATGATAAGGAAGAAGATGGGTATACCGGGGTGGCAAAGGTGAGATCCTTTCCTCCCAATGCATTCGGGTTGTATGATATGGAGGGAAATGTCTGGGAATGGTGCTCGGATTATTATCGCCCCGATTATTACCGTCAAAGTCCTAAATCCAACCCCCGGGGACCGGCAGACAGCTATGATCCTGACGAGCCCGGCGCGGTCAAGCGCGTGCAGCGCGGAGGCTCCTTTCTCTGCAGCGATGAATATTGTATCCGGTATAAGGCCGGCAGCAGGGGAAAGGGGGAGATCAGCAGCGCATCCAATAATCTTGGTTTCCGTTGCGTAAAAGATGCGAACAACTAACTTCTTCTCTCGCCGATCTGCTGCCTCCACATGGCGTAATACAATCCTTTCTGGGCAAGCAGTTCGTCGTGCGTTCCTTTTTCGGTTACCCTTCCTTTTTCCAGCACGTAGATGGTATCGGCGTGCATAATGGTAGACAGGCGATGCGCGATCAGGATGGTGATCTGTTCGCGTTGCGCGGAGATGGCCCTGATCGTGGCGGTGATCTCTTCTTCTGTTAGGGAATCAAGCGCGGAAGTCGCCTCGTCAAAAATGAGCAGGCGGGGATGGCGCAATAAGGCCCTGGCAATCGATATGCGCTGTTTTTCGCCGCCGGATAATTTTAATCCGCTTTCTCCCAACACGGTATGCAATCCCTTTCCCGAGCGCGTCAACAGCCGGATGCAGGACGCTTTATCGAGCGCTTCCATCATCTCGGCCTCCGTAGCGTCGGGTTTTACGAATAGCAGGTTATCCTGGATGGTCCCTGCAAACAGCTGCGTTTCCTGCGTAACCAACCCGATCTGCCGGCGAAGCGCATTGTAACGGATACGGTCAGACGGCACATTGTTGAACAGGATATTGCCCGAGAGCGGCTGATATAATCCGACCAGCAACTTGACCAGGGTGGATTTTCCCGATCCCGACGGCCCCACAAAAGCGATGGTATCGCCCGATCGCACATGGAAGGAGATGCCGTCTATCGCGTTTTCCGAGGCCGACCGGTGCCTGAACGCTACCCGGTCGAAACGAAGATCGTCCAGCGGGTCCAGCGTTATCGGGTCCTCCGGGCGCTGCTCGACAGGCTTGCGCATGAGCTGATCGAAATTATTCAGCGAGGCTTCGGCTTCGCGATAGGACAAAATAATATTCCCGATATCCTGCAGGGGGCCGAAGATGGTATTGGAGATAAACTGCATGCTGATCAGTTCGCCCGTGCTCAACACGTTGCGGAAGATCAGCCATAATAAAATGAAGAGGATGGACTGCCGCAGTATGTTCAGCGCGGTACCCTGGAAAAAGCTCAGTGTGCGCACCTGTTTTGTTTTTTCCATCTCCAGGTCGAATATCTTAAGCGTATAGGTTTTGAGTCGCCTTATTTCCGGAAAGGTCAGCCCCAGGCTGCGCACCAGTTCAATATTTCGCAGCGATTCGGTGATGATGCCCGACATGCGATTGGTTTCGCGGTTGATGGAACGTTGCAGGGTTTTGATCTTCTTACTCAGCAGGCCTGTTAGCCCCCCTAACACCAAAACGCCGATAACAAACACCGGTATCAGCGCCCAGTGTTTGGTGATGGCGTACCATACCAGGAAGGCGACGCCCACCAGGGAAGAAAAAAGAACATTGATGAACGAGTTGATAAAACGCTCGGTATCTGTTCGCACTTTCTGCAATACCGACATGGTCTCTCCGCTGCGCTGGTCTTCGAATTCCTGGAACGAGAGCCGCAGCGTTTGTTTGAGGCCGTCGTTAAATATCTGCATGCCGAATTTTTGTACGGCGAGCCGGGTGGTATATTCCTGGAAGGCCTTGGCCACGCGCGCCAGCAGGGCCACCGCCAGCGCCACGAACATCCACCACAATACGCCGTTCACCAGTTCCTTCTGGGGTTTTCCGTCGGGGTTGGAAGCGTAGTCGTCGATGATCTTACCAAAAATGATCGGGTCGATAAGAAATAGCACCTGGCTTATCGCCGCGAGAAGAAGGGATAGAAAAACAATCCACCGATAAGGTCTTAGATACTGCCATAGGATGCGCATGAGAAAAAGATACAATGTTTTCTCAATATTCTGCGATCTTATTTCCCCTTCTGGTTGATCTGCCGCTCGAGCAGAGCGATGATCTTCTCCTTATCGGCGACGGTATGTTCGAGCAGTTTGACCTTGTCTCTTAGCAAACGGATGACCGTATCGGCAGATTGATAGATCTTTTCCTCATCCTGCAGCTCCAGGTTGGAAGAAACCGGTTGCTCATATTGGAGCATATTGCCTTCGCCAGTGATCAGCCACAATAGACTCAGGTCTACATACCGGTTGACGATCTTTTCCAGGATCTCTGTGCCGATCGTGCCCTTTCCCTTCCATTGTTTCTTGAGATAGCCATTCGCAATCTCACAGGAGCGTTCCAGGGAATGGGCGCTAATGTTTTTGAGCTTCATGTATTGGTATAATCGATCTATAATTCTCAAGAAAAAAACGGTATTTATTGTAGATAATAGCCTAGATAAAAGTTGATATTAAATAGACTTAGGTATAATATTGCAATGATACATTATTCTTTAATCAAATAAAACATTTTCTATGAACCAATCATCGTGAAAACCGGAATTATAATGTGATTAACCCTTTAAAACAAGACCGTATGATAACCGTTAGTTATGATGAAGCAGAATTCAGGCCCCGAAAACTGAGCGCGGAGGAAATAGCGCATCCGGATCAGGTCGTTGAAGATTTTTTTGATTATGCGAACATGCCCCAGGTAAGAGGCTTTTTATGGGAGATCTTTAAAACGATGGTAAGCTGCTCCTATCCCGGGTTAAAGAGAAGGGAAAAAGCCAGCCTGATCTATTTTTATGAGCAGGTCGAAAAACTTTTGGAAGCTATTCATGTAATGCACGATCAGAAAAACCAGGAAAATGAGAACTGAGAACGCCGACAGGATGCTATAGATCTCGCTTTTCCCTGTTCTGCTGTTATGTCCGGATATTATCGGATCATTCACCGGAAATAAGAGAGAACGCAGAGGCATCCTGTCATTTCCTTTTCATTTCCATTTTTATTTACGACCTTTATTCTTCCGATATAGTTCTCCTAATAAAAATGATGCTGAAATGATGTATGTTCACGTTTGGAACAAGTACCTGCCTATTATCAAGATATTAATGAAAAGATCAGTAGGGGGCGACCAAACGCTTGATTTGAATCGAATTGATTTTGAAAGAGCAGGAAGCGGTCGCAAAGCGGGATATAAATTTAATATTGAATTTGTCCAGGGAAGAGTGGCAAACGTGATCAGCGGCTCGCCGCTGGCAAGCGATCTGGCGGCTGTTCTGCTGCAGGACCCGGGAGCCAGGGCGATATTCGCGCAAAACGATTTTACCGTCAGCCTGAATACCAAGTTCCAGCTTGCGATCCATCATGTTCCCGGCGCCGTCGCTCCGGCTGAGCAAACGCCGGCGGAAACCGAGAAAGAAGACAGCGGCGGTTAGAGGGCTATCCATTTTTACCGATCCTTGCATTTCATATCTTCCCAAGTCTTACTGTCAACCGTTATTCCTTTCATTTTATCGGGTCTTGATGAGGAGCTATGTCAAGCGTCAGTATCCCGGCAGGAGCGAATTCGATTGACGTTTATCTGCTGGCGGATTTGCTGAGCTAACCATTAATTTCTTTCGTTTTATCTGGTCCTGATGAGGGGCTACGCCGGATCCGGGCCCGCCTGCGTTTGATCAGGTTCCTGATAAAGGCGGTCAGGCACATGAATGCGACGATCGCCATTCCGGCCCGGGCAACCAGTATTACGGGCTGGTATTCTTCCTGGTCTATTGCTATTCTCTGAAGCGTAATGCCATAGAACCCCCAGATCACCGCCAGTCCGAAAACAACATTATTTTTTGAGCTGACGATCGACATGGCGATCAGCGTCAGTATGGCGATCTGGGTAATGGTCCAGTTGATGGAAGATATTCCCCATCCATTCCATTGTATGGCAACGAGCCAGGAACCGATATTTGCAAACAGGGTAACCAGGGTCCACCCGAGATAAAGGCTGATCGTGAATTGCGTAAATACTTTTGATTCCAGCGACCGGCGGCTATCATAAAGGCCGAGGCGGGAATGTATCTTCAGCAGGAGGAACAGTTGCGTTGTGATCATGATCAGGCATAAGGATAACCATTCCTGGGTCCATGCCAGCAATCTTATCGCAGCGGCAATATTTACAAACACAAAGAGCCAGCCTATCTTTAAGACTACCGCGTTAGCGGGATGCCGCTCATCCTGTTTATATGCCATAACAAGATGATAGGCGCAGAATGCAAAGAGCGTCGCGTAGATGAGTTCCCATATATGGTAGGTCATCCGCGTAGGAGTGAACAGCGTGGAATACTTCTGCGCTATCTCTGCGATGCCCGTTGAATTGAGGATATTGTTTCGGGTAAGAAAGACAACGATCAGGTGCAATATGCAGGCAATGCCATTATATATGGCGAGTCTCTGGATTCTTTTCATCATTTAATTGAGCGAGGGATCTGAAAAGGTATCTCCCCGGGACATGTCGCCTGTTTCGAACCCTCTTTTAAACCAATACATACGCTGCGCAGACGTGCCATGCGTAAAAGCGTCCGGGATCACGCGCCCCGTCGATTCCTTTTGCAGCCGGTCATCGCCGATCGCGTTGGCGGCCCTTAAAGCTTCTTCAATATCTCCCGGCTCCAGTATCTTGGCGCGATTTGCATAATGCGCCCAAACGCCCGCCAGGAAATCAGCCTGCAGTTCCATCTTTACGGAGAGTTTATTGTATTCACTCTCGCTCAACTGCTGCCTTGCCCGGGCAAGTTGCGCCGAAGTTCCAAGTACGGTTTGAACATGATGGCCTACTTCATGCGCGATAACATAGGCCATGGCAAAATCGCCCGGGGCCCTAAAACGGGTTTGCAGCTCTTCATAAAAAGAGAGATCTATATATAATTTATTGTCGCCGGGGCAGTAGAAAGGGCCTGAAGACGCGCCTGCCGTGCCGCATCCCGAATTCACCGTATTCCGGAACAACACCAGCGTAGGTTCGGGATATTCCCGCCCTGCCTCGCGGAAAAGCCTGTTCCAGACATCTTCTGTTTCTGCCAGCGTCACTTTTACAAACTCCGCCCTTTCGTTGTCCGCCGCTTCTTCTTCGGGAGATAGCTGGGCCGATCCCTGCTGGCCGGGCAGCAGCTCGGTGAGGTTAACATTAGAGGGGTCGCCGCCCAGCAATAAGTTCAACACCAGGATGATGATCCCTATAACGCCTCCGCCTACCGCAAATCCGCCGGCAGACATCCCTCTCCTGTCTTCTACATTAGCGCTTTGTCTTCTTCCTTTCCATAACATGGGTAAAAAATTTGAACATTAAAGTACTTAAATAGGCTTAATAAAGAAGTAAAAAATTATTCCGGCCCGGTAATATTTATGCACAGGCCAAAAAAAACCAGGTCTTCGCCGACGGGAAGACCTGGAATATATTGTTTATTAAAAACTAAGATTAACCTTCTTTCCTTTCCAAGAGATTAAAGAACTGATCCAGCTGGGGCTGAATAACGATACGGGTGCGGCGGTTGCTTGCGCGGCCTTCCTTCGTATCATTAGAAACCAGCGGAGCGTATTCGCCTCTGCCGCCGGCGGTCATCCTTTCAGGAGCGATACTGAAGTCGTTCTGCAGGATGCGGGTAACAGAAGTAGCGCGTTTAACGCTAAGATCCCAATTGTCCAGGATACAGCTGTTCTTGATGGGAACTGCATCCGTATGACCTTCTACCAGGATGTCCAGCTGCGGATTGGCGTTCAGCACCTGGGCCACTTTTGACAGAACAGATAGCGCGGGTTTAGAAACCGTGGCGCTTCCGCTATTGAACAATAATTTATCGGAGATAGAAATAAATACGACTCCCTTTTCAACCTGGATGTTCACGTCCTGGTCATTCACGTCGTTCAGCGCGCCTTTCAGGTTCATTACCAATGCCATGTTCAGAGAGTCCTTGCGGGCCATCGCTGCCTGCAGATCCTGGATGTATACGTCTTTCGCGCCTATGTTTTCAAGCGATTTTTTAATGCTTTCAGCCTGGGTGGCAGACAATACGGAAAGATCCTTTAACTGGTTTAATACGTTGGTATTGTTATCTTTTAAGAAAGCGATCTGCTTGTTGAGGTTTTCGATTTCTGCGAGAAGCGCCGCTTTTTGACGCGCATTTTCTGCGTTCTGGTCTTCACAGTTTTTCAGATCGTTCTGCAGTTTCAAATGAGCAGTGTTCAACGTTTCATATTGCGCCTGGCTTGCTTTGTATTTTTTAGAGCTAACGCATGAAAAGAGCATCAGGGATGATAATCCGATTAAAAAGGTTTTCTTTAGAATCATTTTGAGATCGTTTTTAGATACAAATATATATATCCTTCCTCACTATTCTTTTAATAACGGGGGTAAAGTTAAGTTTTACAGGCAAATAATGCATTTTCTCGTTCGAAATATTAATAGTTTTTAATACAGCCCCGGTTTTTTGCCGGGAAAACGGAATTCCTGATGGAATAAAGATGAAATAAAGAAAAGCTCAATCATAGGGTACGAACCTAAATTGAGCTTTTTCACCTTCAAACCACCCGAGCGTATGTCCACTCTTAGCTTTTCAATATTTTAGATACCGAGAGGTATTGTTTGGTCGGATGATAAATAAACAGGCATGACCCGCCCTTGATGACATTGATGATTGCCGCTTTTTCTTCCTCCGGAACGGCGGGGCAACCGAAGCTTCTTCCCGTAAAAGGGTTGTTTTCCAGGAAATCGTCGCCTACATAATCTGATCCGTGGATAACAATATTCCTGGCCTTGGCCTGGTCGTTGATCCCTTTTTCCAGCCCGTTGATCCTTAGAGAAAGCCCATGCGCCCCGTAATACGTGTTTTCGGTGATATAAAATCCAAGACTGCTTTTATGCGATTTAGGGGTATTGGAGAAGGACTGGGCAAATTCTCCTCCCGATCTGCGCCCATGCGCCACATAGGTATTCCACAGGATCTTCATTTCTTTAAGATCTATAATATATAACCGCTTGTTTTTGGATGACTGGCTAAAATCGCAGATGGTCAGCGTATAGGGGTTTTGCAGTTTTCCTTTTTCCAGCAGGGTAAGGTAGCCGGACAAGGCATAGGAAAATGCGTCCAGGCTGAGCCCGGCGTTTTCCAGGTCGAGCCGCTCGTACATTTCATGCGCCTGGCTTCTGAGTATCGGCGGCCGCGAAACCGAAATAGATCTTTCCTCCGCAGAAGAGGGTCTGGCGTCGTTTCTTCCATAAGTTACGGTGAGAAAGGAGAGCGAGGCGAACAGGGTCAAACAAATAGTGAATGCAGACGATAGTTTGCAAAACATAGGGTACGGATTTAATAGGGTTGTTGGTTTCCTTAAACAGCAACGAGTTGCAAAATATAATCGCCTGTTAAGGTTTACAAGAGATAAAGCGGATTTATTTTATTGTGTTTTGGACGTTTAATTTTTTATCACATGAACGCCTGGCGTATATAAAGTACGCCCGGGTTCAGCGCGCTCAGCCGCCGGGCTCAAGGCTTAGCCAGGCATTGTTGATAACGGTTTCAGGCTCAACTTTCAGCGCGCCCGGGCCAGGGATCAGGCTGGGTCCGGCAGCGCCCCAACGCCGCAGGCGCGGTACCAATGCGCTTGCGGGGCCCGGCCATTCCCTTCCTTTAAACCCGTTCTGCGGGTGGAAAAAGTTAACGGAAAAAATTAAGGGAACCCGCTGTCAGAAAAGCCTGTAATGAGCGCCCCGGAAAATCCCGCGGCAGCCCTGCCGGTTACCCGGTCTGGGGTTTGCCGAATTCGTTTTTATAGATCTTGACCATTATTATGAAAAGGGAGATGAGGATAGGTCCGAAAATAAGGCCGATAAATCCAAAGATATTTACCCCGATGATCACGCCGAATACGGTGATGATGGGGTGTATGTCCACTAATTTTTTCTGAAGCCAGAAGCGGAAAATATTATCCACGCTTCCGATAACCGCCAACCCGAATATCAATACAATAATGCCGCGAAGGGAATCATCCTCGGCAAACAGCGTTATGGCAAGCGGTATATAAGCCAGGGCTGCGCCCACTACCGGCAACATCCCGGAGATGCAGGTGATCACAAACCAGAACATCGGTTCGGGAACGCCTATTATTAAATAACCGATCAGCCCCACGACGCCCTGAACCAGGGCGATCAGGGGGATACCGATAGCGTTAGACAATACCATGCGGTTAAGATCCCTGCGCAACAACAATATATTCTCATCTTTCAGGGGCGCCCATTCATACAGTTTTGATTCCATTTTTCTGCCGTCTGTCAGCATAAAGTACAAAACGAAATACATCATTACAATGGTTACCAGCGTATTCAAGGTGGAGTTCAGTACCTGCGGCAGCGTTTGGGCTCCCCAGCTGGTCAATTTCTGAACGTTTATATCGGTAAGGATCTCAATGCCATACTGGTCTTCATATTTCTGTATAAAATTTTTGATGGTCGTTAACACCTCGGAGGAATGCTGTATGGCGTATCCCAATTTTGAAGACACCATATTGACCAGCACAAAAATGGGTAACAGGATAACAACAAAGGAGATCAACATCAGCAGCGCCGCGCTCACGCTTTTTTTCCATTTGTATTTTCCTTCCAGGATGAACTGGTATTTCCGCATGAGGATATATAAGGTATAAGCGCCGAGGAAAGCGGGAATAAAGGAATTGAGCTGGAAGAACAGCACGATCCCCAACAGAATGATAACAGACAAAAATAGGATCTGCCGGATGGCATTACCGGGTATCTGGTTCATGCGAAATGTTTTAAAGGGCAACCTGTTTATTGTATAAAGCTACCGATGCTTTGCATCTGTCGGACGTATCAAAATTGACTGTTTTTTTAATCTCTGTCATGTTTTATCCGTACATTATTTGTTTTTAATACCCGATAGCCGGCCGTTAGTCGCAAAGGTTTTGCTAACAGCGTGGCCGAACGCTGCTTTTATATCCCCTTTCCGTGCAATAGACGCTATTATGTCCTGTTCCAAAATGGAATATATTCCATTTGTGGGAATTCGAGACTGATTTTGAGACTGAATATTATAATATATCATTTATAACATTTTAATAATCATATATTAATACCCTGGCGCTGGATATGAAACCTTAATCACAGTTAAAAATAGTGATTATGAAAACCTTCAATAGCCATTTCCGGAACTCCTTTAAAAGAAAGTTTTTATTCTTTTCATTTATCTTTTCTACATCGGTTTATGGACAGAATTTAATCGTTAACCCGGGATTTAATGGCAATGCCTCAGGATGGAGTACTGCCTGCACTATTGAAATCAATCCTGAAACCGTATATGGCGGAAGCGTAAGTTCCAACTATGTAACGGAAATAGATGTGGAGCGTTGTATTAACCAGCAGGTTTGTATCTTCCCGGGCCAGTCCTATAATTTCAGTTTTAAGGGGTCCAGGAGAAAAGACGGCAATACCCCTAATACGGTATCGATCATTGCCAGGGTTACCGGCGTACAATCGGGCGTCCAGTATATTAACTCTACGTTTTCTTATAGTAATAAAAATTTCAACTTACAAACGACCGATCTTTCTTTCGATATCCCTTCTTCCTCGCCCGACAGGAAGGTAAAAGTGGAGTTTTTGAATTCCAACAATACAAAGACTTACGGGGTGTTGATCGATGATATCAGTTTGAGCCCGGTTACTTCTTTCGCGATACAGGGACCTGAATCGACTACCCTGAATGCAGGGACTGATTTTTCGGTAGCGAATACGCCGGCTGCCGGAGTAAATTATAACTGGAACTTTCCCGGCGGAACCCCTGCAACAGCTGCCCTGCAGGACCCCTCAGGTATTGCCTGGTCTGCCGCAGGGAATAAATCCATCTCTGTGAACCTGAGCAATAATCTTTGTACGGTTGTTTCATTGAGCAAGGACATATATGTAGCCGGTATACTTCCCGTAAAACTATTAAGTTTCACCGGCGAGCGGAACAATGAAAAAACAACGCTTCGCTGGAGCGCGGATAATGCCGGCAATGACGGTCATTATTTTACCATTGAGCGCGCAGCGCAGCACGGTTTTGATTCCATAGGAAAGGTATTTGTGACGCCGGGCGCTACAGTTTCTTCCTATGTTTTTACCGATAGCCGCCCCTTAGACGGCCTCAATCAGTACAGGTTAAAGCAGGTGGATATCCAGGGAGGTTTCACCTATTCAAAGATTGTTACCATCAGCAACAATATCAAAAGCGAAGTACAGCTATACCCCAATCCTGCTGTTTCTACTCTTAGTTATACAATTAACAGCGTTACGAAAAAAGAAACCTCTATCCAGGTATATACGCTTTCCGGGAAAATAGCTTTTTCGAGGAAGCAGAACCTGGAGCAGGGCGTCAACAAGGGATCGGTAGATATTTCTTCGCTTCCATCAGGCGCCTATTTCCTGGTCGTTTCTTCAAAGGAAGGATTACAGTATACCGGTAACTTTGCTAAAAGATAAATAGCGATAGATTTATTTTTGCTGCAAGTAGTCCAGCGCCAGGTTGGCCAGGGCGTTCATCCCCACCGTAAAGCTGGCTTCATCAATAAAAAAATCAGGCGTATGATGCGGCCCTGCCGTGTTGGGGTCTTTGCCCTTGGGAAGTCCGCCCAGGAAGATAAACAGCCCGGGAACCTTTTGCTGGAAAAAAGCAAAGTCTTCCGCAACCGTGCGGGGAGTGACCAGGTCAAGGTTTTCAATACCCACTGTTTTTTGCAGGGAACCCACCATTTTTTCCGTTAGCGCCGGATCATTATATACCAGCGGATAAGAAGAGCTATAGGGGATCTGCACCTCTGCCGTGGCGCCATTGGCTTCAGCTGTTTTGGTCACGATCTGTTTGATCCTTTCAATGACGAGCTTTTCATCCCCCTTGTCAAGCGTTCTCATGGTGCCGAGCATTTCCACTGTTTCGGGGATGATATTGGACCGGTTGCCTCCATTTATGGCGGCAATGGTGACCACGGCCGGGTTATTGGTAAGATTGATGTTCCGGCTGACGATGGTCTGCAGGTTCGTCACGATCTGTGAAGCGGTCACAATGGGATCCACAGAGGTCCAGGGCGCGGCGCCATGCGATTGTTTGCCATGTATCACAATACGGATATCATTAACCGCGGCCAACGCTCCCCCCGGCCGATAGCCGATCTTTCCCACCTCGCGGTGTGCATCGCAATGCAATCCGAATATCACATCCACTTTTGGATTGTCGAGCGCTCCTTCTTTAACCATCAGCTCGGCGCCGCCTTCTTCTCCTACAGGAGCGCCTTCTTCAGCGGGTTGAAAAATAAATTTTATGGTTCCCCTGATGTCTTTTTTCATGCCCGCAAATACTTCCGCGACGCCCATTAGCATGGCGGTATGGGTATCATGACCGCAGGCATGCATAACGCCCACTTCCTGCCCGTTATAGGTGGTCTTAACTTTCGAAGCAAAGGGCACAGGCGTTCTTTCTGTTATCGGAAGCGCGTCCATATCGGCCCTGAGCGCGACCACCGGGCCGGGTTTGCCGCCTTTTAATACGCCTACCACGCCGGTTACCGCCACGCCTGTCTGCACTTCCAGGCCTAAGGAACGGAGATGTTCCGCAACAATACCCGCGGTGCGCGTTTCCCGGTTGCCGAGCTCGGGATGCTCATGAAAATCACGTCGCCAGGCGATCACCTTGGATTCCACCTTGCTGACCTCCTGCGAAACCTTGTTTCTTAAAGCGGTTGACTGACCGAAAGAAGGGGGGATGCCAAGGGCAGAAAAAGCAATCACTAAAAACAAAGAAACATTCAACTTGCGCATAGACCTGGTTTGTGCTTTGAAAAAAGAATTGAATTTTTAAAATGACAATTTACCAAAAACCTATTTGGCTATTCCAATCTTCAGCTTTTTATTTTTTATTTTCTCGTTCTTGATCTTCTCCAGCATGAATCCGATTTTAGATTTTCTTACTGCGGCGAACGACATAAAATCTTTTACTTCTATCAGGCCCAGGTCTTCTTTTTTAAGCTGGCCCTTGTTGGTAAGAAATCCTACGATATCTACCTTGTTGATCTTGTCTTTTTTGCCTGCGGCGATAAACAGCGTAGACCATTTGGGCTTATCGGGGATCGTCAGCCTGGGCGGTAATGCCACCGGCGGGATATCCTGTTGCACATAACCAGGGATATTCTCCTCAGGCCCCAGGATCAGGATGGCTGTGCCGCTTGCATCCATTCTCGCCGTTCTTCCGTTCCGGTGCGTGAAAGCCTCTGCCGTTAAGGGCAGGTGGTAGTGAATGATATATCTTATATAAGGAATGTCCAGTCCGCGCGCAGCCAGGTCGGTCGTGATCAAAACGTTTGAGGTCCCGTTGCGGAATTTGCATAAGGCCATCTCCCGGTCGCGCTGCTCCATCGAGCCATGATAATATACGTTCACTATCCCTTTGCCGGACAGCCATTGGCTTATGCGTTCCACCGATTCCCGGTGATTACAAAATACGATGGCAGACCGGTCGCCGGCCAGGCAAAGCAAGGTGAACAACGTTTCCAGCTTGTCCTTTTCTTCGCTTCTTATCCATTGAATGGCCAGCGCCTCCTTTTTTGTTTCGGCGGAATGATCCAGCAGCAGGGGTTCGTTTAACCCCACATAGGCAGGGATCTCCGCTATCCTGGTGGCCGAGGTCAGGATGCGTTTTTGCAGGTTGCTCAGCGAGCCAATGATAAAAGAAAGTTCTTCTTCATATCCCTGCTCGAGGGATTTGTCAAACTCATCCAGTACCAGGGTCCTGATATGCTCCGGCTTAATATTGCCCCTGCGCAGATGATCTGCCAGTCTGCCCGCGGTGCCGATGATCAGCGCCGGCGCCTGCGACAGGTTGTTTTCCTCCGTTTCCCGCAGGCGTCCGCCATAGCAGCAGGTTGCCGTAAATCCTGTTCCCATCGACCGGAATACCTGGTCGATCTGCAGCGCCAGCTCCCGGGAGGGAACGATCACCATTGCCTGCGTTGCGCGGTTTTCCGGGTCCATCAATTCCAGTAAGGGAAGCAGGAAGGCAAGCGTTTTCCCGGAGCCTGTCGCCGAGATCAGAACGATATCCTTATCCTGCTGATTGGCTTCCAGGGCGGCCAACTGCATGTTATTCAGCGCCTCAATTTTCAAACGGGCCAGGATCTCCCCGAAAGGGCCTTGTTCTTTTTGCATCCCGCAAAATTACGGAGATAGGCCCATCCCGGCGAGCTGCTATTGTTATGATAGAGACTTGTTTGAATTTTTACTGAAGATTCATAAAGTATGAGGGTTGAAACCGTGTCGCTACACTGGAGTATAAAGCCGCCAAACAAAATGAACAGGAAAGTTGCAACCTTGTCATTACCCCCTATTTATAGTTAGGCTTTAATCGCCCAAAAGAAGTAAATTTGGTTAGCGTAGATTTTTACCGATTATTTCAGAAAGCAATATAGCTATGCGATTGTTTGTCACTACCCTGGTCATCATGGCCCTGATCGGATTGGCGGCGGCTTGCATGAATAAGGGAGCGACGACAGGCGGCCAGGAAATGCCGGATATCGTCAGCTATAATTTTCATATCCGGCCTATTCTCTCCGACAAATGTTTTGCCTGCCACGGTCCCGATGTTGCGATGCAGAAAGCCGGGCTGCGGCTGGATATACCCGATTCGGCATACGCCCCGCTGCACGAGACAAAGGGCGCTTTTGCCATTGTTCCGGGAAAGCCCGATCAATCCGAACTGATGAAACGGATCAGCTCGACAGATCCCGCTTACCAGATGCCTACCCCGGAATCGCATCTTTCCTTATTGAACGATCATGAAATTGCCCTGTTCCGGAAATGGATCAAACAGGGCGCGAAATATGAAAAGCATTGGGCTTTTATTCCCCCGGAGAAATTGCCCCTGCCCGTCGTTAAACGAAAGGATTGGCCAAGGAATGAAATAGATCATTTCATCCTTAAAAAGATGGAATCAAAAAACTTCGGGCCCAATCCCGAAGCCGATAAAGAACGACTGTTGAAGCGCGTGGCGCTCGATCTTACCGGCTTGCCGCCAAGCCTGGAAATGATGGACAGGTTCCTGGCCGATAATACTGAGGGAGCGTATGAAAAAATAGTCGACGAGCTCCTAAGCGATAAAGCCTACGGGGAGAAGATGGCGGTGCATTGGCTGGATATTGCGCGCTATGCCGATTCCTACGGTTACCAGGACGATAATATCCGCACGCAATGGCCTTACCGCGACTGGGTAATCCATGCGTTTAATGCCAATATTCCTTACGATCGCTTTATCGTTTTGCAGTTGGCAGGAGACATGCTGCCCGATGCCAGCAAGGAAAATATCCTGGCCACCGCCTTTCTACGCAATCATAAGTATACCGAAGAGGGCGGCGTTATAGAAGAAGAATACCGGGTGGAATACCTGGTGGACAAAACAAAGACCTATGGCAAGGGGGTATTGGGGCTCACCATCGAATGCGCGCAATGCCACGATCATAAATACGATCCCTTTTCGCAGGAAGATTATTTTAGACTATACGCGTTCTTTAATAACACCTATGAACTAGGATACGAGGGAGATGTATCCGTATCCAAGCCGGCAAAGAACCCGATGCTTTCCCTGACCAAACAGGAAATAGACGATCTCTATGCTTATATCAACTACCAGGACACTGTGAGGCTAACGGTATCGGTCATGGGAGAAAGGGATACGCTTCGCAAGACCTATGTGCTGAACCGGGGCTTATACGATTCGCCGGGAAAAGAAGTGGAAGCTACGGCCCTTAATGCCGTGATGCCCTTCGATACGACAAAATATGAGAAGAACAGGAAGGGCCTGGCGGAATGGACCGTAGACCGGAACAACCCGCTTACGGCCCGGGTCTTTGTGAACCAGCTATGGCAGGAGATCTTCGGCGTCGGCCTGCTGAAGACCTCCGGCGATTTTGGCATGCAGGGCGAACTGCCTACCCACCCGGAATTGCTGGACTGGCTGGCGGTGGATTTCATGGATCATCAATGGGATATTAAATATATTCTCAAAAAGATCGTTAGCTCCGCTGTCTACCGGCAGTCGGCCGTGGTAGACCGGGAAAAATTTGAACGCGACCCGGATAACCTTTACTATAGCCGCGCGCCCCGCAACCGGCTAAAAGCTGAGTTTGTGCGCGACCTGGTATTGTCGAGCAGCGGGCTGCTGGTGAAAAAGCTGGGCGGGCCCAGCGTCAAGCCTTACCAGCCTTCCGGCCTGTGGGAAGCTTCCACTTCCGGAAGAGGCGTGTTGGCCAATTATATCCAGGACCATGGCGAGTCGCTCTACCGGAGAGGCTTATATACTTTTATCAAACTTACCCTGCCTCCTCCCTCCATGATCATGTTCGATGCCAGCAACCGCGACCAGTGCGAGGTGAACCGGCTCAAGACCAACACTCCACTGCAGGCGCTGATCATGATGAACGACCCGACCGTCATGGAAGCGGCCCGGGTATTGGCGGAAAAGCTGGTCAGGGAAAATAACGATGCCCGGTCGAACCTGGAAAAAGCCTTTCGCCTTATCGTGCTTCGGAAGCCTAAAAAAGAGGAGGCGGACAAGATCATGGATTATTACAATGAGCAACTGGCGCTGTTTACCGCGGGCAAGCTTAGCGACAAGAAAACATTGCAGGCGGGAGAGTATGCGCATATCCCCGACATCGATACCAAGACTGCCGCCGCCATGATGAAAACCATCTCATTACTATATAACCTGGAGGAGACGCTGTCAAAGTCTTGATCGCTTATGGAGAAAGAAATCATTGAAGCAGGATTAAACATCAACCGGCGCCGGTTCTTATCACGGCTAAGCCTCGGCGTGGGCAGCGTAGCCCTGGGATCGTTGCTGTTGCCCGACCTGTTCAAAGGCGCCGGCGGCGAATTGGAAAGCGGCATGACCGGCCTGCCGCATTTTGCTCCGAAGGCAAAAAGAGTGATCTATCTTTTTCAGAACGGCGCGCCCTCGCAACTGGACCTGTTCGACTACAAGCCCTTGCTGAACAAAATGCACGGCGAAGACCTTCCCGACTCTGTCCGAAAAGGACAACGCCTGACCGGGATGACCTCGCAGCAGGAAAGGTTTCCGCTGGCGGGAACCCTGTTTTCCTTTGAACAATACGGGGAATCACGCGCATGGATAAGCGAGCTTCTCCCGCATACCGCCGCTATTGTCGACGATCTTTGTATCATTAAGTCGATGCATACGGAAGCCATCAACCATGATCCGGCCCTGACCTTTTTTCAAACCGGCGCGCAGGTGGGCAACCGGCCCAGCATGGGCGCCTGGCTGAGCTATGGGCTGGGAACAGAAAATAAAAACCTTCCCGCTTTTTGCGTATTGCTGTCTAAGGGCAAGGGCAACGGGCAGGGCGTGTATTCAAAATTATGGACCAACGGCTTCCTGGATTCCGTGCACCAGGGCGTGCAGTTCAGCAGCGGAGAAAATCCGGTGCTGTATCTTAAGAATCATGAAAGCATCGACCTGAACGACAGGCGAAAAATGCTGGATAAGCTGGCCGAGCTGAACAATATGGCTTACCAGGAATTCAACGATCGTGAAATTGCCTCCAAGGTGCAGCAGTATGAGTTGGCCTACCGCATGCAAACCGCTGTTCCGGAAGTAACCGACCTGTCGAAGGAACCCGAGTCTATTATCAAGATGTATGGCCCCGATGCGCTGGTTCCCGGCACCTATGCGGCCAATTGCCTGCTGGCGCGAAAGCTGAGCGAGAACGGCGTGCGGTTTGTGCAGCTCTATCACCAGGGATGGGACAGTCATGGCAACCTGCCGAAGGAAACCAGCGGCCAGTGCCTTGATGTAGACAAAGCCAGCGCCGCATTGGTGACCGACCTCAAACAGAGAGGCCTGCTCGATGAAACGCTGGTGATATGGGGAGGGGAATTCGGAAGGACCAACTACTGCCAGGGCGAGCTGACAAAGGATAACTATGGGCGCGATCATCATCCCCGTTGCTTTACCGTTTGGATGGCAGGCGGCGGCGTGAAGCCCGGGATCGTGTATGGGGATACCGATGAGTTTGGATACAATATCGTTAAGGACCCGGTGCATGTGCACGATTTTCACGCTACTGTATTGCACCTGTTGGGACTGAATCACGAACAGCTTACATTCAGGCACCTGGGAAGACGTTATCGCCTGACCGATGTGGAAGGGGAGATCGTAAAGGGTATTCTGGCATAACAATGATCATTCATGTGGAAAACTATCGCCTTTAATATTGTTTTTGCCCTTAACTGCCTGCTTGCTTTTTTACTGGTATTTGAATCGGGACTTTCGGTCCCTGTCTGGCTGCAGGTATTCGGCAGGATGCATCCCCTGCTGTTGCATATTCCTATCGGGTTATTGCTGCTCTACGCCGTCATCGAATTGTTTTTCCCGCTGCGAAAAATACAGGACCAGGCGGTTGACCTGAAGGATGCGCTTCTGTTATCCGGCGCGCTGACCATTTCCCTTACGGCCCTAATGGGATTGTTTTTGACCAATGAGCCGGGATATGAGCCGGAAACAATAGCGTTGCACAAATGGGGAGGCGCGGCCATCAGTTTTTTATTGATGGCCTGGTATCATTGGCGAGAGCATATAAGGCGCCGCCCCCTGCTGAATAAGACAGTCGCCGCGCTAAGCATTGCGCTGGTCAGCTTTACCGGCCACCAGGGAGGAAGCATTACGCACGGCGAAAATTTTTTGCTGGGGCCCATCCTTCCCAAAGAAGATGATCCCGCCAACCTGCCTTTTGACGAAGCCGTAGTGTTTACGCATATGGCGATGCCCATCATCAAACAAAAATGCATTTCCTGTCACAACGAGAAAAAAGCAAAAGGCGAACTCATCATGACCACGGCCGAACAGATGCTGCAGGGAGGGAAGAACGGCAAGCTCTGGGATACCACCGCGCAAGACCTGGGATCGATGATCAAACGAATTCATCTGCCCCTGTCGCACGATGATCATATGCCGCCAAAGGGAAAGCCTCAGCTCACCGACCAGGAGATCGCCATACTGGAAGCCTGGATAAGGGGAGGCAGCAATATGACCATTAAGGTTTCCGAATTAGACAAGAGCGATACCCTGGCCATACTGGCTGCTGCAATGTTCTCCAATGATCAGCGAGAGGATGTTTACGATCTTGAAGCGGCCAGCGCGGCAACGGTGGAATCGCTGAATAATTTTTACCGCGCGGTCAAACCGCTGGCAGAGAATTCCCCGGCGTTAAGCGTTTCTTTTTTCGGCAGGGAACAGTTCACGCCGGATCAGCTGCTGGAGCTGAAGCCGGTAAGCCAGCAGGTCGTTGAGATGGACCTGAGCCGTATGCCAATAAAAGATGAAGACCTCGCGATCATTGCGCAGTTCCCCCATCTTCGCAAACTCAATCTCAATTTTACAGATATCGGGGGCGAAGGATTGGCCGCGCTTAAAGGGTTATCCTATTTAAAAGAGCTGTCCCTGGCCGGTACCGGCGCACAGGTTTCCTTCTTAAGTGTGTTGAAGGATCTACCCGGGTTGAAAAAGATCTTTCTGTGGAACACCCCGGTAAGCAATGAAGAAATAAAGGCGCTCCGGCAGATCCATAAAAATATTGTTTTCGAATCCGGCTTCGATGGCGATACCCTGGTCCTAAAACTCACACCCCCCATTATTGATCACGAGCAGTTCGTTCTATCCGAACCGACGCCGCTGAAATTAAAACACAATATTAACGGCGTAGAGATCCGCTATACGCTGGACGGGACCGAGCCCGACAGCATTCGTTCGCCGGTGTTCCACAGTGATATCGCCATCGACAACCCCGTTGAGTTGAAAACAAAAGCCTACCGGAAAGGATGGATCAGCAGCGATATCGCGTCCAGCCGGTTTTATCGGAGCGGCCTGAAACCCCAAAGCGTAAAACTGCTTGTGCAGCCCGATCCTTATTACGCGGGAAGCAGGGAAAGAACGCTTTTTGATCTTGAGCTTGGGGGCCGAAGCCTGGGTTCGGGCAAGTGGCTGGGATATTCCGGGATGCAGGCCCTGGATGTATGGCTCGATTTTGAATCGCCGGCGCAGGGCTCTTCGTTCACCCTCAGTTGTTTTAGCGATAACCGCCGGGCTTTTCCTCCCGAATCGATAACCATCTGGTATGGCAATGATTCCCTGCAAATGAAAAAGTTGCAAACCCTGCAGCTGAAAACGCCGGCAAAAAGCGATCAAACCGGCAGTATTGCCATTACCATGGATCTTCCGAAAGAGCCGTTCCGTTACCTGAGGGCGCAGGCCAGGCCCATTTCCAGGATACCGGAATGGTCGTCTGCAAAAGGCAAACCGGGATGGCTCTATATAGATGAGATCATCCTGAAATAGAAATAATAATTAAATTACATTGCCGGAGAAAGTTAAATCCCGGCGGGATTGCATGTTTATAGAAACGCCATTCAACGAAAAAGAGCTTGTTCATCGAATGAAAGAAGGCGATGAAAAAGCCTTTGGCCTTTTGTATGATCATTACAGGGCGGGCGTGAACGCCTTTGTTCTGCGATGGGTCCATTCTGCTGCCATTGCGGAAGACATTACCCAGGAGGTATTCATAAAGATCTGGGAAAGCCGGGAGCGGATGGCGGAAATACAATCCTTCAAAAATTATCTTTTTATTGTAACCCGCAATCATACCCTGAATGCGCTTAAAAAAGCATCGCGGTCCAAAGCTGCTTTCAGCGAGATCTTCCGTCACTATCGCCAGACGCAAAATATGACCGAAGACGAAATGCAGAGCAAGGAATACCTGCTCTTTATCCGAAGCCGCCTGGAAATGCTCCCGCCGCGCTCGAGAGAGGTTTTTCAATTGTGCCGGGAAAACACCCGCAGTTATGAGGAAGTGGCCAGGGAACTGGGCATTTCGCGGAATGCCGTCAAGAACCGCATGGTGTATAGCATGAAGATCCTGAAAGATGCGGTCCAGAAAGAGATGGGGCTGACCTTGCCCATCATTATCTATGTCATATTCTTTTTCCTGCAATAATTTTTCCTTCCACATACCCTGCCGCAACATTGCGTTGTCTTTAGACCAGCATGGAGGATCCTATTTTTTATAAACAGCTTGTTGAACGCTACTTAGCTAAAAAGGCTACGGACGAAGAAATAAAGGTCTTTTTCCAGTTGATGAATGAGGGCCTGCTGGATAAGTACGTCGACGCGGCAATGCGGGATATGGAAGGGATGGAACGGCCGGCGATTCCGATAGACGGTACTGACCACGCCGGTAAAAAGACTTTCGGCAGGAACTGGAAACGCCTGGCCGTAGCGGCTGCCGTTACCGGTCTAATCGCTTTGGGCGTTTTTTATTTTAACGGCAACAACGATCGTACCCGGCAAGAGGCCGTAGCGCAGCATGACCCCGCCATCCCCCCGGTCAATGACGTAGAGCCCGGCGGCGATAAGGCTGTGTTGACCCTTGGCGACGGTTCCACCATAACGCTCGACAATGCGGAGAACGGGGAGCTGGCTGCGCAGGGAAACCTGAAAGTGATCAAGTTAAACGCGGGGCAACTGGCCTATAAAAAAGGCGCTGTTGGTAATGACGCTGTTGTTCCGGAGTACAATACCATCTCCACGCCAAGAGGAGGAAGGTATGAGATCATTCTTCCCGATGAGACCAGGGTATGGTTGAATGCCGCTTCTTCATTGCGTTTCCCCACGGCCTTTGTCGGCAATGAAAGGGTCGTTGAGCTTTCCGGCGAATCTTATTTTGAAGTCGCTCATCGGCCCGACCAGCCGTTTAAGGTAAAATTCGCCGACGGGGCGGAAATAAAAGTGTTGGGCACTCATTTTAATATACAGGCATATAAAGACGAGACCATCAGGGCAACGCTGCTGGAAGGGGCTATTGAGATCAGTAAGCAGACGAAGTCGGGCATAATGAAGCCGGGCCAGCAGGCCGTGATCAGGAAGGAAGGCGATATGCGTATCATCAGCAATGTCGATACGGAAGAAGCCATTGCCTGGAAGAACGGTTATTTCCAGTTCAACCGCGCGGATATCACAACGATCATGCGGCAGATAGAAAGATGGTATGATGTGGAAGTAGAGTTTCGCGGCAATATCCCGGATAAGGAATTCGTAGGCAAGGTCTCGCGCAATGCCCGGGTTTCAGAAGTATTGAAGATACTGGAGCTCAGCAAGATCCATTTTATCATTGAAGGGAAAAAGATCATTGTAATGCCATGAATCGGGCAGGACAAGCCAAATGCCGGGAGCTGAACGGCGGACCAGCCATTGATAAAATATTTTGTACAAATAAAAAACAACAAGGATGAACTTTTAAGCTTATGGGTTGGCGCAAAAAAAAACCGGAAGCGCTGCAAACACTTCCGGCGAATTTCAGGGCTAACCTATTTATACAGTCGTGCAACTGCTTCCGAAATGGTTCGGATATAAACATTGTTTAACCCATTCCGCCGGGGGAGATCCCCACGGCGGATAAAAACCAAAGTTATGCATTTATGGAGTTCTTCGAACATCCTGCGCCGGGCGGGATCACTAACCAAAACGCTGTTGATCATGAAATTCACAGCCATCTTTTTATTAGGTATTTGTTTGCAGGTGAATGCAAACAGCTATGCCCAGAAAATTTCTCTCTCTGAAAGGAATACTTCCATAGAGAAAGTATTCAAAACGATCGAAAGGCAAAGCGGTTATCTTTTCTGGTATGAATATTCCCTGCTTCGCCAGGCGTCCAGGATCACGGTCAGCGCCAGGAACCTGAGTCTGACAGAGGCGCTCGATCTCTGCCTGAAGGATCAGCCGTTGAGCTATTCCATTGTCAAAAACACCATTGTCATCACAAAGAAAGAGGAACGAAGCGTTGAAGAAGCGCCGGCTCCGCAGATCGAGGTCAGCGGGCAGGTAACGGACAGTACGGGCGCGCCGCTGGAAGGGGTCTCTGTTGCGGTGGTGGGCGTCAATCGGGGCGTTACCACCGATCAGAACGGAAACTTTCGTTTGGAGGTTTCTCCCAATGCTACGCTCCGGTTTAGCCTGATCAGTTACCAGACGATAGAGATTCCCTTACAAAACAGGACCACCATCAATGTGGTCATGAGGCTTTCCAACTCCTCGCTCAGCGATGTAGTGGTGGTGGGCTATGGCACGCTGTCGAGACGGGATATTACCGGAGCGGTATCTTCCATTACCACGCAGGGAATAGAAAACCAACCGGTCGCCTCGGTCGACCAGGCGATTGCCGGGCAGGCAGCGGGGGTCCGGGTAGTGCAGACCACAGGTACTCCCGGCGGGGGTCTGACGGTAAGGGTGCGGGGAACAGGGTCCATCAGTGCGGGAAACGAGCCCTTATATGTAGTGGACGGTTTTCCTATTGAGGGAGGATTTAACCGGGACATGAACCCGCTGGCCACATTAAACCCCAATGAAATAGAGTCTATCCAGGTGTTAAAAGACGCTTCTGCCGCTGCCATATATGGTTCCAGGGGTTCCAACGGCGTAGTGCTGGTCACCACAAAAAGAGGCAAGGCGGGAAAGCCGCGCGTCACGCTTGACGCTTATTACGGCATCCAGGAAGTATCGAAAAAGATCGATATGCTGAATGCGCGCGAGTATGCGCTATTCAATATTGAATCGAGGAACAATGCCTGGGTAGATATAGGGGGCAATGCCAACGACCCCAATTCGGTTCGTCCCGACAGGCTTAAGATCCCGCCCATGTTTGAAAACCCGGAATCCCTGGGCGAGGGAACAGACTGGCAGGACGAGATCTTCCGGACATCTCCCGTGCAAAACTACCAGATCGGCGTCTCAGGGGGCAACGATAAAACGCAGTACCTGCTTTCGGGCGGATATTTTAACCAGGAAGGCGTTGTGATCCATACGGGTTTTGAACGGTACTCCTTCCGGTTCAATATCGACACAAGGCTCTCCGATCGCTTTAAGATCGGCGCAAGCCTGGCCCCTTCTTATTCAAGCAGTAACAGGAGTACTGTGGAGGATCAGGTATTTACCGGCGGAATTATAGGCTCTGCGCTTGCCATGCCGCCTACCATGCCGGTGTATAACCCCGATGGTTCTTTTACCACTTTGTTGAATGCCTCGCCTTATAATATCGGCATTCTCGATAACCCGGTAGCCATCGCCACAAAAAGAGATTCTCGTCTGACGGCGTACAGAACATTGGGCAATCTTTTTGCAGAATGGGAGATCATTGACGGACTTACATTAAGATCTTCTGTAGGCGGCGATCTGTATGAAAACAGGAGTAGTTATTATGCTCCTTCGGATCTTGGCCGGGGCGGCGTGCCTGCGCCAGTATCGCCGGAAGCAAATGCCGGTTCCCAGCGTGTGTTTACCTGGCTCAACGAGAACACGCTGACCTACGATAAAACATTCAACGACAAGCACCGGCTGATCGCGTTGGCGGGTCTTACCTCACAGGCGCAGCAAGAGGAATACATCAATGTGGAAGCGATCAATTTTCCTAACGATCTTGTGCATACGTTAAATGCCGGTCAGATCACCGATGGAGGAACAACCTGGTCGGAATGGTCCCTGTTTTCCTATCTCGCGAGGATCAACTACAGTTATGATTCGAAATACCTGTTAACGGCGTCGATGAGAAGGGACGGGTCTTCCCGTTTTGGGGCGGATAATAAATGGGGAAGCTTTCCCTCTGTTTCCGTAGGGTGGAATATATCCGAAGAAAATTTTATGCGCTCCCTGGGGTTTGTGAGCGATCTGAAATTAAGGGCCAGTTACGGGTATGCCGGCAACAATACCATTGGCAATTATAGTTCCATCGGTCTGTTGGGCGCCAGCAGGTATATATTGGGCAACTCCATAGTAAACGGATTAGGACCGAACGATCTCAGCAACCTCGAACTGGGATGGGAAGTGATGAAGCAGACGGATATCGGGCTGGATATAGGTTTATTTGGCAATAGGTTATCGTTTATCATAGATTATTTCGACAAGATCACTTCTGATCTATTGCTGGACGTGCCTGTTCCGGGGTCTACGGGTTTTTCCTCGGCGCTTCAGAATATCGGCAAGGTAAGCAACAAGGGATGGGAGTTTACAGTTAGCTCCAAGAACCTTGCCGGCGATTTTAAATGGAATACCGACTTCAATATTTCATTCTATAAAAATAAGGTATTGGCCCTGGGCCCTAAGGGTGATCCTATTATCTCAAGGAGCCGGTCGTTCACTCCACAAACTCATATCACGCAGATCGGCATGCCGATGGCGAGCTTTTACGGATATGATGCCATAGGCGTTTATCTCGACCAGGCAGATATAGATAAGAGCCCGGTTGTGCCGGGGGGCGCCGGTTCGAAGCCGGGCGATCTGAAATTCAGGGATGTTGACGGCGACGGCGTGATCACGGCCAACGACAGGACGATCATCGGAAGCAACCACCCGGATTTTGCGTATGGTATGACGAACAGTTTTTCCTATAAAAACTTTTCGCTAAGCGTGCTGATCGACGGCGTGGAAGGCATTGAGGTCCTTAACGGAAGCAGGCGGAACATCAGCTTTGTCACTTATTCTTATAGCCGGAGAGATGTATTGGGCAGGTGGCAGTCGCCCCAAAATCCCGGCGACGGAAAAACGCCGCGCGCCAACCTGGTGCCTACCGGCGGTAACTATGGGAATGTTTCCAGCTTCCTGGTAGAAGGAGCTTCCTTTTTAAGGATAAGAAATATCAACCTGAAGTACAACCTGCCCCAGAAGGTATTTGGCAAGCTGCCGGTCAGGAATGGAACGGCTTTCTTCTCTGTCCAGAATGCCTACACTTTCACGAAGTATAAGGGATATAATCCTGAACAAAATGTGAACGGCGCTGATCCGCTTACGCCAGGCGTAGACTTCAACGGCTACCCGCTGGCGAGGGTATTTACTTTAGGGCTCAATTTTACTTTCCAATAATCATTCATTCAAAAGCGAAAACAATGAATAAAATATATATAATAGGGGTATTAAGCCTTGCGCTTTTCTCCTGCAGCAAGAGTTTTCTTGAAAAAGCCCCAAAGTCTAACGCCAATGTGCAGGCGTTTTATAAAACTGCCGCTGATATGGAGGTTGCTTTAAATGCGGCCTATGCCACGCTTACTACACTTGGGCAGTACACCCAGGCAGTCTGGCAGGTAGGGGAAGTAAGATCAGACAACACTTCGAATTATGAATATGGCGGAAACCTTTCCCAGGCGGAGCTGGACCAGTTCAAGGAGTCCACTTCCAATGCCATTTATAATTCCATGTGGCTGGACACCTATCACGGCATTCTGCTGTGCAATGTTGTATTGGATCGTATTGAGCCTGTGGAAATGGACGCTAACCTAAAAAAGCAGTTTACCGGTGAAGCCCTGTTTTTACGGGCATTGATGTATTTCAACCTGGTCCGTACTTTCGGCGATATTCCCCTGGTATTAAAAGAAACCACTTCTGTCCAGGAAGGTTATGACCAGGGAAGGATAGCGGTTGACCAGGTATATGAGCAGATCATTGCCGATCTTAAAGAAGCCGAGAGCAGCCTGCCCGCTTCTTATTCCGGCGCCAATATAGGACGCGCCACCAGCGGCGCAGCCAAATCCATATTGGGAAAAGTCTATCTCACTACGCAGGATTTCCCGGCGGCGGCCAACAAGTTAAAGGAGGTAGTTGACGGCAGCGCGTATGTGTTGTTGCCCAATTATGCAGATCTCTGGAAGCCGGAGAATAAGAACAATGCCGAATCTATTTTTGAAGTGCAGTATAAAAAAGGCGGTACGGGAACAGGCAGTTCATTCAATGACCAGATGGCGCCTGGCGAATCCGGAACCTATGTTACCGGTATGGGGTTTGCTTCGGGAAGAAACCTTCCTACGCCCGACCTGATCGCCGCTTATGAAGCGGGCGATATCCGGAAAGACGCTTCCCTTGCAGAAACCTATGATGCTGATGGGGTAACAGTGTATAATCCATATACCCTGAAGTTCAAGGATATATCATTTGCCGCTAGCGATAATGACAACAACTGGCCGGTGATCCGCTATGCTGATGTTATGCTCATGTATGCCGAAGCGCTGAATGAGGTCAACAGCGGACCCAATGCCATTGCCTATAGTATGGTAGACCAGGTAAGGGACAGGGCTGGTCTCGCACCCCTGGCGGGGAGCCTGAGCAAGGCCGATTTCGCAGCGGCGGTAGCGCACGAGAGGCAGGTAGAGCTGGCGTTTGAAGGACACCGTTGGTTCGACCTGGTGCGCACCGGAAAAGCTGTTGAGGTGATGAACGCCCATTTTGCCGGAACGATCACGATACAGCCTTTCCAGTTGGTATGTCCCATACCACAGACGGAGATCAATATCAACCCTTCGGTAATTGTTCAGAATACAGGGTATTAATCAGGGTATAAAGAATAGTGCGGTTCGCCGCATCAGTATGGCTCCGCGGCATCCCCGCGGGGCCGTACTGATTAATAGGGGCTTCATGGTAATTTGTTTGGCAGATTATGGTATACGGATGCAAAGGCAGTGTGCTCATTCAAATGCTTTCAAAACAAGAAGTCATTGCCAGGGTTTGGGCAATGGCTTTTTATTTGGGGTGCGTTTAAATGCTTATTCGACGGTCCCTTGTTAGGTTTGTTACCCTCAATTCATCTGAAAAGAAATACCTTTAAGTTTGAATAGATCAAAAGCATGCACATGAAAAAACAGTCAAGGTCCAGAAGAGATTTTTTAAAGATGATGCCTGTTCCCGGTTTAACGCTGGCGCTTTCTCCGGGGCTTGTTCCCTTTGAGCGCCGCAATCCGCCTCCAAAAGGCAGGAGGGTCGGCATCATCGGGCTAGACACTTCTCATAGCACGGAGTTCACCAAGTTGCTCAACGATGCAAATGCCAGCGACGCCTATCATGGCTACCAGGTCACCTGCGCCTATCCGCAGGGAAGCCCGGGTATATGGCGCAATGCCACCAATATTCCGAAGTTTACGGACCTGATAAAACCCATGGGCGTTAAGATCGTCGATTCCATTGACGAGCTATTGAACCAGGTAGATGCAGTATTGCTGGAAACCAATGACGGCGCGATCCACCTGGAGCAGGCGATGCCCGCATTCAAGGCAAGGAAGCCGATATTTATCGATAAGCCAATGGGCGTATCCCTGGCCGATGTATTGCAGCAGTTTGAGGCTGCGGAAAAACACCAGGCGCCCATGTTCTCCTCTTCTTCACTGCGTTTTGTAGACGGCGTGCAGGCAGTCGCGAATGGCCTCGCAGGCAAGGTGTTGGGCGCGGATACTTTCAGTCCCGCCTATATCGAGAAGACCCATCCCATTTTATTCTGGTACGGCATTCATGGCGTGGAAACCCTGCTAACGGTCATGGGCCCCGGATGCGAGGCGGTCAGCTGCACGCACACGGAAGATTCGGATATAGCGGTAGGCCGCTGGTCGGATGGCCGTTTGGGCACGATGCGCGGAACCCGCACCGGTAGATACGGTATTGGCGGAACGGTATATGGCGATAAAGAGAACATGGTTTTGGATGTTTCCGGCGGATATAAAAATCTTGTGCTCCGCATAGCCGATTTTTTCAAAACCGGAATTCCCCCGGTAAGAAAGGACCAAACCATCGAGGTCTATGCATTCATGCAAGCAGCCGAGGAAAGCATCAAACAAGGCGGCGCCTATATAAGCATCGCCGAGATAATGAAAAAGGCTGCGGAGGCGAATAGGGGTAAGTAGCGCAGGGATGCAGCCCAATCGTCAATACAATATCCCGCCCGGTGCAATACGCCGCTACTTCCGGAGAAATACTGTTTCACCGCCCACTACTGTCCGAAGCGTTCTTATCGTTCTCAGATTTTCTGCAGGAGCGGTCATGATATCATCTTCCAGAATAATGAAATCGGCGTCCTTACCATTTTCGATGGCGCCGCGCCTGTGCTCCTGGAAGCAGGAATACGCGGCCCATATGGTCATGCCCCTGAGCGCTTCTTCCCTGGTAAGCGCATCCTGCATCTGGAAACCTCCTTCCGGAAAACCATTGGCGTTTACGCGGGCCACGGCCGCATGAAAGCCGTACAAAGGATTAAAGCGCTCTACCGGAAAATCGCTGCCAATAGCAACCTTGCCGTATTCGTTCAGCAGATGTTTATAGGCGTAGGCTCCCTTCATTCTTTCCGCGCCTATCCGGTCTTTGGCCCAATACATATCTGAAGTGGCGTGGGTAGGTTGGATAGAAGGGATGATGCTGAATTGCCTGAACTTGGGGAAGTCCTCAGGAGAAACGATCTGCGCGTGCTCTATTCGCCAGCGGCGATCGGTATTGTTGGTCAGGTGTTTTCCGTACAGGTCGAGCAGGATGCGGTTGGCCGAATCGCCGATGGCATGCGTATTAGCCTGGAACGGGCTGTTCGAGATCTTTTCAATCATTTTATCCAGCCCATCGGGGCTATGCAGGAGAAAGCCTTTGGTAGGAGCGTCAGCATAGCGTTCCAGCAGGCAGGCGCCTCTTGAGCCCAATGCGCCGTCGCCCATGATCTTGAAAGATCTTATGTCCAGGCGGTCTGATTCGTAGAATCCTCTTCCGATATAGTCGTCCACCGTTTCCGGGGACGCCGATACCATGGCATAGTCCCTGATCTTCAGTTGCCCGTTTTCATAGAATTTTTTCAGCAGCTCAAGCGCGTTGACGGAAACTCCCGCGTCGACCAGGCTGGTGAGCCCTACCGAGAAAAGGGAATCCTGGGCGGTTTGCAGCAGTTCAAGATATTCTTCCTCTGAGGGCTGAGGAATATTGATCAGGCCCATGGCATTGTCAACCAGTAAGCCGTCAGGTATATTATTTTTCCCGCCGATGAGGCCGCCGTCTATCTTCCTTATGTTGGTGATGTTATTCAGCTCCAGCGCTTTCGAATTCGCCACTGCCGCATGGTTGTCTATCCGGCTCAGGAATACGGCTTTGTTCGGGAAAGCTTTATCCAGCAGATCTTTGGAAGGAAATTGTTTTCCGGGCCAGAGGTTCTGATCCCATCCGCCGCCGATGATCCACGATTTGTCGGGATTTTTTTGTTCCCAGGCCTTCAGTCGGTCCACCGCTTCTTCAAACGATCCGGAGCCGCTAAGATCCGCCTGCGCCAGGAATTTCGCCAGGCCCGGGAAGTGCGCATGAGCATCGTAAAAACCGGGATAGACCGGCTTGCCCTCTGCGTCAATCGTCTCTTTAGCTTTGAACTTACGCCGGATCTCTTCCGTAGCGCCTACGAAGAGAAACCTGCCGTCTTTAACTGCAAAAGCCTCTGCGATATCAAACTCCGGGTTGACCGTGTACACTTTAGCATTTATGACAACCAGGTCAACTACTTCCCGCGAAGAGCAACCCCAAAGAACAAGCGCAACCGTTATCAGGAAAAACAGCTTTTTCATATGCAATGTTTCAGCGCGACTAAAGTAGGAAGAAAATGGGAAGGGGGTATCGGGGAATACCATGCTATTTTATTCCGGCATGGCATTCATGGGGGGTAGCAATCCTGCTAATGGTTGTGGACCCGGAATCCGAGGCGGTTAACCGCATGCATACGGAGAAGTCGGGCGTAGGCTCATTCTCTTTCTTCATCCATCAGCACATATCTTTTCACGTTACAGATCATCATTTCATCCAGGATGTCTACGACATTTTGATACGAAGCCTGGTGGGCCTGATCAGGATCACCAGCTCATCCGCGTCGCCATAGTTTTGCGCAACCTGTTTTTTCTTTTGCATAATCACTCTCCTGATGCCGTCGGGGTTGTAGCCGGTAGAATCCATTTGTTCGGAACCTGAGCCCATGTAATAGAACAGCCGGTCTGCGTCAGTCAGTACGATATTCAATGTTTTGCCTTCTGCTGTCAATGACGGGCTCTTCTGATCCGGATCGGCGGGCAATTTCAGTTTCAGCGTCTTAGGCTCATTCATCGAAGTAGTAAAAATAAAAAAGGTGATCAACAAAAACCCGAGGTCAACCATCGGCGTGAGATCCACTCGCGTTGACAGCTTTTTGCCCCGCCGCCTGTTTTTATGCGTTGAATGGGAGGAAGTATCTATTTCAGCCATAAGCAAAGTTTATATTGAGATGGCGGGATGGGGGATTTCCATAAGAGGGTGAGGCTTTCGAAAATGGAGTGTTTGTAAGTACTCCTAAAGGACATAAAATTTAAGATCATTTACTTTTACTTCGCTTCCAATTTATGATGTAGCTTAGCTCTTTCACATCTTCGATTACTTCTTGCCACTGTACCCAGGAGTTGTGATTTGCTTTCAATTTAGATGTAGCTTAGCTCTTTCACATCACAAGGTTGACGTTATGTACAACCTGTGTCGTTGTGATTTGCTTTCAATTTAGATGTAGCTTAGCTCTTTCACATCGAATCCCCCCAGCATTGTACGCCTATCCATGTTGTGATTTGCTTTCAATTTAGATGTAGCTTAGCTCTTTCACATCGCCGAATGTTCCGCTTTCCCGCGCTCTTAAGTTGTGATTTGCTTTCAA
>DEHV01000019.1:0-145 GCA_002352105.1 Chitinophagaceae bacterium UBA2791 | reverse complement strand
GCTTAGCTCTTTCACATCTTCGCCGTCATTAATCGCGCACCAGACGGTGGTTGTGATTTGCTTTCAATTTAGATGTAGCTTAGCTCTTTCACATCCCATCCTCGCCGGTCTAATCATAATGATTAGTTGTGATTTGCTTTCAATT
>DEHV01000040.1 GCA_002352105.1 Chitinophagaceae bacterium UBA2791 | reverse complement strand
ATAGGGCGTCCACAGATAGCTGTTCAGGTAATAAGGAACAATAAAACAGAGGCCGAAAAACCAGAACTCCCAGCGCTGAAATATTTTCGGACCCCCTTCATTTCCAGAGCCGACAAAAAGAATAGGCAGGGACAAAAACCCAAGCCAGGCCAGCGCATGGAGTAAAATATTGAACTTATAATGCAGCTTCCAGGAGCGAGTTTGCATACCGGCTATCCGTTATCTGCTGTAAATATAGCGAGGTATTGGAAAAACCTCATTCATTTTACCTTCACTCTTCAATGTGCCTGGGTCTTACCAAGTACAGCATAATTCCTGCGACGATCATGATCAGGGCGGCAAACTGGAACATTATGCCCAGGTCAAATTCCATATCCCTTAACACGCCGCCTGCATACAATCCAACCCCTCCTATAATGGCGCTTAAAAAATTCAGTATGCCATANNGCTATAAAGATACAGGGCGCTCCGATGCAAACCCCGATTACCGGAACGAGTATACGCGCACGGGTATTTACCCTGCTCCACCGGTCGGCCCAATAACCTCCTGCAACCAACCCCAATAATGCCGCAGGATACAGGTAACCGGTAGCATATAGTCCAGCCAGTCCCTGCGATAAACTAAACTGTTCTTTATAAAAGGTGGGAAGCCATCCTACCACAAACCACGACACTATTCCCATTAAGCCCCAGTATATAAACATAAAATTAAAAGACCTTCTTTTAAACAGGTCTTTTACGGCTTCGAAAAAACGGATCTTTGTTTGAGCTTTTTCGCCGGGTTTTTCTTTTTGAGCAGGCGGATCCCTGAGAATAAAAAGAAGAAATACAGCATAAACAATTCCAATTGCTCCAAATATTACAAATACGGAATTCCAATTGTGTTTCTCTGCAATCCATCCTCCCGTAAACCCCAGGCTGGAACCGACCATCACGCCTGCCAGGTGAATGCCTGAGGCCAGGGATCTCGTAGCGTTGCGATGATAATCTACAATAAGCGCCAGCGCCGCTAGAATATAGCAAGCTTCGCTGATACCCATCAGCGCTCTTGTGGCAAGCAACTGCTCAAAAGTTTTGGCATAAGCGGTTAACCAGGTTACGCCCGACCAGACAAACAAACTGATAATGATAACCTTACTTCGATTAAAGCGATCTGCAAGAAAACCGGCAAAGGGACTTAGGAACCCGTATACCCATAAAAAAACAGATGTGAGCAGGCCAAACTGCGCTTCCGTCATGGGCACGTCTGCCATGATAGATGTACGCATGGTCGTGATCATGGTGCGATCCAGGTAATTTAAGCATCCCACAACGCACAGCAGCGCGACGGTAAGCCATGCCCGTGGATGAAGGCCTGATGTATTGCGAGTAATTGATGAAGTCATTTCTACGGTTTATTGTATTGGTTAGATCAACGTAGCAACTACGCCGTTAACGATAGGCTATGGTTCATTGCATGGCATATACCGAAGGCGTTCTGACGCCGGGCGCTGTTTCGCCGCTTATATAGATCCATTTTCCATTCCAGTTTACTACGGGCAATGTAACCCTGGGTCGGGCATCCGTCAGCTTCTGAGTAAATGTCCATGAACGCTTTTCAGGATGATAAGACAATACATCGTTTGAAAAACCCGGATGAGAGGATGGCTGTTTGTATAAGGCGGCAACCGCATCCACGCCTCCCCAAAACACGAAACCAATATCCTCCAAGATGGGCAACGGACTGGCGCCGGCAGAAATGCCCTTCGGCATGTCCGGCAACTTCTCCCAGGTTCCCGTCCATAAACCATTTGTTTTCCGCAGGATAAAACAATAAGCGTCTTCCAATATATATCTCTCGCTTTCCGGATCAGCGCGTACCAACGTAGTTTCCCCGCCGAATAAATAGAACCTGTCATTCCAAACGCCGCAAACAGCTAAAATCCTTTCCCTGCCAGGCCATGCAGGTAACGTTATCCAACCTTGTCCGGAGTTTTTCAGGTCAAGTCCATAACAAGTATGTTCGCCCATGGCAGAAGGAGATTGATTCCCCCCGGCCACAATAATAAGATCGCCTAAAACAGCGCCCGTCATATTTGCCAGCCCGACCGGCAAATCGGGATATTCCCTTGTCCGCAAAGCGCCGCCATTCCAATAAAAGCCGGTCACCGAAGCGTAATGAAGCGCGTCATCGCTTCCTCCAATAATAATTATCTCGTCATGATAAGAAACGGATAAACCATAAGCCAGGGGCCGCGGCAGTTTCTCTTTTAGCTTCACCCATTCCCGGCCATTTTCCAGCATATAAATATCATCATACCATTTTTTTGCCCCTCCCTCCCATGGCTTCTTATCCGGAAAATTGGCGCCGCCCATACAAAACAAAGATCCATTGCTTACGCCGGCAAACATTCCGGCCCAACCATTCCCAGGCAAAGAGGAAAGCGGATTAAAAACAGGCTTTCTTTGAGAAAAAGTTTTCATTGCAATCGTCGTATTAAATGCGATGAAGATAAAATACAACCATATAAGACTTAACCTGCAGCGCGTCATATTGTATCAATTCAGTTATCGATGATCATTCGTAGGACGGCGCCGGGACCCGGTTCCTCATATCCTCCCGTCACTATCAGTTCCTTATTATTCCGGAATATCAAATTACTGGTTAAGGGCATGCCGGTATCGATCGAATCCAGTAATTTTCCCTCCGGCGAAATCACCTGTACACACCCCATTCCATAATGAGCTACCCAGATATTCCCCAGGTGGTCCGTTGTAAGCCCATCTGGCAGATTATCCTGCTCCTTCCCGGAAGCGTGCGCCGGCAAATCCGCCAATACAGTAATATCTTCCGAATATCGTTGTTGCAGATCAATTTTTAAGATCCTGTTTTTATAACTCTCCGCTACATAAAGCCGGCGCTGGTCCGGCGATAACGCCAGCCCATTCGGGTAATCCAGATTGGCGCATACCACCCGGTCAACCCCGTCTATATCATGAAAAAAAACCCTTCCGCCGAGTCGTATCGAATCGGTAAAATAAATATTCCCTGAATTATCTGTAACCAGGTCGTTCGGCGTATGCAGCGCACAATCAGCGCAGCTATGTTCGAGTTCATTGTTAATCCATCTCCCATCGGCGGCAAAACGCCTGATCGATCCCGATATACTGTCGCAGATCAAATGATCGCCGCCGGGCAATATGATCTGCCCGTTGGGGCATTCACACAAAGCCCAGTCCCCCGCGACGCCATCCAAACCGATTTTGAGAATAGACTTCCCGCTAAGCGTTGTACAATAGATATTGCCCTCGCTATCTATCGCAGGCCCCTCGGTATAAAATGGCAGATCAGCTATCTTTTCTAGCCGGAAATTCATTTCTATTTGTTATCATGTTCGTTCACAATATATTTTCAAATGGATGTAAGGGTCTACGCCTGTTTGAATAATTAAACAATGTCATATCCGCCTGTGTTACGCCGGGCGTATTCACCTGTATGATTGTCGGACATGCCGGCGCATAAGCGGCAATAGGCGCATTCACGCCTTTAGCAACCATCACATCAAATGCGGCGGGGTCAATGCCAAATGCCAGTAGCTGCTGAAGGGAAAAAGGGGGAACGCGCAATGAACCAAGCATCACCACATTGCCTTTGTCTGTCTCCACAATAACGATACTCCCCATGTCATAGTTTACCTGTCCGCCATGTTTCGCAGTCAATTCGCTAAATTTTCCATCCGCTTTCTTTAGCAACCGAACCCTACTTACATATTTATCCCCGCCTGGCTCAGCCGAGACATTGCCAAATGCCAACTCAAACTGATCGTTGATCGTATGAGCAGCCGCGATGGCAACCGCATCCGGGTCAAAGACAATCATACAGCATTTATATTTTCCGAAGGATTCTATAGCTTGTAGCAGATAAACGCTATCTCCCGGAGCGCCGCCGCCAATATTATCGCCCATATCAAGCAACAGGACTGGCCGCTGCCTTTCCGCCAATGAAGGCAGTATTTCTCCGATAGCTGTTTTCTTTCCGCTGCAATCCTCTCTTAACCTGATTAGCGCTGCTTTTAATTTTTCTCCTTCTTCGATGGCCAGCTCCGGCGCATTGTCGGCAATTACAATAAAAGCGCTTCCCATTTCCCTTACATCGGCATAAGGAAAACCCAGCAAAACGCTCACAGATAGTATGCCCTCCAGCCCGGCCGTTTGAGCTGCCAGCCTGTAAAGAACATTGCAGGGATAAGCGGATGTATATTGTTGCTCGAGAGCAATAGCCACCGGAGTTTGTATAAGCGCCTGGGAAGGATTGATCTCTTTATCTAATATGCGCGCTAACAGATCTGCCGCTTTTCTGCCTGTTTCCCGTTGGTCAATATGAGGATTGGTGGCATAGGCAATGAGGGCGTTTGTTGAAACAGCCATCAGTTCGCTTACATTAGCGTGCGGGTCCAATGTACCCACAATCGGCGTATCCCCGCCTAACCTTTCTCTAAGCGCCGATAACCACCGCCCGTCCATATCCGGAAAACCCTCGCTAACAGCCGCGCCATGGGGTACGACAAGGCAACCGTCGACCGGAAGCGCCTTCTCCAATTCCGTCATCATTACCCTCAACAAATGGTCGAAGGCTTCAGATTCGATTATACCGCCCGGCGTTGCCTCCGCATACATCACGCATACCGCCTCAATTCCCTTCTCATCAAGCGATTCTATCATACCGCCGATCTCATGATGGGCATGCTTATATTCTTTCCGGATATCTTCTCCCATCAGCCAATGTCCGTTCAAAAAATCACCCAGGGTGGTCCGCCGGTCAATAAATGTGTTCGATTCATGTTGTATGCCCAGCAGGGCGACTCTTTTTGCCATCTGCTCTTATTTTATAAACGCAACCATGTCAACCTCAAACTTTAGCAACTCGCCGAGGCAGCCGATAAGCGTTGTCCTGGCCGGATAAGGAGCCGCGAAATACTCCCTGTAAATACTATTGAAAGAAGAAAGATCATCCTGTTTTCCCACATAATTGCGCACCTGCACTACATCTTCAAACCCCAGTCCCGCCGCTTCCAATATTTTTTTTGCGTTCCCGAACGATCTCCTGCATTCTTCCTCAAATGTTCCTTCAACAATATTACCCTCATCATCCACCGAGGCCTGGCCGGATATGAACAGATAATTACCCGATCGGATCGCCGGCGAGAATGGCAAATGGCTCCCTGGTACGCCGCTGCCGGATATAACTACTTTATGGATCATAATACGCCGTATTTTTTATACGCTTCCGCTGCCTTCATACCATTCCGAATTTCGTCTCTTGTCAGATTTTCCGCGCCAACTTTTTTAAAAGCATTTTCTATTATCCTGTCCTCCACAGCGGCGGGAACAACGACCACCCCGTCCTCATCGCAAAATACAAGGTCGCCGGGAGCAAAAACCACCCCGTCGATCTGAACGGGAATGTCAATATCAATGATCCGTTGCCTGTTCTGGCTATCATACGGACTCTTAGCCGTAGCAAAAACAGGAAACCTCATTTCTCTCATCTTCGCAACATCCCTTACTGCGCCATGCACCAGCGCTCCTCCGCATCCGCTGTTTCGAGCAGCGGTAGAAAGCAATTCCCCCCATATTCCTGAACGCACGGATCCGCCTGCGGCCGCTATTAAAATCTCGCCCGGCTTACAGCTGTCAACAGCCCTCAGCTCTAACGCATAAGGATCGGGATCTTCATGAAACATATCTGCCCATAGCGTCGTCTTACAGCGCCCGACCAGTTTGTCAATGGCTGAATAGGCATGAAATTGAATACGCGGACATTGATTTTTATATCCCATCGCATCTAGAGCATCGCTTATTACCGCCGAATAAAGATTATCGCTAATTTCTTTGAACGCTTCAACTGAAACCATACCATGATATTTTTATAAATTAATTTCGGAGCCTGCCATCGATTCAATTCTCTCCATTATCGCAATCGCCTCTTCATCCTTCCATTCCGTTTGCGTATTTCCCAGCGGAGCCTTTGCTTTACCGATATCAATATTATATTTCAGCTGCATCACCTTTCTAAAGAAGGTCCAGGCATTTGGAAGAACAAACCGGATAATCTCCTGAAAAGAAAGCATAAACTCTTTTGAAAGTTGATAATTGCCTCCTATAAATTCATTGAGAATATGTTTACACTGAACTCCCCAGAGATTATAAAAAGAGCCTATTGCGCCAACCGTTCCGCAAAGAGAAGCATGGCAAAAGAGTTCGTCGGACCCGCTGAACAGTTTTAATTTACCGCCGGTATAATTATGGATCATACTGATCTCCAGCAATTGATTTGTTGTCAGCTTCATCCCTTTAACATTCGGAATTTCCAGCAGCCTTTTTACAAAGCCCAGAGGATCCCCGGCCATTGAATTATCGCCCAATTGGTAAGGAAAGAAGGGAAGGTCCGTCGCTTTGGCAATTGCCCGGTAATGTTCCAGGGCCATAGCCGTATTGGCGGCATAATAAATCGGCCCTACGGAAGAAATGCCGTTTACGCCTGTCTTTGCCGCATGTATGGCCAACCTCACGGATTCTTCTGTAGTCAATGCTCCCACCTGCGTTATAACAGGCACGCGCCCCGAAGCAACAGATACGACCATTTCAGTAATTTTCTTTCGTTGTTCTTCCGTAAACAATACTCCCTGCCCCGTAGATCCCAGGATATAAAGGCCATCCAGATCCTGTGAGACAAATAATTCCACGAGTTTATGCAGCTCGTCATAGGAAGGTTCGCCATTGCTCGCTATTGGCGTAAACATAGCCGGCCATAAGCCTTTGAATACATCTTTCATTTTCTGTTTTATTGTGTTTTCTTTATATAAGATTCATACATTCGATTCGATATATTGAAAGGTTTCCCTGGCATTCTCAAAATAGCGGTTGTCCGATCTTGCGGCTATCTTTCCTGCCGAAACCAAATCTTTGAATCCATGCCCGGTAACCAGGCAAACAATATGATCGCTTTTATCCATCTCCTTACTTTTCAACGCAAGCTTCACGCCTGCCAGCGCTGCAGCTCCGGCGGGCTCGCAGAAAATCCCCTCTTTCACTGCCAGTTCGCGCTGGCATTCATAGATAAGCTCGTCCGGAACTGTCCAGCCCGAGCCGCCTGTAGAACGGCAACCTTCTATTGTCATATCGCCGTCCAGCACATTTGGCACCTGTAGCCCGCTAATTGAAGTAACGCTTGTTCGAATGGCGCTTGCCGTTCTCAACCCAGCCTTCAATGGGCCCGCAATGGTATCGTTGCCTGAGGGTTGAACACAATGAACCCTGGGGCATCTATAGGTGGAACTCATTTGCTTCCACAACCTAAACCCCTTCGTCAACGCAAGGGTCAGGCCTCCTCCCCCGGCAGGAGAAAACACATGCGCTGTATGCTTTGGAAGGCTCTCTGCAATTTCATAAGCAATGGTTTGCACTCCTGTCATCCCTGCCGGGCTGCAGCAATACGCGCTTATTTGCACCAACCCGCCATGTCTACGCGCGAGCGCAGTTAATCCGTCCATAACTTCTTTACTGACGACTGCATCTTTCCCAAAACCTCTAACCATAAGCGTTGAAGCGCCATAAACCTGCATTTGCCGGACCTTCGCTTCTGGCGCTCCGTCTACAAGAACCAGGAAACATTGAATTCCCGCAGCTGCGCCGTATGCTGCCAGAGCAGCGCCAGTGTTCCCGCTGGAAGTAGCTATACAAAAATTAATATTTCGCTGAAGCAGATCAGCAACAGCGCATGCGGCAAACCTATCCTTATACGAACCTGAGGGATTAACTGTTTCCAATTTAAAATACAGGTTTTCAAGCCCCATTGCTCTTCCCAGCCGCCGGGACCTTACAAGGGGCGTGTTGGCTTCTCCTAATGTCAGGCGACAATCATCCCTTAACGCAGGAAGCAAATGTTGATATTTCCAGATACCGGTCAAAACTCTTTTGGGAATTGAAGTTTTTTAATTTGATACGAGTTGAAGTTGTGTGCGAATCCTCCGTCTACCGTTAAAGAAACGCCTGTTACAAAAGAAGCCCCCTTAGAAGAAAGCCAGAATACTACCTCTGCAATCTCTTCAGGCGTTCCCGCTCTTTGCAGCGGCGTATGCTCATTCATATTGCCCGATATCCTTTCGCTGATGTTCTTTGCATCGCCGTCCGTATAATCTTCGCTCATTTGGGTTTGTATATTCCCCGGGCTCACGGCAACCACCCTGATCCCCCTGATTCCATATAAAGCGGCCAGTTCATAACTGAGACTCTCCATTGCGCCTTTACAGGCAACATAGGCCGGACTATAACCTCCGGCGCGATGCGACATTACGCTGGAAACATTAATAATGGTTCCGGCTATCTGGCGCTCTTCCATAACGGCTGCTGCATGCTTAGCTAAAAATGCCGGCGCGGTCAAACATACTTTAATGGTTTTCTCCCATGTCTCTANNCCTGCCCCAACGACCAAGGGTTTGGTCAATTATATTTTTGACGAATTGATCATCCTGCAAATCTCCCTGTAGACAAATAAAATCAGCTCTCATCTCCTGCAACAGGTTCTGAAGGTCTTGCAATTCCATCCCATTTATATCTGCAAGCGTAAGCGCATATCCATTCAAAGCATATTTTAACGCCAATGCCTTTCCGATCCCGCCGGCAGCCCCGGTGATAATGACAACAGGAGATTGTTTCATACGCTACTATCCTTTAGGTTTGAAATCGGCAATATGCCTCCCAAAGATTGGCCCTGCTGTACGAAAGGGGTCGCTCGTAAAAAAAGAGCTATACCGTCTTTGTCCGCCATTGCTTCTTTTTCTTCGCCGGATACCGGATCTGCTATCATGCCCCATACCTGGCCTTTATTTATTTTTTCTCCTATCCTCGCCTGGGGAATGAATATTCCGCTCATGGGCGATGGCATCTTCGCTTGCAAATGGCCGCTATCCGGACTGTCATCCTCCACCCAATACTTTACTGCCCGATTTGTACTTTTTTTCGACCGCATCATATGCAAGCTTCTAAGCACATTGACGCACCCCTCATAATACGCTTTGACAATCTCTTTATTGATGGGGCTCCCCCCTCCATATTCTACATATATCGCAGGAACCNNGACTTATGCAGCGTATATCCAGCCAACGGATGTATTTGAAACAATCTTCCCCCGGTATGCATATCAATATAATAATCCGAGCTCCTTATTAATTCGCTGATCTGGTATGCAGAAACCTCCGAATCGCTCCCTATTGGTTTTCCCGGGCAGATCCTTGCCAGGTCGAATCCATCTTTTCCAAGCCGATCTCCTTGCATATAAGCGCTCTTATTGACCACCGTGACGATCCTTACGCTCCCCGAACAAAGCTGCCCGGGTAAATTGCGCGCTAAAGCCGAAGCAGCCAACATGGGCTCGTACTCATCGCCATGCACCCCGGCCGATATCAGCAATTCCGGCCCCGGTTGACCGCTCTCAATAACAACAGATTTCATATCGTTAAACAAATCGTTCATAACAGGGATGCACAGACTTGATGCTTTGATTAGAATTGCCTATTTATAGAGTTCCCGGACGCTCATCATATTGATCCTGGTCAGGGAAAGATGGGTCTTCTTTGATTGGCTGCCGGCGCAATACCCCAATAACGCCCGCTTACGGGTAAAATGAACCGCGGTATAACAATACCAGCCATCCGGATCATTTTCAATATTTTTCTTTCTCATCCAGGTCTTTCCCTCATCCTTTGAGATCGCTATCGTAAGCGGCGTGCGCGCGCCTTTAAAATAACCTGGTCCGCTGGCGCCATTATCATTCCATACCAATAACAGGTCGCCGGTCTTTGGAATACGCCTTATTGTAGCAGGAGAGATCGGAGAAGGAATATTACTGGCCTCTATATGGCTCCAGGATTGACCCTTGTCTTTAGAAAATGAAAGCTGCTGCGCCCCGCCGCTGGCCCGGATAATCATTAATACTGCGCCATCCTTTAATTCCACCACTCCGGGCTCCTGCGTGATGATATCTGTATTATCGGGAACCGCTTCACTCGCTTTCCACGACAAGCCATTGTCGTCGGAGTAATAAGCATATAACGTAGCTTTAGCGCTTCCTATTCCCCCCTTTAATCTATGCAAAGCCACAGGCATTAACAATCGCCCGGTTTTTAGCTGTATCACCCTACTATTATTTAAAACAAAATATCCCTGCTTATCCGTAATACAGGCAGCGGGATCGCTCCATGTTTTCGCTTCGTCCCCGGAAATACGCATCATAGGAATACAATCTTCTTCTGAGTTCTTCCTAAGATAAAACAAAGCAATCTGTCCGTTTTGCAGGCGCAGCAAGGAAACAGACATAATATTCATGCCTCCTTCGTTCTCGACAATCACCTGATCCTGTTCAGACCAGGTTTTTCCGCCGTCGTTGGAATACCGACCGGCCAGGTAAGCCGGAGCGTGGTCGCTTGTAGAAGTTCCTGTGTAATGACTATACACAAAAAGGATACGTCCGTTCTTTAAAGAGACAAAATCGCCTTCGCTGTTCCGGGGATTATTATCTTTCGGCCCCAGGTCAAGGACAGATCTTCCTATGATCTGCGCCGTCGTGCCTGCGCCAACCAGAAGTATTAATAACACACAAGAAAGAACTGATTTTACAAGCGCGGATTGAAATAATATTTTTTCTGAATTCATCCTTTGGAAGGTTTTATTGATAAACTCACCTAATAATCGATATTTCCGTAATTGCTCATCGAGCCGGCTAGTTGTTCATCCGAAATAAACATACTGCGAAGTCTAAAGCATTTTCCCGGGATAATTTTTGACACAAACAGATAAGCTACGCAACAGCATATAATTTATTTTTTGTTGTCAGGGTCAACAATTCCGAATAATGATAAACAGTAGCTACTTTCCTACCATCTACAACAACAGGCGTTGGAACTTCTACAACAAAATCTGCAAATTCCGGAACATTGAACGCAATAAACGCTAAGCGCAGACAATCTAATTGCTCCTTATACCTTTTAGTAATATCAGGAAGAAGTAAAGGACCATTATCCGTTTGATATAATTGTCTGGCATTATTTATATTAAGGGTTTTACAAGGACATTCAATAACTGCTCTAAGCCCCAATTCATCATTGTTGATCTCAGTATGGGTTACGATAGGAATCGCCGCCACAGAAGCATTCTGAATTTTATTCCAAGTATCCAGCTCTGTAATTGATGCTGGGTGCGGCAAATGTATTATCGGGTCTTTGCCAAACATCGTTTCCAGAGGCGCTACGGTTCGATAAGGCCTTTCTCTCTCGCTCGAGTGTCGGCGAAATACAAGACCTTTATCCTTTCCAAAAACAGGTAGAAAATCGTAGTTATCCTTATAAAATAAATTTTCAGTAGCAAACGTATCCTCGCTTTTACATGACCCGCATTGATAATATTCGTTTACCGATCCGGACCTAAGATCATATATTATTGTCCGGCTTTCGATCCACATCCTTACCGAATTTCTCTCGCCCGTATTGCAAATAAAAGATTTTCCATAATCGAGGCAGAAGGGTGTTTCGCCAGCCACTTTATCAGATTTTGAAGCGCCCTTACTATCTGATGAAACACAAGCTGCAATGGCTAGTGATGAAGCAGCTCCAAAGCCCATTTTAAGAAAATCACGCCGCGAATTTATTACGAATACGCTATCCAAAAATTTTGTCTTTTTTTGCGACATTTTTAATGTTTTTATAATTAGTAATACGTCTATAATTATTCGTCAACTGCATTGAATAAACTATTTTATTTGCTTGAAAGCAAGGAGCTGAGCCAGGGAACGGCTATATCTCCTTTAAAATAATGGTTAGGCGCATCAACATTTGCATAATGAAAAAATTCTTTGTCATCCAGTCCTTCCGGTATTGCTTCATCGCCTATACGATCCCTGGTATTTTCATATTTTTTATAGTATCTGTACTCGTAGTTTTTAGCTGCTCCGGCAATTGCATAAGCTTTCTGAACCGCTTTCAGATCCATGGTCACCCCGCCTTCCGTGATCAGTAAATGCATTGGGGCTAGGCTAGCCAGAATATCTACATAATCGACCCAGCGCCAAAGACCAGGAACACAGTGGGTCAATGCATTTTGGGATGGACGGATCCCTTTTTCATTTGGTTTCGTTGAAACAATAACCCTTCTAATCGTGTTGGTCAGGAAATCATTAAAAACGACCGCCTTGATATCCGGGTTCAAAGCAGCCAGCATCATTACCGGCTCTGTTCCCAATGAGTGCCCGCTTAATGCTAGCCTTTTAGCATCCACAAAATCGAGTTTTCTAAGCCAGTTGAGAACCTGATGCCCATTAAAAGCTGAATAACCCATATAGTGCCAGCCCATATCTATTAAATATCTTGAGAAACCTTCTCTCGCGTAAGATGGGGCAAGAACATTACGCTCGAGATCAGAAAGTTCGGCTATACCAGGATTGTCAATAGCGATAGCAACAATTCCTTTCTCAGCATAGAATTTTGCCATATGGTTTTTGTCATAGCTCCTTTCTACCTTGTACCTGGGTTCCAGTTCAGGCTCTCCGGCCAGCTCTTCCTTGCTCCTGTAAGATCCGGGGTAACACAGCACTGCCGGAGCGGGTTTGCTCGCAGAAACGCCGTCGGGAATAAGCATGAGTATGGGAACAACGCTCTCATCCTGCGGAAAGATCTCCCATTTCTCGACCGTATATCCCTTCCTTTTCACTTTTGATATTAGTTTCGGCGAAGGCTGCGGCGTTACAATAGGGAATTGCATTAAGTCCCGCACTTTATTTCTAACCTTCGCCTGCCACCGGGTAAATTCATCCCTGGAAATACCAGGATTGAATTGAAGCATGGGATTCAATTCCCGTATCTGCTGATGCACAAAACCATTTGTGCTTAAATACCTGCCATCCGGCCGGCTTGTGCCAATTATCTTATTCGCTTCGGGATCTATAGTTGAGACCTGCGCCAAACCGGCTTTAAAAAAGCCCATTAAAACCAATGCTAAAATCATTTTTTTCATATAAAACATTTTACTTTAATCAACGAGTAGAATCAAGTATTT
>DEHV01000069.1:9516-10267 GCA_002352105.1 Chitinophagaceae bacterium UBA2791 | reverse complement strand
TCTGCTGGTTCGAGATCTATGTAAAAGATATTGAAAGAGCCAAGAAGTTTTACAACGCGGTATTAGGGACCAATTTTAAGGATGCTGATATGCCTCCGGGAGATGCGCCCGGCGGCATGAAAATGTGGTTTTTTTCCTCAATGGAGAACCAGGGGGTAAGCGGCGCCCTGGTTGAAATGCCCGGAACCAAAGAGGGCGACGGCGCCTGCGTGAATACGATCGTGTATTTTCCTTGCGTGGATTGCGCCGTAGAAACCGCCCGTGTGGAAGCTGCCGGAGGCAAGGTGCATCAATCGAAAATGGATATCGGGGAGTTTGGGTTCTGCTCCATCTGCATAGATTCCGAAGGAAATTCGTTCGGGTTGTTTTCCATGCAGTAGTAACCGCCTGGCATTAATAATCTAAAACGGTTCTTATGTCTGCCATTAAAACCAAACAGACGACCGAAAGCGTAGTTGATTTTATCAACTCGGCCGCAGATACCGAACAAAAGCAAAAGGATAGTTTCGAGCTATTGAAAATAATGGAAAAAGCGACGGGTTGCCCCCCTAAGATGTGGGGGTCGAGTATAATTGGTTTCGGCAGCTACCATTATAAGTCGGACCGTAGCCGGCAGGAGGGCGACTGGCCCCTGATCGGGTTCTCCCCCCGTAAGGCGGCGATCTCCCTATATGTATATACCGGCGCGGCTGAGCATGAATATTTACTGGAAGACCTGGGGAAGTTTAAAATGGGCAAGGCCTGCATCTAT
>DEHV01000069.1:6055-9478 GCA_002352105.1 Chitinophagaceae bacterium UBA2791 | reverse complement strand
GTAAAGCTAATATACAGCGCCGTTCCGTAGACAACCTCTCCGCTGGCAGTAATGGCATATGCCCTGTAATTGGCATCGTTAAAATCAGCGTAGCGCAGCGTTATTTCCCCGGTAAGCACAACCCCTACCGACGGCGTTCCGGTAAAAGGAACCTTTGAGCTCTCAGTATCCCCGATAGTAGGCGTTTTGTTGCTTTTTTCGCTTATCCAGGGTTTGTAAACGACTCCGAATTCCTTAACGTTCCCGATACCGGTAAACTGTACTTTGAAGGTGTACTTCAGTCCGTACACAGCCTCTGAAGCAACATAACTCGGTTCAAGGGTGGTGATCTGAGTTTGACCATTGTCCTGTTTGTCTTCGCTGCTGCTTTTTTTGCAGGAACCAATGGTTAGAAGCAAGGACAGACTAAGGAATAAAACAGAAACTTTCATGATAATAGGGGGTTTAACAATTTAAATTTTTGATTTTCTTAAGATGACGGTAATATCCGGTTTAAGATAAGATTAAAAACAGGCGTTTTCCAATACTTATATCGACTTGGGCATTAATATGTCATCACCCTGATGACATACGCCTTTTTCCTTCGATTTATACTAGAGGATTTGATCGGGCTGGCCTTGCAAAAAGATAATTTTGTATCTTTTTGCCATGATTGATAAAAAGGTTTCTGAAAGCTCGCCTGCTGATCCGGGAGGTCTCATTATGCCCTCCTGGTTTAATAATGAAACAACGATTAAGGAGATATATATGAAGAACTATCCGGCGGCTAAAAAATATATATTATTGAACAAGGGAACTGACGAGCAGGCAAAAGATATTTATCAGGAAGCCTTCATCGCGATGTGGCGAAACATACGGCTTAACAGGTTTGAGTCGAGGAATGAGCATTCCTTAAAAAGCTATCTCCTTCAGATCGTAAAAAACAAATGGATCGATCATTTACGGTCTGCGCAATACCGCAATACGGTTCTGCTGAATGATTCGGATGTCGAAAACAATATTGAGGAGCCTTCCCCGGAAGAGCAGGAGAGAATATCGCTGATAAAACGCCATTTTAAAGATCTGGGAGATACCTGTAAAGAAGTATTGCAGCGGTTCTATTACAACAAGGAATCCCTTAGGGCGATCGCCGGCATTTTTAACTGGACAGAGGCTACCGCCCGGAATAATAAGTATCGTTGCATTGAACGATTAAGAAAGTCATTACAACAAAACCAATACCTTGACAGCAAATAACCAGATACCACAAGAACGATTCGAAGAGATAGAACGCTTTCTGCAGGGCCGGATGTCCCCTGAGGAAGAATCCGGTTTCAGGCAGCGGCTATCGGCAGACGGCGACCTGAGTAAGGAAGTGGAAGATGTCCGTATCCTTCTCGTTGGTATAGAAGAATCGGCGCTGGAAGAAAGACTGGACGCCTATCATGGCCAGATCTCCGTCGCTCCGGCGACCCCGTTCTATCGCAGGGCATGGCTTGCCGCAGCCGTTATTGGCTTTCTTATCATCGGCGCCTGGTGGCTCCTGCAATCCGCTCCCGTTAACAAACAATTGTTTACCGAATACTTTCATCCCGACCCCGGCCTGGCGACCAGCATGGGAAGCGCCGAAAACTATGCATTTGAACGCGCTATGGTTGATTATAAGACCGGCAAATACAACGAAGCGCTTAAGGCCTGGAAACAATTGCAGGCCAGCGATACCCTGGATTATTTTATAGGCTCTGCCTATCTGGGGTTGAAAAAAAGCGATAGCGCAGCGGTTTATTTCCGGAAAGTGATCGCCGATGATCAAAGCTTGTTCAGGGAGGATGCCAATTGGTATCTTGGGCTTTCGTTGCTGCTCGAAAATAGAATGACTGAAGCGATTCCCTATATAGAACAATCCTCCCACAATGAAAAAGAATCGCTTTTAAGCAAATTAAAGCAGTAAGCATTAGCTATAAATAGTTGCCCGGGCTTTTATCATATTCATAAGAACGGCAAGACCCCCATGGACCGTAACATATATTTATTAATAGCTTTCACGACGCTCTGTGCAATCAATGCGGTTGCCCAGGACAGTTATTCGTTAGCGTTGTCCTACCAGGACTCGGCGATACATTACGAGAGACTGAATAAGAACCAGCAAGCCTATAACTATTCGAAAAAAGCAATTGAGGCGCTGCAATCAATTCCCTCGGTGCAGCAGGACAGGATCGCCAGGATAGAAAGCAATATGGGCACGTACGCATACCGGATGGGCAATATAGATCTCTCCAAGATCCATCACCGCAAAGCGATGAAGCTGGCGCTTTCGCTTCAGCCTCCTAATTATGAATGCCTTTACCTGTCTTATAATAATATGGGCAGCATCATGTGGTTTGCTTCTAAAATGGATAGCGCCTTATATTATTATACCCTGGCGCTGGATGCTATCTCCCGGATGGATTCAACGCCCATCAATAAATATTACCGGCCTGCGGTGTTGAACAATAATATGGCGGGTATTTACGGGGTTCAGGGGAAAACGACGGAGGGGATAGCGGCTATGAAAGCGACCATACACAATCTCAGGGCATTCCTGGCAATAGAGGATTCCACGTTGAATAAGGACAATGCCATGCATTTCCAGTTTGAGGCCACGGACAACCTTGCCGGCATTTATAAGGAATTGGGAGATTACCGGAAAGCGGCGGAGTTGCTACAGCATTCTTACCAGGAAAAACGAAAAGCTTTTGCGGACGACGATCCGGACATCAGCAAGTCGGAAGCCCTGATCGGACAGCTCTATTATGCTATGAAGGATTATGGCAGGGCGGAACAGTACCTGCTCAAAAGCCTGAAGGGGTTTGACCAGGCAGATGGCGATTTTCTTTTCTGGCAGGCCGACGCCTATAGCGCTCTTGCCTTGATATATGAGGGCTTTAATAGGAAAGACCAGGCCGCTGTTTGTTTTGAAAAGGCGGATAGCCTGTATGAACAATCGTTAAACGGGGAATATGACAATATCTACCTGCAGTTTCTCAATAATGCTTCTGTTTTTTATGCCCGGAATAACAACTCTCCTGTCGCCCTGAAAAAAGCAATGAAGGGATATGCCTATATCGCTTCGACAGAGGGAGAGCAGTCGCTTTCGGGTTTCTATCAATTGCTTAATCTTTCAGATGTTTACTTTGAGCTGAAAGATTATAACAAGGCCCTGAGTTACGGCAGGCAGGCGCTTAAGACCGTCAACCGGATGATCAGCGGAAACAAGATCATGCTGGACTCTGTAAAGATGGAACTGAAAAAACCGAAAGCCATCTTGTTGACCTCGCGCTGCGAATATGAACTGCTGAAAGAAAGATCGCCGGAGGCGCTAACGGCTATTCTTGATCAGTTGCGGGAAGCGTTCCTGATCCTGGAACGCAGGAGATCGATCTTGCAGGACATTTCCGATGTAAA
>DEHV01000069.1:0-5960 GCA_002352105.1 Chitinophagaceae bacterium UBA2791 | reverse complement strand
CGGGCAGAAGAGGATTGGCAACAGTTCCTGGAGACATTGAGAACAAGCTATCCCGAATACCATAAGATGCGGTATGCTTCTATTTTCAGATCGCCGGAAATAAGTATGAGACAAATTCCTGAAAGTTCTTCTGTCGTCCGGTTTATTTTCGCCGGGAAAAAGCTGGCGGCCCTGGTAGCAGATAAGGACCAGCGAAACCTGGTCGTTTTAGATGCAGAAGGATTGAATGCGGAAGTGGAGGCCCTGTCGGGATATGAGGCAAACCCTGAACGACTAGGCGAAACGCTCTATCGCCTGTACAATCGCTTATGGCAGCCCTTAGTAAAGAGCGTCCGGAATAAAAGAGTGATCATTATTCCCGATGGGATCTTGTTCAATATCAATTTTGAGATGCTGAGTCCCGTAAGGATAAAACGTTTTGAAGAACTCGCTGCGCATAGCCTGCTGTCTGAATATATTATTTCCTATAACTACAGTTTATTCCTGGTAAACAAAAACAGGGAGAGCCGCCCGGACCGGAACTTTATTGCCTTTACTCCGGGTTTTTCCGACCGCTCAAAGGAGGTCTATAAAAAAAGTTCCGATACTGCTATGCTTATCGATAATTTCTATCTGACCTTATTGCCGCAACCCTTCAGCGTGGATCTTGCAACGACTGCAGTCGGGCAGTTCGGCGGAGACGTCTATACCGGGGAAAGAAGCACGGTAAATGCATTCCGGCAGAAAGCGGATGGGCATACCATTATTCATATCGGCACGCATGCGGAAGCGGATAACCTGAACCCTCAATTGTCGCGCCTCATCTTTTCCAAGGGCATTTCGCAGGATGAGATGGACAACTACCTGTATCTTTTCGATATCTATAATTGTAATCTTCATTCCAAGCTGACGGTCCTTACGGCTTGCGAAACCGGGAAGGTAGGTTACGAGGATGGAGAAGGCCTTGTGTCGCTTGCGCATGCTTTTAATTATGCGGGAAGCGAAAGCATACTTATGGGTCTCTGGAAGATAGATGAAAAGAGTTGCGCGACACTGGTGAAATATTTTTATGACAACCTTTCAAAGGGCTTGCCAAAGGATGAAGCCTTAAAAGCGGCAAAAATTGCTTACCTGCATGAAACAAGGGGCCGGGCGCTTGCTCCGCAATATTGGGCCGGCCTCGTGATCATGGGCAATACCGATAGCATACATATCGAAAAGCGGCGCTATACGTATTGGTTATTGGGCGGCTCCTTATTGCTGCTGGGCGCCGCTGCATTTTGGTTAATGCGGAGAAAGGCAAAAAGCAGGTAATGCGGTTGAGTGGTTTATTCCAGTTGTTTTATAGCTTTCAGCAGGTTGATGCCTTTACCCAGGACAGGTTTGAAAATATCACCCTCCGATCTGATGCGCTGCAGCGCATTTTTGATATTAAAATCCGTCATCTTTAACCCGGGCTTTACCTCATCCCAATGCAGGGGCATGGATACCGGGGCGCCGGGCTTCGGGCGAAGCGAATAAGGCGCTGCGAGCGTGGCTTTAGGCCGGTTTTGCAAATAGTCTATATAGATCTTTCCCTTCCGGTTTTTCACCAGGCGTTCTATGCTGGTGAAACCGGGCAGTCTTTCCTGCGTCTGAATGGCCGTCAGCTTGGCAAAAAGCTGGCATTCATCGTAGCTGTACCTGGCGCCCAGGGGAATATAAATATGTATGCCTGTGGACCCGGAGGTTTTGGCATAGCCTGTAATATGCATTTCTTCCAGAACATCCTTCACGGCGAGCGCTGTCTGAATAACCTGTTCGAAGCTATTCTTTTTATCGGGGTCGATATCGATCAGGCACCAGGTGGGATGTTCGGGTTTTTGGATAGAGCTGTTCCAGGGGTTCATTTCAATTGCCCCCAGATTAGCCATATACAACAATCCTGCTTCGTTCTCGGGGACCATAAAATTTTTGTCTTCCCCCTCATTGGTGCGGTAAGGATATTGTTTGATCCATTCGGGCGCCTTGCCTGTAACGTCTTTCTGGTAAAAGCTTTTTCCCTTAATGCCGTTAGGATACCGATTCAGCGATTGCGGGCGATCGATTAGGTAGGGAAGGATATAGGGCGCCGCCTCGTAATAATAGTTCAGCATATCGCGCTTCGTGATCTTGTCGTCGGGCCAGTATAATTTGCTGAGATGGGTAAAGCGGAGCTCATGGCCGTTCAGTTTCTTTACCTGTTGCTCTTCGGAAGGGTTCAACAAGCTAATGCGCTTTCGGCTTACCGGCGGCTTAAGCATTTTCTTTGTTTTTTTACTTTCCTTTTCTTCAAGCAGTTCTTTTGCAGCTACGGCGGTTTCTGCTACGACGTTCTTAGCATCCTTATCTTCACGCATACCCGCAAAGCTGGGATGGCGCATGAGGCCGTCGTCGGTTGTCTCTGTATACGATGCCTCGCATACCAATTCGGGCTTCAGCCATATGGCTTCGGCGTGAGGCGGGTCGGGTCTGAACCGGGAGGGCTTGTTGACATCGGGTTGAATGGTAAACGGGTTTCGCTTACGGATCAGCGGTTGAAAGGTTTTCATCATTTGCCTTTGCTGCGACTCATTAAAACCGGTTCCGATCTTCCCGGTATAACGGAGCTTTCCATTCTGATATACGCCGACAAGCAAGGAGCTGAACAGCTTCGGAGAGCCTTCATTTCTTGTGTATCCTCCGATTACCACTTCATGTCGTTTATGCGTTTTGATCTTGAGCCAGTCGCGACTCCGCTGACCCTGGTTGTATACGCTGTCCGACCGTTTGGCTATGATGCCCTCCATGCCCATTTTTGCGGCCGCTTCCAGGAAAGAGGCGGCAGAAGCCTCGAAACTTTCACTAAACCGTATGCGGTCATCTTGCGGCAGAAGCTGTTTAAGCAGCTCCCTTCTTTTGAAAAGCGGCAACTGCGTCAGGTCGCGCCCATTTAAATAGAGCAGGTCGAAAACATAATAGACGAGATGGCCATCGGTTTCGCTACGCCAGTTTTGCAGCGAGCCGAACCGGGCGATTCCCCGTTCGTTCAGCACGCAGATCTCTCCGTCTACGATTGCCTTGACCGACCAGTTTTTCAATGCCTCGTATATAGGGTAGAATTTTTCATTATACGATTTGTTGTTCCGGGAGATAAGAGATGCCGTTTTGTTATTGCATAAGGCGATGGCCCTGTACCCGTCCCATTTGATCTCATATTCCCATCCTTCCTGTTCAACAGGGCGATCCACCAATGTAGCCAGCATAGGCGCAACGGTTTTGGGAAACGGCGCTTTCGGCGCGTCGTCAATGCCCAGATCGGTTTTAGGCTGCCCATATGATCGCTCCGGGTTCCGAGCGGTCTGGTCCAGCGTTTTTTTGCTGATTACCGACTTGTCTTTTTTGGTGATGTCTGCCGTGCTGGCATATTGATCGCGATGTTTGATGAGCAGCCAGGCATTGTTCTCCGCATTTTTCATCTTCACCAGGGCAAACTCTCCTTTTAGCTTGGAGCCGCGCAGGCTGAACTTCAGCGATCCTTCCTTTAGTTGCTTTAACAGCGCTTTTTCGTCTTTCTTTTTCTCGCCGGTAGGCTCGAGCGGCGTGAAGGTCCCTTCGTCCCACACGATTACGGTTCCGGCCCCATAGTTTCCCTTGGGTATAACGCCCTCGAACCGGCGATAATCGTAAGGATGGTCTTCCACCATCATCGCCAGGCGTTTATCCTCCGGGTTAAGCGAGGGGCCTTTGGGAACCGCCCAGCTTTTCAGCACGCCGTTCATCTCGAGCCTGAGATCGTAATGAAGCCTGGAGGCGGCATGTTTCTGCACCACAAAATGAAGGGAGCCTGGCGAGGGGCTTCCGCGGGCTGTATCTGCTGAGGACTTTCTTCCCTTGGGCTCGGGCGTACTTCCGAATTTTCTCTTTTGATGGTATTTGGTGAGCGCCATACATTCCTGTTATAAATAGTCGTGCCAAAGCTCCGGCGGGTCTTCCGGCAGACTTGTCGCCCTGGCATGCTTTTTACCGCATGTTATAAAAAAGCGTATGAAAGCCATCTGGACCGGGTCAATTGGTTTTGGGTTGGTCAATATTCCCATCAAAATGTACAGCGCTGTGGAAGACAGTACGCTGGACCTGGATATGTTAGACAAAAAGGATCATGCTAATATCCGGTTTAAGCGGGTCAACGAGCGTACAGGAAAGGAAGTGCTCTGGAAAAACATTGTCAGGGGCTACTTTGTAAACAACAAATACGTGGTATTGGGAAAGGAAGATTTTGAGAAGGCGAGTCCTGAGAAGACCAAGCATATTAACATCAATCAGTTTGTTGACGAGGACGATATCGATAGCGCTTATTTTGAAGCGCCTTATTTCCTGGAGCCCGATAAGACCGGAGATCGCGCCTATGTGCTTTTGAGGGATGCATTGGCAAAATCAAAAAAAGCGGGGGTCGGGCAGTTTGTAATGCACAATAAGGAACACCTGTGCATCATAAAAGCGCAGGATAAGGCATTGATCTTAAACCGCATTCGTTTTTACCAGGAGCTCCGGTCGCCCGATACGCTTAAGATCCCGACCGTTAAAAGTAAACCGGCCGAACTCAAGATGGCTGTAGATCTGATCAAACAACTTTCGGGCCCCTTTAATATCAGCAAGTACAAGGACGATTATTCTGATAAACTGCTCAAGATCATCAAAGCCAAATCAAAGGGCCAGAAAGCGCCATTCAAAAAGATGGAGATCGTTCATTCTTCTACCAAGGACCTTATGGCGCAGTTAAAAGCGAGTCTGTCCGGTCCGAAAAAAACCGCTTCCTGAATAAAATTATTGACGGCGTTCGGAGAAAGGGTATTGGCAGGGCAGGGTCATTTCCGTAAAGAAATATATCTTTAAGCACAAAATGTTATTATGACCAGCTTCTACCATCGCAAACATTCAAGAAGAACATTTATTGGCATGGCTGCCGCTTCGGCAATTCCTTTTTTAGCCTGTGGGAAAACCGAACCCGATATCATTTTATACAATGGAGATATTTTTACGGTCAACCCTAAAGCGCCAAAAGCGCAGGCGCTGGCTATCAGGGAAGGGAAGATAATGGCGCTGGGCGCTAATGAAGAGATATTGGACATGGCGACGGGGCGCACGCAAAAGATCGATCTTGGCAATAAGACGGTCCTGCCGGGATTTATCGATGCGCATACTCATCCTGCCAGCTCGGGTCTGAGGCATTTGAAGATGGTGGACTGCGATCTGAGATCAATAGAAGAGATCAAGGAAGCCATTCGCCAAAGAGCGGCGATCACGCCAAAAGGAGAATGGGTAGAAGGATTTAAGTACGACGACACCAAAACATCAGAGGGGCGGAAGATAAATATATCTGACCTGGATGAAGCCGCGCCGGAACACCCCGTGAAAATCAGGCATCGCGGCGGTCATACCAACTACTGCAATTCACTGGCTTTTAAGGTTGCGAATATAGATGCGTCTACTCCCAATCCGCAGGGTGGAGAATTTGAGAAAGATTCGGAAGGCAGGTTGACGGGCTGCGCAAAAGAGGCTGCCAGCGATATTTTTGACGCGCTGGTTAAGCATGATTTTTCAAGGGAAGAAAGAGCGGAAGGAGTAAAGCTCATCTCGCAGATGATGGCAAAATCCGGTATTACTTCGGTTACAGATGCCCAGGGCACGCCGGATGACCTACAGGCGTATAAAGACGCCTATGCGTCGGGCGATTTGCGTTTGCGCGTCTATTGTATGCAGGACTATATGTATCTGGATAGAATGATGGACGAAGGCCTTAAAACAGGCATGGGAGATGATTGGGTAAAACTGGGCGGCATGAAGATCACCTGCGACGGATCCATTTCTGAAAGAACGGCAAGACTGTCTCAGCCCTATGCCGGTCGCCCCGACGACTACGGCATCGTGGTGATGGATGAAGAGCAAATGTATCCTTATGTGAAGAAAGCGCATGATGCCGG
>DEHV01000074.1 GCA_002352105.1 Chitinophagaceae bacterium UBA2791 | reverse complement strand
TTATCTGCTCCACTTCAAAGGGGGCAATCGCTTCTTTATCGATCAAGGGCTTGAACGGCTGATCATCTATCGTTTGGGAGGCCGAAGGGTTGACCGCCTGCGTATCTTTCGGATCGGCTAAAGCGTTAGCAGAACGAGCATTCTCCCACAAATCTTTCTGAACAGCCAGGGAATCGGGGGGATAAGCGTTCGCGCGCGCGCGGGGAAAATTAGCTTCCTGCGCGGCCAAAGGTTCTGTCTGTTGAGCATCTGCCTGTGCCGCCGAAGGGTTGGCGGACTGGCCGGCGGCCGTTTGCCGCAGACGGAAAACCATTGTTTCCGAGACGCCTTCGTCGATGTATTGCTCAACGATCAACGAATCTTTTTCAACCCTGTACTGAACAATAGGCAGGTATTGATATGCGTCTTTTTTTCCGTATAACAATTGATGAAAAAAAGAAGGATTTCCTTCTGCGCTTGTCTCTTCTTTGGGCGTCTTCAGGAATAGTTGCGTAAAGCCCGGTTTTTTACCGCCGATCTCCAGGATCATCCTATTGGCGTTGGGCGATTTGTCGGGACTGATGAAATAGGCAAAGATGCCCGTCAGAACCGAAAGCGCGATAACGACCATTCCGAAAACGGCGCCGGCATTGCGCATCAGCCTGCGCCAGGTATTGCGCTGCGGGAGGCTCATTTCAGTTTTCTGTTTTTCCAGGTATAAGATCCGAATTTCCCCAGCCATCCCGAAATAATGATGTACAGGATATGCAATGGCTGCAATACTGCAAAAAATTTCATCAGCCTTTGCTGTTGGAAGAACGCGGCGATGGAATGGACAAAGGGATATTCAATAATGGTTTTGGCCAGGAGCAATAAGATCAGCAGAAATAGCCAGCTCGCGTTCCATATACAGGCGATCGCCATCACGCCCAATCCCGCATTCAGCAGGTAGACCAGTAGCAAAACATAGAATATCCGCTTGTCCTGGTAGTAAACAGCCTTGCTTGCCCACCGGATGCGTTGCTCGAAAAAAGCTCTCCATGTTTTTTCGGGATCCGTGGTCACGATAGCATCCTGGCTTTTAAGATAGAATACCTTATCCGGGTAACGGGAATAGATCTTATGCATGAGCAGCATATCATCGCCCGTAGGGATCTTGTCGATACCCTCGAAACCGTTCACTTCAAGAAAAGCCTTTTTTTCATAAGCGAGATTGGCCCCGTTGCTCATCATATGAAAACGCTTGTGTACGGCCGCGGCGGTAATGCCCTGCAAACAGAGGAAGTCGAGGGTTTGAAAAACGCCTGCCAGGTTCCTGGCGCCAGTCATGGCTACCGGGGCCGCAATAAACCGCGCGTCGTTAAGCAGGTAAAAGGAAACGATCGTGCGGATCCAGAGCGGGGAAAAACGGCAATCGGCATCTGTGGCGACGATAAGCGTTCCCCTGGCCGAATGAATTCCCGCTTCTATGGCTTTCTTCTTGGATTGCCCGTTATTTTTCAGGACAACGAGATGCATCTCGTTATCCGACGCCTCCTGAAGCAGCCGCCAGGTATCGTCTTCGGAATGATCATCGACGATGATCACTTCAAACAGGTCTCGCGGGTATTGTTGCTGACCAAGCGAGCCGATCAATGGCCGGATATGCGACGCCTCATTTCGAACGGCTATGATCACCGATACAAATACTTTGTCCTCCCCGCCTGTTTCCGCCGGAACAAACAGCGGGAGCCGGTTCCACGCCCGGTGGTAAAACGAGATCAGGATCCCGTAGATGATCAGGAAAATAAATAATATGAATACCAGGACTGCCAAGAGAGTTTTTTACAAACCTTCATAAATAAAAGACAAAACATTTGAAAAGAAAGATAAATATTATTAAGTTTGAATAGTTGTATAAACAACTATATGCCAAACAACCAATTCAGAAAGGGGGAGTTATACAGCTTTATCACGGGTAAGGCTTCGATTGCCATCGCCAGGAGGCTGCAGAAGAAATTCAATAGCGCTGACCTGAACATCACGATTGAGCAGTGGAGCGTTCTTTATCAGCTTTGGAAACGGGACGGAAGAAGCCAGCAGGAATTGGGGAAGGTTACTTTCCGGGACAAGCCGAGCATCACCAGGCTGGTGGACAACCTGGAAAAACTGGCATTGGTGAAACGGGTTCCTTCCGAAACCGATCGTCGCATCAAACTTGTTTTTTTGACCAGGCAGGGGCACAAGCTGGAAGAGCAAACCATGCAGCAGGCGGAAGAAACCCTTAATGAAGCCCTGAACGGAATATCGCCCGAAAACGTTAACTTATGTAAGGATATTTTACAGAAAGTATACGATAATCTTAACGAACTCATTTAATATATTCATGGAACGCCATTGTTTACCTGTAAAACTGAATTTATGAGCACGTTAGCAAAAGCCATCAAGGGAGCCGAATGGCTGATCCGGGAAAGCCTTCCCTCCGAGACCTTTATCCCGGAAGAATACAATGAGGAGCAAAAAATGGTCAGGGATATGTGTTCTTCCTTCCTCGATGCAGAAGTGTTGCCTAATATCGACCGGATCGATAAGCTGGAAAAAGGACTGATGCCATCCCTCCTGGATAAGGCCGGCGAACAAGGTCTTCTGGGCGTTTCTATTCCCGAAGCCTTTGGCGGATTGGGAAAGGATTTTATTACCTCTACTCTTGTCAATGAAGGACTGGGAGGAGGCTTTTCCTTTTCAGTGGCCGTAGCCGCGCATACCGGTATCGGCACCCTGCCCATCTTGTATTTCGGGACAGAAGAACAGAAACAGAAATATATTCCCAAGCTTACCAGCGGGGAGTGGAAGGGCGCTTACGGACTAACGGAGCCGGGTAGCGGCAGCGACGCGCTTGGCGCCAAGACTACCGCCACGCTCAGCAGCGATGGGAAATACTACCTGCTCAACGGTCAGAAATGCTGGATCACCAATGGCGGATTTGCCGATATCTATACGGTGTTTGCCAAGATAGATGGAAAGGATTTCTCGGCCTTTATCGTGGAAAGAGGATCGGAAGGATTTACCCAGGGCCCCGAAGAGCATAAAATGGGCATCAAGGGATCTTCCACCGTTCAGTTGTATTTCCAGGACTGTAAAGTACCGGCGGAAAACCTGCTGGGAGAAAAAGGAAAGGGACATATCATTGCTTTCAACATCTTGAATATCGGCCGGTTGAAATTATGCGCAGCGGCCTTAGGCGCCGCAAAAAGGGCCGCAACGCAATCCATCGAATATGCGTTAACGAGAGAACAGTTTCAAACGCCCATTGCCAATTTTGGCGCGATCCAGGATAAGATCGCCCAGATGGCTATTCGGTTATGGACGTGCGAGAGCGCGCTTTACCGCACTGCCATGTGGATAGATCAAAAGGAGCGCGAATTGCTCAGCGAAGGAAAGCCCTTTAACGAGGCGCTCCTGGCCGGCGCGGAAGAATATGCTATTGAATGCGCCATCCTTAAAGTATATGGAAGCGAGGTCCTTGATTTTATCGTGGACGAGGGCGTGCAGATCCACGGAGGCAATGGCTTCAGCGATGAATACAATATTTCCCGCGCCTACCGCGACAGCCGTATCAACCGCATCTTTGAAGGCACCAACGAGATCAACCGCCTGTTGACGGTAGACATGGTGCTTAAAAGGGCAATGAAGGGCAGGTTGGATCTGATGGGGCCCGCAGCCGCCGTATCCAAGGAGCTCATGAGCATTCCTGATTTCGGCGCGGAGGAAGAGGGCCTGTTTGCACAGGAGAAAAAAGCCATCCTGAATTTCAAAAAAGCCATTTTGATGACCGCGGGCGCTGCCGTTCAGAAGTTGATGGCCAAGCTGGAGTCCGAACAGGAGATCCTGATGCATGTCGCTGATATGGCCATTGAAACTTTTGTTGCCGAATCGGCTTTGCTGAGGACGCTTAAGCTGGTGGAGCAGAAAGGGGAAGAAGCCTGCAGGTTTGAGATCGATATCATGCAGACCTATCTGTATGATGCTGCTGACAGCATTCATAAACACGGTAAGGACGCCATCAATGCCTTTGCTTCGGGCGATGAGCAACGGATCATGCTGTTAGGCATTAAACGCTTTACCAAGTCTCCTTCATTTAATAGCAAGGGAGCCAAAAGAAGGATCGCCGCAAAACTGATAAGCGATCGCAAATACCCGTTATAAACAAGATTGTTAACTGATTTATTTCATTGTTTTGAGCGATTCATCCCGCAGAACATTTATTT
>DEHV01000025.1 GCA_002352105.1 Chitinophagaceae bacterium UBA2791 | reverse complement strand
GTAGCTTAGCTCTTTCACATCTCGAAATGGGCAAGGTGCTGATTTTGTTTTACTTAAGCTAGATCTACAATGAAAAAATGGGTTCAAAAACCCATTTTTTCATTTCTACAGGGCAGTTTTTTCAGAAAAGTTCTAGCTGCTGAGAAGTTTCAGGCGGGTCCACAGGTTCTCGGCCTCGGAAAATCTCCATCATTCCGAATTGTTTGTCAGTAATGCACATTATTCCAACGTGCCCCTTCGGAGGTAGAATACCCTTTACCCTTTTTATGTGAACATCTGCATTTTCCCGGCTGCTGCAATGACGTATATACATACTGAATTGAAACATTGAAAATCCGTTTGCCATGATCCTTTTTCGGAACAGTGAATAACTTTTCCGATCTCTTTTGGTGTCGGTAGGTAGATCAAAATGTACTAGCACCCACATGATCCGGTAAGCATTAAGTCGATCATACATTGGCTTTATATTGCAAAAGGGGGAAAATTATCTTTCTTGCTTTTCCTTCGAAGCATTTAGCCAATGATGCAGTGGTTCTCTGTACGGCATTCATTAACGGACTCTTCTGATTTTCGACATAAACATCCATCGCCGGCAAGCTCAGTAATTGTCGTTTTGCAGCTACACTAATTTCAAACGTCGGCTCATCTACATTGATCATATCACAAACCACCATATCAACAAAAGGTCGGTAAGGCTCCATAATATCATCAGCTAGGCAATAAGCATTGTATTGGTTCTGGTGATGGATGCCCAATGTTGGCAATAAGCCTGACCCCACTAGACTTCTTGCTACCAAAGCTCTTAGAATCGCGTATCCGTAATTCAAAAAATTGTTTGGTGGTAATCCATATCTATCCCTGCGAAATTGCACAAAATCAGGAAATACATTTTTCCAATAGTGAGCGGCAGCTCTCGCTTCATGATTCTCACTGTCACCGCTCTTCACCTCTTTAGCATAATTGTCAAGCAACTGATATTTTTTGTTATTTTTCCGAAGCAACGCCGATTGGTTACTGATCTTGCACACCACGGTCTGCTGCCATAATTGCTTTTTGAGGGGAATCGTAGCATCAAGCTGCGCCTTGAATTTCTGGCTCTGGAGTGAATGCCCATCAAGGTTCAGCATAAGACCGGTGGGGTGGTGTGCATTATTACAAGTAATTAATGCTACATTTCTTTCGAGGAGGTTCGCAATTAGGGAATGTGTAATCGTGATTTGTTGGTGATCCAGTATCAAAAGTCCAATGTCTTCTATAGGAATAGTTTTAGTTTCTCCGCTGTCATGCATCTCTATTACAAGCTGCTCGTTCCGCGTTTTAAGGTAAGCAGGATTGCCGAAATAAAGAGTTCGCTTTATCATAGATAATTAGGGCTTGCCATTTGTAAAACGAATTAATGATCCGTTTAGTATTAATCTATCTGGACATTGATTGAGCCCGGATTGGATTACTTAATAATTTGACCCAGGAAATAAGCTATATGAAAATAGACAGATTATTCATTTCCATTTTAATGTCCCGTCCATTTCAACGGTAAAGTCATAACCCTCAACTAAAAAATCATATTTAGCAAACCCAAATCGTAAGGTCGGTTTCGGATTTTCAAAGTCAATTTCTGATTCTACATAAGCCTCACTAATTTTATTTCTTGCTTCTAAGTGATACTTAAAGTTTAAGCGAGCGGAATTTCCATTCTTTTCAAAATTTGTATATACGTATAGCCTCTTCAATAGTTCGCTTCTCGATAGTACTTTCAAATCTTCTTCCATTTCTTTCTTAAAGATAACTTTAGCCCCGTTCTCTAAAATATAAAAAAGCGGTATTTGAGTTGATTTCTTTCCTTTGGAAATGGTTATTGCTGGTTCAAATAATTCTGTTGGGTACCTCAATGTACTAAATGCTAAAGATTTTGCCGTGTCGAATAGATTTCTAAATTCAAAATATTTTTTGCCCTCTCCTTGGTATAAGGCAAAATAGCTATTAGTAGCATTTCCTGCCCAATAATGTTGCTTATATTCTTTGTCAGAAAGATTGGTTTGTTTCTTAATCTTCAATGGTTCGGAAACACTTGCCCACACACGAATATGACGAATTCTATTTCCGTGTGGTTTTCCGGTCTTATCCAATAAATAAATATCATTATTGAAAACGTCTTTAAAAGAACATTTTTTGGTATCCATAATTTTTTGGATTTGCCTTTTAATCCCTTCATCAACAATTTGGCTTATTTCTTTAATACCCTTTGTGTTAGCGTCTTTCTTGTATTGAAACGGAACACGAACTACATATTTCACTTTTTCTTCTTGAATGAATTTGCCTTTTTCATCTTTCAATAAATTACCTTTATCACCTTTTTTTGCAGGTTTTATTGCTCCATAAAAAGTGTCTCCGTGCAATTCACCTCTAATCGCATCGCCGGTTGCTATTTTATTGACTTTTGATCCATCTGCTTTCTCAATAAAAACCTCTTTCCCACGCTTGCGCACTTTACGTTTGGCAGGCGTGAGGGCTTGGTTGTTGGAAATGTTGTTTATTAAAACATTATCGTCAATGCCGAAAACAAATTCTCGTTTGAAACCTTTGAAAGGTGGCTCTGCATTAAAAGTTGTTTTGTTTTCTTTCGCTTCGTAATATTTTTCAAGAATAGCATCGCGTTTGGCGGCTACGGGAATAAGTGTTAATACTGCTGCATCTTTGGCATGGTGCGAATGTTTGCTTCGGTCTTTCTTTTCATCAAAGGCTTGCAAACCGTAAATTTTTCTAAACTCTGCCGTGATACTTCCTTTTTGCACATCAACTTTGTCAAAATAGGTTTTCAAATAATGAAAGGCATATTTTGAAATTAGCTGTGTATCTACTTTTTGACTGTTTTTAAATCCACTTGTGATTTCGGTAATAGTAAAACGGTCTAATTTATTTTGCCAATAATCCAATTCCATTTGCCACAAATGGCGTTGGCGGATGGCATCGTCTTTCCAACTTTTGTCGGCTGCTTTTTTTGATTTTGTTTTCCAAAAATCAATTTGCTGTTTTATACGCTCAACCCTTTCCTGCCATTTTTTAAGTCTTGGTAATATCGCAGAATATTCTCCAAAATCCTCGCTGTAATTGGCTAATTGTGTAGGCAATTGATTTTTTTTTATACTTCGATTATAATCGGAGTAGCACACAGTGAGGTTCGACAATGAGTTATCAAAGGACTTGCTTCTTGGTATGGTATGTTCAAAATCTATTATATTACCATCAAATAAATTAGTGATATTAATAACTCTACCCGTATAAATACATTGGCATTCCTGCTCTTGCCAAAGTCTGTACTTGTCAATCAAAGATTTTTGAGTGAGAATTTGCCTATAAGAATTTTTTATATTTTCAGACCATTTTATCCCTTTAATCTCTTTTTTTTCTTCCGCAATCGGAGGTAGCGTTTCTTCATCATTTTGCTCGTACCATAGTCGCATTTTATCGATATCGTTCTCACTGGTATAATCCGTCTTAACATTAGATACCTTTGCTATGACCTGATTAATGGCATATTCAAATTCCTGATTTTCGGCTTCACGATGTCTCTGCCAGGTTTCGATAGCCCAACGCCTATTCGCATCATTAAGCTCTCTGGCAACCTCTACTACTATTCGCGTGTCATTATCAATTTGACTGGTTTCAATCATATGGTTAATCAGCTTACGCAGTTCGTGCAGAGCGCGCATTGCCATTGGGTTTTTGAAAGAGCCTGTTTTCGGACTACTTAATTTCAGAATACCATTATTATCAGGTTGGGCTGGAGGGTAAATATTGATTTCAGAGGGATGATAAATTTTTTGAAGCAATTTTTCGGGTACGTTGAAATTCACTTGTAAAAATTCTCCCATCGTATCAATTAGTCTTGGCAAACGGAAATAGCCCGAATCAGTTTTGTAATAACGTTTATTGGACGATTGAATGATAAAATGACGTTCACCATTAATGTTCCTTCTAGTTAAACCAGATGTGATAAAATAGGCCTGATAGCAGTCTCTAACAGATGAATAGATTTCTTGCTTTTCGTCTTTTGACTTTTGTTCCCATCTTTTTATGCCGAATTGTTCTTGTACGGCAAGGGATATATCTTTCATGTCAGAATCAACGAGATTGTAGTTGCTGTCTTTATAACCGAACTTTTCATTTGCCTCTAGGTTTTTGTGTTTGGAAACAAGACTATTTACAACATTCAATATCGCTTTTTGCTGTCTGTTTTCATTTATGAGGCCACTTATAGAGCTTAAAAAAATTTCTTCATTGGCGGCCCATAATTTCACGCCAATAATTTTTGGAATATTAGCCAGCAAAACCGCTTCTGTATAAGGAAGACCCTTTTCTAGAAATTTGTTTATTTTGTTGATAGCATGAAGACTTAACATTCCATAACCCACAGGTAGTGTATTCCATGCAATAACAAATTGCTTTACTTTTTCGGTACTTAGATTTAATTTTTGCTCTGCAAATTCAGACACAAACTCTTGGTCTTCATAGCTGAATAACACATGCCAAATGTCATCAATATCATAGTATGCCTTTTCTGATTTGGGTGCCTTCTTTTTTGCTATTCTTATTTGTAAATAGTCTTCTCCAAATATGTCTTTTAATCGCGCTGATATGGGACACCCAGATACAGTAGTTTTGAGTTTATAATTCAACTCCCAATTGTTGCCCTTTGCTTTTATGAAATCAGCAATTTCAGAGAATGGAAAATAACTCTTTGATTTTCTGAAAAATTTATCGTGATAAATGTTTTGCTTTAGATTCAGAGGTAAAGATTGCCAATGAGCATCTTTTTCATTAAATGGCTTGTATTTTATATTGTTCAAAAAGGACCATGCTCTAAATGCCTCAAAAGATGGATGACTAATTGGAATCCTGTATTTTTGGGGTTCTAAAGTACATTTACCAACCAATCCTTTTTGTGAACGAAGAGGACGTTTATAAAAAATGCTTCCATCGTTTTTGTTTTTACCAGTCTCTACTAATTTGGTATATAAAGGATGCTCAAAACCTAACCCCTGGAATTGGAAGACATTTTTGATTTCATCTTTATAGTTTTCTCTGATAGCATATTGAGCAACGTTTTCGCGAATTCTGATGTTGGCATTTTCCAATATCGCGAAAAGTGAACCAATAGTTTTTGCTTGAGGATATTTATCAAAAAGATCCGTAATTATTTTGTTCCTCTTTCTTTCAGAATATTGCAGATCTACTACCTCATCATCATCGCTGTCTTCTTTTACTCTTAAATCATCCGACCCTTTACGGCTGCTTTTAAACCCCCTACGTTGCGCTATATGATATAATGCCCTACCCAGTTTGAAGCGATCGATTTCGTTAGTAAATTCTAATTTTTTTTCTATTAATTCCTTTCTTAACTGATATGGGCTAGTGTAGTCAGGTTTTCCGTCATTATTGAAATCCAGTTTAATCCATGCATCAAATGCTAAATTGTTGATGGGATATATCCTGCCACTATTATTATTTTTAGCAGCTTCTTCTTTATTGTAATGCCGCCATTTATTCAGATCTTCTATGCTGAGTGGACAATATCCTTCATTTATCAAATCTTCAAGAGTCGCCCAAAGTCTATATTTTCTAGATTGGTACAGGCGCCTAATTGAGCGCTTTTTAGTGCGTTCGGCAGCATAGGAGTATTCTCCGGTTTTTCCTACCCCAACGCCCTTATTGAAGGTCACTACGCCAAACTTTTCTATTTGATTCGACTTTAAATCCGGATTGCGCAACGCCCATCCAATAGAATTTGTACCCAAATCAAGACCTAGTGTTTTGTTCATTATCAATATATTATAATATAATTAAAAATTAATATGAGGGGTCATATACTGAATAAAATGTAAATATACTAATTTTAACAAAAGAGCTAAATAAATATTGAGGCGTCCTCTTTATCGGTATCGGCTTCCAAAACCGATACCTAGCTTTGTTCATAAACCTGTTCTATTTTCAGTATATGTTGTGATTTGAATATAAGTTATATCTTTGGTATCGCAAATCACAATAAGGCTATAAGCCGAAGATTATCTAAGCCCTGCTTCTGGTAGGGCATTTTTTTGCGATTTCGGCTCGTCATTACTAATTAAAGCAAATTACTTCCAACCGATCCGCTGCTCGACTTAGGCCTGACTTTTTGTTAATAGTTGGCTCTTGAAGCATTCAAAGAAAGTTTCTCTGGCCGCTTATGATTTCATAAAGATTTATATACGCTCTTGTTGCCATTATAAGACAACAACTGAAAACAAAACATAGCGTTTATGAGGTCCTGCAAATTCTAAAATATTACTCAGTAAAACGCCAATAAATCAGTTTCTTAAAAAGCAAAGCCATCGGAGTGGCAAAGAACTTTATATAAATTAATTGAAAATCTTTAGTTTAAACGGGATACTAATGATTCAATATTGTAACAGTACTTTTCATCATTGTTGCGGATAAGAGAGCTAACGTTTTTTGGAGAGAGCCTCCGGCTCGTCCCTCTTTTTCTTCCGTCCGGCGGTCTTCTTTCTATACAGTACCCATACCACGAAGAAAAAATACAAGTGCAATAATATCAATAAAGTGATCCAGTGCGTGATCCAGGTAGTATAAGCCATAGGAAATAATTTAGGTGATAAAATAAGGTTTCATATCCTGGCCATCAGTAACAATATGATCATTATAACGGCCATCCATGCAATCCCTATCCAGAAACCAAGAATGGTATAACGCTTCGCCTTTGCGATATCCCTGATCGCGTCCGCAAGATCTCCGGCCTTCCATTTCTGCCTGCCCCGGATCGCGAAAACAAAAGCTGTTATCCCTAATGGTAAGCACCAAAAACAGGTTATCAGCATCGATTCTAATATCCAGTTCCTCGGTCTGGGCGCCGGTTCTTGCAATAAGTTCATAACCCCGATTATGATCTGTTGTTTGTGATCTATTGTCTCTTGCTTCTTGTCCTGCTCAGGTTTTCCTGGGTGGTGCCCAGATAAGAGGCAATATATTTACCCGGAACCCGCCTTACCAACTCGCTGTGATGCTCCATGAAATAGGCATATCGCTGCCTGGCCCAGGGTAGCTGAAGCGCGATCTGCCGCTCTTCCGCCTGTAAATAGTACTTCTCCGTTAACACCCTCCCGATAAAATTGAACCCCGGGAATAACTGGTACATCTGCTGCAATTCGGTATTGCTTATATAATACAGTTCCGTTTCTTCCAGCGTCTCTATGGTTTCCCTGCTTGGCTGCTGCGTATAAAAGCTGCCTACGGAAAGAACAACATCGCCTTCCTTCATGAACCAGGTGCAGACCTCATTATTGCCCCTGAGATAATAGGCCCGGATCAACCCCTTTTTGATAAAGTATACGTGCCTGCATACCTGTCCCCGCTTCAGTAACAGGGTTTTTCGCGGGGTCTTTCTGTTTTCCAGGATATTGCATAGATAGTCTACGTTCTCCTGCTCAAGAGGATAGATACCATTCAATAGCGAAATGATCTGTTCCATGAATAACAATTGACGCTGATAAAACAGGTATCGCATATTTCTCTTCCGCCGCTTATCGATTACCATCGACCTTATTGTCAAATTTTGTTTTCGGTTGTTTATCACGGATTGACTTCCCTGCAATGAATAGTTATGCCAATTTCCGGAAACCTTTTTAACCTGCGGCCAGTAATTTATTGATACCTGTTAATGTTTTTCAGCTATAAATGAAATATATTAACATACCAAATGATTGATATATGCTCCGTTTTCTGATCATTGCGTTGTCTGCCGTCTTATTCATCTGTAGGGATCAGATCGGTCGGTTTATCATTGATCATGAATTTTTTTCGGTAGATCACAAATGGAAGCGATCTTCTTCCGTTGACAAAGACTATTCGGTTACCTATTCCGGTATGTTGCAACCTCCTGGCGCTTTGAATATCATCTCCCTCCTCTTCCCCGATCCTTATATCAAAACGAAATATGATATTTCCGAAATGATTACCGATACTGCTGTTATAAGATTGCGGGAGAAAGCCAACCGCTGGCTGGTTTTTGATCCCGAATCCGCCGGTCACGCTGAACAAAGTATACGCATTATTCGGTCGGACGATTTCTTGCAGGCGCTTACCGGGTCAATAACTGCCGATAGCGAATACTTCATTGAACTATTTACGGATATCCCTATCGATAACGATGAATTTCAATTGATTGATCCATCTAAGCCTTATGCAGGGCATAGCTTTGTCCAGCTCTCAAGTTGCGCCAACGGCGATACCCTGCGGCGAACCTTCGGCCTTTACCCCCAATACCCCTGGGAGGCGGTGGTGGCGCAGCAGTCTGTTCCGGCAATCCTGGTCGATAACGAAGGGCACGAATACAACGCGTCGATCAAAAGAAAAATTACCAGGGAAGACCTGATCCGCACACTTGCTTTTGTCGGGTCAAACCCGGCCACGAAAGAATATGATTTGCAAAACCACAACTGCACGGATTTCGCTATCGATATCTACAACACGGCCGTTCGCAGCAATCCATTAAAGACTGAAAAGGTGCGCCTCGGTATTTTTACGCTCATCACTCCAGGATATTTGTATACGGCATTAAAACGGCTCAAACAAGATTCGACAATCGCCTATCAGGTCGAGATAGCCGTAAAAAAACGCGCAGGTCGATAATCCCTTTTATGCATTGCAGATATTCATTCGGCCACGGGAATCAGCCTGCTATTGATCTCTCATAGAAATATCTCACAATAAAAACATCTGAGGAATGGTTTAAAAGGGCGGGAACTTTAATTGATGAGTAATTTATTGAATTATTGTGCAAAAAACCGTTTTTGTATCAAAAATTTATGCTGCCAGTCGCTTTTTTTATTTCGTTTGTGGGAGCACGTTCAAAGCGCGTTTATTAACAACTGTTAATGCCTTCGGCATGGCCAGAGGCTTAATTTGTGGCCTTAAACCCTTCATGTATTGTCTCCTGTCCAATCATCCATCGGCTATCGCCTGGAATATTCCCGGATATGTATCCTGCAGGAAGAGGAGATCCGGGTGGTGTTTGCGGAAGACATATACTATATGGAATCGGCTAACCAGTACCTACGTCTATATTGCCAGCCTCTCCCTTCTTTTTGCCTGTTGCCGCTAAGTCTTGATATGGCGGCCCGCCGCCTGCCCGCCGACCTATTCTGCCGGATCCATCGCCAGTATCTTATTTCCATCTGCCATGTAAAAAAGTTTAACCTTAATAAGACTCGCGTTTGTATGAGTAACAATGCCTGGTTGCCCGTTGGCCGCAGCTACCGGGATCGCCTCCTGGACCATTTTTGTTTTTTAAAATAGCAATATTCCCGCTCACGGAAATTGTCGTTCACAACCTCATAATGGTCGTTCACACCCGGATTTTTGTCGTTCGCTCAATTTTTTAAAGCGGAGGCATGGGTATGCGTATTCTTGCATGGTCGATCATTACAAGGGGCTGCGTCCGGAGAAGAGGAGAGACGCCCTCGCTCCACCCGAAGAATGATCGATGAAAGAAAACCATTTTTTAATTATAAAAACGTCGATAGGCTTCTGAGTGATGCCGGGTAAATGAAGCGCTGATATCAGGCAGAACAAGCGCTATCGGTAGTTTTTAAACAAAAACAAATCTCATGGCAAAGAATTCAGATAATCTATTCACCGAAGGTTTCAGAGGAACGGTAGGTGGGAATATGACCTTTTCGAGACGCAGGTCTGGCAAAGTCATCGTCAGCAAACGCCGCGGTCCAAGCAGTATCCCCCCAACGGAGGGCCAGTTGCAGGCCCGCGAACGCTTCAAGGTTGGGAGCATATATGCGAAAGCAGTTATGGCCGATCCTGAGAACAAGAAAATATATGCCGACGCGACGACAGGCGACCAGACTGCATATAATCTGGCGCTCAGGGATGCTATAAAAGCGCCTGTTGTGCACTCGATCGATGCCTCCGGCTATGCCGGGTTGCCTGGCAACAGGATCGTAGTGCGGGCGACAGACGATTTTAAGGTAACCGGCGTGAAGGTATCCCTTCGCACAGCCGCCGGAGATCTTCTCGAAGAGGGCAATGCCGTTATGCTGCCCACCGGTTTGGATTGGGCTTATACGGCAACCTCAATACTGGATCAATTTAGCGGAGCTGGCATAAAAGCTACGGCTTTTGACCTGCCGCTGAATGAGGATTCGCTGGAAATAATATTGTAAAACAATTTAATCAATGAAGTTATGAAGACCAATCAGAAAAAGATAGACCAGATGTCTGTCCTGGAGCGTGCAGCATCGCCCACGCCAAAGTTTTTCCGACTGTTGCGAACCATAGGATTAGCGCTGGCTACAATAAGCGGCGTCATACTGACGGCGCCTGTATCGCTGCCTGCTATCGTAACAACCATAGCTGGTTATGTAGCGGTAGCTGGAAGCGTGGCCACAGCCGTGAGCCAGGTGACTGTTGAAAGCTAAGGGAGCCGGAAAGGCAAACAGCCCGTTCATCAACCGATGGCGGGCTGTTTTAAATATTGCAGCCTGGATTTAGTAAGTATAAGCAGGCGTTAGGGCATTTAAATTCTATTACAATTGAGAAACCTTTAATCTGGCAGCGTTTAACCATTTCTTAAATTTTTCAATAGAATAAGCATTATTTGTAAATTGATCAGGGGTTGAAGGATCGGAATTCCACTACAAGGGAATATGGTTAATTTATCTACATTGGCGATGCTACCTTTATGTTATTTACATATGTTTGGCCCTTCATTTTGAAAAGATTATAAGTGATTTGATAAAGCGAGGCGTCAAAGAGCATATTAAAATAAATATCCAATGCGAAAATTATCAGTTTTTATAGCAATGAGTTTGGACGGCTATATTGCCCAGCCGAATGACGATCTTAGTTTTTTGAAATTAGTGGAAAAAGAAGGCGAAGATTATGGTTATGCGGAATTCACAGATACAATAGACACGCTGATCATTGGGAGAAAAACCTATGACCATGTGCTCAATGAGATCGGCTCCTCTCATTACGATAACGGACAAAGAGATGTTTATGTCATAACAAGAACTCAGAGACCGAACTCAGGTAGAACAATTTTTTATACTGGAAACTTAGCTGAGTTGGTTCAACGATTAAGATCTGAAAATGGAAAAGGCATCTATTGCGACGGCGGTTCGGAAATAATAAATGAACTACTAAAGAATGACCTAGTTGACGAATTCATTATTTCCGTCATAGCGATTTTGGTTGGCGACGGGAAGAGGCTTTTCAAGGACGGAAGACCCGAACAACAACTTGAACTTTTGAATACAAAAACATTCGATACGGGACTAACTCAACTGCATTATAGGCGAAAGAGGTAAGGTGCATAGAATTCTAAGTTCGCGACTCTTAAACGAGTATTAAAGCAGAGACGCGCAACATGCGATCCTTAACCCCAGTTGATGCCCATATCCGACCAAACTCTTTTACATGAAAAGATCAATTTTATTGCTGGTTTGTTTTTTGTCTGTGTTTAATTTTACAGATGCCCAAAATATTTCGGGTACATGGACCGGGAAGCTGGACTTGCCGACCGGGTACCTGACTATTGTATTTCATCTAAAGGACTCTGCAGGTATGCAAACCGGAAAGATGGATAGTCCTGATCAGCATGCTTTCGGCATCCCGGTTTCAAAGATTGGTTTTAATGCTCCCGACCTGCATATGGAAGTGGCTAATGGCGCTATCGTGTACGATGGGACTGTAGCGTCTGATTCGGTGCAGGGGAACTTTAAACAAAACGGGCAGCTATTTCCCCTCGTTCTTCGCAGGACTGAAATGCAAAATAATAAAGTTAACCGTCCTCAGGAACCGAAGCCGCCGTTTCCGTATAGAAGCGAAGAGGTGGAATTTGTAAATCACAAAGCAAATAGAATTCAACTGGCAGGGACGTTAACGTTTCCTGAAAAAGGGAAAAACTTTCCTGCTGTTGTTTTGATCTCAGGAAGTGGTCCGCAGGACAGGGATGAGACCATAATGGAACATAAGCCTTTCCTGGTGATTGCAGATCATCTTACCCGCAGAGGTATAGCTGTTCTTCGTTTTGACGACAGGGGAACGGCCAAATCAGGAGGAGATTTTCAGGGCGCGACCTCAGCCGATTTTGCTACTGATGTGGAGGCGGCCGTTCAATTTTTAAAGAGCAGAAAAGAGATTGACACCAGAAAGATCGGATTGATTGGCCATAGCGACGGCGGCATAATTGCTCCTATGGTCGCAGCGAAGGACAAGAGCATTGGCTTTATCGTACTACTGGCTGCGCCCGGATATAGCGGAGCCGATATTTTGTTGATGCAAGCCAATGCGATCGGAAAAGCTTCAGGCATGACAGAGGAGCAATTGAAAACTGCAGGCGAGCTGAATAAGAGGATCTATGAATATGCTATGTCGCCCAATAGAGATCCTTTCACAAAACAGGAAATCATCAGGGAGCTTATGCTCCATCTTCCTCAAAATCTAACGGAAAAACAAAAGGAGAATATGGCAAATGCGCAGGTGGAGCAGTTGATGTCTCCCTGGATGCAATATTTCCTAAAAAAGAACCCGGAAGAGGATTTGAAAAAAGTAAAATGCCCGGTTCTTGCGCTGAATGGCGCTAAGGATCTCCAGGTTCCTGCGGAAAAGAATATTACGGCGATACAGACGGCGTTGAAAGAGGGGGGAAATAAGAATGTGACGACGAGGGTATTTCCGGATCTCAACCATCTGTTTCAACATGCAGATACAGGTCTCCCAGCAGAGTATCATCAAATCGAGGAAACGATATCGCCCGAGGCGCTGGCATACATGGCAGAATGGATTGACAAGACCTCTCAATAAAAGCCGATTTATTCTTTTAAAGCATTCATAAAACTGCCAAAGCGCAATACTTTCTCACTATTCGTTTTATTGAAAAGCAGGTGTTCAAAATCTCTTTGCTTTACCTTAAGGTCTATCGTGGTAAGCCGCTCCTGAGTAGCGTGCTTCAATTGTTTCAGGTTACTGATGCCGCAGCATTTTGTCAAAAAATCATAATCTGGCTTGGTCTGGGCCAGCAAAAACATCAGGTCGTAAAAATCACGTCCTTTGGATCGGGCTAACATGGCGTTGATCTTCATGCTGCACAATACAGCATCTGAGGACACAGGGAACGGGAAGAAAAACCCGCAGCCGCTTATGTTTACAATAACAGGTTCATAGGTTATTCCCTGGTCCTGGCTTTCCACTTTCACCAGGAAACGTTCTTCCTTATGCCCGCTCAATCCCATATCAAACAACAATTCGGGAAAATAAATGCTCGTCCTGAAAGCGGTGAGCTTTGGATTGTTGTTATCTCTCGTTTTCACCCGCCAGCCCGAACGTTCCAGGAATAGAATAATGCTATCTGTCATTTCTTTGAATTCCTGTTCAGAGAAGTTTTTACAATCAAAATCCAGGTCTTCAGAAAAGCGATCAATTCCTTTCACCAGGCGAAGGTTCGTGCCGCCGATAAAAACGATTTTCTGCACGTAATGGGTGGACGAAAGGTAATCCAGTATCAGCAGTTGTAAATATTCTTTGAGCATGTACTTGTAAAAAATAGCGTTGTCCCGTATCTGTGCAGGGAAATAATTTTTTATTTGCGCTATGCTTATCATAATCCGTATGTTTTTAAAAGCAGCTTTACCCTGCGGTCGAGCGCTTTGCTTTGGAATACTGTTGCGTATTCCAGCAACAGATCTTTTTTTAAATCATTATGCAGAAAATCCTCATCCAACCGCAATGCCGCTACGTCCTGCATAGTCTTATAAAACGGGTACAGGTACAATAAATCGAGCAACGCCTTTTCCGCAGATGCAAACTGAATGGCGAGTTGGTCAGCTACAGGTTTTAATTCGTAGCCGAACATCAGCCGCTCTTTCACATTCAGGTAGGAGTATTCTCCAAAATCATTGGCAAATGAAGTTGTTTTGAGCGATGTTACGCTGGTGATTTGTACCACAGCTTCGGGTATTATTCCGTAAAAAGCTAATGCTGTATGTAGACTTATATAAGAAGGCCGATATATACGATTGGCAAAATAAAGCGTGTAATCATTCTTTCCCTTGTATTCCGGAAACGCAAAATACCCCTGCCGCAGCCGGACGAGGTAGCCCTTCTTTAGCCAGCGGGTAAGATTGTTCCTGTCAAAGCTAGGCTTCCAGGCATATACCTGGTGAATTGTAAAGCAGGCGAGCGGGAACATCTTTTCCTTAAATTCCAGGAAATTCATGTGTTTTATTTCTGTTTTGCAGCAAAAATACTGCATTTTGGAAATAAAATGAAAATCTCACCCGATCTAAACCTATCTAAAAATCCGCCCGATCAGATCGATTACGGCGTGTGGGCCGGACCAAATTAAATCTAAACCAAATCCGATCGGGAGCAAAGCCAGGTATGCCAAAAATGGATACCTGAATTTTGTGGTAATGCCCTTCGTAACTATTTGCAGGGCTGAGATTATGCGGTCTTTATAATGCCATAATATCAAAAAGGTCAACAATAAATAATATGCCATTCGGAAAGTAAAAGGAGTATGTTCTAAGAAATAAATTTATGGAAATCAATCAAACTTGCATCATAAAGAGAATTCAGATATCTAAAGAGCATAACCCCAGGAGATATTCATGTTAGTACGGAATACGTATGGGGCATAACAAATGAATGACTAACCTTGCTTATGAAATGGAAATTATATTTTCTCCTTTTTGTTTTACTATCAGGATCGATCTTTTCCTGTAGCTCTATAAAAGAAAGTCGCTATGCCGATTATAATTCGTTTTCGTCCACGCTGGAACAACCCCAACTTCATTTTAGGAATGATACCCTGAAGATAGAAGGCGAATTTTATTGGGGAAGTTCAAGGGCGATCCCCCAGGCCTCGTTTCTTCCCAAAACGCCGAAAAGAATACTGGCTCCTATTGCCAGGCAACATGGGGCTGTTTTGTTTTCGTCATTTGAGCCTAACCGAAAAAAGTATTCGGTTGCGGGATTTGTACCGGTGAATAAAAAAGATGTTCGTTTCTCTCACCCCAACAGCCCTCCGCTTTATACTATTGTTTTAATTAGTGAAGAATCTTTCACGCCGGATACGCTAAAATATAAACCGCGCGGCCGAAACAATGACTACCAGTTTGAGCTGTATGCCAGCGAGCCACATCGGGTAAAAGATAGCTATTGGCTCATGGAAGTGATAGCGGCAGAGAAGAAAAGGTATTACGATTTTGTATGTATCCTGGATGGTGAATTTATGGGAAAAAATGCGGAATACCAGGCGAATCTGTACTTTGAAGACATTAAGCTTCATTTCGCCGCGCAATGATTAGATTTATGATATTGAAGATATGGTCTATGAAAAGACTGGCTTTATTGATATTTTTATTCCTGGGAAGCCTGGTTTCGATGGCGCAGGATAAGGGCGCTATAACGGGTAAGCTGGTCGACTCGTCTTCTAATCAACCGCTATCTCTCGCTACCATTACGGTTTTTAATGCTTTTGATACTTCTATCGTTTCCTATCGTTTGAGCGATCCTAAGGGGACCTTCAGGGTGCCTAATATTCCGCACCAGGTAAAAGCAAGAGTGATCGTCAGTTTTGCCGGATACCGCACGATAAGAAAGGAGTTTGAACTGGACAGCGATCATCCTAACCTTGATTTGGGAACCCTGCCTATGATCGAAGACCCTGAATCGCTGGAGGAAGTGGTGATCACGGCCGAACGTCCGCCGGTTATTGTGCGCAAGGATACCATCGAGTTTAATGCGGCTGCCTTTAAGACCCTGCCTACGGCGCTGGTGGAAGATCTGCTGAGAAAGCTGCCGGGCGTGGAAGTGGATGGAGAGGGAAATATCACCATGAATGGCCGCAGGGTGAACAGGATACTGGTGGATGGCAAATCCTTTTTTGGCGATGACCCCAAGATGGCCACCCGTAACCTGCCCGCGGACCTGATCGATAAGGTACAGGTGGTGGATGATAAGGAAGAAATGGATCGTTCTATCGACGGCAACCTCTCTGATATCGGCAAGGTGATCAACCTGCGTCTGAAAAAAGGCGTGAAGAAAGGGTGGTTTGGAAAGATCTATGGCGGCGGCGGCACGGACGAACGGTATGAGGCTGGCGGAATAGGCAATATTTTCAGGGATACCCTTCAGCTGAGCCTGCTGGCGTTCAGCAACAATGTGAACCGCAGCGGCTTTTCGATGAAGGATGTCCAGGAATTAGGAGGGTTTAACCGCAGCGGCGCCAATAGTATGTCCATGAGCATCAGGGATGGAAATTCTTCCTTTTCTATTAATGGTCTTTCTTTTGGCGGCGGTGAAGAAGGGATCATGAAAACGACCGGCGCCGGCCTTAATCTTAATCATGCCCCTAACGAGAAAAAAACTTTTTTCGCGCAATACTTTTATGGCCATAGCCGGGGCAACCTGGATGTATGGTCGAACAACAAGCAGTTTTTTGCGGATACCATCATCGATATTGCTAACTCTTCCCGGACATTTAATCGCAGCGGGCAGCATTCCGTTAGCGCGGGATATAAGCTGAAGCCGGATTCGGTGACCAACCTGAATATAAATGCCGGATTTAACGCTGCGGAAAACAGGAAGGATATTTTTTCTTATATCAATACTCATCACAACAAGCTGGGTCAATTGAGCGAGGGAGAAGGCGATATGCTGCGCCGGGCCACGAGTAAACAATACAACCATAGAATTCAGTTCAACCGGAGATCGCGGAACAAGAAGGGGCGGGTATTGGATATTGGTCATAGCTTTAACTATGGGGCCAATCTCCAGGATATCTTAACCGAACAGGATAATTTTTTCTGGCTCCCCGTCGCCGATACCACGTTGTTTCAACAACTCAGGGTGCAGGATGTGCCCGGTATTAACGGCGACCTTAACGCCAACTTCACCGAACCGTTGACGGCGAAACTATCCGTCCGCCTTTCTCAACAGCTGGAATATCGGAAAGACCAACAGATCATTAATACTTTTTTACCTTCCGGCAATGGCAAATATGAAGATCTGAACGAACAGTTGAGTAATGGGTTTTTCAGGGAGCAGCGGCGTTCCAATACAACGGTCGCTTTTACCTACCGCATCAAGGATGTGAACCTCACTGCCGGAGCAAATGCCTTATGGCAGGATATCGAAAATGTTTTTAGAAAAACGACCAGCCCGGTGAACATGAGACTGTTTGACATTTTGCCTTCTTTCAACCTTAACTGGAAAAGGCTCTCTTTGCATTATTCTCAAAGCGTGAATGCGCCGGCAATTACTTATATGAACCCCGTTCCGGATAATACCAATCCCTTTATGATCAGCGAGAATAACCCCGGGCTTAGGCCTATCCGTCAGAAAATCATCCGGGCAAACTATGGATATACGATCCCGAAATCATTTGTCAATATGGGTTTTTATATGTCAGGTTTCTTTGCTGACGATGATGTTATCCTGGCGCGCAGCATAGACGAACGCGGCGTGCAGGTGAATAAACCGGTTAATGCTGATGGATCGCGGAGGGTTATGTCTAATATCTACCTGGGCAAACAATTTAAGAACAATACAAAGTTTACTCTTTCGCTGAATACTTTTTTTTGGATCAACTACCAGCGGCAGGCTTTGATGGTGAATAATATTTCAGGATTTGTCAATACGTTCTCGATGGGCCCTTCTGCCAGTTTTGGAATCGACTGGAATAGTATCGTTGAATTTCGGCCAACGTACATGTTATTTATCAGCCAGACCAAGTACACCAACAATGCTTTTGAAAGCCTTTATGTTCCCACGCACAATGTAAATGCCGAACTGGTGGTGAGGTGGCCTAAGAAAATAGTATGGGAGAGCAATACCAGTTTTCGCAACAATCCGCAGGTGGCGCCTGGAATGCCGGAGAGCAGATTGTTATGGAATGCGGGACTTACTTATGTAATGCTCAAGGGAGATCGCGGCCTGCTAAAGCTAAGCGTTTACGATATCCTTAACCAGAACAATAGCTTTTCCAGGACTTCTATGCAGAACTATATTTACGACTATCGATCGAATATCCTACAGCGTTATTTCCTGCTGACATTTACCTACAATATCCGCACTATGGGCGCTCCGGGGAAAATCGGCGGTAGGGAACGGTTCTTTCTTTTTTGAGGCGGGTAACTGGCAACGCCAATCATTGTTCAGGTCCGTTTTCTTATGAGCGGAACGCATAATGTATTTATTGTAACAATACTTTTTAATCTATAGGCTTGTAACAAACTGCCTGGGGCAGCAGCGCTAAGAATGGTAAAACCTTGTCTAAGCGTTCCAGCGTTTCATAATAATTTACTCCCACATTTAAGCCGGTATAATAAGCCTGCCTGTTATCATAATAGTATTTTTCAGTAGGTATTCCCCAAACGGCTGCGCCTAGATTTTCTGCTAAAAACCATTTTTCCAAAAGCCTTGCAGCCCTGCCATTGCCATCGGCAAAAGGGTGTATTTTGGCAAACATGAAATGGATATACGCAGCGTAGTACAGGGTTTGTTTCAGGCTTAAATGCCGGCTTGCCAAGGCTTCGATATCTGCAAACAGCTTATCCATGGCGCCGGGTACATTCTCCGGCTCTATTGCCAAATAAACAAGTCCCTGCCAGCTTCTTATGCCTACCTGTGTTTTTCTGTATTTTCCTTTTTGGCTTTTGACAATGTTTTTAAATGATGCCGCTAATATTTCATGGCATTTCAGTAACCCTTTTTGGCTTAGGTTGTACCGCTTTGCATACTGGTAAGCTTTTAGCAAATCTTCAATTTCCTTTACTTCTTTTTTGTTGGTATTGTTTGCCTTGCTTTGGTAAAAGCTGTTTAAATCCAATGTGCTGCCTTCGATCTGTGAAGATGCGACGGCTCCGGCTATCATATAGTTTTTAAAATCCTGTATGGTAAAATCCTTTTCCGTTAATTTCTGAAAGCAGTTTTTAACGGATGTCTTTGTTTTTTTCTCAAAGTCTTTAAGCAGTTTGTTTGATAATAGTTGAAGCGCTGTTTCAGGATTTCCAGAGGCATTCGTTTTAACAAATGCCCAGCCTGTAGAGCGGGTTCCAATGTCTGATCCAAGCGCTTTTTTCATGCAGTATAGCGTGAGGGTGGATAAAAATGCCCCAAAGACATTTGAGGCGCGGGCAAATTATTACGGAATGATCCTTATGGCGATTTGCTAAATGCAATGTACAATTTTTTCTAAATTTATTGAAATATACAACCAATGAGCTGTGATTTTGAGCGCTGCTAATGGCCATTTTATCGTAATTCTATCACTGAATTTGTATTATTATACCCTTGCGCCGGATAATTTTTTTATGAGCGGAACTCATGTTATATTTATAATAACTTAAAATATCGGGGTCTGGAAGGAGTTTTATGAACAGATAACCGCATGTATGGAATACGCCGGCTTAGGGCGATCAGTCTGCTTTTACGGCGTTATTCCGTAAATATTCAGGCCTGGTATATTCTTTTCTTGCCGAGCATACCGACTCGCTCCATGTAGCTGATGACCTGGTTCAGGATATCTTTACCAAGATATGGATCTCCCGCGAAAGCCTTACAGAGATCAGGCATTTCCGTTCCTTATATCAAGATCAAATGGGATGAGGGCGCTTCTTTTGATGAAAAACTGGAACGCATCATCACTCAGAAATGGATAGCTATATACCCTGATGGCCAGGAGGCCTGGTCTGAATTCAGAAGAACTGGTTATCCCAAACTTTGGCCGGTGAACGTGAACCTTAGCGGAGGCGATGTGCCCGAAGGAGAATTTATTAAACGCATCAACTATCCCCCGGCCATTACCAATGCCAGCCAGGCTGCTACTGCAGCGGCAGTTGGCCAGCTACCTGGATGGCAAGGATAAATTGTTTACTCCGCTCTGGTGGGATATAGATTGATGTAGGATCTATTTAGGCGTGGGGTAAGCGTTTGTATAGAGCCGGCAAGTAAGTTAAGATTTGACTACATTTAGACAGGGTAATGGTACGAAACAGGAGGATGTAGCGTCTGTTTTTAATAGCTTGTATCGGTCCTGCTATCCATGATGTATAATTTAAAAGAACTTTTATAATGTGTTATTCTTTTTGTTCGGGAGTACTCCGTTCGTATGTCTTCCTCTTCCTGTTATCTGTGTCGGTTGCCTGCAATAAAAACGGCTCGAGCGGCGTGAAAGCGGAAGACGCCCTGGCGACCTTCCAGGTAGCCGATGGATTCAAGATAGAAATGATCGCGGCGGAACCGCTTATCTCCGACCCCGTGGATATGGAGATCGATGAATACGGGCGCATGTATGTTTCTGAAATGCATGGATACCCGCTGGACAAAAGCGGCAGTGGGAACATTGTATTGCTGGCAGATGCAGATGGCGATGGAGTGATGGACAAGCGCACAGTATTTAAAGACGGATTGATGCTTCCTACCAGCATCATGCGCTGGAAGAAAGGAATAATGGTGACAGATTCTCCCCATATTCTTTATCTGGAAGATACAGACGGCGACGGCGCGGCAGACCTGGTAGACACCTTGGTTACCGGGTTTGCCCTAACCAATCCGCAGCATAACCTGAACAGCCCCGTCTATGGGCTGGACAACTGGATCTATGTTGCCCATGAGGGCGCGGTAAAGACCCGCGATTATGTAGAGGAGTTCGGCGACGAGGGAAC
>DEHV01000008.1:201900-238482 GCA_002352105.1 Chitinophagaceae bacterium UBA2791 | reverse complement strand
TGGGAACGGAAAGCATCCAGCCTGTTTTGAACATACCCGGGATCATCCGCCACTTTTGCCGAGTCCAGATTGGCATGATCAATAATGCGATCGTGTTCGTCCGTTACGACGATGGGAATGGATTTGTTTTCGGTAATGATCACGCTAACCAGTTTATCGCTTAGCCCCGAAGTGTCGTTCACCAACAGCTTGCCTGCTTCTACCCATTGTTCTACTCTTAACCGCTCTTCCTTGGCAATTTCCCGGGCGAGGAATCCCGAGTAAAAAATAGCCCCGCTTACAATGGTTATGGCGATAAGGGCCAGTCCTGTTTTCCAGTTAAAAAAGGATTGAATCATTCAACTAATTTATAAAAAGCGTTCCTTTGCTTGCTTTATTTATGCATTTATTTTATACTCATTAGTTTGAAGCCATTAGTTTCAATTGTTATATTAAACTGGAACGGGCGAAAATACCTGGAGCGATTCCTGCCTTCCGTATTGGCGGACGGTTATCCGAATGTTAAGGTAGTGGTGGCGGACAACGCTTCCACAGATGATTCGGTTGCCTTTCTGAGGTCTGCTTTTCCGCAGGCGGAGCTGATCGTTCACGACCGGAATTATGGATTTGCGGGGGGGTATAACAGGGCTTTGCAACAAGTGAAGAGCGACTACTATATATTGCTTAATTCCGATGTGGAAACGACGCCCGGGTGGATCGAACCGGTAATTGAACTGATGGAATCCGATAAAAAGATTGCCGCCTGTCAACCCAAGCTATTACAATACGATAACCGGGCCTATTTTGAATATTCAGGCGCGTCCGGGGGATGGCTGGATAAATTCGGTTATCCCTTTGCGAGGGGACGGGTATTTGACGTATGCGAGCGCGACGAGGGACAATATGATGAAACGGCTCCCGTATTCTGGGCAAGCGGCGCCGCCATGTTTGTGAGGGCGGATCTTTATCATGCGTTGGGAGGGCTCGACGATTATTTTTTTGCCCACCAGGAGGAGATCGATTTTTGCTGGCGACTGCAATCGGCGGGTTATTCGGTGTATTGCTGCCCCCGATCCGTTATATACCATGTCGGAGGGGGCACGCTCCCCAAGGGAAATTCAAATAAGGTATTTCTTAATTTCCGGAACAACCTGATCATGCTGGCCAAGAATCTGCCATTCGGTCAGGCCTGTTGGAAAATACCCTTCAGGTTTTTATTGGATGGTATCTCAGCCTTTAAGTCGCTGGCGGAAGGAGAGGGGAAATATTTTATGGCGGTATTCCGGGCCCATTTTGGATTTTTGAGATGGTTATTTTTTGCCAGGAAAAAGCGCAATGTATTGAAAAAAAATGCGGGCGGATTGCAGGGGTACCTGGATAAAAGCGTGGTATGGGCATATTTTATATCCGGGAAGAAGCGATTTAGCGAAATTATAGGCGCAAAACGATGATTTTTTAAAATGAACCATTACTTTTGCAAAGCAACTTAAAAAGATATGGAACATATTCAAGACAAGGATCCGCGCGAAAAAGATTTTGGCTATAGCTGGGTAAATTCTTCCGTATTCCTGTTTTACCTGCAGGTGTTTTGCATAGTGGCATTTCTGCTGGGAGGCTGCTACAGTCTTTATTCGCACCGGTATAAGGGCAAACCTGAGGTTTCTGTTCCGGGTAATACATTATATACGCCCACGTATAAATAAACCATCTGAAATTTTTTGTTGGGAAGATAGGATGTTTATCTTTGCCCTCCCCAACAGGGTTCCCGGAAAGGATTTACGCAGGGGCAGATTTAAGTGATTTTACAGTCGTTCTTTACATTTTTAGTTTGTTGATCAGATTTTAGCATTAACAGGCAAATTGCGGAAGTAGCTCATTTGGTAGAGCACGACCTTGCCAAGGTCGGGGTGGCCGGTTCGAGCCCGGTCTTCCGCTCCAGAAAGTCCAAACTCACCGTTTGGATTTTTTTTTCATCATTCCCAATATAGGCGAATGCAATACCCGGGTGGCGGAACTGGTAGACGCGCTGGACTTAAAATCCAGTAGCCCGAAACGGCTGTACGGGTTCAACTCCCGTCTCGGGTACAACTCCTTTTTTAGAGCTATTTTTTGAGGGTTGTTCAATTATGAGCAGCCCTTTTGTTTTGTTGGCTGGCCTATTAAAATAGGTTTTCGGCTATTAAGCGCTGCCGTGCGGGTTCAACTCCAGTCCGGGCGTTCTGAATCAATCAATTTTGGCATCCGCATTTTTCTGGTTGTAGAATATTTTGTTTTAGTTAATTTACGGCATTAATCTAACGTCAAACCCTGAATGTACACGGCGCCGTTACACAATGAGGATGATTTACTGCGCAGGCTGTCAGGCGGAGATGAAGCCGCTTTCGAACGCTTATACAAACATTACGGAGAGTCGATGCGATCCTTTCTCATTCGATATTTCAAAGCGCCTGAATTTGCCGAAGATCTATCCCAGGAGATCTTCATCAAGATCTGGGAGAATAGGGAGCGGATCTCCCAGGTGCAATCTTTTCGGGCCTATCTCTTTACCGTCGCCCGTAATCACGCGTTGAATGTATTGAAGCGCGCCGCAAAAATTGACGCGGCCCAGGGACTGATGATCCAATCCATGGGAATACCAGTCACACAGCCCGACGACAGCCTGATTTCCGGGGAATATAGGCAATGGCTGCATAATGTTTTAAAAGAAATGAATCCTAATATGCGGCAGGTATTCCAGTTAATCAGGCAGGAATCCAGGACCTATGATGAAGTAGCTGAATTGCTGGGCATCAGTCGGAATACCGTAAAGAAACATATGCTTCGCTCATTAAAGATCATACGAACCAGGCTCGATGATGAACTGGGGCTTTCCCTGGCAGTCTTTCTCCTTATTACGATGCGTTAGCCGGCGTAGCTATATTTGGATCTTTGCAGACCATGTTTTTTGCTTCCCTTTTAGATGTTTATAAGCCCTTTGCTTAATTTTTTTGCCATACTGTACCCTCGGCCCTTTTTTTATTGTCTTCTATAACAGCATATGCATATGGACGAGCAACAATATCATCGGTTACTGGTGCAACGATTCGCTGATAATACGTGCAGCCGCGAGGAGGCGGAAGTTTTCTTTCGGCTCCTGGCGCAGGGAAAGTTGGATGCGTATTTGACAGAAGATATGGAGCGGACAATGATTGAGCAGGAGCGCAGCTTCGAATTTCGCCGGACGCGGAAAATTCGTTGGGGCAAGTATGCGGCGGCGGCAGCCATCCTTATTCTTGTGGTAGCGGGATCCCTGCTGTGGTTTACCAAGAATCAGACGCCGCGAACCGATCCTGCCAGCCTGGTCGCTGATATCGAAGCGCCGGCTATCAACAAAGCATCTATCAGGTTGTCGAACGGGCAGGTCGTGTATCTGGATAGCGTCGCTAATGGATCATTAGCAACGCAGGGCGACGTCAGTATCATGAAACTTGCCGACGGCAAGATTGCCTACAGCGGCTCTGCCTCTGAAATTGCGTACAATGTTCTCAGCAACCCCAGGGGAAGCAAAGTGATCGATATAACATTAGCCGATGGAAGCCGTGTGTGGTTGAATGCCGGGTCCTCGATCACTTACCCGGTTGCATTTACCGGAGCGCAAAGAAGCGTTTCGGTTAGCGGTGAAGCTTATTTCGAGGTAGCCAGCAACAAAAAGATGCCTTTCAAAGTGAAGGTAGACCGGATCACAGTAGAGGTCTTAGGCACGCATTTTAATATTAATTCTTACAGCGATGAGCCATCTATTGAAACTACTTTGTTTGAAGGCAGCGTGAAAATTAGCGTGGACTCGGCGCGAGGGCAAACAATGGTACTCCGGCCCGGACAGCAGGCTCAAGTGGGATCTGACGCCGCAATTCGATTGGTGGAACATGCCGATATCGATCAGGCGATCGCGTGGAAAAACGGGTTGTTCCAGTTTCGAAAAACAGATATTCAAACCGTCATGCGTCAGTTGTCCTGCTGGTATGATGTGGATGTCGTGTATGCAGGTAAAATTCCTGAAGATAAGTTTGGCGGCAACCTGCCGAGGGATTCAAATATATCCGTCATTTTGAAGGCTTTGGAACAGGCAGAGGTGCGTTTCAAACTGGAAGGTAGAAAGATCATCGTGCTACCTTAATGCAATCGCAGGGAATACCACGAGAGTTTCTGTCAATACTATGATTTACAATGTGCTTGCTTCGTATAAGACCGGAACCATTCTACTGTTGAGATCGGTCTTGCGAATTATATAGCGAGCCTTGTGAACCAATGATACCATTCGTAGCATAATACAGCTTCATGTCATGCTGACCGGCGCGAAAGCGTCTTCCGGACAGCAGGTACAATGGGGGTCAAGATAGTGGTGGATTCAAAAATAACCGGAAGCGCTTCGAACACTTCCGGCAAAAAATTGGGTCAACCCGGAAACAATAATTGTCAAACTGCTTAGGCATTAACCCAAAACGTAAAGTTATGCAAATTAAAGCATTCTCTTACGGGCATGCTAATGGCGCGTATTCTGGTCAAACACAAGCGACCCCCGAGTCCGTCTGCCATCGCTCCCGGTTTCGTACCAAAACTGTGCTGATTATGAAGATGACCATCTTCCTTTTAACAGTTTCGATTTTCACAGCCTCCGCTGGAACTTGGGCTCAGCATGTGACGTTGTCCGTGAAAAATACGCCCATTGAAACGGTATTTAAATCCATCAAGGATCAGACGGGATACCTCTTTTTCTACAAAACGGATGTAGTGGACAAGGGCAATCGTATTACCGTAAAACTGAATAATACCCCTTTGAAGCAGGCTTTGGACGCCTGTTTCAAAGGCCAGCCATTTACGTACTCTATCGAGGAGAAGATCATCATTGTTAAACCGCTAAACCCGACGGAAAATACTGTCGGCGGGATAAAGACGGAGGAAATCCTACCGTTGGATAAGGAGCTCCGGGGCCGCGTCAGTAATGCAAGAGGCGAGCCCATCGCGGGAGCGAGCATCTCTATAAAGGGTTCTAATAAAGGCACAACCTCCAACGCGCAAGGAGAGTTTGTGATTCGTGTAAATGATAACGACAGATTGTTGTTTTCCTTTATCGGATACAAAACTGTTGAAATCGTATACAATGGACAGGCTTCCTTAAATATTATTCTGGAAGAAGCTGTCAGCGAGGCTGCCGAAGTGGTGGTGACCGCCCTGGGTATCGAAAGAAAGGCTAAAGCGCTCGGCTATTCTGCGACCAAAATCAGCGGCGACGACCTTACGCAATCCAGAACGGTTAACCTCGGCAATGCGCTGTCGGGAAAAGTTGCGGGCGTCAGCGTTTCTGCAATAGCTTCCGGCCCGGCAGGGTCCTCCCGCGTTATTATTCGGGGCAATACCTCCATTACCGGAAACAATCAACCCCTGTATATCGTAGATGGTATTCCAATTGACAATTCTACATTGGGGTCTGCCGGCAGATTTGGCGGAAAGGACTGGGGGGATGGTCTGTCCAGTATCAATCCGGATGATATCGAATCATTGACCGTATTGAAAGGCAGTAACGCCAGCGCGCTGTACGGTTCCAGGGCATCGAATGGAGTAATTGTTATCACTACCAAGAAAGGTAAATTCAGCCAGGGTATTGGCGTTGAGTATAACTCCAATTTTGTTCGCGATCAGGTAATCGACAATTATGAATTCCAGCAGCAATACGGACATGGCATACAAAACCGCAAACCGGAAACAGTAACTGAAGGCAAACAATACGGCAACAGTTCCTGGGGCGGAAAATTAGATGGCTCCATGGCGTATCGGTATGATGGGCGCCAGGAACCTTATGCCTATACCGGCAGTAAGATCAAACAGTTCTATCAACCGGGTTCTACTTTTTCAAACACGCTATCCTTTAGCGGCGGAGATGCAACGAAAAATTTTCGCGTATCCATGGCAGACATGAATAACAAATCCATTATTCCCAATAGCGGCGTCAACCGTAAGAACTTTTCTGTCAATACCAATGGAAAATTTCAAAAGCTCACTCTTTCTACCAATATCCAGTACAGTATAGAAAAAGTGAAGAACAGGCCCAATCTTTCAGATGCTCCCAACAACCTTAATTATGCAGTGGCGATTTTACCCGGAAGTATCGATATCAAGGATCTTAAAGGCGTTACAGATAAGATTGGCGCGGACGAGAACGGAAATGAGTTTCAGTTTTCCAACAATAGTTTTATTCAGAACCCTTACTGGACAGCTTATCAGAATGAAACAAGGGATCAACGCGACAGGATCATAGCATCTGGAAAAGCCAGATATGATTTTACCGATTGGCTGTATGTGGACGGGCAGGTGGGAACGGACTGGTATACTTCCAGGCGGAGGGACCTTATTCCTTACGGAACCACAAGTTTATTCAGGGGATCTTTATCTGAACTTGAGATCCGGCAACGGGAAACCAATGCGCAATTGATCCTAGGGATGAATAAAGCGTGGAGAAATCTCGGGTTCTCTGCTTTCGCAGGCGGCAACCGGATGAGAAAATCGTATGAAATTACCGGGAATGAAGGACTGGATTTTGTGGTTCCCTATTTTCATTCCCTTACCAATTTGACTACGGTAACTCCGTCATTTAGTCAAAACGAGACTGGCATCAATTCTTTATTCGGCTCCGCTGAAATTGACTTCAAAAACTACCTTTTTCTCACCATGACGGGCAGAAACGATTGGTTCTCTACGCTAGACAGAGGCAATAACAGCGTTTTCTATCCCAGCGCCGGATTGAGTTTTGTTTTTTCCGACGCTTTCCGGATGCCCGACTGGATCAGTTTTGGAAAGGTGCGTAGTTCTTGGGCTCAGGTAGGCGGAGGGGGCGATGTGCCGTACAGAACCGCCCTGACCTACAACCTGGCTGCGCAGGGATTTATGGGCGCAGCGCTCGGCGGTATTGCGCAAACACAGGTTCCCAACACCCGCTTGCAGCCCCTCGTCCTAACCGAGTTCGAATGGGGCCTGGATATAAGAATGTTTAAAAACAGGTTGGGGCTGGATGTTTCCTGGTACTCCAGGAAAACGGAGGATGATATTTTGGATGCGCAGGTTTCTAACGCTACCGGCTTTACAGGCGCCACGTTGAATATCGGTGAAATGACCAACAAGGGAATTGAAGCGCTTTTAACGGGTACCCCTATCAAGACAACCAATTTCAGATGGGATATAAGCGTCAACGGCGCATATAATGTTAACAAGGTAATTAATTTGGGAGAAGGCATCAGCTCGCTGACAACAGAACAATCGAGATCGGGAAGGGCCTGGATTCAGCATCGCGTCGGAGAACCCTACAGTTCCATTGCGGGCTACCGTCAGTTGGCGATCAATGGCGAAAAAGTCTATGATGCGGACGGGTTTCCGGTACGGGATGAGAATGTGGTGTTATTAGGCAGCGGCGTGGCGCCCATCTCCGGCGGCGTCAGTAATGAATTTTTTTATAAGGATTTCAGCCTGAGTTTTCTGATCGACTACCGTAAAGGAGGCAGTATCTATTCAGGAACGAATGCGATCATGTACAGCACGGGCGTTCATCAAAACTCCGTCGCCGGAAGGGAGACGCCCATGACCGTAACGGGCGTGGATACGGATGGCGCGCCTGTCTCTATAAATGTGAATCCGTTGTATATGGAAGACTGGTACTGGTTAAATGGAACCTTCATCTCTGAAAATGTTCTATATAGCGGCGATTATATTAAGCTCAGGGAATTTTCAATGGGATATAATCTTCCCGAACGACTCCTCAAGAAAACGCCTTTTCAAAATGTCAATCTTTCATTTGTGGCCCGCAATCTTTGGTTATTGTATAGCGGCATTGACAATGTGGATCCGGAATCTGCATTTAATAATACGAATAGCCAGGGGTTGGAACAGGCAGGCGTTCCGAATATGAGAAGCATGGGCTTAAATCTGAGGGTGAAATTTTAGAACATTTTAAAACAACTAAGTCATGAAACATTTAAAAATATTAACCGGTATCGGGTTGTGGTTGCTGGCGGCGGGTACGGCCTGTAACAAAGCCGAATTAACAAATTTAAATATCAACCCCAATACGCTAAATACAATTGATCCGGAAATTCAACTTGCCAAGGCGCAGTTGTTAAACGAAACACAACAGTTTTCTTATGAGCCGTTGATGCATTATATCCCGGGTTACATACAACACTTTGCCGCTGTCACCGGCGTGATGGGTTTTGGAGATAAATATTTTACCAACCGCCCTGAAGACATGAATGGTTTTTATACCAGCTTGTATACCAATTCGATCGTGAATCTTACCGATATCTTCGCTAAAACAAAGGATGACCCGGAAAAAGTCCTGGTCCATTCGATTGCGCGGGTCATGAGGGTTTTTGTAATGCATAGACTTACCGACATGTATGGAGATATCGTATACAATGAAGGCGGCGGCGGATTTTCACAAAACGCCCTGTTTCCAAAATTTGACGCGCAACAGGATGTATATGCGGATATGATGAAAGAGTTGCAGGAGTCGTCGGAAACGCTGAAGGCAACCAGTAATACGCTTAGAAACCCGGCTCAGGACCTTTTCTATGGCGGCGATAAGACGAAGTGGTCGAAGTTTGCCAATGCTCTTATGCTACGCCTGGCGATGCGCATATCCAGGGCGGATGCTAACCTGTCCAGGCAATGGGTATCCACGGCAATATCGGGAGGGCTTATGACAAGCAACGATGATAATGCCATTCTCCGGCATACTGACGGTCCCAATGCTTCCGCGAGAAATCCTTTTTCCCTGGTATTTGAATCGGTGGAAACAGAAGGACAAAAGTTAAGCAAAACGCTTATTGATTTTTTGAGAGACAATCAAGATCCGCGCCTGCTTATTCTTTCCATGGGCATCGGTCCGGCAGAAGGTCCGTTTGATACAGATCCGGCTCATCAAAAGGGAATGCCCAATGGTTATGATGCCACCACGATCCTGGATTACGAGGGGTTGCTTCCGGGATCAACGCTCAATATTCACACTACCTATTCTACTGTTAATACTAAGCTGGTGAACAGAACTGCGCCTTCTTTATATCTTTCTTATGCGGAGGTTGAACTTTTACTAGCCGAAGCGGCGCAACTTGGCTTCACCAGTTCTAACGCAGCCGCCCACTATAACAATGGCGTTGCCGCCGCCATGAAGATGTACCAGGTATTCGACCCATCGCTGACGGTAAGCGATCAGGAAATTGGCGACTATCTTGCCGCCCACCCTTATAACTCTGCAAGGGGCGGGGAAATGATCGGCGAACAATACTGGGTCGCAAATTTTACCAATCCCATTGAAGCATGGGCCAACTGGAGGAGGTCCGGATATCCCGAATTGATACCGGTTGATTTTCCCGGTACGAATTACGCCGACCAGATCCCGAGAAGATTTATATATCCTGCATCTGAAGCCGCCACCAACGCATCAAACTATAGTCAGGTGATTGCGCGTCAGGGCGCTGATACCTGGCATACCAGGATTTGGTGGGATAAATGATGATCGGCAAGAGTATTATACACAGCAATTAGCAGATGTTTTGATCTAAGGGAAGGGCCAATCTGTCCTTCCCTATTTAAAAACCTTTTGAGTTATGTGGGATGGTCTCCCGATCATCCATAATCGGCAGCGCTATGAAGAGAGTTGAATGCATTGTATTCGTTGTGGCGGGCGTTATTTTCGGCTGGACGTCTGCATTGGCCCAAGTGGTATTGAGCGTGGAGAATCATACCGATGCCAGGCGAATATCCTGGCCTGTATCAGGAGGCGTTCCTTTTCCGAAAGGAATGATCGCCGACGCGGAATCTATCAATATGGCAGACAGGGACGTGCAGGTGCGGCCCTTGTCATTCTGGGACGATCATTCTGTTAAGTGGGCGCTGATAGATTATCAGACGGATATGGATCAGAACGCGGCTGCGAGCGCCACGCTTGTTTTTTCGAAGAGGAAAGCGATCACGGGGAACACGGTGAGCGAAACGCCTCGGCGGATCACCGTCAATACCGGGGCGCTCCGATTTTCAGTTAGTAAAATCAGTTTTAGTTTTATAGAGGAGGTCTGGCTCGACATCAATGGCGATCATATCTATCAAAACTCGGAAAAGATTGTTGATGGATCCAAAGGCGCCGCCCAATTTTTTGACCTGCAGTCCAACAACCCCGACCGCCCGACCATACCCTATGCGGAACGTAATCTGCTTACGGGTTCGGTCAAAGCGATAGAAAATGCTATTCCGGTAAATCCTGGAGGCTCCCGATGGATCCGGCCGGAAGGCGGGGGAACGGAGACGCGTATCACTGCAACAAGCGATGCCTATTCGGCCAGGGTTGTAGAGCATGGCGCGCTTCGCACCGTTATACAAATCAAAGGCAGGTTTGGTCCTTCAGACGATGATAACGAGTATTCCATATGGATACATGCTTTTCGGGGAAAATCATTCCTCAGGGTTCAGTACAACCTCGGTTTTCGAAGCGATCCGCAACAAACCAATATCAGGAGAATGGGTTTGCAATTGCCCGTTCGTTTCAAAAGCCTGCCGTCTTTTAAAGCTTCAGGGCTTAAAGAACCATCGTTTTTGCATGAATGTTCGCATCCCTATTTATTGTGCCAGGGTCCGGAGGATGTTTTCAATCTGGAGCATAAGGGCTTTCCGCTGTATTGGGAAGTAAATACGGGCGACGTGAAACTAACCGGTATAGAAAAAACGGGAGGCTGGTTGGATGTAAGCGTCCCAGAATTTGGCGTAACCATGGCGATGAAAGATATGGCGTATATGTATCCTAAGGAATTATCCTATGATGCCGCTACGCAGTCGCTGACTGCCTGGATCTGGCCCGATCATGGCGGGCAGGTATTGGACCTGCGCGCTTCCGGATGGCCCGACGGCATGCAGGGCGTGAGCGTGACCCACGAGATCATGTATGCTTTTCATGGCCCCGTCGCCGACCAGTATAGCGAGGAAATGGCAGCGGCGTTCAACGACATGCCGCAACCCTATGTCAATCCGGAATGGTACAGTTACCGCGGTACTAAAGCAGCCGGCATGTTAATGCCTCATGACGACGAACAATTCCCGAATACAGAGGCATATCTCGCAACGGGCACGGCCTTTATTGAAAGATCGATGACGGAATTCGGATGGCTGGGCATGCTGAACTACGGCGACCTGCTTTTCATGTATGGGTATAAGAAGGAGGACACAGCGCTGGGAACCTGGGGCATATCTACCAGAAAGGATGATTATGACGGATGGCGGCGCGGTAATACGATGATCAGCTACAGGATGCTCATGCAATACCTAAGGACGGGCGACCGTCATTATTGGAAGGCGGCCCTGGCAAGTATCCAATTTATCAGAGATGCCTGCATTAAACATTACAGTAGCTCCGATATGCGGTTCACGGGATTTGGCCGCCGACATTCGGCGTATTGGGGGGCGGCGAAAATAGCGGAAATAGACCGGCAGGGCGGCGTTGCCTATGACGGATATGGGACCGATTGGCTGGCGCATTATATACATTGGAATCTCACCGGCGACTGGAGAACCTATGAAGTTATCGATGAAATACGCGGAGCCTGGAAGACCTGGGGCAACTCTGAAATTGATCAACTTAGCGGCGGCGCGTATGTAGGACTAAAACTCATAGGCGGCATTCCGGGATATGAAGCGGCGAAGATAGAGGCTGATCAGTTTCTTGACACAGCTATACGACGTACTGCCGTTCCCGGGGATGAATGGCGCGATTGTACCTGGTTTATGGGCTATGGCTTATACTTGCAGGATACGGAAGATCAGGCAATTTCTAATGCCATACTTGACTGGTGGAAAGCTGGCAAACATAACAAGGATATATTTGGGCTCTACTGGCACCGGGAAGCGCTAGCCGCTGTCTACTGGGCTGCAAAAAACGATCGATCCATTCGCGATAGCGTTTATGCCGAACTTACCAGCGTTGGAAGCACTGAGATTTTAAATACTCCTAGGATCAAGAACCAGAACGCGCTGTATAAAGCTTATGGATTATCCGGTTTATTTGACTGCGATATGTTTCCGCTGGCCCAGGCGGTAGCGCCGGGATACTGGAGAGCAAAGGATGATATCATGCAAATGCAATGGGACGAGCCCCTTAGCATGGCCGTGATCAGCCACTACCGGGAGCAGTACTTAAACCAACAGGGGCATTGATAGGCGCTTAAAAGACCCGAAACAAATGATTCATCACTATCGGTTTACCCGTTTAGATCCGTCTGCCGGGCAGAATATTAAAGACAGGCGTAGTTCGATGCTACCCCCAGGAATATTTGCGGCGGTTATTATGTTATTTCTTTTACCGGGGCTCCCGAATACAGTCAGGGGCCAGGATAGTAAATCATTGCCTTACCAGGATCATTCGCACTACAGCGCTGTATTCGGCCACGACAAATATTACCGGCTGTACATACCTATAGGATATGCGACATCTCAGAAAAGGTATCCGGTTATTTATTTTTTTCATGGCTGGGGCGGCAGATATTTCAAAGATGATATTGCCATCACTAATCCAGAAAAGATACATGCGCTTGTTGACAAGTATCAACTCATTCTTGTAATGTGGGATGGAAATATCGATACCGCAGATGAGCGACCTTATAATGTAGGCGACCATGAACACGTAAAGTACAACGTGCAAATGAGAGATTATTTTCCCGAACTGGTCGGGCATATTGACCGAACCTACCGTACGCTTCCGGACAGGCAGCGCCGGGGCATTATCGGGTTTAGCATGGGCGGCTTTATGTCTTTTTATCTGGCGGGCGCCTATCCCGATCAGATCGCGGCGGCAGTCAGCATGGCAGGCAGTCCTGAATTCTTCATCGGCTACCCTGCTAGTCATAGCTTGTATCCCGTTCGGTATCTGTTCAGCAACCTTCAGGATGTCCGCATACGGCTACACAATGGCGATACAGATATTCTCTATTATCTCAACGAGGAAGTGCATCAGGGCGCTCGGTGGGAAGGCGTCCCGCTTGATTATTGGAAGTTTCACGGCGGGCATGTGGTGGATAAGCCCGGCGAAGTGAAGGTCTTTGAATCCGCCATACGATTTATCAGCGCTGCATTCGGAAAAAAGCCGGCTTTCGGAACACGTTGGTCCCATACTGATGTATATGCTCATTTCAGCGTCTGGAACTATAGCATCAACAGTCATAAAAATGAACCTGGCTACGTTTCCATTACCAATGTAGACAAGGCTGGGTTCGGCCTGCATCAACAAAAATGGCTTCCTGACGGTCCGCCCCTGAATACCGGCGCTATATCGGTGGTAACGGCGCCCCTCTACCAGCCGGGAGAATGGTATCATGTCGTACGGTATATAAAAAATAGCGGTCAGGTACAGGATAGCGCGCAACAGGCAGATCGGGACGGAAGACTTTCTTTTTTATATGATCAACCGGGAGTTGAGACAGGCATCTACCGGGAGCAGGACGGAGCCTCATTTGTGGCGGTCGATCACCACACAGGAAATAACAGCCGCTATTTGCATAATGGCCGAACGGGCGAGCTTTTCCTAAGGCTTTTCAACCGGGGAAATCCCCGGTTGCCTGATGGTAAATTGAAGGCGTGGCTTTCCACTACAGACACCGCGGTGGTTTTGACGACCGGCAAGGTTGAGATGATGGTTCAAAGCGGTCAAAGAGTAATAGAGACGCCTCCGTTTTCAATTTTCCTGCATAAACAAACGCCGCGTCACGCTGAGCCGCCTGAACTCAATATCAAAATCAGGATACAGTATGGCAAACGCATTTTTACCGACAAGATCATTGTCCCCGTTTTATACGAGGCTCCTGAGATGGACAGCATCCGGATAGATGACCAGAGGATCGTACGGGATAGATCTTATGGAAAGGGCAATGGCAACGGAATCGCGGAAGCCGGCGAATCCATCATGATATACTCCGGCAGTAACCGGCTTCGGTTGTACACGGAAGACAAATGGGCGCTGGAAGATGAATGCGAGCTAACAGAAGAAATGTTACCGGCGATCTGGCCGGACGGTTTTAGCAGAAGTTCCATTGTAAAAATAGCGCCTGATTGTCCCGACGGTCATAGCATTAGGTTTTATGGAAGTTTTGAAACCAAGTCATTCGATCCAATAGAAAGAAAGACCCACTGGGGCGTCATCGAAATCAAAGTCCGAAATCAAAAAAAATAAACTGATGGTTCAAAAAAAATGTATTTTCTGGATGCTGGCGCTGTGCCTGTTATATGCGGGTTGCCAAACGAACAATGCGCGCCTTAAACCTGTTATAGCAGGAGCCTGGCAAAGCATCACTCAACAACCGGACCTGGGTCCCTTTACAGGAGAAAAACAACAGCCCGTTGATTTTGCGGTTTGGAAGGCCCGCGATGGAAGCTGGCAACTTTGGTCCTGCATAAGATTCGCTGAGATCGGCGGCTATTCGCGTTTATTCTACCGGTGGGAAGGTCAAAGCCTTTCCGACAGTTCCTGGAAGCCCATGGGTATTGCAATGATGGCGGACACGACCCTTCATGAAGCCGAAGGAGGATTACAGGCGCCTTATGTATTTGAGGAAGACGGGACTTATTACATGTTTTACGGCGACTGGAATAACATTTGCCTGGCTACCAGCAAAGACGGGAAGACATTCCAACGGGTGATCAACCAAGAGGGAACGGCCGCTCTTTTTTCAGGTCCCTTGTATAACGCGAGGGACCCTATGGTCATAAAAATTGACAGCGTCTATTACTGTTATTACACTGCGCATAATCAAAACGACTCGGGATCCGGCGAGCCGCAATCCGCTATTTTCTGCAGAACTTCTGTAAACTTAAAAGACTGGGCTGATCCTATTGTGGTATCACGCGGCGGTTCTGTTATGAAGCAGAGCAATTGGTACGGCGGCGATGCAGAAAGCCCCTTCGTGGTTCGTTTAAATAATCAGTATGTATTGTTTAGAAATCAGCTGTATGGTCAAAACAGTCTCAATACCCAATACAGTTCTGATAACCCGCTCCGGTTTGGCGACAATACTGATGAGTTGATGGTAGGACAGCTGCCGGTAGCGGCGCCGGAAATTATTAAAGAAGGCGATCAGTACTATATCGTATCGCTAAAGGAAGAGCTCAACGGAATGAAGATCGCGCCATTGCAGTTCGTGCGGGAGTAGCACGCAGGCGCGTAGTCGCGCCAGCCCTCTATGGCCCTTTCAAAAAAAGCGCTTCCCTGTTATTTGCAGTCTGACCTGAACGCGTCCCTGCTATGAAATGATCGCTTTCCGCTTAAAAATGAATTTGCATGAAAATACAGATATGTCTGCTTATAGCATTTTGCTGGACTCTCCAAAGTTTCGCTCAAAAGACTATCCATCTCTTTGATGGCCGAACTTTCAAGGGGCTCGAAGGCGATACGCTTACTGCCTGGCGCATTGAAAACGGGGCGCTGATCGGCGGATCATTGGATCATACTGTTCCGCATAACGAATTTATAAGCTCCATCGACAGCTTCGGAAACTTCAGTTTACAACTTCAGTTCAAACTCGCTGGGGCCAGCGGGTTCATCAATTCCGGCATTCAGTTTCATAGTCAACGTATCGATGAACCTCCTTACGAGATGATCGGCTATCAGGCCGACCTCGGCGATGGGTTCTGGGGTTGTTTGTACGACGAATCCAGGCGAAATAAAATTTTGGCGAATGTCGATACCGCCTTGGTTGAAAAAATATTACGCCGCGATCAATGGAATGATTATAAAATAAGCAGTCGTAATGGTCGTATCCGCATCTGGCTAAATGGCCAAAAAACAGTGGATTACAGGGAGCAAGACAATTCGATTCCTCAATCGGGAAAAATTGCTTTCCAGATCCATGGCGGCGGAAAAGCTGAAGTGCGCTTTAAGAATATCGTCCTGAAGCGATTTCGATAAACCAAAGCTTATTGGCGGATTTAAATTTTCATCATTTTTCTTTAACTATCAAACATTGTATGACAAGAATATTTTTTGTAGCCCTGCTATGTCTCATTTTCCAGGCGAAGCAACTGTTGGCCGGTCCGCAGCAACAACCGGCGCCGAAAACAGGTTCAAAAATAGATCGCGAATTCGTCCTGGAAGCTTCCATGCTGGGTTATATAGCAAAGGACGGAACCCGTAATCCTGTATTAAAAGTAAAAAAGGGAGACCGGGTGCGCATCACGATCGTCAACGCCGAACCTTTGACCCACGATATCTGCCTCGAGAAAATGAAAATTAAAAGCAAGGTCCTGGTGGAAAAAGGCTCAAAGGCTTCGATTACTTTCACAGCTAATACAAGCGATACTTATTTCTGCAGCATCCCGGGTCACAGGGCCGCCGGAATGGAGGGAAAGCTGCTCGTAACACAAAACACGGAAACTGCAGTACGTACTGCGATAGGAGCGTTGCCTTTAAAGAATGGCCGGCCGCTGAACCTGAATTTTGAGTCCGGAACATTAAAAGACTGGACGGCAGAGGGAGACGCTTTTCAAAAAGGCTTGATCTCACAAACGCCCAGTCCGGTCCACGAAAAAGGCGCAGCTATCAATAAGGAAGGAAAGTTCTTCGTCAGCAGCGGCGGTAATTCATCGCCCGAAAAGACGGGAACGCTTACTTCAACTGCATTCAAAGTCACCCATCCATACGCTGCGTTCAGGGTATCCGGCGGCGCTTTGCAGAATACGAGGGTTGAATTGGCGCTCGCTGATACGGACAGCGTATTTTTTCATATTACCGGCACAGGTAGGGCGACGCTGCGTCCGGTTGTCGTAGACCTGAGAGGGTTGCAGCATAAAAGCATCTATATCCGTTTGATCGATAAGGAAACCGGCATTTCCCCCATTCATTATATTGACGCAGACCAATGGGCGCATTTTAATTTTGACGATTTTAAATTTTATGCAAAAAGGCCGGTATTCCCTAATGAATTAAAGCCTGAGGATATTGTAGTCCTGCCTCCTTTGGATGTCATTGCTCATGCGGGATTGTCGCCTCAGAAGGCGGCCGAAGCGATGGAGCTTCCTAAGGATTTTACGATCACCCTCGCTGCATCTGAACCCGATATTATTAAACCTATAGCTTTTACGCTGGATTGGCGCGGCAGACTTTGGGTTGTGGAATCTCATACTTATCCGGTACGCGCGCCTGAAGGCAAGGGAAGAGACCGTATATTAATTTTTGAAGATACGGACGGCGATGGCAGGTTGGATAGCAGAAAATTATTTATCGATACGCTGAATCTGGTCAGCGGTATTGAGGTTGGATTCGGCGGCGTCTGGGTTGGCGCGGCGCCCTATCTTTTATTTATTCCGATTGATCAGTCCACCGATCAGCCGGCAGGGCCGGCGCAAGTGGTGCTGGATGGCTGGGGTTATCAGGATACGCATGAAACATTGAATTCATTGCATTGGGGACCAGACGGCTGGCTTTACGGCGCCCAGGGCGTGTTCACTAAATCGCTGGTGGGCGTACCCGGAACGCCGGATTCCCAAAGGGTTTCACTGGATGCGGGCGTGTGGAGAGTGCATCCCATTACTAAAAAATTTGAACTTTTTGCTGAAGGCTCCAGCAACCCCTGGGGTATCGATTTCAATGACTATGGACATGCATTTATCACGGCCTGCGTGGTACCACATCTATATCATGTTATACAGGGCGGCCGATATATCCGCCAAAGCGGGGAACATATAGAGCCTTACACTTTTGATGATATCAGGACCATTGCCGATCACAAGCACTGGATCGGCGATAGAGGGCCGCATGCGGGCAATTTCAGATCAGCAAGCAAGGGCGGCGGACACGCGCATGTGGGAGCCATGATCTATCTCGGCGGAAATAACTGGCCCACTGAATATCGCAATGATATTTTCATGAACAATATTCATGGCAGCAGGGTGAATATAGACCATCTCGTTCGCAAGGGATCGGGTTATATCGGTTTACATGGAAAAGATTTCCTGTTGACCAATGACGCCTGGTCGCAATGGCTGAATTTTCGCTATGGGCCTACCGGGTCGGTCTACGCCATTGACTGGTACGATAAAAATCAGTGCCATAGTTCCAATCCTGATGTGCACGATAAAACGATGGGACGAATATTCGCCATCAAAAATAAAAAGGATCCCTGGGTGCGCGCAGATTTATGGAAAGCGACAGATATGGAATTGGTAAACTATCAGCTCCACCCTAACGACTGGTATGTTCGCCAGGCTCGTTTGATACTGCAACAACGCGGCGGCAGCCCGCAGGTTCATGAGGCCCTTCGCCAGATATTAAAGGAGAGCCCCGATGTCACCCGAAGATTGAGAGCGCTTTGGGCGCTGCATGTTACGAAGGGTATTGCTGAACCTGAATTGACCGCGCTGCTACAGAACGACAACGAGTACCTTAGAAGCTGGGCGGTCCAGTTGTTGTGCGAAGATCGAGGGCCCTCAGACAATGTGCTGCGCGAGTTCCTCAGGATGGCGACTTCAGACAGTTCCGCTCTGGTCAGGCTATATCTTGCCGCAGCGATGCAGCGCACGCCGGTTGCCGGGCGGTGGGAGGTACTGGATGCCCTGTATCAGCGCGATGAAGATATCAAGGATCATAATCTTCCCCTGATGTTGTGGTACGCATTTGAGCCGCTTATTCAGCAAGACGCCAACAAAGCAATATCGGTAGCATTGCGAGCCCGGCTGCCTGAGGCCCTTAAATTCACGGCGCTGAGGATCGCGGCGATGGATGGGCCGGAAGCAAAGGAATATTTAAAAAAGCTCCTTCTGGTTTTGCAGAAAGATCCGCATAACCATGCCTATCATGAGGTCATCATACTCATTAATAAAGCCCTTACAAACAAATAATCAATTATTGTCGCGTTTTCAGTAATTCATATGGGTTACCGGAAGCGCTAATCATCCGGATGCCGCCTCGTCTACTCATTCAGTTTCAGTACTTCCAGGAAGGATTCTGACCCGAACTTCGACGAGTTTTATCTGGAGTTCCGGTTTTTATTAGCGTGAATCGCTGTCGATGTTTGCAGCTTTCTATTATAGATATCGGGTCGACCGATAGTTGACCCATAGCAGAGCTTCCTGCTTTCCATTGTTTTTCACGATCTTAGTTTGTTGTAGAACTAGACGATAGCAGATTTGCAATTTGCCCAAGCCGAACAGACGCCCGGAAGCATAAAGGCGCCGCGACTATTTCCGACTGATTTTCAAAGCTTTTATGCTAATTCAACAGAGATCTTTAAAAATAATCTTAATTGTTAGGAATCCTTACTATATTTGTTTGGCAATAAGATTAAAATGCAATTAAACGCTTATAGCATGGCAGCTTTAATTTTCAGTCGTCCAGGTTATCCGGTGTGCGTCAGCGTTGGGCGTTGTATCATTAATCTTATAAGGGCTGATAATACAGAGGCTGCCCATATTAGGGAATACCGTAACAAAATTGAAGAGACGGACAAGGCAAGGGTAAAATCTGCCCCGGCTTTGTTGACTGCGCACATGCATACATATCAGTATCGCATAGGCGACAAATATAAAAACCAAAAAAAATTTCACATAAAAAGTTAGGATTCCTAATATATATTCAGGTCTTGTCTATTTTAACCATTTAAAATCTAAAAAATGAAACATTTATTTCTTTTTCTCGGCGTCTCACTGCTGGCTGTTCAGGGCTTTGCCTGCGACAAATGCGTGAACTACAACAATGACAATTTTCAAATCCAAAGCGTCAGCGTAAAGCATTCGGCAGATATTGCCGCCACCATCTGGGAGATCGTTGTAAAAGGAACCGCGGGAAAAACAACCCCAACCCCGGCGGGCCAATTGAATGGAGCGCCTGTGCTGGGTTATGTATTTCCAACCACGCTGAAACCTGCTGATGTTGGATTCAGCCACACTGAAGGGATAGTGGCGCTTGCCCTGACCTCGCATCCTGATTTTGACGATACTCCGCTTTGGGATGAAAACAATGATCGCAACTATGCAAACGATGGGATCATCTGGCATCCGCATTGGGTGGTTCTGACCGAAGACAAACGCGTGGAAGGCGGTTTGGCTGTTAAACAATTTGATCCGAAAGACAAAAGCGTGGTATTGCCGCCAACCAATCCCGGAATGCCGATGTATATGGATTCGCCCGGATTTCAGGTCATCACAAAGGGAAATACCATACGCGTTGTTGTTCCGGATTATAGGATGAACAACAAAAAGGATTTTTCTTATGACGGAGTTACGGCCTTTATGCAGGTGAATACAGGCGGCGACGGCGGACACGGCGGGGGAGACAAACCAATGCTTGGCGTATATAAGGTCTATTCTGTAGCCAGCGGTAATTTATCCTTGCCCTATAAAGTGAAGTGAGATTGTATCTGCCAAATACTAAAAAGTTCAGGGAAAATCAGCGGTAATTCTGTGAAGAACTTACCGCTGGTTCCTGCAACTGTCGGTCGTCAAGTAATCGCGGCCCCCTGTTTCTTCCAGGAACTCGCCGCTACTTCCCTGTAACTGCCTGGAAGCCGATAGCCTCCGGATATCGCGTTATACAGGCTATTTCACAGGCGTCAGCTCCAGGCTTCTCAGGTCCAGCATACCTGCTTTTTCGAGAGAAGGGTCGGGCTTGAACAGGATATGTTGTTTGCCTTTTTCCAGCGTTACCGTCCCGATTTTTTCGGTTTTAAAGTCCTCCCAGGAACCGGTTTTGCCTACCGTGCCTTTCAGCGCTTCCTTGCCATTGGCTTCCAGTAGGTATGGATTGCCTGCCGAATCGTCCGACACCGACCACTCCATGATCACATCGTACATACCGGCGCTGGGTACTTCGGCTTCCCATTGTACGTGGTCCGCTTCGGTAAACCAGCCAAAAGCATCCCACTCCGGCATGTATTTTATTTTAGGCCCTACTCCTAATCCTTTCTGCGCATTCAGCAATAACCGGCCATCAGCTGCCGGTTTCACTAATTCCGGGCGGTTGCTATAAGGAGGATCATAAGCAGTGATGGGCGTGAGTTCCACTTTTCTCACATACATTTCGGCTCCTTCCGCCTGGATTTGTATACGTCCTTTTGAAGGCCGTACATCAAACGCCTGGTTTACAAGTTTCCCGTTCAGGAAAATATCTACCTTATCCCCGAAAGCTACTACTTCCATGGTGTTCCATTCTCCCACTGGTTTTTCGATATCATGTTTTCCCCGGAAATCGACGGTGTCCTTCCAGGCGGGAGACCGTGCAAACCAGTCGATCCGGCCGCGGTTGAGCGTGACCGGGCGGCCTCCCGACTGATAGAGCTTGGCTCCTTCCTTGTCGGGATTGGCTACCATGGCCGTCAGCGCATAGGCGTCGCTGCCGTCGCCCACCACCAGGAAATCGCCTGTGCCGCCTTCAATGATCTGGCATTCGATAGAATACATCCACGAGCCGCTGAAGGCCCCGTCTTCTCCCTGGGAATGGATCAGCACGCCGTTGTCGCGAGCCCGGTCTACACGCGGCGCATAGGTTTTCTCGCCCCATTTGTAGTCAACAACCAGCCGGTAGTTTTCATATTCTTCGTTGGTGGTAATGCAGCCATAATCCTCTCCGGTTATAAAAATCTCGCCCTTGACTACCGTAAACACATTTTTAGGGTCATTGTCCCGTCCGGTAGACTTCAGGTATTTATACCAGCCGTCAAGGTTTTTACCGTTAAAAAGCCGGATGGTTTCGTTCCCTTCCGTTTTATTTTCATTTGAACTACAGGCAAAAAATAAGGAGATCAGTAAAAAAACTAAGAACGGTTTGTTCAGACTTATCAGCTTTGTCATCATAATAAGATTAAAGGGTTAAAGCGTATTTCGTAGTCAGCGGCAACTTATAGTTACCCTACAAAGTAAACTAATTATAGTTGGTAGAAAAATACAGATCTCATAAAATAACTAAAAGACTGCGCTGAGGAATTTAAAATAGCCTTAATTTAATAGCTCATTCACCAATTCGCAGAACTGTTATGAAGTCTATTATTTTCGCTATAGCTATTTTATTTCTTCTGACGATCTGCTTTAGCGCGTATTCACAGGTTCGGGGTTCAAAGAAACAGGTTAAAATAATAGATGAATACCATTATAGCGAAAGCTTTGCCGATAACCGATCGTATAGGATTTTTCTCCCTCCGGACTATGAAGAAAGCAGTTCGAAGAAATACCCGGTAATCTACTTTTTTCATGGCTGGGCGCAACGCTATTTTGGATCTGTGGGCAAGGCTTATTCGGCCTATGATCAAGGAGAGGATAATGACGGTGATAATTTCGAGAAATTCGTATCGGAGAACGATGTAATTATTGTAAAGATCGACGGCCAGAATCAGTTTCCCAGCGAGCCTTATGGTCTTAGCCCCTATAATACGAGCGTTGTTACTACGTTCAGGCAGTTTCCTTATTATTTTAAGGAGCTCGTGCAATATATAGATAGCCGTTATCGCACTATTGCGGATCGCGAACACAGAGCGGTATCGGGGTTGTCGATGGGCGGGTTTATGGCCTTGTGGCTGGCTGCCAAATACCCGGATATCGTAAGCGCTGCGGGCAATTTTTGCGGATCTACAGAGTTTATGGCCGGCCCGTTGGAATTCCCGGTAAGGTATGAACACGCTGAAATGTTTGACAACTTCAGGGGCATAAGCGTTAGAATGCATAATGGCTCTCATGACCGGCTAAGATTTTATCACCAGGATATGAATAGGTATTGGCTGAATGTAATTCCCCAGTACGAGTTCAAGGTATACGAAGCTTCGCATGTGACCTGCGGGCTTGGAGATATGTTCGGTTTTATTATGAACGCCTTCGAAACGCCCCTGCCTTTGCCCAAACGATGGGACTATATTGATATTTATCCTTTTTTTGAAGTATGGGACTACCGGGTTGAGACCACCCGGAACAACCCTGGGTTTACCATTTTGGAAAATGTAGACAAGAACGGTTATAAAATAGCCGTGCGTAATTTTCTTCCCGATGGCGAACTCATGCCAAACATTAAGGTAAAAGTCGCGACCGCTCCCATTTATGAAAAGAACAAAGGGTATCAGATCACCGATATAGACCTGAGGACGCTTGACAAAAAAAGTTATACTGCTGTAAGCGATTCAGAAGGAAGGTTGAATATCCATACCACCGGAAGTCTGCATCAAATCGGGATCAGCGAAGAAAAAAGCAGCCCGAATCTAACCATTGCAGGGTTTTCTATGGATAACCAGGCATGGGCGGAGACCGGTAAAACGATCTCTTTGTCCATCGATTTACTAAACAAAGGAACCGCTGAGGCCCGGGGAGTTACAGCAACGCTGACTGGGATCAGCGAAGGCCTGGAAATAATGGAGCCAACAGCCAGATTAAAGCGTTTACCTGTATCGTCGATAGATAAACTGGATCGTAAATTAAAAATAAGGAACAATAAAAAGGGGGTTGAAATCGCCAAGTTCAAATTGACGTTGAAAAATGATGCAGGGCGTCAATGGGAGGAAGAGTTCGAACTCCGTTTTAAGGATCCGGTTGAGGAGATAACAGATTTTGTGATTGCCGACGGAAAAGAAATGACGGTTGTGAGGGCTGCGGTGGATTCGGTAACGGGCAAACTAGGCGCGGGTAATGGAGATGGAATTGCCAATCCGGGCGAAACCATTGTGATCCTGGTCAATGTCGATGGCAAGTATCTGAGAACAAATGCCTATACTCAGCATCCGGGGATCAATGCTCAGGGAACCCATATACGAATAGCCGATAGTTGGCAGAGATATGATCATATTGGCGGCGCATTCAAGTATACCGCGCCGGTGATCTCTTCTGAGAGAACAGCTGGCGAGACGATCTGGTTTTACCTGGAATACTGGATCCCCGGGGAGATCAGCGGGCAGCACATCATTAAGAAAGCAAAGGTAAGGATCAAGGTTGCCGGCAAGGATACTACGCCTCCTCAAATACAGTGGCTTCAGGCCCTGACAAATGATCGGATCGAAGCCAGAATATATGATGGTCTTTCCATAGATAAGGCGATGCTTAGCTTTACGCCCAATACGGAAAAGTCAGCCATAGGACATATAGATTGGGAAGGGGTTCCTAAGGGATTCACGGTGGAGCTGGTTGACAATGGGTTGAACGGCGACGCCGTGAAAGGAGATGGGATCTTTAGCAGGAAGATAGAAAACCAGCCCGCCTATTTTTATGACCTTAGATTGGAACTGGTCGATGCTGTTGGCAACCGCCAGATCATCGATTGGCCTGAAACCGTCTTTTTACGGAGCACAAAATAGAGAATTCGATATTATTAAGATGAAAGTATTACCTTAGAATTTGTAACCATTACGTCAGTTTGCAAGGACCATATTGCTGCTTATGTTCTCCTTAAACCAGCGCCATATAAACATACAGGAGTGTTTTCATCGCCTTGCCAAGGGCGATGTAGGCATGTTTGAGGCTTTCTTTGAAGCGTATAAGAAAAGGGTTTACGGCGTGGCGCTAAAGATGCTAAAATCTCCTACAGAAGCCGAGGAAATTGTGCAGGAGGTATTTCTTTCCATCTGGCAGTCGAGGGAACGGTTAGACAAAATCAATGACCCCGAAGCCTATCTGTTTACCGCTACTCACAATGCCGTTTATACTCATTTAAAGAAGGCGTCTCGCAACGAGCAGCTTTTAAATACCATATTACGCCATATAGCCCGGAAACAAAATACTACGGAAGAAGCCATTGCGGCCCGTGAAGCCGAACAATTGATCAGCAAAGCGGTCCAGCAACTTCCCCAACAACAACGGACCGTTTTTCAGTTGAATAAACAGGAGGGGCTGAGTTATCTTGAGATCGCTGAGCGTATGCATCTCTCCCCGAATACTGTACGGAATCACCTGGCAGAGTCCATGAAAACGATCCGGATCGTTTTAAAAAAATGGATCATACCCGTTATCGTCGGGCTTGTATGGCTGTTTAAATGAAAATATTTTTATTCTCACTGGTATTTTCATTCCCTTTCTCACTCCTTGATAGTGTTAAGTCAATCAAATTAAGCCTGTACGTTATTGTGAAGAGGATCGTATTTTCATGATCAACATCGTATTATGATATGGATAAGGATCGCTTAAAATACCTGCTGGAACGTTATGTCGCAGATGTCTCCACATTGAAAGAAACCAGGGAGCTGTTTGAATGGATCAAAGAGTTGAAAGATGATACGTTACTGAAAGAGAAAATAAGAGAGATCTGGGCTGCTCAGGAGTATGAGGAAGAATTGCCGGGAATAGACTGGAATACCATCTATGCAAAGATCACGCATACGCCTCAAATCGGGCAGCGCCGCATTTGGCCGCGCGTTTGGGCGGCGGCAACCGTTGTTGCCTTATTGAGCGCGGGCGGTTATTTTGTTTTTAATGAACGCGCGGAACGATCTCTGGCGTCAATAGAAAAAGCGAGGCCGGTAAATGAACTGGCTCCGGGTGGAGACAGGGCGGTGCTTACTTTGGCAAACGGCAATCAAATCATACTGGACAGCGCGGATAACGGAACATTAACGCAACAGGGCAATATAAATATCATTAAATCGGATGACGGACGCCTTTCTTATAGCTTATTAAAAGACAGCCCCGGAGAAGTATTATACAATACGATTTCTACGCCGCGTGGCGGGAATTATCAGATCGTATTGGCCGATGGCAGCAAGGTATGGCTCAACGCCGCATCGTCTTTGCGTTTTCCTGTTTCGTTTGCAGGCGATAAAAGAACGGTAATGCTCAGCGGGGAAGGGTATTTTGAAATAGCCCATGATTCTGAAAAACCTTTTACAGTATCCGTGAACGGAGTGGAGGTATATGTTCTTGGAACGCATTTTAATATCAACGCATACCCTGAAGAGGAAATGGTAAAAACAACCTTGCTGGAAGGGTCGGTGAAAGTAAACAAAGACGGCGCCAGTAAAACGATCAGACCGGGAGAACAGGCGGCAATAGCAAATAACGATAATGCCGTAGATCCTGCAATAGACGTTCGGAGGGTAAATGTAGACGCAGTAGTAGCATGGAAAAACGGGCGTTTTGTTTTTAACGGAGATAATATTCAATCGGTAATGCGACAATTGGAGAGATGGTACGATGCAGAAGTAAGCTATGAAGACGATGTGACCAACGAGGAATTTGTAGGGGTGATCAATAGGTCCCGCTACGACGATATCTCGGATATACTGGAAATGATGGAAAAAACAGGCGCTGTGAGTTTCGCCGTCAAAGGACGGCATATTACGGTGATGCCTTTTAAAAAATAAATCTGCGATAGGCAGAAAGAAAACAGGGCTATCTAAAAAAAGGCCATCCCGAGGGCAATCGGGATGGCAGGGATTTTTGGGTATCCGATAAATCAAACAGTTACGGTCATTTATTCTAAAACCCAAAACGCTAAATTATGATTTTTTCTGTTATTGACAAGGCGTTGCTCATACGCCGGTTGTCGCCTCAATTTCTGAAAATCATGAAACTTACTGCTATTCTCCTGACCATTGCGTTTTTGCAGGTACATGCAAAAAGCTTTCCCCAAATTACGCTCTCTCTTAAAAATGTACCGGTAGAAAAAGTGTTTTATGAAATAGAGCGCCAGGCAGGGTATGGCTTCCTGTATACCAGGGCTATGCTTTCGGATCTGCCTAGCGTGACGATAAAGGTGAAGAATGCGCCTGTAAAGGAAGTCCTGAACCAGTGCTTTAGAGGGCAACCTATGGAATATTCCATTGAAAGCAATATGATCGTGGTCAAAAGAAAGACTATTGCAAAACCATCCCCGATCGCGAGTCCGGATCCCGTACCGCCGGTGGAGATCCGCGGGCGCGTGCTCAACGCGAGCGGCGAACCCATACAGAATGTGTCCGTAAGCATTGTAGGCTCGCAAACGGGAACTGCTACGAATACGGACGGACGTTTCGCGCTTACCGCGCCGGACAATAAGAATATTGTACTTGAGTTTTCGAGCGTGGGATATCAGACCAAGAGGGTGACCGTGGGAAATCAACCTGAAGTGAATGTGGTCCTGGAGCAGGATGTTTCAGGATTGGATGATGTGGTGGTAGTGGGGTATGAATCTGTAAAACGATCAGATCTTACGGGGTCCGTCGGGACGCTGAAGATGGGCGATGTTTCAAAAGCTCCGGTCAGTTCTTTTGTGGAAGCAATGGCCGGAAGGATTGCAGGCGTTCAGGTTTCTTCTGCAGAGGGCACTCCGGGGGAATTGCCAGACATCATCATCCGGGGGCCCGGGTCTGCAACGCAGGGCAACGGACCATTATACGTTATTGACGGTTTTCCTACTGAAGATGCGGATCAGACCAGATTGAATATTGACGATATAGAGTCTGTAAGCGTGTTAAAAGACGCTTCTGCAACGGCAATTTATGGTTCAAGAGCGGCAAATGGAGTAATAGTCATTGAAACCAAAAGAGGAAAGATCAGCAAACCCGTAGTAAGTTATAACGCGTTTTTGGGGTATCAGCCCGTGCCTAAAATGATCCCTATGATGGACGCTTACGAGTACGTAAAACTTGAAAGCGAATTTAGTTCACAATATGACCAGTTGTACATGGATTCTACCATGACGCTTGAAGATTATAAAAATGTAAAATCGATTGATTGGCAGGAATTGGTTTTTAGGCCTGCAATAACACAGAGCCATAGTATAGCTGTAAGAGGGGGATCGGCAAAGACCAAGTATTCCTTGTCGGGTTCAATTTATAAAAAGAACGGGATGATCATACATTCCGACTATAACCGCGTTCAGGGAAGATTAGCGCTTGACCAGGAAGTTACTAAAAATATTACCGTAGGAATTACAGCCGACTATAATAGGTTCAATACTTCCGGTCAGCAGGTTTCTGAAGGCGCTATGGCATATGAAAACCTGGGTCTTAGAAACTTTTTCTTCATGCAGGTATGGGGGTTCCCCCCGGTAGCCCGACTAAGCGATACGTTGACCGACGGGCAACGCGTTGATCTTACAGAACAAGAGCGGGATCCTTCAAATGAGACCAGTAGCGTTAGTCCGCTTACTACCGCAAGAAACAATAAGCAATCAAGCGCTACGGCATTGTTTACGACAAATATGTACATGAATTATGAGATTACTAAAAATTTAACGCTGAGGCTTAGGGGCGCATTTTCTTCTAATTCAAGAGAGAATGATATGTTTAGGCCTGCAAGGGCTGCGAGCCTGACCAACGTTAACGGCACTACTGCAACTTATAATACCTCTAACAATAAAAGCTGGTCAACCGACAACACGCTAACCTGGAAAAAGAAAATCAATGCTCACCATGTAGATGTAATGGCGGGGTTTTCAGTCGCCGCTAACAGCTCCTCTTCTTTTGGCTATGCGACCCGCAATATACCAGTTGAAGCGTTAGGGATTTATGGAATATCAATAGGCTCCCCAACGAGATTGATCGCATCCGGAAACGAAAGCAGACTAAGCTCGTATTTTGGAAGGTTAAACTATAATTATCAATCTAAATATTTATTTACGTTCACTTATAGAGGCGATGGGTCTTCTAAATTTATTGGAAAAAACAGATGGGGTTATTTCCCTTCCGGAGCTGTGGCCTGGAATATGCATAAAGAACGGTTTTTTGAAAATTTGAGTTTTATTTCAAATTCGAAGCTTAGGTTTAGCTATGGCTTTACCGGGAATAACAGAGTGGGGGCGTACGCAGCTTATCCCCTGCTTAATATTGATTACGGTTACTCTTTTAATAATACGGCCCCTTTGTATGCGGCAATACCGGCAAGCATGGGTAACTCAGATTTAAGATGGGAAGCTGCAAAACAGATTGACTTAGGATACGAGTTAGGGCTATTTGACAACAGATTTACCATAGAGGTTGACCTTTACAGAAAGATAACGCAAAATATGCTGTTGAATGCGTCGCTGCCGGGAAGTATTGGTTTTACATCGGCTTTTGAAAATATCGGGAGTATGAAGAATGAGGGTTTAGAGTTAAGTTTTAACAGCGTGAATATCTCTTCTTCAGCATTCAGGTGGCTTAGCAGTTTTAATATCAGTTTTAACAAAAATACCATTCTCTCGCTCGCCAATGGACAAGATAATTTGTTTACGCAAGCGAGGTTCTCATCTGCATGGGCTGAGGGCTTTTATCGCGCCGAGGTTGGACAACCGCTTGGCATGATGTATGGCTTGATATATGAAGGCCCCTATCCGTATTCGGATTTCAATAGGGTAGGGGATACGTATGTGCTAAAAGATGAAGTGGCTCCTAACGGCGGGGCAAGCGCCAGAGCGGCAACGCGTCCCGGCGATATGAAATATAGGGATATAAATGGCGACGGGAATATTGACGTAAATGATCGGGTAAATATAGGTCGGGGCCAGCCCATCCATACCGGGGGATTTCTGAACAATTTTTTCTATCGCGGGTTTGAGGCAAGCTTTTTTTTCCAATGGTCCTACGGAAACAATTTGATGAATGCGAACAGGATCATGCTTGAAGGTAATGAAAGCCAGGTTGTTCACTTTAATCAGTATGCAAGCTATGCCGACAGATGGACAGAAGACAATCAAAACAGTAAAAATTTCAGGTACAAGGGCGACGGACCTGCCTATTTTAGCAATAGGGTACTTGAGGATGGATCTTATCTCAGGCTTAAAACGGTCTTTCTGGGTTACCAGTTTTCTAATGATCGTATCAGGAAGATCGGCATGAGCTCATTAAAAGTCGGCGTTCAGGCTCAAAATCTGTTGACCTGGACAAATTACTCCGGTTTGGATCCGGAAGTTTCTGTGATGAGGTCTGTATTGACGCCAAGCTTTGATTTTTCTGCTTATCCACAGGGCAGGATCGTTACTTTCTCCGTTAATGCTTCATTTTAAATTTCTAAGGTATGAAAACTTATAAATGGTTTATAGTCGCCTGTTTAATATTGGTTGGCGCTTCATGTAAGAAGTATCTTGATATAAAACCGCTTGATTCCTTATCTCCGGTTAGCTTTTATAGTACTGAATCCGAACTTGATTTTGCGTTGACGGGCGTATATGGCATGCTGCGTAATATCTATAATAATACCAGGTTTAAATTTTACGGGTTGTGCGCCGACGAAGGCTATGCAACTGAAAATACTGCTGTTGCTCCCATGGCGTTTAATGCGCCTGCCAGTCATAATAATTTTAACGATGAATGGAATATATTATATCGGGCGGTGTATAGGGCAAATGCGCTTTTAGAAAATTTAGATAGAAACCCCGCATTGAACCCGGCGAGAGTATCGCAAATCAAAGGGGAAGCCTTGTTTTTAAGAGGTTATTTTTACCTGTTGCTTGTCCAGCATTGGGGGGGCGTTCCGCTGATCCTGGAACCGGCCAGTTCTCCATTTGATATACTTGTTCCCCGTTCTTCGGTACAGGAGGTTTATCAGCAAATCATAAGCGATTTGGAAACGGCGGAACCGCTGGTTCCCTCGATTACATCGCTTGGCTTTGGCGGCAGGGCCAGTAAATCGGCTGTTCGCGGCATGCTTGCCNNCAGGATAAATACGATATCAAAGAGAGTATTTTTGAGGTTGAGTTTTATGGTCAGGTAGGAGTAGGTAATATGCAAGGATATATTGGCGCCGCTATGGGACCCAATGGCGTTTTCGGCGCGACGAAGACGCTATTCGACAGTTATAGACCCGGAGATCTGCGGAGAGACTGGTCGATAGCAAATTTCAGGTATGTAAATGCAAACGTTCCGAGCGCTGGCAAGACATGGATTCCTGTTGCTACCCTGGCTAACCTTTGGGCCAGGAGACCGGGTAAATTCCGGAGGGAATATGAAAATGATCCCCAGGGGTCTACAACGTCTCAGAATTTTCCCATTTTAAGATATTCAGATGTTTTACTAATGTATGCAGAAGCGGAGAATGAGCTTGATCGTCCGCAAAACGCAATTGATGCGGTTAACCAGGTTCGGCGGCGGGCGCAGTCTTCGGGCATAAAATCCATTGAAATTACCAGCGGGGGATCCGGGTATACTACGCCGCCGACAGTAGTGTTTCATGGCGGCGGAGGAAAAGATGCCGTCGGGTCGGCAATCCTGAATGCTTTAACAGGGGAAATTGCGGGGGTTCAATTTGAATTAGACCCGGTGACTGGATTTAAAAGCGGGAATTCCTATTCTTCTGAACCTACAATTGAGTTTGTCGGCGGCGACGGAACCGGCGCGAGCGCAGTAGCCGAGATTTTTACATTGTCCGAGGCTGATTTGACCGCAGAAGAGACTTCAAGCAAAGAGAGTTTAAGAAATGCAATCTTACAGGAAAGAACTCATGAACTGGGCTTTGAACTCTTAAGGCGATTCGATTTAAACCGCCATCAACTATTTGTTGAAAAAATGCAAGATGTTGCCGCGCAAATTGCAATAGATGTTCCCACTGCAGAGTTTCTGCGAAAATTTGTAAATGTTTCTGAACGGGATGCGCTATGGCCTATCCCTCAAAATGAAATAACGTTGAATCCTTTGGTGACTCAGAATCCCGGATTTTAACTAACTATTGAAAACATAAATATTATTTAATATGATTCGTAAAATTTATTATACTCCTCTACTAGTACTTTGCTTGAGCGCATGTACAAAATGGTACGAGCTGGATAAGGGAATTTCAGATTTTTCGGTAACCGCAGAAAAAAATGCCTATAAAGTGGGAGAGGATGTGAAGTTTGTATTTAACGGCGACGCCAATATTATCGACTTTTATTCCGGAGAATTTCTTCATGATTATGAATATCATGAAGAAAGAATAACAAGCGCTTCCGGAGCGGTTAATTTTTCTTTTAGAAGCAATGTTAGCGGAGGAACACAACCTGACCAGCTTACGGTTCATGCCTCTACTAATTTTAGCGGCGACTACGAGGATTTTTCTAAACTAGAGTCTGCGCAATGGACTGATATTACCAGCAGATTTTTATTAGGGACTTCAGCCACATTCAGGGCTTCGGGCGTGCAGGATATTTCTGATTTGATTGGATCGCCCGATCCCAATAAGCCGCTTTTTCTTGCATTTCGGTATAAAACCTATCCTCAGGCTGAACATGGAACTGCGCGGACCTGGGGTATACAAACTAGTTTAGTGGAATGCCAAACGTCTTTTGGCGTCTTTGTAGGAAATATGACTAAGATAGGCTACAGGATCATGGAGAAATATCCTAATGCGCCTTCAAGATCAACGACGTCTGCGACAGCCTTATCGCTCAGGGGTAATACTCCCGATTTTGACAATCAGCCTTTTACCGATACCTGGGCGGTAAGCGATCCTATTAATTTAGCAAAGATCAATTTTGGCCCTGATCGTCCTGTTGCTACCATTAAAAACAATGCGATGAACAGGTTGGAGGAATATATTTATAACTATTCTTCTCCGGGGGTGTATAAGGCTACATTCGTGGCAATAAATGCGAATGCTCAAAAAAGCGAACAGGTAGCAAGGGAAGTAACCATCACGGTAACTCAGTAAAGGAATTCGAGATAAGACTACTACTAGCATTAAAAATTTCAACCTAAGAATGAAGAAAATAAGAATAAGCCGGGCGCTTTGCATAACGGCGCTTGCCTGCTGTTTTCTGGGCTGTAGTCTGGCGCCGAGTCGTACGCCGGTAAAGGTATCGCTGGCGCAAGACGGTCGGGCGTTACAACCGGTAATTGTGAGCGCCGGCGCTTCAGCTAATACCCGCGAACTGGCAAAGGAGTTGGCGAAGTACCTTGGGCTCATAACCGGGGGAGATTTTTTGGTGGAAGAGGGCGATGGAGTGAATGGAATTGCAGTCGGGAATTATGATGATTTCCCGAAGCTGAAACTGGAAGGTTTGTTCGACGCTCAAAACAACATGCGACAGGATGAATACCTTTTACGAACGCATGGAAAGGGCGTTTACCTGGTAGGGGCAACGGAGCTTGGCGCGCAGCATGCGGTTTGGGATTTTTTGTATCGAATAGGTTTCAGGCAGTTTTTTCCTGGAAAGGTCTGGGAGATTTGTCCCGACGAACCCAATGTAAGCGTAAGTTTAGATGAGTTTCAATCTCCTGATTTTACTTATAGGGCAATACATGGAAGCGGAATGGAGCTTTTTGTTCTCCCGAAAACAAAGGAAGCCTTTTATCAGTGGCGGGATCGCAATCGTCTTACATCCGGTTACCGGGTGGTAGCCAGTCACGTGTACCACGATATCATCCGCGTCAACCGGGCGTATTTTGATAGCCATCCCGAATACCTGCTGGGAACCGGCGGAGAGGCAAAATTGGATGTCAGCCAGCCTGAAGTGCTTCGCATTGCCGCCGACTATGCATTGGCCAAATTTGAAGCCGACTCCAATTTGAATGTTGTCAGCATGGAGCCGAGCGATGGAGGAGGCTGGAAAGAATCGCTCGGCAGTCCAAGCGATCAGGTGGTCATGCTGGCCAATCATGTTGCCCGGGCAATTCAGAGCCGTTTCCCGGGTAAGAAGATAGGAATTCTGGGATATAATTTTCACTCTGCCCCGCCCACCATTAAAGTGGATTCAAATGTAATCGTTATGGTCAGCGAGTATGCCATCAGGGAGGGTCTTCAGTTTGAACCGATCCTGAAAGGATGGAAGCAGATGGGAGCAGATGTGGGAGTTACCGATCCGGTCTTTAATATCTTTACGTATCTGCATGATCTTCCCGGGCAAGGAAAGGCGAGCGATCTCAATTTATTGGCTACATCTTTTCCTCGTCATAAGGAACTTGGCGCGCGATACTGGACCGGAAGCAGTTCCCCGGCATGGGCCCCTTACGGCCTTGGCTATTACCTGATCAGCCGGTTTCTTTGGGATGTCGGGGATGCGCAGCAAATGGAGGAGCTTTTGGCTGATTTCTACCATCGTTCTTTTGGAGCTGCCGCCCCTGAGATGCGGGAGTACTATGAGCGTTATTTGCTGGCTTCCGGCAAGCCATTGCTTTCGGAGAATTTGATCGGGCTCATGTACAGAAAACTTAAAGAGGCGCTATCCGTGGCGGATTCTCCGGGAGCTATAGCGCGAATCAAAAGCTATATTACCCATGTCCGTTACCTGGAGTTGTATTTTGCATACAAGGTTAGCGAAGGCGCCGACCGGCAGGAAAATTTTGAACATTTAGCGCGTTATGCCTATAGTCTCCGCGATTGCGAAAGCGACATGATCTCCGGTTTTCCAGCCGTTAATCGACTGGCCGTGTACGACAAACGAATCAGCAGATGGGATGAAAAGGTTTACGGAAAAGACGTTAGGCTGCTGGAAGACAAGGATATGCTTCAATATCTTGAACAGGGGATAGTCAATAATGAGTTAATAGATTTTACCCCGCTGTCATTTTCAACAGATTTGGTTCCCTGGAAGGACAAGGCATCCGGGGATATTACACAGGCGGCGCCTTTTACCATTAAGGTTGGGGGAAACAATCTTCTGTACCTGTATCCCAATGCAGGACAGGGCGGTTTTACTTTCGAGGTTGCCGGGGGGTTAAATTACAGTAACTATGGTCCGGTGAAATTAAAACTCTATGCAAGGGAGCACGCTGTTATAGAGCCCATTGCGGAAAAGGAGGTTCCGGCCGACAAGAAATCGCATACTGTTCATTTTGATACTCCTTACAAAGGACTGCACTGGCTGGAGTTTGGAGATGGCAGCGTTGGAGGATCAAGCATTACCTGGACGGGGGAGCAACGCATTGCCTTGCCTGCTTCTGTTGATTCGAGAATAAAATTTTCCATGGCGCAACCCGGCGACCTGTTCTTCTACGTTCCTAAGGGGACGCATATTGTAGGAGGTTTCTCTGATTCGCCATCCGGGGAACTCGTATCTGCCGATGGTAAAATGGTTCTGGATTTCAAGTCAATGAAAAAGCCGGGCTACTTTTCGGTTGCGGCGCCAAAGGGGCAGGATGGCGCGTGGTGGAGATTTACCCAGGTCAGGGGAAATAAATTGCTTCTTACGGTACCCCCTTATTTAACGACATCTCCCGGGCAGGGATTGGTTCCGCGAGAAGTGAAGAAAACAGATAACCCTTAAACTTATTGCAATGGAGCATACCCTATCGGATTGTGGTTGACGGCAATAGTAATCGATAAATCGTTCCTGTTAATCCATAGCATAATAAAGTTGAATTAAAGGATGAAAAACAATCGCAGGGATTTTTTGAAAGCGGCAGGTAGCGTAATAGGCGCCAGTATTACGCCTTCGTTTGCATCAGCTATACATAAGGATCAACTACATGCCGGTGTTTTTGGAGAAAACAATACTCAAAGCGTTGAAATTATCCGGGATAATATTCCCCTGGCGAAAATATATCATGCTCCGCTTTCCTATGACGGCGAATGGAATGACATGAATGAATTTGAGCATTTTTCAGTTTCGGAGATGGATGAGAAGGCCCTTGCTATTGCGATTAAAGACTTAAATTATCATTTTCAGCAGATGAGCGGAGCCAGACTGGAGATAGCGCTGACGGATAATCCCGAAGATATAAAACCGCCCGCGATAGTGATCGGCGCTTTGGCCAATAAGATGGGCGCTTCTCCTAATCTGGGTCATGATCTGTCCCGGGAGGCTTTTCGCATCAAATCAGTAAATGGAATAACGCTTATTGGCGGCTCAAGCGATTTTGGGGCCTCGCATGGAACATATACGCTCCTTGAAAAACTAGGCTGCGCATGGGTCATGCCGGGAAAGGAAGGCGAAATCATCCCCCGAATGGCTACTATTCAAATTCCGGGTATGGATATTCAGGAAGCGCCGGATTTCTATCAGCGCGATAATTGGTATGGCGGCAGGCCTTCCTTCTCTCAATGGCAGGAACTCTTTGAATGGTGTCTTCGCCATAAGGCCAATATACGCAATGCAAAAGAAAGGTTTGGCTACAGGGCGGGACCTCATGCATGGCACGCTATTATTCAGCGTTTCAAGAAAGAATTTGACGAGAATCCGGAATTGATGGGGCTGATCATGAAGGACGATGGCTCTATGGTACGCGGAGGCAATCAGTTCGAAACGACAAATCCCAGGGTTATTGAACTTGCCATTGAGTATCTACGCGAAAAATTCCGGAATGAAGGATGGGATAATAGCGCGAACGTATGTATTGCAATGGGGCCAAGCGATGGCGGCGCGCTCTCGTTATCCCCTGAGACCGTTAATGCGAGCGTTCCGCGCGTGAATTTTGAATCCGGCAAGGAAGACGGAACCGATATCATTGTCCTTTTCTTGAATGCTATCCTGGAGCGGACAAGCAAGGAGTTTCCTAATTTGAGGCTTGGCTTCATGGCTTATTCCTGGCATACGGATTATCCCATGCGTTACAAACCGCACCCGCGCATAGTGGTCAGTATTCGCGATATCAATTTTTCCCGGTATCATTCTATGCTCGATCTGACTTCAAAATCGCGCGCTTATTATAAGGACATTGTCCTTCAATGGGGGAGACTCGCCAGGGAACAAGGCAATCAAATTAGCCATTCCATATATGCCTGGAACCTGGCGGAGAAAGTGATGCCTTATACCAGGCTTAAGATCGACGGCGATGATTTTCC
>DEHV01000008.1:0-201891 GCA_002352105.1 Chitinophagaceae bacterium UBA2791 | reverse complement strand
TCGAGCTGGCGCGGAGACAGAGCGAAAGTTCGAACGAAGCGGGTTCTTTTTATGCTATCCCCTTGATGTATGACCGGAAATTTATTATTGAACAACGGAGAAATTTCGATGCGGCGCTTGCCGCGGCCGGCAATGAAATGGATAAGAAAAGAATTGCCTATGCGCGTTACCCGTTGGAGACGCTTGGCCATTATCTCAGCATGTACAATGCCTATACGCAATTTGATTTCAAGGCAGCGTTAATGCATTATGAAAAATCCATGCAGCGTATAGAAGATATTGCCTCCCAAAACATACATTTCACAAATGAGTCGGGTATTGGATATTTTCGCGGGTTTCGCCGCTTCCTGGATGCAGCCGTTAAGTATTCGGATAAGGATTACCAGATAGAATATAAAATTCCCGATCGTCTCAAGACGGCATTTGATATTTACAACCTGGGACAGAACAATCGATTTTGGGGCTCAAAGATTGATGATTCGCAATATTTGATTACCTCCACCTATCAATCAACCTGGGATGCCCAGGGGCTTATGGGCTTTCAAAAAGGGTCTGTCTGGTACCGGATCCGTTTTAAGCTGGATGCGTTCCCGAAAAAAAAGGGCGGCTACGGACTTTTTATGGGAGGCGTGGACAACAGGTTGGCAGTTTGGTGCAACGATCAGTTTATAGCGCGTTCCCAGGCCGGGCTTAGAACCCCGACTGTTTTCGATCTTTCTGAAGCAGTTAACCCCGGAAAGGAAAATATATTGGTTATTCAGGTCATGCGTCCCAGTTTATGGGAATTGTTCACCGGCGGTATTATGATGCCGGGGTTTGTATTCTCAGGTCCGAGAGTAGAGCAACCCAAGGATACGGAACCATCTTTTAGAATGCTTCCGGGCGGAGTAGTTGAGCCAATAAGGTAATTCAGGCAGGCCGTAATATAAAATGGTAAGTAAAGGTATTCAAACCATCCAAGACAACAAACGCTAACCGGTTACTTAAAAACTGAATAATGATTGGAGTTTATAAACATATGCATATAAAAATAATAGCCATTTTCGGTTTAATCGCGACAGTGTGCTTGCTAGCGCCGTTTAAGGCGTTTCCGGGGCCTTATTATTTGCCTGAGGTTTCTGAATCGGATAGCTTGCCCCTGGTTCTTCCTGGCAATAAGGCTGATCTGGTGGACAGCAGATTGCGTAATGAAGCGGTAACAAGATTTGCAGCGCTTCAATTGCCGGTTAGTTTGACCGGGTGGGAATCATACAAAAAGGAATTAAGAAGCGAGATTATCAGAAAGACGGGAGCTGTTATTGATCATAAGTTGCCTTTAGACATTAGGGAAACCGTAGTTCTGCAAATGCCTGGATATCGGATCAGGAATATTTATTTTCAGACAAGGCCGGGCGTTTATGCTACCGCCAACTTATTTATTCCCGAAGGTAAGGGACCGTTCCCGGGGATAGTGGTGATGAGCGGGCATTCCCCCAATGGCCGCCTATACGAACCTTACCAGGCGGTAGGTCATTCCTTAGCAAAGAATGGTTATGTCGCATTGAGCATTGATCCCTGGGGTGCAGGCGAGCGAACAACAAAACATGGAACCTTCGAATACCATGGCGCGAACCTCGGCTCTTCTTTAATGAATATCGGCGAATCGTTAATGGGTATGCATATCTCCGATAATATCAGGGGAGTGGATCTTCTATGTTCATTGCCTTATGTTGACAGGAATAATATTGGCGCAACCGGCACAAGCGGCGGGGGAAACCAGACCATGTGGCTGGCGGCGCTGGATGACCGGGTCAAAGCGGCTATCCCGGTAACGAGCGTAGGAACGTTTGAGTCGTATGTGATGAGAGTGAATTGCGTATGTGAAACGCTGGTTGACGGTTTAACATTTACTGAAGAAGCCGGGGTCCTGGCCCTGGCCAGGGCTGTCATGCCTATTAATGCCATCAAGGACAATCCCACATTTACCGCCGATGAAATGATGCGCAGTCACAATAATGCAAAGCCGGTTTTTGATTTGTGCGGCTCCGGAGATAATATTTCGTATCGCATTTTTGATCTCAGGCATGGATACCTCCCGGAATACAGACAAGCTATGCTTGGTTGGTTTGATTTGAAACTGAAAGGGAAAGGCGATGGAACGGCAAAGGAAGAATTGCCATTTGATCTTGTTCCTACTGAAAAAATAATGACGTTCTCCAGCGGAAAAAGAGATATAAGGGTTCTAAGCACAGAAGAATATTGCAGGAAAAGAGGAAATGAGTTAAGAATGGATTATCTCGGAAAAAAAGCATTTCTATCAAAAAAGAAGAAAGAAGAGCTTAATGATATTTTACGGATCAACGGAAGATCAGAACTAGAGAAGGTACATGAGTATGCTGAAATGAACGGGTGGAAAAGGTATGCGTTGGAAACCTCAGACGGCAAGCTTATTCCGGTTTTGTATCGCGCTCCTCAAAACGCATCTGCGGGTTATACGGTTTTAGTTGATCCGAAGGGTAAAAACAATATCTCACTTGAATACATTGAAAGGATCAAGCAGAAAGGGGAAGGGGTTGTTATCCTTGATCTGACAGGCGCCGGAGAGACAGAAACGGAAAAATCTAGGTTTAAAGATTTTGTTTACCACAATTTGTCCCGGAGTTTATTATGGTTGGGGAAAACGCTTATGGGAGAATGGGTTAAGGAAATAGATCTGGTAACATCATTTCTCAGATCGGATTTTAATGCGCAGAAAATTACGCTTGATGGCTCAAGAGAGGCCGGACTTGCCTGCCTGTTTCTGGGGGCGTTGAAAGAGAATATTCATGAAATAATCCTTCGGGATGCGCCGGTCAGCTATTTGTTTGACAATAGGGAAGGCGTTGATTTTTTTAGTTCGGCTGTTTATTTGCCCGGCTTTCTGAATTGGGGCGACCTCTCTCTTGCGGCCGCGCTCAGCGGCGCGAATATCAGGTTTGTCAGACCATTAACAATGTCCGGGCAGACGCTTAACGGCAAGGCGTTGGACGCATATAAGGCCGAGTTCGGAAAAGCCAGGAAGATCAGCAGGCAAAACGGACAGACAAGTTTCATTGAAACGCCGGAATACTCTTCAACCGTCGTTCCGAAGCCTCAGGGCGGACCAGGTTAAGGGTTGGCCGGCCGGGCTTCCATCATCTGTTTAAAATTGAGTATTAAAAATAAAAAATAGAAAATGAAGAATAATCGCCGGAATTTTTTAAAAATGGCAGGCGGCGTGATAGGCGCCGGTATTGCCCCATCGTTTGCCCCCCGTGCTATATCTACGGATACAAATCCTGATGTTCGCAGACGAAAGAATAAGCAGCATTTCAATATGTGCGGTTATGCCGCGCCCAAATTAGAAATAGTGCGCATAGGCATTATTGGGATCGGCGGCCGCGGTTTGGCTGCGGTTAACCGCCTCAGCAAAATGGAGGGCGCTACCATTGTCGCATTGGGCGATCTGAGGCCTGAGCGACTGGATGAGGCAATGAAAAAGCTGGAAGGCTCGGGGCATAATCCTGCGCGCTATTCCGGACACAAAGACGAGTGGAAAAAACTATGCGAACGGGATGATATAGACCTGATCTATATTACCACCCAATGGGATTTGCATGCGCCTATGGCGGTATATGCTATGGAACAGGGCAAACATGCGGCTGTTGAAGTGCCTGCGGCAAAAACAATTGATGAATGCTGGCAGCTTGTTGAGACTTCGGAAAAGACCAGAAAGCATTGCGTTATATTGGAAAATGTGTGTTACGGCCAATTCGAGCTTCTTACGCTGAATATGGCAAGACGGGGTTTATTTGGAGAGATCATTCATTGCGAAGGCGCTTATATACACACCCTCGCAAAAGGGCTTTTCAACAAAAATGCGAGATGGGATATGTGGCGGCTTAAGGAGAATATGGAAAATAACGGTAACCTGTATGCTACTCATGGATTAGGTCCGATATCCCAGATTATGAACCTGAATCGCGGAGATAAAATGGACTACATGGTTTCCATGTCCAGTAATGATTTTACGCTCGGTAAGCTGGCTAAGGAGTTTGCCGCTACCGATGCTACATATCAACCTTATGTGGGAAAGAGCTTTCGGGGCAATATGAATACCAGTATTATCCGGACAAACAAAGGGCGCACCCTGATGCTCCAGCACGATGTTTCGTCACCGCGGGTTTATTCGCGTCTTCACCTGGTTAGCGGCACGAAGGGAATGGCCCAGGAGTACCCGCTTCCTGGAAAAATTGCTCTTGATGGCAAAATCGGTCACGACAAGTGGTTGTCGAAGGAGGATTATGAAAAGGTAGCTAAGGAATACGAGCCTCCCCTTTTAAAAAAGATGGGCGCCCTGGCCAAGAAGGATGGAGGGCATGGCGGAATGGATTTCTTAATTGTATGGCGGTTAATTGAGTGTTTGCGCAACGGCCTTCCGATGGATATTGATGTTTACGATGCGGCTTTATGGAGCAGCATAGGCGAATTAAGCGCATTGTCCATCGCCAAACGCTCAGGTTCAATTGACGTGCCCGATTTTACCAGGGGCGCTTGGAAAAACAATAAACCACTAGAGATTTGATACGAACTGAATAAGGTTGCTGTCGTTAATCCGCTATTGAAGTAATAAAAATACGCATGTTTCCCGGCAGTTTTTTGTGACATCTATATCCCGCTTTTTAAACATCTTTCATATGACGAATAGAAGAACATTTATCAAAGGGCTGTCTGCAATGGGCGCTTTAAGCGTCATGCCGAGGGTTCTGCAGTCAACGCCCGTTCTAGCGCCCGGGAAGGATAAAATATGGGGATTGATCATCAGCCTGACCAAAAACGGTTCGAGTGAATATATCAAGCCCGGATTTCCGCTCACCGATATATTTGGCTATCGGGATTATCTCTGGCTAAGCGAGAAATTGTGGAATGACGCTTTTGTAAGGATGGCTGAAGAAGGGATCAATATGGCGTTAATACAGGTCGGGAATAGTATTAAACTGGATAGTCATCCGGAGATTGCGATCAGGGATGCATGGTCTACGACCCGTTTGCGCGCTGAATTGGATAAGATCCGAAAGTTAGGAATAGAGCCGATCCCATTATTGAATTTTTCAGCGACGCATGATGTCTGGTTAAAGCAATATTCCAGGATGCTTTCTACGGAGGAATATTATAAGGTTTGCAGCGACGTGATCAGGGAAGTAGCCGACCTTTTCGATAAACCGAGATTCTTTCATCTGGGAATGGATGAAGAGACTGCGAATCATCAAAAAAACTATGACTACGTAGTCATCAGGCAAAATGATCTTTGGTGGAAGGACCTGTATTTTTATCTTAATGAGGTTGAAAAAGCAGGTTCGCGCCCCTGGATATGGGCGGATTACGTGTGGAATAATCCCGAAACCTTTTATAAAAAAATGCCGAAGTCTGTCCTCCAAAGCAATTGGTATTACGGCTCGAGATGGGATTGGGATTCCGAAGTGGATCCTAAAGAACAGTACCCAAGATTCCGCACTTACGTAAAAGCATATATAGACCTGGAGAAGAATGGATATGATCAGATGCCAACTGCCGCTAACTGGGGCGCATTAAATTATGAGAAAACCAAGGAGACCACTTCGAAGAGCCTGATCAATACGGTGAAATTTTGTAACGACCATGTTAACGATTCCAGGTTATTCGGGTTTCTGCATACCTCCTGGTATCCCACCATTGAAAAATACAGGGAGCCCATTTTAGATAGCATTCGCCTGGCCGGCGAGGCCAAAAGATGGTTTGAGAAAAAGGGATGATGGCGCTTTAGCGCAATACCTAACCTTATACAATAGGGAAAATAAGTTCAAAAACTGAGTACGATTGTTCTTTAAGAAAAGAATTCAGGCCAATAGATAGCGCCGTAAAAATGATTTACAATGTCGGATCGAAGGAGTTTTATCAAACAATTGACTGTTGCAGGAGTTGCGAACAGTATGCCGAGAGCCTTTTTCCCGGGACTGCTTATACCGTCTGTACGACACAAAGTTGCGCTGGCGGAAAAGGGTCGCGCATTGCATGCGATAGTAGTAAATCGCGGCGCACCCGAACGTACGCTTGGAGCGGCCAAAGACCTGGCGGATTATCTTGGTCGTATAACCGGAGCGCATTTCAAGGTGACTGAAGGCGATGGGACGAGCGGTATCGCGGTGGGGACATACAAGGATTTTCCGAAATTGAAATTTAAGGGTATGTTCGATCCGGGCGATCTTACCCGCCTTGACGAATATTTGTTGCGCACGCATAGCAAGGGCGCTTACCTGATAGGAGCAACGGACCTTGCCGCACAGCATGCAGTCTGGGATTTTTTGTATAGAATTGGTTACCGGCAATTTTTCCCCACTGATACATGGGAGGTCGTACCGGAAGTCCCGACGCTGAATGTAGAAATGGACGCGTTTGAGCGGCCTGATTTCTACAACCGCAATGGCCCGCGCATTAGCGCCTACAGCGATGAAAAGCTTTGGCGTCGCTGGCATGACCGCAATCGCCTGACCTCTTCTTTCCGGGTGGACACCGGGCATAGTTATAATGGGATCATTGCCCGAAACAAAGCTGCGTTCGATGCGCACCCTGAGTACCTCGCTTTGGTCGACGGGGCGCGGGGCGGCGGCCTGGGCGACAAGTTCTGCGTCGCCAACCAGGGGCTGCGTCGCCTGGTGGTAGAAGACGCCGGGCGGCGCATCCAGGCCAACCCGGATGCCATGAGTATTTCGATGGACCCTTCCGACGGAGGTAGTTGGTGCGAATGCAAAGCGTGCGCGGAGATAGGCAGCATCAGCGACAGGGTGGTTATGCTGGCAAACGAGGTTGCGACTGCTATTAATAAAATGGGGCTTGGCGATAAATATGTGGGTATTTATGCTTATAACCAGCATTCTCCTCCGCCTCACGTGGATGTACACCCTAAAGTGATCGTCAGTATCGCTACATCCTATATCAGGTATGGGTACACATTTGAAAAACTGATCGAGGGATGGGCCAGGCGTGCGCGGTTGCTGGGTATTCGCGAATACTATATCCCGTTTGTTTGGTACCAGGGGATGCCCCTGAAAGGAAATGGCGGGAACGTCAATTATCTGGCAAAGAAAATACCCTATTATCATCAGGTCGGCGCCAGGTTCATGAATGCGGATTCGGGAGATTCCTGGATCGCGAACGGGCTGGGATTTTATATTTCTGCCCGTCTGCTTTGGGATATCAATATTGCCGGAGGTATCGAAGGGTTGATCGATGATTTCGTGAACAAATTGTTCGGGAAGGCCCGGGCGCCTATGCGCAATTTTTTTAAGATGGTCGCCCAGGACCACGACGTCCCTCGCACCAACGATGACCTTCTCTCGCATATGTATGGATATATAAAGGAAGCGCGCGCGCTGACTAATGATGCAAAGGCGCTTGCGCGATTGGACGACATGGGCATTTATACCCGGTACGTCGAGCTATGGTTCAGGTTCGAGAGGGTTGAAGGACAACATGCCCGTGATAAAGCGGCGCAGGAGGTATTCCGCCATGCTTACCGGATGCAAAATACAATGATGGTGGATGCGCAGTCGCTGTATCAATATCTTCGACGGGTCAAGATCAATGTGCCTGAATATGCCGATCCGGGCAACCTGGAGGTTGGCCGGCCCCTGGAGGAGATGCAGCCATGGAAGAGCAGCAAACCGTTTACCAGGAATGAGATTGAACAATTCATAGAGAAAGGCGTTGCCGCCTATAAAAAAGATAATATGGGTTTCCGGCCCGTAACCTTTAGCAAGGATCTCGCGCCGGCGGCCGAAATGCTCAACTTATCGACAGTAAGTATGGGCGATATGGAAGGAGGCAACGCTTTCCGGGGGCGTCATACGATGTTTACCTGGTTCCAGCCTGGTCATAAGCAGTTGGCGTTAACGGTTACCGGCGGGCTTATTGCGCATTATCGCGATCGTGGAAATGTACGCTTCAGGCTTTTCTCGCCCCAGGAAGCATTGGTTGAACCAGTGGCTATTGATGAAACCGTGGCTCCGAACGGGGAAACCTATAATATAGCCCTTAAGTCGCCCTACGACGGGATGCATGAGCTTGAGTGGGATGATGGCGACGACCAGACCCGACTGGTATGGGCAGAGGGAACCCCTATGACGGTACGCGCAAGCATGGATAATCCTACGCGCTTTAGAAATAACGTCCGGTTGTATTTCTATGTGCCCAAGGGCGTCAGGATCGTAGGCGGATATGCCGCCGGAAAGAATATCCAAATTTTTGACGGGGGGGCTAATAAAATCCTGGACTGGCGTGATACGGATAGCAACGGAGGGTATTTCAATATTCCCGTACCGGCTGGTCAGGACGGCGCTTTGTGGCAGTTACGAGGCGCAAATATAATTGTGAGGCTGATGACCGTGCCGCCATACCTGGCCAGGAACGAAAAGGAATTACTCCTCCCCAAAGAGGTGATTGAAGCGGATAGACCGAAATAAATGGTTAAAGCAAAAAATAAATCGTAAATGTCCAATCGTAGGAATTTTATCAAACATTTGACGGCTGCCGGTATTGCCAACAGCATACCCCGGGCTTTTTTTATTCCATTTACAAGCGCTATCCCATCTTTAAATCCTAAAGAATTTCCATCTGAATGGTTGGAACTGGTATCGCCAACGTCTTTGGGTATGGATCCGGATATGCTTAGACAGGTGGATGCGCTTATTGAGCAAACGATCGCTATTGGACATACGCCCGGCGCAGTAGTTGCCATAGGACGCGGAAATAAAATGGGCTTGCTTAAGGGGTATGGCAACAGGCAACTGTATCCGGAAAAAGAGAAAATTACATTGGATACCATTTTCGATCTGGCTTCGGTAACAAAGGTTGCCGCTGCCGCAACAGCCATGGCGGTAGTCATTGACCAGGGAAAGGTATCCCCGGATGATCTGGTGATCAAATATTTTCCTGAGTTTAAAACCAAGGGTAAAAACAAGATCACGCTCAGGCATCTTTTTACGCATACCTCAGGGATCGGTTCTTATAGTAAGGATGTAATAGGAACAAAGGAATATCTTTTTAAAGTGCTGTGTTCATTAGATCTGGTTTTTCCCATTGGGGAAAGATTTGATTACAACGATAACAATGTGCTGATGTTGGGCCATATCGTTGAAAAGGTTTCGGGGAAGACGCTGGATGAGTTCACTTTAGAACATATTTATAAGCCGTTGGGGATGCTCGATACGATGTACAATCCGGATGTAACACGGATCGAAAGAACGGCTGCAACGGAAATGCGGGACGGCATATGGTATAAGGGGATAGTCAACGATTTTAACACCTACAATCTGGGCGGCGTTGCAGGGGATACGGGGTTATTTTCTACGGCGCCGGACCTGGCTATCTTGTCTGCCTTATGGCTCGGCAAGGGAACGCTTGTTAAGAAAGACGGTTCAATAGTCAAACTTTTTAAGGAGAAAACATACCAAAAGCTGGCGGAATCGCAGTTCCTGAATGTGGGAATCAGGGGGCTTCTTTGGGACAAAAGGTCGGGATCAAAGAATCGTCCCTGGAATATGTCGCCGGATGCAATGGGTCATGGGGGATGGACCGGAACCTCGATCTGGATCGACCCGAAATTAGATCTGTTTGTTGTTGTGTTAGGCAACCGCCGTCATCCATTCGGTAAGACGCCGAATATTTATCCTACGGCGGCGAGAGTAGGAGTGGTTGCCGTTAATTCCATTGTGCGTAAAAACGAGACGCTCGCGCTATACTATAGCCAGGAAGTTAAATTTTCGACTCGTCGTCAAACTATCCCTGTTTCGTTGGACTATTTGAAAAAAAGTAAAATAGGACTGATTGTTTCCAGGGAGGAGATCGAGGATCCCAACGGATTGCCGGCGCAATTGAAAAAGAAGGGAATCGAAATTGCCGCACTATACTTCCCTGATGAATCAGCAATAGAATCTGATTCCGAAGCTGCACAGTATACTCAGCTTGTTCCCGTATCCGTTAAAACGAATGCGCATACAGGCGTCCCGGTATATGCGTTAACCAGGGACTGCTCGCAGATCCTTCCGCCGATGCTTCATGGTATAAAAACTATTTTGTTTGGGTTAAAGGTTCCTAAAAATTGCCCGGAAGATTTGTTCTGGTTCATCACTAATATTTTGGGCAGCACGCTTCAAAGCGCATCAGACTATCGGTTAAAATATGCAATTGCAGATTTTCCAAATCCGCTGAAGAATAAATTTATTGACGCGAAGGACTTGAAGGATAAACTCAAACCGTTCGGCGTTTACTCAAGACAGGCAAGGCAATTTGGGCTGACGTTTTGTGATATTGCCGCTAAAATTAGCGAAGAACAGTTCCTGGAGTTGGAGATCGGGTCTATATCAGCGGTTGAATTGCAGAATAACTAGCGCTTTGTAGCGTGCATAAAGGAAATGGAAATATTTATGGTAAGAAGAGCATTTTTTAAATGGCTTGGTTTATCCTCTTTTTCTCTTGCTGTTCCTGCCCATGCATCAGACAGTAAAGGGCGGATCAGGCGCGAGGGTTATTTAACCGCTCCCGGTCAGCCTCTTCCGGAAAGCTTATATGAGCTTGAGCGATTGGCCAGAAAGAATATGGGCGAGGATGCCATGCTATACCTGAACGGAGGGGCGGACGATCTGCTAACCATAAAGGCCAATATGGAAGCATACCGAAAAATTCAAATCCGGGCAAGAAGATTAGTGGACGTCAGGGAGATATCCACTCAATTGCAATTGTTCGATAAAGTATTGGACAGTCCCATTTTACTTAGTCCGGTGGCAAACCAACGATATTTTCATGCTGAAGGCGAAATGGCTACGGCTAAAGCGGCAAAAAAGGCTAACCATACCCTGATAGCCTCTTCTCTTTCCAATTTTTCCATAACTGAAATTGCGAAAGAATCAAACGCGGACATTTGGTTTCAATTGTATCCATCCCCGATACGGGATGTCGCCAAAAAGCTTATTGATAAAGCAGAACAGGCCGGTTGCAGGGTCTTGGTTCTTACCGTAGACAGCCCGGTGACCGGCAAGCGGGAGAAGTTTAGTTTAATAGATTTCGGAGCGCTGAGAAAAGCAAATTACGAAGGCATCCTCCCCAAAGGAGTAGGCATATTGGACACGGGAATGACCTGGGATATTATTGATTTTTTAAAGAAGAATACAAAAATGAAAATTGTCTTAAAGGGTATTGTCACCCACGAGGACGCCTATTTGGCCTATGAAAAAGGCGTTGATGGTATTATCGTATCCAACCACGGAGGCAGACAATTGGAAAGCAATAGGGCTACCATTGATTGTTTACCTGAAATAGTGGATACCGTAAGGGGAAAGATACCGGTGTTAATTGATGGAGGCATCAGAAGAGGAACCGATGTTTTTAAAGCTTTGGCGCTCGGCGCAAGCGCGGTTTGTATCGGAAGGCCCTATTGTTGGGGTCTTGGAGCTTTCGGGCAAAAAGGAGTTGAGGCGGCGCTTTCAATATTGAAGTCGGAATTGATAAGAGATATGAGGTTGGCGGGTACGCCGGCTTTGGATAAGATAACGCCAGCTCATGTTACCTGACTGATGAGTAACAGGCATGATTAAAAGTTATATCGCAACAGTAATTAAAATTAAAAGACATAACATGAAATATTTCCTATCGTTTGCATTTGTTCTTGTATGCGCTATCAGCGGAGCGTATTCGCAAGGAAATCGGAATTCTATTGATAGAAAGGGTAAGCCGGTTCTTTTGGTGGCCAACAAACATTCCAATACTTTATCGTTTGTTAACCCTAAAACCTTTAAGGTCATTGAAACCATTCCTACCGGTCCAAATCCGCATGAGATCGCAATAACCCCTGATCAGCGTTTTGCCTATTTAAGCAGCTATATACCGCCGGGGAATACCATTTCGGTAGTTGACCTGGTAAATAGAAAGCTAGTTAAACAGATCAATACCGGGAAGTATATCCGTATACATGGGGTGGCGATAGCGCCTGACGGCAAGAACGCCTATTTTACCGCCGGGCAAAGCGGCCTTGTTGTGGAAATAGACATCAGCACAAATGAAATAACCCGCGCCATTCCAACGCACGGAAAAATTTCCCACATGGTATATGTGTCTCCCGATAATAAAACATTGTACACCGGGAATGAAACCTCAGGCGATGTTTCTGTAATTGACCGGGCATCCGGAAAATTGATCGCGCTTGTCAAAACCGGAAAGGGCGCGGGAGGAATGGCATTTAGCGCTGATGGAAAATATCTCTGGGTCACAAATGAAACTGATGAGACCATTGCTATCATAGATATGGCTATAAACAGCGTGGTAGAAACATTTAAATGTCCCGGGATCATTAAACGTATCCGGTTCACGAATGATGATAAAATTGCATTGATAACCAGTTGGACAGAGGAAGGCGAGTTGATTGTTCTTGATGTTCCGAACCGGAAGGAAATTAAGCGAATAAGGGTCGGCGATCGCGCCATTGGAGTGGAAGTCTCTCCCAATAAAAAATATGCATTTGTAGGTTGCGAGGATTCGCAGGAGGCAAAAGTATTGCCCGGCGGAGTGGAGGAGTTAACATTGAAATCGCAGGGGTCGGATGGGGTGCATGTTATTGACATGAAAAAACTCAAGGTAAAGGCTGTAATAAAAACAGGTTTAGGCCCGGATCCGATGGCGATATGGCTCCCGCCTGGAAAATAGAAGCATTCATAAATATTTATATTGATCATTATGGTTGTTATTAGAAGAAGATCCTTGCTATTCTTGGCAATGTTGGTATTGATCTTGCCGGCAGGCGCTCATCAAAAACAGGATACGCTGACTACGATTACAATAAATGCAATAGGCGGACTTAAATATGACAAAGTCCGGTTCCAGGTGAAACCCGGAGCAAAACTGAAGATAATCTTTGTCAATAAGGACGACATGCCCCATAACCTGGTGATCACGGCGCCTGGCGCAAGAGCAGAGGTAGTCAATGCAGCATTGAATTTGGGCGATAACGGACCAGAGATGAATTATGTGCCCGGAATTTCGAAAGTGTTATGGAGTATGGCGACGCTTAATCCGGCCGAAACGACTTCATTGACCTTTACGGCTCCTGAAAAAGAAGGCGTTTATCCCTATGTATGCACCTATCCCGGTCACGGCCTCGTGATGTTCGGCGCCATGTATGTAACAAATAAGCCGATGCCCGCCATAGAAAGCGATCCCAATATTCCCCCGGGTCAAAAGGGTTCAGATGTTATGCAACATAATGATGGGCATCCGGTATCACATGGCGCCAAACCTTCTCCTCCTTATACGCAGGATCCGCCTTATCTCTATAGGACCTTTGTGCCCGATGCCAGTCCGACTGCTATCGCGGTAAACCTCCCTGGAAACATATCTTATTGCTGGGATGCGGCAACCTGCCATTTACGGTTTGCCTGGGAGGGCGCGTTTTTAGACAATACGGAAATATGGAAGGGGCATTTCCAGGCTTATTCAAAGGTTATGGGCGCCGTTTTCTTTAGGAATAAAACCCGTTTCCCCTTGTATGTAGATAAACCCGGCAATGTGCCCACGGTTCAATTCAAGGGTTATCGCCTGGTTGAGCGGTATCCTGAGTTTCATTATACTATTAATGGCATTGACGTATACGAGCTAATAAGGGAGAATAGGGAAGGCGCGGGGTTAACCAGGACTTTCAGCATTCCTAAAACCAATAGGACCATTTGGTTTGCTTTTACCGATGACGACGGGGTTGATTACCATTCGTCTATCGGCGGCCTGGCAAACGGAAAACTGGAATTGCGTCCGGGGAAAGACATTCAGTTTACGATCACTATGACTAAAAAGAAATGATGAAGCTACCTATCCTAGGCATTTTAATAATTAGCGTAACGATATTTTCCGGTTGTTCATCTGATAAGCGTGAGCCCGTTGCTGATAGCGCTTACGAGATACAATCCATCAGCGCGCCTGATTGGCTTACCTATGAAACAGGCGGTATTGATTTCTTGCCTGATGGACGTTTGGCAGCCTGTTTTCAGCGCGGGGAAGTAATGCTTTATGATCCTAAAACAAAGGAGTGGACCTTATTCGCCCACGGCCTTCATGACCCCCTTGGGATTATGGCGGTTAGCAAATCGGAATTTTTGGTGATCCAGCGCCCGGAACTAACGCGGGTCAAGGATACCGACGGCGACGGGAAGGCTGATGTTTTTGAAACGGTAACCGATGATTTTGGCCAGGCGGGGAACTATCATGAATTTAACTTTGGCCCGGTAAAAGACAAGTCGGGCAACTTGTACATTGCCATAAGCCTGCCTTCGGAAGGAGGGAAGATAATGCCGGAGACCAGGGGTAGAATTGATACAAATGGGGTTTCGCCGGTACAGTTTTCGGTTGTGCCTTACCAGGGATGGATTTTGAAAATAACGCCTGATGGCAAACAAATTCCCTATGCCATGGGGTTTCGTACGCAAAACGGGATTGGCTTTGATTTGGACGAGCATCTACTCGTTACCGATAACCAGGGAGATTGGGTCGGAACCAGCAAACTGTACCACGTACAGGAAGGAAATTTTTATGGGCACCCGGCCAGTTTGGTATGGAAAAAGGACTGGAATAGAGGAAGCCCCTATAAAATTCCTATATCCGAACTTGATAGTATGCGCACCAGGGCGGCCGTATTGTTTCCCCATGGGATTATGTCTAAGTCCCCCACCCAGCCGGTACCTGACAATACGCAGGGCAAATTCGGGCCGTTTTCAGGGCAGATATTTGTGGGCGAGATGAACTCCGAACGTATTATACGCGTAATGCTGGAAACGGTAGACGGCGAATTGCAGGGGGCCTGTATCCCCTTTATTGACGGCCGCGGTTTACGGAAAGGGAACAATCGGTTGGCCTTTGCGCCTGACGGCAGCCTGTGGGTAGGGCAGACCTCTCATGGATGGCCGGGCGACGACGGTATTCAAAGGATTGTTTTTACAGGTAAACAACCGATGGACGTCTATAGTATGAACCTAACATCCGACGGTTTTGACCTGGTCTTTACTCAACCGGTCGACTCAGTTGCCGCGCTGAATCCGGATAATTATAAATTTCAGCGATATTACTATGAGTACCGTCAGAAATACGGCTCGCCGAGGATTGATGTTCAAAGCATTGACGTGGAAAATATTGCTATTTCGCCTGACCGGAAAAAGATCTCATTGGTTCTTAGCTCTTTAAAGCCAGGCTACATATACCAGCTGAATATGGAGAACTTACGATCCGGGTCAGGCGACAGCTTGGCGAACAGCCTTATTTGTTATACGCTTAATAAATTGAGGAGATAATGGATTATTTAAAGTATCTTATCATTCGCTTAATTTAATTATATGCAAACACGTCTAAAGATCAGCCTTGGCTTTTTTATGTTCCTGCAGTATTTTGTCTGGGGGGCATGGTATGTTAGTATGGCAACCTATCTCAGCAGAACGCTTAATTTTGGAGGAGAACAGATCGGCCTTGCTTATGGCGCATTTGCGATCGGGGCAATGGTTTCTCCTTTTTTTGTAGGGTTGATCGCCGACCGTTATTTTCCCTCCGAAAAAATATTGGCGTTCCTTGCGCTCCTGGGCGGCGCCCTGCTTTTTGTTCTGTCGAAACTAACGGCGTTTAGCTCATTTTATCCGGTACTCATTATTTATTGCGCTACTTATGTGCCAACGCTCGCCTTGATCACCTCTCTTTCTCTTCATCATCTTGCTAACCCCAAGCGGGATCTGCCGTTGGTCAAAGCGCTTACCGCGGTGGGCTGGATAGCCAGCGGAGTAGCGGTAAGCGTTATCTTCGAGGCTGAGCAGTCGGCCGTCCAGTTCCAGATAGCCGGGGCAACGTCTATACTGCTTGGCCTGTTCTCGCTAACCTTACCCCATACGCCTCCTAAAAAAACCGGAAAGGACGTGCGTATCGGAGAGATCCTGGGGCTTGATGCGCTGGCGCTTTTGAAAAAGCCCTCGTTTGCCATTTTTATTGTGTGTATGTTTCTTATTTGTATTCCGCTGTATTTCTACTTTGTCAATATGAATTTGTATGTTACGGAATTAGGCTGGAAGTATTCAGTGGCAAAGATGTCGTTGGCCCAGGTGTCTGATATTATTTTCCTGATCCTGTTGCCGGTCATGTTACGATACTTTGGATATAAGAAAACCATTTTTATCGGCATCCTTGCCTGGGCGGCCCGCTATTTTTTACTGTCGGGAAGCGTAGATATGATCTCGATGCAGACGCTTTTCGTGTATACGGCTATCCTGCTTCATGGCGTATGCTATGATTTTCTTTTTATTACAGGTCAGCTTTATGTGGACGATGAAGCAAATGAACGGATACGAGGGGCGGCGCAGGGCCTTATCGCTTTTATTCTATGGGGGGTCGGAGCCTTTGTAGGCACCCAGCTGGCCGGCCTTTCGTTGTCTTCGCATACATATGACGCGCCGGTTGCCGGCTTTGCTCATGACTGGAAAGGAATATGGATATACCCGGCATGGGGGGCGGTAGCTGTACTGGTCATTTTCATGATCTTTTTTCGCGACAAGCGATCGGAAACAGAAGCTCCTAAAATAAAAAAGGTCTGAGAAGGATTTCTTAGGATTACGTTATGGTTATATGCGGCGATTGATTCGTTTGGCGCGCAGCAATTCCCGAAAGTTCTTGAAAGGGTAGAGTGGTTGCCAATGGCGATGCTATAAGGGAATGGAATTTTTTCAAAGAAAAAGATAAGGACTGTTTTGCAAAACAGCCCTTATTAAACATTGATATATCTAGATCGTTAATATTGGACGGCGCCAATACTCAGGTCAGTCGGCCACGGCGTCCCAAAATAGTCTACATATTCCGTTGGATTTAATCCCCACGCTATGATGTTTGTCGAATACTTGAAGCCGCCGGTTTGCAGCGTCGGGCTGGAATAAGGGGTTAGCCCAAAGAATGAATCGAACCTGGGGTTAAGCTGCATATTGCCTGTTACGTTTCCACCCCCGCATTCAGCGCATAAATTAAGGCCGGTAGCAGTATAGAATGAGTTTCTATACTTCGCTACCTGTTTGGTTGCAGTAGTGTCGTCTCTATCCCAGAAATTGTTTTTGTGAATTAAGGTTTGACCTGCAGGAACATTGTTTTCAATTCTCAATCCCACCCTTGGGGGCGGTACGCCAGAATCGGAAGGGTAAGTGGTGTCGCGGCCGAAATTCATAAAAACGTTATTCATTATTTTATTTCCCCATAAGGAGGTGGTATCGGTAGTCGACCTGGCGAGTAAGATCGAGTAAGCGTCGGTCATATAAAATGTATTGTTGACGATCCAGTTGTTCTTGGAAACTAGTTGTCGCGACTCGAAATCCCAAGTAGCGACATTGCCTCCCCATGGCGACTGCTTGTGCTGAAGAATGGGCGAAGCCGTTATGGTAGAGAAAATATTGGCAAATACAAAATTTACTTCGCCGCCAATCGTGCATCCGCTCTGAAAATGATGGAAGTAATTTCGTTTAACAATATTGTACATTGCCTTTCCTGCCGTGGAAATAATTGAGAAAGCATGCATGTATGCAGAGTTGCCAGCCGCCACATCGTTCATCTCAACGATTACGTTCTTAACGCCATAGGAAGACGCGTAGCCGCTATGGTCAAATAAACCGATTGCCTCATGCCCGAAATTTCTTATGATATTACCCCGGATGGCTCCGGCATTAACCCCATTATGAAAAGCAATTCCATCGCACTGGAGTATTAAATTATCCTTTATATTGTTCTCAGCGAGCGTCCAGCCTTTGTCTATCACGCTATTGGTTATCTTCAGGTTTTGTACCACATCCGCATTGTTAGCAAAGGTTCCGGCTATTATCCCGCCTTTGGAACACCTGCCAATGATGCAGCTATCGATCGTAATATTGGAACTTGGCGCCTCGATACACGCTAATATCGGGCTGCTCCCGCCTCTAAATTCGATATTTTTGATGGTTATGTTAGAAGCGTTTTTCATATAAAGCGTCCTTGCTCCCTGCCAATAGCCTCCTTTGCTTGGAATTACTTCAACGCCTGTCGGCGCAACGGTCGACGAGGTTGTTTTAATAGTATAATGCCCTGGATCCCGAGGTTTCATCGTAAAAATATTCGTCCAATGAATCCAGATTTGATAAGGCGTTAATGTTTCCTTTTTTATTGTCCAGGCTGATCCGGGAAACTCCGTTTACGAAAACGCGATGAACAAAATTGAACCTGGGATCAACCGATTTCCAGATATTGGCGCTGCCGGTATATGTCCAGGTGCCGTCCAGAAGGGCCATTCCGGCTATAACTGGTTTATCGCCTGTTCCATATGCATTTAGCGTAACGTTGGATTTTCCCGAAAGATTTACTGAATCAAAGGGAATATACCAAACGTCGCCTCTTTTAAAAAGAATAGTATTCCCGCTTGTCATAAGCGTAACTGCCGCTGAGATGCTTTGTTTGGGCGTTCCGGAAGACAGCCCGTTGTTTGCGTCTGATCCGGAAGTCGAAAAATAATACGTCGTAGCGTATCCGAATGATTGCGCCAGCAGGAAAATTGCGATAGCTGCTACAGCAAAAATATATTTTTTCATAATAAACTTTTTGAGATTTGAATAATGCTGATTACGCCTGCGGTTAATTACCTGGCAATTATCACTGGGGTATATTCTCTTTTCTCGCTGGTTGTTAGTCCGATGAGATAAGTGCCGGCTGATAAATTACCCTGTTCTAAGGATGTGTAGTAGGTTTTTCCGGCCTCTGTACTGCCTGTAAACAGACGATCGATCTTTATCCCGTTTAGATCGAATAGCTCAACTACAGCCTGGCGCTCGTCTTTTTCTGTTGAGAAAGAGATTTTTGCAACTCCGGGATTGGGGTTCGGCGATACCTGCAAAGGACCGGGATCGCTTGCTTGTATCCGGGGTTGGGTGTTCTTTTTTGTTTTTGGTTCAACGTTAATTACGAAGGTTTTGGTAATGCTGGCGGGCGAAGGCGCGTTGTCGGTTACCGTTATCTCGACTATGGCCCTGCCTGTTACGTTAGGAACCGTTCTGTATCGGATATACCCAACGCCGTTGCTGGTTTGATCGATGGTCAGGTTCCTGATCAGTTTGCTGTTCGATGTCACGACGATTGAGGCTTTCTGATCCATTTCATCGCCCGGGGTGATATTCGAAACCTCTATCACATATTGGGCGTCTCCCTCCCTGACAAATTGAGCTTCCACGTCCGCTACCGTGGGTAAACTATTGATCGGGCTATCTGATTGCGCTTGGGAAAGAAACGGAGATAGCGTTAATGCAAGCAGCATAACGCTTAGCCGCCGGCATTCTTTAAAGTAAAATTTGTTGTGCATAAAAGGATATTTTAGAAGTGAGAAAATACCTCGCCGGACGATCCGGGGATCATCGGTTTTCTTGAAGGGCGCGCCTTTCCGGATTTTTAGGTTGGACGTTATTCAGATATTTATTAATAGACGTCCAAAAAAAGTCATTGCAAGGCCCGGTCTTGGAAAGGCCTTGATTTGTTGTTGAAGCTTGTTAAGAAATAAGTTTCTCCGGTAGTAGGGGGTGTGCTGTTTGTCATCGATGCTTTCGCAAGCAGGACAACTAATCCTTCGTTGAAGCTAAGACGTTATTATAACGCAACAATGGATTTATTGAGATTTATTTCTTAACAGTATTTTTTTTTCGTAGTTCTACGAGGCCGATATGTTTCTTATACGGTACAGGAAAGGAAGAAAAAAGCGTTTCCATTTATTTTGTGGTCTAAGAAACAAATAGCGGAGATCAGTCGTGAATTTCTTTGGCGGATAAACAGCTAGCTGGCGAATTGAATTCGAGGCTTTGTTGCGGATTTAAAAGTAGGTTATTGTTGTCTTATGTTACATTTTTTTTAAACACTTTTCAAATGTGTTCAGGTTGCGTGAAGTGAAAGCGTCCTTCAGGTTTTTACGACCCAGTATTTTCCCGAATTCGGACCCAAGCGTATTTCCTTTCGGTACTTTCCAGTAGAAATAGTTTGCTGCTATACGGGCTTCTTCATTTGGCGCTTTTTTACATTTTTTAAATTCTGCCATCAATGTTTTTTCAATGCCGTCAATGCCTACAAAGCAGTAGATATGAAAATCGGGGTCTGGCGTAAAGGGGTTGTTGTTAAAAATGATCTCCACTTCGTTTTTGTCTTTTATAAACAGGAAGGCTTCGTAATTAAAGTATTCCGACATTGCCGCTTCCAATACCGTCTTCAGTTCTTTTTTGCTTTTCCCTGATGAAAACAGGATGTTTCCCGAAGCGAGCGCGAATGATACGTTTTTCATTCCGACTTTTTCGAATACCGAACATGCGTCGGTCATTTTCATTGCAGTCCCCTTTACGTTTACGCCGCGCAGAAAAGCGCAGAAGCTATTGTTTTCGGTTCCGGCTTTCTTTTTCATAGTGTGTTTATTTTAATGCTGATAATGTTTTTCCATCTTTTCAAGCGGCCTGCTTCGTTCAGGTTTCATTGTCTTCGGGTCGATGCCGGGAGGCGCCGTTCTCAAAAAAATAGTTAGGCCTGTCGCGCCGCTTTCTATTTCTTTGAAGATGTCCCATGCTTATTTTACCTGAAAATTCGTTTTTTTCTGACAGAAAAGGAGCAATTTCAAAAAAAAGCGGGACCGAAACAAGTCGATCCCGCGGGATTAAGAAACATTAATCCAAAAGCTAGTTTGTTTGGGATTTGGTCGTCCAGCGCCTTTCGGCAACGTTATAGGCGACATTTCTATCCGGGAATTCAATGATCAATTCCTCTTTTGAGTTTTCGGTGTAATAAGGCGATAGGTCCGCGCCCGCTATCATCTTCGGAAAAAGTATGCGTGTTTTTTGCGACAGCGATTCCTCTTCCATTTTCCATGTCCGGTATATCTCCTCGTATTCAATAATATTGTCGAGACTATCCAGTTTTAATCTTCCGCCTGTGGCATTATATTTTATTTTCAGACTTGGCGCCCGTTTTCTTACTTCAAAATAAATATATCCGTCATCAGCCCGATAGTATTTATCCAGAAAGGTTTTTTCAGCCAGATCCCGGTAAGGCGTATCAAACCTGGGCTCGAACCGGGTTGCATAAGTAGCATGCTTTGGCAGTTCTGCTACATAGCGGATGATCTTGCGTTTAAAGGCAGCCTGCTCGGCTTCCGTCAACCAGGACCCGGAGCTGTACGGTTCTTTTTGCTGGCAGCTACCTAGCAAGGCAGCCGCCAGTAAAATGAAAGTTATGGTTGAAAAGATTTTATACATTATAGCGCTTTTGAATTAATGAATAGCAGGATTAATAACTGGCATTGATCGGGTCGAAATTGGCCCAGCCTTCTGTCCAGTCGGTAGCGCCGAAAGCGCCTCTGAAACTCACTGTTTTGTCGAATTTGTCCGCCCTGCCGGCTTCGCTGAATTTGTCATAATCAAATTTCGCTCCGCTTGACAGATCGCCCGAACTAACGGCGAAATTTGGCTTGCCGTAGTTGGTATTGAGCCTTTTAGCAAAGAACTGATCGGCTTTCAGACCTAATGCGGTATAAGCTGCGGCTTCCTGGTAGCTGCTGCCAGCCTCAATGATGTTATCGTTATCGGTCAGGTATGATTTTATATCAGCAACAGTCACATCGCTTCCACTGACGATCTCAGCGGTTTTGCCATAGAAAATATTGTTGGCAATTAAGCCCGGGCCGGACTGATAATTAGGGAATACGGTATTCTGGTTCATCCTTACGGCAGTTGGGTAACCGACCACCACGGAGTTGAACAGTGAAGCTGCTACTCTTCTTCTCAGGTCTATGCCATATTTGTAGTTAGCGGAAAAGCTATTCCCGTCTATTGAGGGCCCTAACATGGTAAAGTTAGAAACGGTAGCGGTGGTAGGCAGATCAGTAGCTTCATTGGTGCCATTGGTGTCCCACTCAAAGCCATTCGAATCTGACTGGTCCGCATAGCTGGGATATCTTATGCCCAGGCCGAATTGCAGGTTGCCGGAGAAACCGTTGTCGATATCGAAATCATCATCCCATGTGCCAAAAGCGATCAGGTATTTGCCATTTACAGCGCCGCCAAACCATTCAATGCCATCGTCGCCTCCGAAGGAAACCATAATGTTTTCGAATTTGGTGTCGCTGCCTACGCCGCCCAACGTAATGCCATTTGTTTCGTTATTGGGCGTAAGTTCAATACCTGCAAACTCGCAACGCACAAAGGTCAGGGAGCCCGAGCCATCGTTATCCGCCGTGCCGCCATAGGTCACCGCGGGTTCAACGCCTTCTATAGAAGGGCTGTTAAGGTTTACCCGGGCATTTCCCAGTATGATAATTCCGCCCCAGTCGCCGCGGTCCCTGTCGCCTGCTTCCTGGTTAGACGTGAAGACGATCGGTTTTTCTTTGGTTCCGTTAGCTATGATCTTTCCCCCGCGGTCGATGATCAGCGTGCCCTTTGAGCGTTTTTCGCCGGCTATAATGGTTCCCGGCTCAATGGTCAAGGTCTTTCCGCTGCGTACAAAAACCTGCCCGGAAAGCAAATATTTTTTGCTGGCTTCCAGGGCTTGCGTTTCGATGTTGCCGCTTAATACCACATATTCGTCGTCTTCAGGCGGCGGCGGATTTTCTTTTTCTTTTTTGCAGGAAGTAATGGCAAAAGAAACGACTACTACCAGCATTAATGTTCTTAGAAACGTAATCTTCATGATTGGTTGTTTTAAACAGTTTATTATTTAATCGTATAGGTTATGGACGCATTGATCAACGTGCCTCTTCTGTAGTTGAAGATGCTGTTATCGCGCGCCATATCTACTTTGTTGTCGCGATTGGTATCTTGATAAAACTTATAACGGGCGTTTAATACGTCCTGGATACCCAGCTTCACCGACCAATCCTGGTACAGCTGTTTGGTAACGGTGATATCGGCGGCATGGCGCGGTAATTCATATATAGTGGGAAAAAGGTTGCTTCCCACCGCATAGATCCTTTTTCCGAAAATGTTGTATGCTGCATTTACCTGCCAGCCCGATTTGGGGTTTGAATAACTCAGCGCGGCGTTGATGATATAAGGCGACTGTCCCTGTAACGGGCGCTTTGCATCTTGCCCGAGCGTGGCATCGACGCCATAGTCTACCTCGGAAATAATATAAGAGGCGTTCAGGTTGGCGCTGATCATGTCCAGGAACCTGCTTGCGGTCAACCCTTTCAACGATTTTCTCAACTCAAATTCGAAGCCGAAATCGTATGCGCTTTTCGCATTCTGGAAAGAGAACGCAGGCGATTCCGAACGGATCAATATCCTCGTCTCAATAGGGTTGTTAAAGTATTTATAGAACGCGCCGAAGCTTATGGTTTCCCCGACCCTCGGGTATATCTCATAGCGCAGATCAAGGTTTTCGATCTGCGACGTGGTTAGATTGGGATTGCCGTATTTTTCGGCGTCAAATTCATAGTCGTAGAAAAGAAAGGGAGCCAGCTCTCTGAATTCGGGCCGGTTAACGCTTCTATAGTATGCGAACCGAAGTTTATTGGTTGGGTTTACGTCGTAGTCCAGGTTCAGAAAGGCAAGCGGCGACAACACTTTGTTGTTTACGTCGATCGACATTCCCGCGTCGTTGGACGTATTTAACTGCTGTATATTGTACTCTGCTCTCAGGCCGCCTGAAAGGTTCAGATCGCCCAATGGAATGATGATGCCGGCATAACCTGCTGTCAGAAAGTTTGAGGCTGTGTAACCATCAGATGCGCGGGTGCCTTCCTCAAGCAGGAACCCGTCGTTCACTTTTATATTTTGGGGAGCAAAGATCTGTGAAAGATGCAGTTGCTCCAGTCGCTGCTGCTCCGAAATGGAGCTGCTGCCCGGATAGAAATAGCTGAAGTAACGGGTGTTAAAATTTCTTGTGCGATAGTCGGCAAGATAACCGGCTTTAAACGTGATCGGGTTTTTCGACTCTGCCTTAAACTTCTTTTCGTAATTCAATCCCTGGCTCGCTCCTTTTTCGCCGAGGTCGCCGAAGAACCGCCCTGCATCATAAAGATTAGAGCTTGGAGGCAGTATCATCCTGAACCGGCCCGATTTTTCGGATGTTTCTATGGTCCTGAACCGGCGCAGGTCCGGCTGCTGCTCTCCTAAAAAGTTGGCTCCTATTACCCACAACAGGCTGGAATTGGATTCGCTGAAGCTGTGCGTGCCCTGTACCTGCCCGCTATATACCGTACGGCTTCTGTACTGGTACATCGTGTTTCTTCTCTGCAGTCCCGCCGCCTGGATAAAGTCTTCCCCGTTTCTCAGCACGGTATGGTTTTCTCCGATCTGGTTGAAAAGATTTTTAAATTCTATTTTATTAAATGCATTCAGCTTGAGCAGCCAGTTGCTGATAACCCCTATTTTATTTTCCTTTTCGTATACGTTGTCGAGGTAGTCAAACCGGTAGTCTACCGGATCGTCCGGGTTGGTCTGTTCCAGGTAACGGTTGAATCTTTTGGAATAGCTCGCCATCGACTGACTGTAGTTTACGGCAGATAATGTACTAAGCGTCTTGTTTCCCAGGGTCCAGTACCTGGCCCAGTTAAGTCCCGCGCCAAAATCGGGCGCGGCCTTAGAACGTACAGGCGCAAAATTGTTCTTGAGTAAATTGGCGGCGTCTGCCCTTAATTGTGAGCGATTGGGCAGGGAACGCAGGTTTTCGGCAGGAAAGCCTGCGGGTAGTTTGCGATAGCCATTGTCAAACCCGAGGAAGTCTGTACGGGATCCTTCGGATTGAATAAATTCCGCCCCGGTAGTACCCTGCCGGTATCCTGTAGAGGCAGTAATAGACAAAAAGTTTTCTTCCTTGGCATTGGTGGTAAATACTTTGATAAGGCCGCCGGCAAAATCGCCGGTATTCTCGGGCGCCCCGCTCTTGTATATCAGCATTCTGTCCAGTACATTACTGGGTATCAAATCGAACGAAAACGTTCTTCTGTCTACCTCTGTGCTGGGGGCTATGGCATTATTAAGCATCACCTGGTTATAGCGTTCGGGAATACCCCGCACCATGATAAAGCGGCCATCTACAACCGTTACGCCGGGTATACGGCTCATCACCTGTGCGGCATTTTTATCCTGGGATAGTTTTATTTGTTGCTGGGAAATACCGCTGATAACCTGGTTGGCTGTTCTGATCTCCTGTATGACGGCGCGTTGCGTGTTGGCGGTCCGGGTGGACATTACCACCACTTCGGCCATGGCCCCTGCGCTGGGTTCAAGATTAATTTCCAGCTCCGTGCGGGAATCTTCCATTACTCTTACCGGTCCTATCTTCATTGTCTTATAGCCGACAAATGAAGCGATAAGGGTATATGATCCGGGATCGACGCCTGAGATCAGGAATTTACCAATGCTGTCGGCGCTTGTGCCTTTTTTTGATCCTTCGATGAGGATATTTACTCCCTGAATAGGTTGATTAACCGTGGTGTCCTTAACATACCCCACTATCGAGCCTGTCTGGGAGGATCCGGTTTGCGTAAGTAGCATACAACAGCATGCTACGAACATGGTGAATAACTTGCGTTTCATTTTTGCTTTGCTTTTGTGATTAATGCTGCTATAAGAATTATAGTCGCTTAACTAGCCGCAAAAATGAAATGAGTGTGTTACCAAATCGTTTCCTGAATGTTATCGATTTATTACCAAACAAGCCTGCCGTATACCGGTAGCTATCCGCCTAAGGCGTCATTGATTGAGATTCAGCGATCTACTCAATATCCATTCGCCCCATCGGGCGCCATCCCGCTGCGGTTTTACCCGCAATAGCCAATTGTACCGCGGGTTCCTGCGTGTCGTTTGCCATAATGCCAATGGCTACCCTGTATTTTCCGGCAGGCATTTCAGCGGGATCAACCTAATGCTAATTCGGGTTAAAATTTGGTTTTATCGTTAAAAAGTAATTACTTTGTATGTACGAAAGAGACGTTTTTATGGAAATTCAAGTGATCAATATAGGCAACTCAAAAGGCATCAGGTTACCCAAGGCCATTTTGGAACAATACAACATCAGCGACACATTGGAACTGATCCTGGAAAAGGGACGAATTATCCTGAAGCCAAAACCTGTTCCGCGCAAAGGTTGGGAAGCATCGTTTAAGCAAATGCATGCAAATGGGGAGGATAAACTGTTGATTGACGATATTTTTGAAGACGAAGCTTTTGAAGAATGGAAATAAAGCAATACGAAATTGTATTGGTGAATCTTGATCCGACGATGGGAAGCGAGATGAAAAAAACCCGGCCTTGCGCTGTTATTTCCCCAAATGAAATGAACAGATATCTTCAAACGATTGTAGTTGCGCCGCTTACAAATAGTTCAAAACCTTATCCCACAAGAGTTGAAATCAGGCAATCCAAAACAAAAGGGTGGGTCGTTTTGGACCAAATCAGAACAATAGACAGAATAAGAATAATCAAAAAATTGGGTAATCTGACAGCAACAGAAATTGAGGCTGTAAAGGCTGTAATAATGGAAACTTATGTAGAATAAGGTTGCGCCCGGCACAAATCAGGGATCTTCGTATGAAATTAGCATCAATGAATCAGAACAGGGTTTTAAGGCAGGTATTGCCATCTGTATTTTTCATTACTTGTATTGCGTTATACCTGATTGGCATAAAAAGTTTGGCTGTTAATTGTATTGCAATAGGCATTGCATTATTGATCCTGGGGAATATTTTTTGGCAGAATATGCTCATCAGCAGGATCTTCGGCGCCATTTTTCTGCTAGGTTCGTTCTTTATGCTATTGGCAATATCCAGCGACTTTGCTAATGGAAAGGCTGCTTCGGGGTATTGGGTAGGAGTGTTGCTTCTTTTACTCAGTATAGCCATGTCGGTTTTGCTAATGTTGGGCTACGAAAAAAAGAATGCGATAGTATTGCGTCACGACGATGCGAATTGATCAAACCAATACCGCTTCGCCTTAATCCCCGATGACTCAGCATAAAACTAAACGGCCCAGAGCGGGCCGTTTAGTTTTAGCAAAGCAATTAATGATCGCTCGCGCGGGCAATACTACACTTCATTCGGGACCACGTAGGGAGGACGATAGGCCCTGGTGAGCATGGCATCGGCAGCGGGATCGTTGACAAATTTTTCCATATCTATATTGCCGCCCATAAATTGCAATTCCTTTTTCAGGCGATAGGAGATATTAGCCAATAGCGGCAACGCAGAAGAATAGAACCCGTCGTTGATGTCTGCACGGAGCGTAGAGATTTTACCCGAACGCAGGGCGTCCAGGAAATTGGCCCAGTGTTCCGTTCCGTTATCTTTTGATTTTCCTGAACCGGCAAAGGGTTTTGTTTCCCGTTTACGAAAGGCTTTCCAGGTATCGCCATTCAATTCCAGGTAGCCGTCTTCGCCAAAGAAAAGGTTGCCGATGCCGATGTTCAGGCTGCCTTCGCCATTGGTGTACCTGTTCCTGACCTCATACTCAATTATCTTGTCGTCCTCGTACCGCATGGTGGCCGTTTGGATATTGGGCGTTTCCTGGGTGGTCCGGTCATGGCCATAATTTTCCACGCCTCCGTATACCATAACGCCGGGCGTTTTGGGAGCATTGCTATCCTTATTGAATCCATAGATGCCGCCGGAGGAATAAATGGAAATAGGATGCTCGTTTTTGTTGAGTCCCCAGCGCGCAATATCCAGTTGGTGAGGACCTGTATTTCCTATATCGCCGTTTCCGGTATCCCAGTACCAATGCCAGTTATAATGGCCCTTTTTCTCATTGTACGGGCGATAGGCGGCAGGGCCCAGCCAACGGTCATAGTGCAGGGTTGCAGGCGGCTCGCTGTCCTTTGCCATACCGTATGAATCGCGCGCTTTAAAACAAATTCCGCGCGCCATATACACTTCGCCGATGCCCCCATCGTGCAGGAATTTAATGGCTTCCCTTACATTGTCGATAGAACGGTTGTTGAGGCCTACCTGCACCAGCCGTTCGTATTTGCGGGCGGCTTCCACCATTTTGCGGCCTTCCCAGATATTATGCATAGCTGGTTTCTCAATATATACATGTTTACCAGCCTGGCAGGCCCATATTGTCGCCAGCGCATGCCAGTGGTTGGGGATAACAATGGATACGGCGTCTATCTCCTTATCGTCGAATACTTTTTTCATATCCCATTCCGTCAGGGGTTTAACGCCGGATTTGTCGCTTACTGCTTTCGATGCAGGGGCAAAAAGCGCTTCGTCCGTGTCGCAGAGCGTCTTTATGCGCACGTTATGGCTGTCTTTCAGCTTGCAAAAGGCGTCGATATGGACGCCGCCCTGGTTACGGATGCCTATAAGCGCCAGGTTGATCCGGTCGTTGGACCCGCGAATGGACGCATAGGATTTTGCCGTAAATCCCATACCGCCGATGGCTGCGCCGGCTGCGCCTATTAAACTTTGTTTAATAAACCCTCTTCTTTCTGTCATTTGATGGGTGTTTAATGATGAGTAATCTTAATGGCAATAAAAGTATTGATTTTTTACTATATTCAGGATTTGCCGGTTTTAGGCGCGGTTTATTTTATATATAAATAAAATGCTCAATGCCCTTATGGGCGAAAATATTCAGTCATGAAGTCGAACATATCCCGCAGAAAATTTTTAGGAACGGTTTCTTTGGGCGGAGGGGCGTTCAGTATGGCCGGCGATGAGGCTGGAGAAAGTTCCAGGCGTCCCAATAAGCTTTCCCGTCATGTCAATATAGGAACGGTTGCGTTGATGAACCTCTCTGCAAAGAGCCCGCAGGACATGGTTCAGCAGGTATTGCAAGTGATGGAGGAAATGATCCCCTATCGGCCGGATATTATTTGTTTGCCTGAGATCTTTGCTTATTCCCACATTGCCGGCTACCGGTACGATATAAGGGAAGTTGCGGAAAAGACGCCTGGCGCTATTGTTACGCCCTTCATGAATTTTGCGGACAGGCATAACTGCTATATCATCTGCCCTACATATGTTCTTCACGAAGGGAATGTATACATATCGGCAGTATTGATAGACAGGCAAGGAAAGATAGCCGGCGAATACCATAAACTCCGGCCGGCAGAGGGCGAGCTGGAAATGGGGATAAAGCCAGGCAAATTTCCTCCCCCGGTTTTTCAAACGGATTTTGGCAAGATCGGCATCCAGATATGTTTTGATATCAAATATGAAGAGGGATGGAATTATCTGAAAGATAACGGAGCGCAGATCATTTTCTGGCCGTCCGCTTATGCCGCCGGGCAGGAGATCAGCAGCAGGGCCTGGCGCCACCAGGTATATATAGTAACGAGTACGCAGAAGGATACCAGTAAGATCTGTGATATTACCGGCGAAACCATTGCGCAAACCGGAAGATGGCAGGGTAACTGGGTTTGCGCGCCGGTTAACCTCGAGAAAGCCTTTATACATACCTGGCCGGCCGTCAGTAAATTTCCCGCTATGCGAAAAAAATATGGCTCCAGGATCGGTATCCGGTCTTATACGGAAGAAGAATGGACGATCATTGAAAGTCTCGACCCCGACCTGAAGATCGACGATGTTCTTAAAGCGTTTAACCTCAAATCCATGCATGATTTTTTAAAGGAACTCGGGATCGCGCATGGGCTAAACGGCAAACGTGCGTCCGGGGCGGGATAGATCTGTTCCATCAGCGATTGCCCGGCAATTTTGCGCGTCGTTATATTATAATAAATTTAATTCCATTGGCAACTATTTTCGCTTTAATTTGAGCCCATGAGATCATTTATTTTTTCGGTTATGCTGCTGGGTAGCCTGCTGGCTTTTTTGACGAGCCAGGCGCTGGCAGGCAATGAAGTAAGTATTATTGATAAAGCCGTTCTGGCTTCGGCGCGCCCCATTCACCCGATTTCTGCAGGGGAGACTTCAACAAAACCGCCTGCGGATCAAAGCGTTCAGACGCCCCGTCCCGACGGGCATCGCTCGGTTCCGGTTGTTTCAACCCTTCGGCCCAGGATATTTATAAGGGCCGATGAAGCGACGCTGGGAACAGGCATGACGCTTTCCGAGCTGCGGATGAGAGGAAATAGCCCGGCGTATAAGGACTGGGTCGTGTATGACGGGGAAGCAAAGGGATTTGGCAGCCTGCCGGAGGTAGCGATGCGTTATCTCTTGCGGGGCGATAGAAACGATGCGCTGAGCGTCGGCGAATTTATTGCCGATCGTTCTTTCCCCCTCAATGAACATACTTCTGCCGCTGCTGCGATATACTATAGCGCCATCGCGTTCGACTGGGTAAGAAATGCGCTTCCTGATGAAATGGCCGTTCGCATAGCCGCCCGGCTGGTAGCGGGGGCGGATCATCTGATAGGAGGGGTTAAATCTCCTTCCATCAATCACAATTATTCCATGGTGTCTCTTCATGCGGTGTCAATGGTAGCCCTGGCCATATACGGGGAAGGCGCAGCGTTCGATCAAAAAGCGCGAGCGTACCTGGAGTTGACGGATGATCATTTTTTAAAAGACAACATGTTGTTTGAGACCTTCAGGCAAAAGGGCGGGACCTGGGGCGAGGGCAATCATTACAGCCAGTTTGTGGTATTCCACCCGTTTTTAATGACCTTGCGCGGGCTGCAAACGGCAACGGATAAGGACTATTTTGCGATCATAAGAGATCAGTATGACAATTTCCTCGAGCCGATGGCAAAGTTTATCGTCGCGAATTTCAGGCCCGATTTCACGCAGGAGCGGATCGGCGACGTAACGCTAAGGGTCGCTCCCGGCGGAACCTTTATGCGTCCGCTGATCGATCTGCTAACGGCCGAGCTCGCCGATAAAAAGCTGCAGGGGCAGATGCGTTCTTTTTCGGAAGAACTGTCTGCTTATTATGGTCCCGGACTGGTTTCCGAAGTATATGGCTGGATGATGATGATCTCCTTTGATGCAAAGCTGCCGGATGAGCCTTCTTATAAAACGCTTCCTTTGACCATGCGCCTGGGGAAAAACGCTTATGAGCACATCATGTTCAGAAACGGGTGGGAAGAGAGCAGCACGATGATCACCTATATCAGCGGGGATCATTATACCGATCACCAGCATCTGGATAAGGGAAATTTCCTGATCTATAAAAAAGGCGGACTAACGATCGACGGCGGCGGTTATCCGAGCATGTATGGCCAGAACTGGTCGAATTATTCCACGCGCACGCTGGCGCACAACTGTGTGCTGATATTTGACCCCGCTGAAAAGCCGCACGAGGGCGTACGGGGCATAGAAGTATATCCCGACGGCGGGCAGCGGATAGAACGGGGAACGCAAAGCCACAGGACATGGCTGGACTACCTGGCGATTAGCAAGGAGAGGGGATTAAATACCGCCGATGTGCTGGCTTTTGATGCGGACGCTTCTTCAAGGTATAACTATGTGAAAAGCGATCTTAGTACAGGTTACGGCAATAAGGCGGAGTGGGTCGACAGGCAATTGCTTTATCTGCCGCAGGCAGATTATCTTATCGTAAAAGACAGGGTCATCAGCGCCGAACCCCTGGAGAAAGCCTGGCTGCTTCATTTTGAGGAAACTCCGCAGATAGATGGAAAGGTTCCGGCAACAGGCGTAACAGACTACAGGAATGCCGCCGTCACTATTGCTCAACGTACCGGCAGCGTTGACCTGGGCGGTAAAACAGTAGACTATTCGGGGAAATTGTTTGTGAAATCATTGCTGCCTGCTAAGAGGACCATTTCGGCGATAGGCGGTCCGGGCTATGAATATTATAACCGCAAAGCAGATAAAAACTTCCCTCCTGAAAAACCCTTTGCGCCGATCATGGAGCCGGGGAACTGGAGGATTGAATTGAGCCCTCAGAAAGCCTCGGCAGCTACGGTATTCCTGAATGCCTTCGAGATCGCCGATAGCAGCGTTAAAAAGATGGCCCCCGTATCCTATATACGATCGAAGGATAAAAAGATGGAAGGCGTTTTTTTCCAGTCGCAGGGCGTCCAGTACATTGCGCTTTTTAGCGCCAGCCTGGACAAAAGAGGAAATGATTTTCAAAGAGCCGGCCTGCCGGTCAGGTATACGCAGCGCACTTCTTCGCCGGCAGATCATATACTGACGGAACTGGAGCCCGGAAAAAAAGTAAAAGTCCTTATTAATGGCCGCTCCATCGGATCCTTTGAAACCACATCGGCGGGCGTACTGTCCTTCCACGACGAAGGCGTTGGCGCAAGAAAGGTGGAGATACTCGCGGAGTAGCGGGGCGTTCCGGTCGAAGAAAAGGAGAGGAAGAAGAATGCCGGGCATACCTATATAATTTTTGCCGTATGAAAGATAAAATAAGATGGGGCATCCTGGGTTGCGGAAATATTGCCGCTAAGTTTGCTTCGGATCTGAAACTGGTCGATGATGCGGAACTGGTTACCTTTGGCAGCCGGGACAAGGATAAAGCCAGGTCGTTTGCCGAGAGATTTTCTGCCGCGCATGTATTTGACAGTTATGAAGCGTTGGCGCAGAGCGATCTGGTCGACGCGGTGTATATCGCCACGCCGCATAGCTGCCATTATGAGCATACGATGCTTTGCCTGGAGAATGGCAAGGCGACGCTCTGCGAAAAGGCCTTCGCCGTGAACAGCAGGCAGGCGAGGGAAATGGTTGGTTGCGCCAGGGAGAAAAAACTGTTTTTAATGGAAGCGCTGTGGACCAAGTTTCTTCCTCAATACCAGAAATTACAGGAGATCCTGCAGGCGGGGACCCTTGGAGATATTAATGCCGTGCTGGCAAACTTTGGTTTCATGCCCAGAATACCTACGCCTGCCCGCGTATTCGATCCCGCGCTTGCCGGGGGAACCTTGCTGGACATTGGCATTTACAATGTATTCATGGCGATGAGCGTTTTGGGAAGGCCGCAATCCATCGACGCTTGTATGAAGCCGGCTTACAGCGGCGTGGATGAACAATGTTCCGTTCTCTTCAGGTACGATAACGGCGCCATGGCTCAATTGTTCTCCTCTTTTATGTCGCGCCTGCCGATAGAAGCGGATATCTGCGGAACAAAGGGAAGGATACGGTTCACGCATCGTTTTTATTCGCTGGATGCTATGATCGAGTATTATCCCGACGGACCGGAAAGCAGGCAGTTGATCGATATCGCAAAAGATGCGGAGGGGCACGGCTATCAATACGAGGCAAGACATGTTTGCGACTGCCTCAGAAAGGGGCTTGCAGAGAGCCCGGTAATGACGCATGCCGATACCCTGCTGCTCATGGAAGTGTTGGATGAGATCCGCCGTAAATCGGGGATCCGGTATGATGAGGATTATGATTAAGCATTTGCAGGACAATACCGGTTTTCCGACAGGATAGCACAGGACGGCGGTGTGCCCGGTTATGGCTATATTCTGCGCTAAATTCTGTTAGTCATGCTGAGATCAATTGCCCTGATTTTTCTTTTTTTGTTTTCTTCTGTTCTTTCTGCCCAGGTTCCATCTATTAATCCCGCCTTATTAAAGGACCACTGGAAGGCAGACTGGATCACCGCTGGTGAAGCGCCGGCGCGGACTTATGGGGTTTTTCATTTCCGCAAAACATTTAACCTGCCGTCCAACCCTTCTGCTTTTGTGATCCATGTTACTGCGGATAATCGTTACCGTTTGTACGTTAATGGAACCCCCGTATGCAATGGGCCCGCCAGGGGAGACCTGTACAACTGGTATTTTGAAACGGTAGACCTGGCGCCTTACCTGAAAACGGGCGAGAACATCATTGCCGCGCTGGTATGGAATATGGGAGAACATGCCGCCGTGGCGCAGATATCCAATCAAACGGCTTTTGCGCTTCAGGGCAATAGCTCCCTGGAAGAACTGGTCAACACCGACGACTCCTGGAAGGTTTACCGGGACGAGGCTTATACGCCCTGTTCGCTGGACAATATGGAAAAGACGAGCAGTTATATGGTGATAGGGCCCGGCGATCATGTGAAGGGGGCGTTATATCCCTGGGGTTGGGAGAAGCAGGGATATGACGATTCAAAATGGCGGCAGGCCGTCGCCCTGGCCAAACCGGCGCTGGCCGGTTATGGAACGGATAACCGGTGGACCCTGGTCCCGCGCAACATACCATTGATGGAAGAACGTTTTCAGCCGATCCCCGTGATCAGGAAGATAACGGGGATACAAGGCGCGGTCCATTCGCTGGATAGCGCTCATCCGCTTGTTATTCCTGCCAATACCACGGCGAGTATTCTTTTTGATCAGACCCAAAACACGGTAGCTTACCCGGAATTGATCGTTAGCGGCGGCAAAAATGCCGTCATCACGATAACCTATGCCGAAGCCCTGTTCAAAGACGGGAAAAAAGGCAACCGCAATGAGATCGAAGGGAAGGAGATGATCGGCAACTATGATGTTTTTGAAACGGATGGGGGCGACAAAAGACTATTCCGCCCGTTGTGGCTGAGGACGTTCCGGTATGTTCAGTTGGATATTACCACCGCCGGTCAGCCGCTGACGATCAATGATTTTTACGGGCAGTTTACCGGGTATCCGTTTGAAGAAAAAGCGAAGTTCAGCAGCAACGACCCGTCCTTACAACGTATATGGGATGTCGGCTGGCATACCGCCCGTCTTTGCGCGGGCGAGACTTATTACGATTGCCCTTATTACGAACAACTACAGTACGAGGGCGATACCCGTATTCAATCCTTAATATCCCTGTATGTTTCGGGCGACGACCGGCTGATGCGAAAAGCCATCAATGATTTTTACAACTCCCGCGTGCCGGAAGGCCTTACCCAGGGACGTTACCCCAGCAACAGGCTCCAGGTGATCCCTCCTTTTTCCCTTCATTGGGTGAGCATGTTATACGATTACTGGATGCATCGCCGCGACGACGCGTTTATCGGGCAATACCTCCACGCGGCGCAGGGCGTATTGGAATGGTACGAAAAAAATATGGATAAGCAGAAAGGCATGCTCGGCCCTATGAAATGGTGGGGCTTTGTTGATTGGAACCTGCATTTTCCCAATGGCGTCCCGGACGGCGCCAATAATGGCAACAGCAGCATTATTTCCCTTCATTATGCTTATACCTTGCAACAGGCGGCGGACCTGTTCGCGTATTTCGGCAGATCCAATGAGTCGGCGCATTATGCGGCGTTGGCAAAACGAATAAATGAAAATACCTATCTCCGGTGTTTTGACAAACAGAAGGGGTCCATGGCCAATACGCCCGACAAGAAAGCCTTCAGCCAGCATGCAAACATCATAGGCGTTCTTTCGGGATCCATCCCTGCCGCGGAATCCCAGAAGGTCATCCGGAAAACCTTATCAGATAGTTCGCTGAGCCAGGCCACGTATTATTATCGGTTTTATCTGACCCTTGCGCTGAAAAAAGCGGGCATGGCCGATATCTATTATTCGCAGTTAAAACCCTGGAGGAATATGCTGGATATCGGGCTCACCACTTTTGCTGAAGAACCGGAGCCTTCCCGCTCAGATTGTCATGCGTGGAGTTCGAGTCCGAACTACGATTTCCTGGCGACGATCTGTGGTATCATGCCTGCCAGTCCGGGTTTTGCCACCGTAACCATAGCGCCCCATCTTGGCGAACTGCAGTCTGCCAGCGGCAGTATGCCGCATCCATCCGGCGAAATAACGGTATCTGTCAATCGAAAAGGGAAGGATGGCATTGAAGCGGCTATCGTGTTGCCGGAATCGGTTTCAGGGAAGTTTATCTGGCAGGGAAAGGAGAGGATTTTAAAAGGAGGCGCGCAAAAAATATCCCTGTAGATATAAAATGATGCGCAACGCCTGCGGTTGCGCAATGGCATTTCAACAACATTATTGTAGCGACGGAAGCAAGTTGTACTAGCTCTGTTTGTACGCTAGCCGGGAGCTGACGCATACCGCGTCCTGCAAACGTTTGCCTGAAAAACGCGACGGCAGGGCAGATGGGAATGTTTGGCGTAATTTAGCGGTAAAACAGGGATATGATGTTAACCGGAAATAATTTTGTTGGATTTAAGCAAAGCGGCAAGGGAGAGAGAGCGATACAGGCGTTTGCAACCTCCAGAAATGAGCCCCTGCCCGGTAAGTTTGCCCTTGCCGTTCCTGAAGAGTTTGAGGAGGCGTTGGAATATGCGAGCAGGACCTTTCCAATATACAGCGGTTTATCAGCTTCAAGACGCGCCGAATTCCTGGATGCCATTGCGCAGGAGATAATGGCTTTGGGAGATGATCTGATAGAAAGATGCGTTGCTGAATCCGGTTTGCCTGTAGCAAGGATCACGGGAGAGCGGGGCAGGACCTGCGGCCAGCTTCGGCTCTTCGCTCAACTATTGCGCGACGGATGGTGGGTTAATGCGCGTATTGACAAGGCGCAACCCGCCCGCCAACCTGCGCCTAAGCCGGATATCCGGAGCCTGTTCATACCTATTGGGCCGGTTGCCGTATTTGGCGCCAGTAATTTTCCCCTGGCCTTTTCAACGGCGGGCGGCGATACGGCTTCTGCCTTGGCGGCCGGCTGCCCGGTAATCGTAAAAGCGCATCCTGCTCATCCTGGCGCCAATGAACTGGTTGCTTCGGCGATCATTAAGGCGGCGCAAAAGACGGGTATGCCGGAAGGCGTTTTTTCTTCTTTATTGCTCTCTCCTGAATATGCAGTAAAGCTTGTGCAGCATCCAAATATAAAAGCGGTGGGCTTTACAGGATCCAGGAAGGTAGGAATGATACTTTTTAATGCGGCGGTCAATCGCCCCGATCCTATCCCGGTATATGCCGAGATGAGCGCGATCAACCCGGTCATTTTGATGGAAAATGCGTTGGTCCGGCAAAAGGAAAAAATTGCCCGGGATCTTTCGGCTTCCGTTACGTTGGGGGCCGGGCAGTTTTGCACCAATCCGGGGTTGGTGATCCTTGTGGAAAGCGAGGCTTCTAAAGATTTCCTGTCGGCGTTTGCCGGCAATATTTCAATGGCTGTTCCCGCGAGCATGTTGAATCAATCCATTTATAAGGCCTATACCGAAGGCGTAGCCGCTTTGCGGCAGACGCCGGAGCTTACGGCGTTGAGCAATAATACCCTTGCCAGCGAGCCGTTGTGCCAGGGCCAACCTGTGGCGCACCTGGTAAAGGCGGCGGATTTCCTGCGCAATAAAAAATTTTCCGAAGAAGTTTTCGGTCCCGCTACCCTGGTAGTAAGCTGCGCAGACCACGCTGAATTGCTGCGCGTGATCAATTCATTGGAAGGCCAGCTTACCGCTACCATACATGCAGAAGGGGAAGATGAAAAACAACTCGCCCCGATTCTCGACCATATTGTGCAAAAAGCCGGTCGCGTGATTTATGGAGGTTATCCGACGGGCGTGGAAGTATGTCATGCCATGCAGCATGGAGGACCCTTTCCGTCTACTACAGATGCCAGGTCCACTTCTGTCGGCGCGGCGGCTATTTACCGTTTTGTTCGCCCGGTCGCTTACCAGGATTTTCCCGATGCGCTGCTTCCTGAAGCATTACAAAAGAGCAATCCTCTGAACATCCTGAGGTTGGTGGATGGCCTTTGGACAAAAGACCCTGGATAATCAGGATGATAGCGCATATTCATAAGCGCCGCTTTTCTGAAAGCGGGCCTTAGTGAATGATGATCTTACTGACCTGTTCGTTTTCGCCCCTCATGATCTTCAGGAAGTACAGGCCTTTTGATAAATGCCCGCCTTCGATCTGTTGGATGAACTGTCCTGAGAACCCGGGATAGGCCTTCCAGTATACCCGCTGTCCGAGCGTATTGAAAAGGGAAACGGACACTTCCTCAGGTCCGGCCGTTACGAACTGGATATTGAATACGCCCCCCGGAGCAGGGTTGGGAGTGACAACGATACGGGAGGTATTGGGATTATTGTCTGTTGAACTCTTAACGCCGCTGACGATCAATGAGAACGCCTGGGAAGCGCGGTCCAGCGATCGCTTATGAGATATCTTTAATGTATATTCTGCGTCGGCTACCGGGTTGTTAATAACGATCTTTTCTACATTATCCCTTGTATTGTCTCCTTTTGCAGCGGGCAGGGAAGGGTTTGCCGGGTTCAGTATCCAGGGAAAATAGGTCTGACCCTCGCGGCTGATGCGCATATCCAGGTCGTTAACCAATTTGCTGGCCGGGTTGTTTAGCACGTTAGCGGATTCGATTGCCGCCTTGGGATCGGTCCAGCAAAGCGTAGCAGTGATAGGGCCGGAGCCGGAAGCGACAAGGCCGATATTGAATTCGGCATTCGGGCCCTGGTCGGAGAGCAATCTTTCAAAGATCAGGTGATCGTTATTGACGCCGTTGATCACATCGGCCGCTTTTTTCATGTTCATCAGTCCCCAGCCAGATTGATAATCCGGTCCTGCGGCGGCTCCGGATTCGTCGGCGGTATGTATGATGATGCCTTTTAGCGTCGCAGCCCGGAGAAAGGAACCGGCATTCAGCCGGGCATAATATTCCTGTAATAAAAATGCCGATCCTGATGCTGCGGGAGCCGCCATGGACGTGCCGGAATAGGTCGCGTAGGCATTGTCTGAACCGGAGCCGCTGGAAAGCACGCTAACGCCGTCCGCTACAACATCGGGCTTTATCCTGCCATCGTCCGTGGGGCCCCAACTGCTGAAGCCGGCGACCCTGACATCCTCAGGTTGTTGATATCCGTTAGGGATAGGGAAGACCGCGCCGATGGTAAGTATATTTTTAGCGACGCCGTAGGTGGGTATATTGTCATAACCGTCGTTACTGCTAATGCCCTGCGGACGGGGGCCGGCATTGATCATGGAGCCGCTCCCATTAAAGCGCCAGTACTCCGTTCCGATAGCGGGCCCGTTTTCGTTCCGGCTGTTTCCCGCAGCTTTTACGATAAGATAGTAGGGCGCATTATATGCAATGGAATCGAACAGCTGCGCGTCATAGGAATAATACCCGAATTTATAATCTTCCGAAGCGCCGCTTTCCCCCCAAAACTCCCAGCGTTCTTCATCGGTATTATAATACCATCCGGCGATATTGGAATAAGAATGATTCGATACCAGTAAGTTTTGCGATTCCGAAAGCATTTCTGATAAATGATTGCTGAAATCGTAGCAGATCAATTTGGCGGTCTCATAGGCCATGCCCTTTGCCGAAGGATTTATACCTTTCGCGATCATTGTTCCCGCAACATGAGTAGTGTGCTCTTCGGTGGAAGAGGTTTCTTTCTGCGTTATCCTTCCGGCCAGTTCCACATGCGTGGCGCGGGCCTGCCCCAGGTCCCATAACCCGAGTTTGTTGTTCATGTATGCCGAAGCGCCGCTAAGGTTTAGCCCGTTTGCTCCCGGCCATAAAAAATTAACGCCGATGGTGGAGGCTGAAACGGTATTGCTATTGACGGCCGTATATAGGGGATAGCCCTTGGCGTCAATCCCGGTGAGATAAGCTATGCCGCCGTTCAGCCCCTTTTTTTTAAAGGGCCAGTTTTTCTCGGCCGATAGTTTTAATAGCTGCTGATGATTATTGCGTTCAAGGATTTTTACGGCTGTTCCTGTGCTGCGTAAGACAGTCTTGTTCGTAAAGGTTTGCGCGTTCGACTGAAGGGCGGCAAGGATGCTTATACAGCAAACGATCCATACCCTTTTTACCTGTTTGCTCATGATCATTAAATAAATATAGGATTTCGCCTAATAATTTCCGAAACCGGCTCTTTGAAACAACAAAAAAACAACAAATAAAAAGGCTGTGCAAGGCAGGGGATCCGGTTGGCGCAGCCTGAGGGCGGTGCATCCTTATATCTGCTCTATATGTCAGCCTTCCTATCCGTCCCGGTAATAATATAATATATGCCCGGCAGCGTTGAAGGGCGCAAAGCGGGATCATTGAAGCCTGTTATGTGATAGCTGAACCTGCGCGCTAAGGGTTGAACCGGCGCCCGTTATAAGCCTCTGATAAGCTGCCTGTTTTGTTCCTTTTTCGGAAAATGTTCCCGTTATGGGATAGATCCCGTTCTGGAGATGCCTTGTAATATGTTGTAAATTAAATTATTATGAAATCGGCGAAGTATTTGACTATACTCTGGCACAATCAGAACCTATGTTACCAAATTCAATCGCTATCGACATGAAAACTGAAAACGGATACCGCAGCGCTAAGCGTTTGTCTTTTCTCTTATTAGCATCAATGATATATTTTGGAGCAGGCGCGCAGAGCGTAACTGAAATTGTTACCGACTATAATGGGTATTGGAGAAGCGCGGCAAATGCCATTAGTCCCGTACAACCGGATAATCATCATAACCTTGTTTCTTTTTCTTTTAATGGAACCCGCTATTCTACCGGCGTGAACGATCAACTGCTGGAAGCAAACAACCTGCCCTTTGTTGCAGGAGTTTTCCAGGCGCTTCCTTTAAAGAATTTCACCGGCGCGTTGACCAGCAATACCAAGATCGGTTTGGGAGCAATGGTAGACGGCGTGGCCAATGGTCCTTCTAATCCTCCTCCTTCCAGAGCCATTGCGCCTTATCTTACAGATGGAGAAAACGGATTGGACCTGGGAACCTGCGTGGCTAACCTTCCTGCGGGAACCATGTTCCTTTCAGTGAGCAATATTCAGCCTGAGGCTATCGGCGATGGCATACCGGATATCGTGGTTACGCAGATTGCCGACCCTTCTTCCAGTATGGACCGCTATGAGTTTACGGATATCAATGGCAATAGGGTGGGTGATTTCCGCAATATCAACCTTACCAATATTGCCCGCGTTGGGACATGGAAGGCGGATTTTTATGAAACTACCGGTTCTACCATACTTTCTTCAGGATTTACCAATACGCCCAGGGATATCCGTTTATGGGCGGCAGACTTCAGCGATTTCGGCATAAATGCCGAGAACGTTGGACAGATCGCTTATTTTAAGATCGGCCTTAGCGGAAACAGCGATATTGCCTTTGTAGCCTATAATACCACCACGCTTGAAATTAACCAGATGCTGCCGGTTAAGTTCCTGAATTTTAATGCCAGGTTAAACAATAGCGATGTTGCGCTTTCCTGGAAAACAGCGGAGGCAAATCCGGCAGCGCCTTATATCATTGAAGGAAGCAGGGATGGCGTTAATTTTGAAGCGATCGGCAGCGTAGATCATAGAAATGGCATCCAGCAATATGCTTATACTGTCGCCAACGCGGAGTTCTCGTATTACAGGATCAAACAGGCGGATATTACCGGAATAGATTCATACAGCCAGATTGCCGTCGTATCTCTTAAACCCTCGGTTAAGGCGGCGAATATTTATCCCAACCCGGCATGGAAGGAGGTATATGTAGCGCATGCGGCAGCCGAAGGAAATGAAAAGATACTCTTGTACAATATGCAGGGAGCATTGCTTACGCAGACATTGGTAGCCAGGGGAAGCGTTCGCCAAACGCTGGATGTCCAGGGGTTGCCTAAGGGAGCCTACAACCTGGTAATGACAAACGGGCAGAGCAGGACAGCCACGCTGTTGATCATCAAATAAAGAAGAAAACAATAGCTAATAAGGGCATATTCGGGCATTATACCGGATATGCCCTTACTGGTATTTATACTCGATCCTTCCCAGCATTTGTTTTCTTTTATTATAGCAGGTCTCCTTCGTTTTTAAACCCTGCTCATTGTATTCATATATCCATTTCTGATAGTTATCGGACCCTTCGGGAACCACCATCATGGAATGAAGCAGCCCCGAAGGGGCGTATTCAAAAACATACAGCGGAAGCAGGCGGCGGGCTTTTTGATTATAGGCGACAATATCGGTCAGCCGGTTCTGATCGTCGTAATAGTAATAGACCGGCTGCAGGCTGGAACCGTTGCGGCGGCTGTTTTCTTCAGTTACATTGCCCTGTTCATCCAGCGCAAATTGAACATAAGTAGTATCGGTATCATTTTTTATTCTCAGCATTTCCTTCGGTTTAACGCCTTCGTCAAAAAACCAGATATGCGTTTCTTTGGAAATATGCTGGCCCGCCGATGTGGAGGCGTTGGATATCTTTACCGGTCGTCCCTGACTGTTATATACATATTCGGTGACGCTGGACGCTCCGTCGGTGGTATCGGCGGTCTTAACCAATTGGCCCTGCGCATTGTAGAATGTTTTTAGTTCCGATTCTCCTGTAACAGGCGAGCGCGTAACGGTGGAAGCCTGGGTATACTGGTTATTAAACGTTTGTTCTACAAGAAAACCTTCTGACGGCAGGTTATCGCTTTCGAAGCTCAGCAGTTTTATTTTGCGGATCTTTTGCTGTTTATACTGCTGCGCCTGTTGGATGGTCTGCAATGTGGTAAGCTGGTCTTTATAATAATACTGCGAGCGGGATGCGGCGCCCATCAGGGAAAAGCTCAGGATAAGGATAGCGGTTCTCATATTAACAATTTCAGGGTATTTATTGTTTTTATAAACGAAGATGCCGTCTTTTTCATATATTCTATGTTGTTTCCTTATTTTTAATTAAAATTTATGCAGCAGACATCAGAGGCGAAGGCATTTATGAGATTGAAGGAGATTGTGGATGAGCTCCGGGAAAAATGCCCCTGGGACCGTAAACAAACGATTGATAGCCTCCGGTCAAATACTATTGAAGAATTATACGAGCTTGCAGATGCCATAACCGATCACGACTGGAAAGGGATACGGGAGGAACTGGGAGACCTGTTGCTTCATATTCTTTTCTATGCCCGGATAGGGACGGAACAAAAACAACTCACGCTGGAAGAAGTGATCAACGGGATCTCCGAAAAGCTGATCTCGCGCCATCCGCATATTTACGGCGATATACAGGCGGCTGATGAAGAAACCGTAAAAATGAATTGGGAAAAACTCAAGCTGAAGGAAGGAAAGACTTCGGTATTGAGCGGGGTGCCTAAGTCGTTGCCGGCGGTGGTGAAAGCAACCCGTTTACAGGAAAAATCCCGGCAAGTGGGTTTTGAATGGGAAACGGCGGGACAGGTATGGGATAAGGTAGAAGAGGAAATACATGAATTAAAGGAAGCTGCGGCATTGAACGATAAGGACAAAATAGAGGATGAGTTTGGAGATGTGCTGTTTTCGCTGATCAATTATGCACGGTTTTTGCAAATAGACGCTGAAAACTCGCTTGAGAGAACCAATAAAAAGTTCATCTCCAGGTTTACCAGGATGGAGCAGCAGGCGCTAAAACAGGGAAGGGCGCTGGGCGATATGACGCTACAGGAGATGGACGCTATCTGGGACGCTATTAAAAAACAAAATACCGGAACTTGAAAGACCTTTTTAATCGGTTGGGAGGACGCAGGTTATTCATACTGGCGGCGGCTTTAGTATTGTTCCTGGTTGCCTTTGTACTCAATAAATACCTTATCGGCGCCGCTTCCTCGCCGTTTTATGCCGATCTGATCCAAAAAGACATCGTCGCTAAGGAAAGGAGCTTTCAACGCCTCGCAAAGGATACCCCGTTATTAACATCGCTTATTAACCGCAGCTATGGCGAAAGGACCCTGAACCGGGTGTCGGCCCAGAGGATGGGCTTTTTCTTTTTTATCTACGCCAGGGATACTTCCACCGTAGGACAGCATAAATTGTTATTCTGGAATACCCAGCAGGCCCTGCCTCCCATGAATATCATGAATGAAAGCAATGCCAGCAGGCTGGTAAGGCTGAGCAACGGCCTGTACGTTCATACAAGTTTGTCCATTGAATTGCCGGGAGGAAGGCAATATGCTTTAGAGAGCCTGCAGCCTGTCCTCTGGAGATATTTTGTGGAAAACGAGAACCTCCGGAAAGAATTCGTTTCTTATCCCGAAGCGGGCAAAAGAGTAGATATCAGTTTTAAGCCCACGCAATACCCTGTTAAAAGCGATTACGGGAATATCTTGTTCTATATTGACAAGGTAACCGTACATGAGCAGCAGACCAGCTGGTGGACCATCCTCATTGCCCTGGCGGGGGTTTTCCTGTTGTTTATCTATATTCACCAGGTAGCGGAGGCCGTATACCGCCGCTATGGCCTGTTTGCGGGCATAGCGTTTCTTTCCGTCATTATTATTGCCATAAGGTCGTTTACCTATATATTCCCGGGATTCCTGGAGCTGCGGCAGTTTGAATTGTTTGACCCGGCGATCTATGGTTCGAGCTATGTATTCAGTTCATTGGGCGATCTGATGATAAATGGATTGCTGTTTTGCTGGCTCACGCTGTTTGCCAGCAGGCGGATTACGCCGGGCATTTATTCCCCCCTGCGTTCGGGATGGCTGAATATGTTCTGCGTTGTCCTGGCGCTGGGGCTGCTGGTGGTATTTACGTTTACCTTTGCGGATATCCTGCAGAGCCTGGTGGCCGATGCGCAGATATCCTTTAATGTCACGAACTTTTTTAGCCTTACCAATTATAGTTTTATCGGCTTTTTTATTCTCGGCGTCCTGGCGCTGAGCTATTTTTCCCTTTCCCGCATCGTGTTGAATATTGTGGGCAGGTTAAGCAGGGGGCCGGATTATTTTTTCATTTTTATTACGATGGCGGTTGGGCTGACCATCATCAGTTTTACCAGGAATACCGCGGTGGTAGAATTGAATCTCTACGTATTGGCATGGCTTGTTCTCTATATCTGGATGACGCAGCGCAAGATATTGTCCGGGCTCCGGTCGAGGCTCAATATCTCCGAAGTGGTCTACTGGCTTTTTGTTTTTTCTTTTTCCATCGCCGCCATTATCGTTTTTGAAAACAGGAAGATAGAATTCGAGCAGCGTAAGGTGTTCGCGGAAAAGCTTTCGCTGCGCGCAGATCCGTCCAGCGAAAGGCTGCTGAGCATTGCCCATACCTATTTTGACAATGATTTTCTTCAGCGGAACTTCGAGCGTTTCCATGACAGGTATGCCAATGCCGATTTGAAAGACAGCCTGATCAAAAAGAATTTTAGCGCCTATATCGACAAGTACGATACGCGCATCTATACTTTCGACGCTTCCGAAAAGCCCTTGTTCAACTGGATCCCCGCGTCTTTCGATACCCTGAATACCATTTTCAGGATACAGGGCAAGGAAACCAGCATCCGGGATCTGCGGTATTTTGAAAAATCGTTCGACAAATTCTCCTATATCTACCGCAAGGAAGTCGAAGACTCCGCGGGCGCTACCATGGGATATTTCTTTGTGATCTCCGATCCCAAACGGTACAAAAGCGATGCGCTGACCCCGGAATTGTTTCGAAAAACAAGAGAGCTGGTGCCTGAATATTCGCCTGGCTATTATTATGGGGTGTACAGTAAACTCGGATTGGTCAGCTATTACAATGATTATCCGTTTCCGACCCGGCTGTCGCAAAAACAACTGCCGAAGTTTGAATTTGAGNNCGTTTTACCGCCCTGCTGGCGAGGGCCAGGTTTAAGAAAGAAGCGCTGGCGCAGTACCTTCAGCTTAGCATCCGCGCGCAGATCCATACCACTATCCTCCTGGTAAGCCTCCTGTCGTTCCTGATCATCGGCGTGGTCACCATTTTGTTTTTTGTTAAACGGTACGATAGAAACAACCAGGACAGGCTGAGCCGCGCCATCCAGATCATGGTCAATGAAGTGCAGAATAAGCTGGATGATAACAATGCGCTTGATGAGAGCCTGCTGTTTTTTGACTCGGGGGCAAACCGCGAAATTGAAAGGCTGATGCGGGAAATATCAGAAATTCATGGAACGGATGTCAACCTGTATGATACCACCGGGACCTTGCGCGTGTCTTCCAACCCCCTGATCTATAATAAGGGCGTGCTTAGCGAAAAGATGAACCCTATCGCTTATTATAATCTCAATGCCCTTAACGCTATCCAGTTTGTTGCCGACGAACAAATGGGCAAGGTGGATTATATCAGCGTGTACAGCCCTGTAAGGGACGACCAGGGCAATGCCTTTGCCTACCTGAACATTCCCTCTTACAGCACGCAGGGCGAGCTGAAGCAGGAGATCGCGAATTTTCTGGTGACCATTATCAATCTTAACGCATTCATATTCCTGGTGGCGGGAGCGATCGCCTTATTCATCACCAACCGGATCACGCATTCCTTTACCCTGATAGGAGAGAAGATGAGGGAGATCAACCTGCAACGCATCAACCAGGAGATACAATGGAAACGCCGCGATGAGATAGGGGAATTGGTGAAAGAGTACAATAAGATGGTGCATAAGCTGGACGAGAGCGCCGAAGCGCTGGCCAAAAGCGAAAGGGAGGGGGCCTGGCGGCAGATGGCGCGGCAGGTGGCCCATGAGATAAAGAACCCGCTCACGCCAATGAAGCTCAGCATACAATACCTGCAGAAAGCCATTGACAACAATTCGCCTAATGTAAAAGAGATGACCCGGAATGTTGCGAGCACCTTAATTGAACAGATCGATCATCTTTCTAAAATAGCAGCCGACTTTTCCCAGTTCGCGAACATCGGCAATCCCCGGAATGAAATGTTTGACCTGCACGATCTGCTGCATTCGCTCATCTCTTTGTATAAGCCTACGGAGAATGTGATCTTTAAATGGTATCCGGTTCCGCAACGGGTAATGCTGTTTGCCGACAAAACCCAGCTGAACCGCCTGTTCACCAACTTGCTGCAGAACGCCATCGAGGCGCCTGAAAATAAATCGATGCGGTTTGTGGAACTGGACGAGACGCTGGAAGGGGATTGTATTATTGTCAACATACGCGACAACGGGGGAGGCATTCCCGCCAATATGCAGGAAAAGATATTCGCGCCGAATTTTACCACCAAGTCTTCGGGAACGGGACTGGGGCTGGCCATGAGCAAGAGCATTGCCGAGCAGGCGCGCGGTGATATTTGGTTTGAGACCATTGAGGGAGAGGGTACGGTGTTTCATGTAAAGCTACCGCTGGTCAGGGCGTTGGACTAACCAGCCGCGTCATAGGGTAGGGCCGCTGTATGAGAATGGCTATCCTTCGCCGGGCGCATGTAGGCGGTCCGCAATTCTTATCAATGCCGCGGTATAAAATAGCTATCCTTCTCCGTTAGACCTTCCCTGCCGTACGGAGTCGATAAAGTTTTCAAATTCTTTAAGGCTGAAGCTGCTGAGGTTTTTTTGCCTGGGCAATCCGCCTTTCTGAGCGGCCAGAACGCCATATCGGCAATTGGCGAACTCGGAAACATCATGGGCGTCGGGATTGATAGACAGCAGCGCGTCTTTTTCCAGCGCATAGCCGATCCATCGCCAGTCGAGATCCAGCCTCCTGGGATTGGCGTTGATCTCAATGGCCACCCGATGCCTGGCGCAGGCGTCAATGATCTGCCGGTGGTCGACCGGATACCCGGGGCGGCTTAACAACAGCCGCGCTGTCGGATGACCCAGGATGGTCGTATAAGGATGCTGTATGGCTTTCAACAATCTCATCATGGCTTTTTCCTCCGTCATTTTGATATTGGAATGAATGGAGGCGATCACGAGGTCGAATGTAGCCAGCGTTTCATTTGAATAATCCAGCGAACCGTCATTCAGGATATCGCATTCAATGCTCTTAAAGATCCGGAAGGGCGCCAGCCGGGCATTCAATTCGTCTATCTGCGCCTGCTGCTCCCTGATGCGTTCTTCGGAAAGACCGTTGGCATAAAAGGCGCTCTTGCTGTGGTCGCTGATCACCAGGTACTCATAACCTTGTTCAATGCAGGCTTTGGCCATTTGTTCGATGGTTTGCGATCCGTCGCTCCAGTTGCTATGGCTATGAATGATCCCCCTGATATCCCGGGGCTGGATGATATCATCGAATGTTTCCTGCCGGGCCCTTTCAATAATGCCTGGTTCTTCCCGAAGGTAGGCGGGGATGAAGCGAAGCCCCTGCGAGGCAAAAATGGCTTCTTCTGAAACGGCGGAAGACGATGGCGCATGCTTATTCCATTCGTCGAGGAATTCGCGGCTGCAGCTGGTTTGGAAAAGCGTTGGGTAAAACAGTTCGCGCGGCCTGCAATAAAACCGGAGCGTGGGCTTATCCGGCGCGGTAAACGTTTCGCTTTCTTCCTGCGTCTCAACGGCGGTATATTGATGCGCTGCGAGAAACGGTTGCAATGCGGAGGCCGGCGCCGTGGTTACCCATTCCAGTTCGTCGATGATCTCCAATTGCCGCCGGATGCCGCCGGTAAGGGCAAAATTATCGTTGGGGAAAGCGGTGGAAAATATTTTTTCGATTTCCTGCGCAAAGGATGCGATCTCGGCGAAAAGATGGCTTCCCTGGCTTTTCTGGTAAAACCGGATCGCCTCTTCTATGGTCTTCTGTGATTTTTCACCGAATCCCTTATACCTGGCCAGGCGGTTTTCCTCGCAAGCGTGCAAAAGTTCGCCAAGCGATTCTATTTCCATTTCTTTCCAGATGACGGCAATCTTTTTTGGGCCTATGCCTTTTATGGAAAGCATTTCGAGAACGCCTTTTGGCGTGCGCAGCAGATATTCTTCCAGGATGCTTAGCCGGCCGTTGTCGAGGATTTCAATGATCTTTTTGCCCAGTGAATCGCCGATCCCCTTCAGGGAAAATATCTTTTCGCGGGGGATCTCCGACAGTTGAACAGGAAGCTTTTCGATGTTGAAAGCCGCTATGGAATAGCTTTTTGCTTTAAAAGCATTGTTCCCGTGGATGTCCATCAGCTTCGATAACATCGAAAACTGGCTGGCGATATCATAATTATCGATGACCATGTATAAGGCGTTGGGCGAAGGTAAAAAGAAAAGTCCCGGATAAATCCGGGACTTGATATTTTCTGCTTTTTAGGTCAGACTACTTTTTCTTAGCTGCTTTTTTCTTAGGAGCAGCTTTCTTCTTAGGAGCTGCTTTCTTAACAGCTTTTTTTACAGCCTTCTTAACAGCTTTCTTCTTGGGAGCTGCTTTTTTTGCGGCTTTTTTCTTTGTTGCCATGAGTGTTTAAATTTAACGGTTAGTAAATAGAAAAAATTCTATCGTAAAAATAGAAACTAATTTCAAACCGCCAAAATTTTTTAAAAAAAGTTTGGAAATGATTTCCTAAACGCTTAAGAAGGTTTTACGCTCCTACGACGTTAACGATGGTTTTATCTCCCTTGCTTTTTCTAAATTCAACCACTCCATCCGACAAAGCAAACAATGTGAAGTCTCTTCCCAGCCCTACATTTTTACCGGGATGATAAACCGTGCCGCGCTGGCGAACAATAATGTTTCCGGAAACGGCGGGTTGTCCTCCATAAATTTTTACGCCAAGTCTTTTACTTTGAGAATCGCGTCCGTTCTTTACGCTGCCTTCTCCTTTTTTATGCGCCATATACTAATGGTATTAGAAAATAAAAATGAATATGGTTAATGATACGCCGAACAATCATGCAAGGATATCGCTGATGCGGATCTGGGTATAGCTGGTGCGATGACCATGCTTCTTGCGGAAGCCTTTTCTTCTTTTCATCTTGAAGGCAATTACCTTATCGCCGAGAAGATGTTTAACGATCTCCGCTTTTACAGTCGCTTTTACTTCGCTGCCTGCCGCTACCTTGCCGTCGGCGCTGGTTAATAAAACTTCAGAAAACTCCAGGGCGTCGCCGGCCTCGCCCGCAACACGGGGGACGTATAAAGTCTGATCTTTCTGAACTCTGAATTGTTGTCCTGCTATTTTTACTATTGCAAACATGTTTCCAAAAATTAGGAGTGCAAAGGTAGGCTTTTCCTGGTTATTTTAAGTATTTACGGGAGTTTTTTTCTCAGGTCCCGGCTTCCCTGCAAAATCCCCTTTTTGTTCATTTACCTAATTGCCGTAGGTTTGTTTATCTAGATTGAACCGGAATTATGCAGATCAAATCGTTTTTGGCAAGGCCTTTTGCCAATTATATATATAAAGGTATCAAAAAAGGGATGTTAACAGCCGTTGAGGATCAGGAAAAGATACTTAAAGAGTTGTTGAAGGCGGGGAGATCCACCGATTTTGGCAAGGAGCATCGCTTTGCGGAGGCGCATACCTATGAGGAGTTCAGGGAAGCGGTCCCTATAAGGGACTATGAACAGTTCAAGGGGTATATCGACCGGATAAAAGACGGCAAGCACAATGTTTTATGGAAGGGGAAGCCGATCTATTTCGCCAAGACCTCCGGCACCACGAGCGGGGTGAAATACATTCCCATCAGCAAGGATTCTATTTCCAACCACATCAATTCCGCCCGCAATGCCCTGCTATGTTTTATTGCGGAAACGGGGAATAGCCGGTTTACCACGGGCAAGATGATCTTCCTGTCGGGATCGCCTGCGCTGGAGCGGATCGCCGGCATACCCACCGGCCGGCTAAGCGGTATCGTCAACCACCATGTCCCCAGCTATCTCCGTAATAACCAATTGCCTTCTTATGAGACCAACTGTATAGAGGACTGGGAGACAAAGCTGGAAAAGATCGTGGAAGAAACGGTCAACCAGGATATGACGTTGGTAAGCGGTATTCCCCCCTGGATGCAGATGTATTTTGACCGGCTCATTGAAAGAAAAGGGAAAAAAATTACCGGGATATTTCCCAATCTCTCGGTGTTGGTGCACGGGGGCGTAAATTTTGAGCCCTATAAGGCCAAGCTATTCGATAGCCTGGGAAAAAACATCCCTACCATTGAAACCTTTCCCGCTTCGGAGGGGTTTATGGCTTTCCAGGATTCGCAGGAAACGGAGGGGTTGTTATTGAATACGGACAGCGGGATCTATTTTGAATTTGTCCCCGCCGGCGAGATATACAAGGAAAACCCCGCCAGGATAAGTCTGAAAGACGTAAAGCTAGGCGAGAATTACGCGTTGATCATTAATAATAATGCCGGGCTCTGGGGATATAATATCGGCGACACGGTGCGGTTTATTTCCCTGGATCCCTACCGCCTGGTGGTAACCGGCAGGATCAAGCATTTTATCTCCGCCTTCGGCGAGCACGTGATCGGAGAGGAAGTGGAGTACAGCCTGCTGAAGGCTGCGGAAGAGGAACAGGTCCGGATCACGGAATTCACCGTAGCCCCGGTGATCGGCGAAAACCGTTCTTACCACGAATGGTTCGTGGAATTTGAACATCCGCCCATTGATCTTGCCGGGTTTGCAAAAAGGGTAGACAATCACCTCCGGAAGAAAAACATTTATTACGACGATCTTATTTCCGGCAACATCCTTGCATCCCTGCATATCCGGCCAGTGAAGAAACACGGCTTTATCGACTATATGAAATCGATCGGGAAGCTGGGGGGGCAGAATAAGGTGCCCCGATTGAGCAACGATCGAAAAATTGCCGATCTGCTGGAAAAATTCGCAGAATAAACGATCCGGCCAGCCGCCGGCAGGGAATAGGCAACCGCTCCCGTTCACAAAAGGAATAATAACCGGTAAGCAGGAATAAGCCTGCCAGACCAATGCTTTTAACATAGGCGCCGCCACGATAGGAACAGCATTGAAGCCAGGCGGCCGACAAGAACAAAACTCCAGGATTTATGAAGAAACGGATTGCAATATTTGGATCGACCGGATCAATAGGAACCCAGGTTTTGGAAGTGATCGCCGCGCATCCCGAACTTTTTTCCGCCGAGATACTCACGGCTCAGCATAACGACGAGCTATTGATAGCGCAGGCATTGCAATTCAATCCGAATATTGTAGTGATCGGCGACGAAAAAAGGTATGCCGCAGTAAAACAGGCGCTTTCGGCCACCCCTATAAAGGTATTTGCGGGAGAAGCGGCCCTGTCGGAAGCGGCTGCGATTGACTGTTATGATATGATGGTGGCCGCTATTGTCGGTTTTGCAGGGTTGAGGCCTACCCTTATCGCGCTAAGCGAAGGCAAGTCGGTTGGACTGGCCAACAAGGAAACCCTGGTGGTCGCGGGAGATATCGTGATGCAGAAATCGGTGGAAAAGCGCGCGCCCATCATTCCCATAGATTCGGAGCATTCCGCCATCTTTCAGTGCCTGGTAGGCGAAACCCGCAATAAAATTGAAAAGGTAATACTCACCGCTTCCGGCGGCCCCTTTCTCGGCAAAAAGCCAAACTTCCTGCTTAACGTAAAAAGGGATCATGCGCTTCAGCATCCCAACTGGAGGATGGGCGCCAAGATCACCATCGATTCGGCCACCTTAATGAATAAGGGGCTTGAAATGATCGAAGCCCGGTGGTTGTTCAATCTCCAGCCCGACCAGGTGCAAACGCTTATTCATCCGCAGAGCATTATCCATAGCGTTGTCCAGTTCGAGGATGGCAGCATAAAAGCTCAAATGGGCTTGCCTGATATGAAACTGCCCATTCAATACGCCTTAACGTTCCCCAACAGGGTGAAAAATGATTTTCCCCGTTACGATTTCCGGAAGCCCAGCCAGCTTAACTTCGAGGACCCCGATATCAAGACCTTCCGGAACCTGGCGCTGGCGACGGAAGCGTTGAACAGGGGAGGCAATCTTCCCTGTATCATGAACGCGGCCAATGAGATCGCCGTATTTGCGTTCCTGAGAAACCGGATAGGCTTCCTGGATATGACGGATGTGATCGAGGCCGCTATGGAAAAGCTTCCCTTCATCGAAAAACCCTCGCTGAGCGATTATTATGAAAGCGACGGCGAAGCGAGGAATTTTGCCGCGTCGATCATCAAGCTCTGATGCTGCGGGCTTGCAATGGATCTAAAATTCTGTTATATTTCTGAAAATTGCCGGCGATCCTGAAAATCTGAAGCAATTAGCTGATATTTGCCAACTTTGATTTCTTTACAATAAAGGCTTTTATGATATTTTTAGCTATTGACTGGGCTGTAGTGGGCGTGAAGGCTGGGCAACTTATTCTTTCCCTGTCTATCCTGGTGGTGTTACATGAACTGGGGCATTTTATTCCCGCTAAATGGTTCAAATGCAGGGTGGAAAAATTCTACCTCTTCTTTGATCCGTATTTTTCGCTGTTCAAGAAGAAGATCGGCGAAACGGTTTATGGCATTGGCTGGCTTCCTTTGGGAGGTTATGTGAAGATATCCGGGATGGTAGACGAGAGCATGGATAAGGAACAGCTCAAGAAACCCCCGCAACCCTGGGAGTTCCGTAGCAAGCCGGCATGGCAACGGCTGATCATTATGATAGGAGGGGTAACCGTNNTATGTAGATACGTTAGGAGAGAAGATCGGCATACGGAACGGCGACCATATCCTGAGCGTTAACGGAAACGAGCTGGTCAATTTCAATACATTATCAGGCGATTTCATACTGGATGAGGCCAAGACCATACGGGTCAGCCGGAATGGCGAGATCATTGACCTGGCCATTCCCGAAGGCGCCATCAGGAGCCTGATCAAGAGAAGGGGAGCGCCCCTGGCGCGGCCTGCGTTTCCCGCCGTGGTCGACTCGGTGATCGTCGGCAGGGCTAAATTTGCGCAGAATGAGCTGCTCAGGGGAGACACCATAATTGCGCTTAACGGAACGCCTGTTCATTCGTTCTTTGAATTCCAGGAGAAGAAAAGCCCGTTAAAAGATACCCTGATCACGATGACGGTTACGCGCAATCAAACCGACACGGTCGTCGTCGTCGCCCGGACTGATAGCAATGGCAGCGTCAGCTTTTACCCGGTATATGCCGATAANNTAAAGAACTTTAAGCTTTTGTTTACCTCCAAGGAGGTGAAGGCCAGCGAATCGTTAGGCAGTTTCCTGAGCATTGGCAATATGTTCGGCGCGCAGTGGGATTGGGAGCGTTTTTGGAGTATGACCGCCCTGTTAAGCATTGTATTGGCTTTTATGAACATGTTGCCGATCCCGGCATTGGATGGAGGCCATGTGTTGTTTACCTTGTATGAGATCATTTCCGGCAGGAAACCCAGCGATAAGTTCATGGAATATGCCCAAATGGCAGGAATGATCCTGCTGTTATTGCTTATGGCATACGCTTTGGGGCTTGATTTCTGGAGGTTCCTGTTTAATTGATTTTTATATTTAATCGTTACCCGGGGGCGCCTGGTATTGACAGCATAGGTCTTTGAAAGTATAAGCATGTCGCGCGTTGGATAATTAGCGCGTTAATCTGAATATTCAAACATTTAAATGGCAATACACAGTATGCCATGGCTGCCTAATCAGTGATTAAGTAGTCATTCGGGCCGCGCGAGCAGGTTGTTCTGTTACCAAGCTCCGCCGCCGACTCAAAACAAATACAGGATGCGGCAACCGAAGGCTGTGACGGTTGCCTAAGACCATCCAGCTAAGGCATATACCGGTTCGTCCGTCTCCACTATATGCCCGACAAATAATGCCGGAATAAGCATGTAGAAAACTTTTGCAGAATATGTTTGGACAGGGGTTCGATTCCCCTCGCCTCCACTTGAGTTTAAGGCCGCTGATTGTCAGCGGCTTTTTTGTTCTTTCTAAGGAAAAAATTGCTTCCCTGTCCGATACCACCGCGCACCTTTTTGCTCACTTGCAGATCGAAGGGAAGCGATATCATTTGCCAATCCGACGTTTGGTATTTCATTGTTTTGTTCGCACCATTGACCTTAAAGACAACACGGTCAACATCATTTGCAAGAATAAGAATAGGCTAGACCTGCGGGCTTCCAATTTAAAGTTGTTGTCGTTGTCTGATAGCGCCCGCAGGATCATTCGGCTGAACAGGCGCCTTATACTGTTAAAAAATCTTGATCCTTATAAGGCTGCCCGCGCCTCGGCGCTGGTAACCGCTAAGCAAGTCAGTCGATACGATGAAAAGGGAAAGCGGCTGGCCACTTACCCGAGCACAATGGAGGCTGCCCGGCAGACTGGCCTCAGCGTAAGTCATATCGGTAATGCAGTCCGTGGCCGGGAGCGTACAGCTGGAGGCTCATTTTGGTTTTTCGGAAGCGCGGCGCAAATCGATATTGCGTCATTTCTCGCGAAATGGCGCGAAGGGTATGTGGAAACAGGGACAAAGATCACTCAGTATGATCTCAACGGTTGTCGCATTGCGCAATATTCATCGATAAAAGAAGCAGCCGTAGCATTGGGCGTTCACTACACGGGGATTTCTGCCAACCTGAGAGGCATCACTGCCACGGCTTACGGATACCGGTGGAGAAAGGGCTGGGGCAAGGCTCGGATTAAAGTATAGCCGCTTCTCATTTTTCCGTCGTAATCCACCGGGCAACTCATCTTTGAGTTTTTCGAAGTAGGTTTAGCTTTGAGCTCTCCTTGCTTCCACTGTTCCACAATCGCAGAACACCGCTGCCGGCGGTATTCTTGTCGTAAATTCAATAACCTCGCCTATTTATTGTAAAAAAGGTATATTTACAGTATGAATAGTTGGAAACATAGAATTACTGTCAATCCGGAACAATGCGGGGGTAGACCTTGTATCCGTGGTATGAGGATTCGTGTTATCGACGTGCTTAATCTGCTTGCTTCCGGTCTTAGCCATAAAGACGTTTTAGAAGAATTGCCTGATTTAGACCCCGAAGATATTGAGGCTGTTCTTCGCTATGCCAGTAATAAATTAGACCACCCTGTACTTGCCGCATGACCATTTGGATCGACGCGCAGCTATCTCCATCATTAGCCCTTTGGATTAATGAAAATTTCACGGGAATAACAGCTCATTCTGTTCGCGTATTAGGACTGCGAGACGCAACGGACAAAGAGATTTTTATGCAGGCAAAAAAGATGAATGCTGTTATAATGAGTAAAGACGATGATTTTTTACGGTTGCTCGAAATTGAAGGTCCGCCCCCAAAGATCGTGTGGGTTACCTGTGGTAACTCATCAAACTCTAAAATGCGCGAGGTTCTTGCAAAGAATTTAGAAATTGCAAAGCGAATGTTTGAACAGGGAGATTCCTTGATCGAAATAAGTGATTAACCAAAAGCGCCAAATGATTATTGATGCTCAGGAAACCAACTCGGACAGGTGTGCCGCAGTGGCGTTGCAGTAAGCCAGACATTAATTTTTGTGCCAGGATAAACTGATTTCAAGAGAAATATTTGCATTGATAGGGGACGATCGTAGGATCAGTTTTAATCTCTTCGATTGTTAACAAATAAAGTAATTTTTTAGATCAGTTATCAGTGTGTTTTTTATTGATTGTCCGATTTAGCGATCCAAGGTCCTGACCAAATGTTCGTTCGGGTTAATTGCATAAAGCGTTTACATATTTTGCCGGATCAGCCTCTCCAGCTCATTTGCCGGCTGCACGCCCGACTGACGCCATTTCACCTGGCCGTTTTTGAACAGGATAAGCGTGGGGACGCCCTGGATCCTGTACTGGGCCGAAACCTGCGGGTTTTTGTCTACATCGATCTTAATGATGCTGGCATCGTCGCCTACTCTTGCCTTCACTTCTTTAAGGATGGGCGCCATCATTTTACAGGGGCCGCACCATTCAGCGGAAAAGTCTACCAAAACCGGTTTGTCTGAGTTGATTATTTCCAGAAAGGTCATCTTGTTTGATTTTTAAGACTGGGTTTATGATCGGGATATTTTTGAAAACCCCGAATGATGAGAAGATGCCGGATGCCGGCATTTGCATAAAACTCTGGCCGCTAATATAGCGTTTGTCAGCTCTTCTTTTTGCCGGTATTGATGCCGAAAGGAAGGTACAGCGGGCAGAAGCTTAAAAAAGAAGTGATCACAAAGACGACGGCAAATACTCCCAGCACAAGAGCCGTCGCGCCGGAGATAACGCCTGTGTAATAAAGTACCGCTACGGCAATAGCTGCCAATAGACGAAGCGTTTTGTCGAGTGAACCCATATTCTTTTTCATAATGATGGCATTTGGTTTATGAATCGATAATAATGTTCGGATTTAAGCCCGCGCGTGCGTTTTCGTCCGCGTTTTTTCACTCCATTCTTTCATCCCGCCCAGGTAGTTTTTCACGTTTTCAAAACCATGTTTCTTGAGTAGGGAATAAGCAATGGTCGACCGGTCGCCGGCCTGGCAATAGACCACGATGGTCTTTTCCCGGCTTAAGGCGTTAAGGTTGTCGGGCAGCGTACCTAAAAACAGGTTGTCGGCATCGTAGATATGCCTGGCGGCGTACTCGCTCGCGCCGCGCACGTCCACGAGCTGAACATCGTCATTGCCGATCAGCGAGGAGAGCTCGTCGATATTGATCGTATCGGCTTTTTCCAGCGGTATTCCCGCTTCGGCAACATCGCTGATAAATCCGTAAAGATTGTCCATCCCGATGCGCATCAGTTTGCGGGTGATATCGTCCATTTGGCTTTCCTCCGCGACGACCATAAATTGTTCCTGGTAGTTGAGCAGCCAGCCCATCCAGGTCGAAAATGAATTGTTGTTCTGGATGTTCAGGCTTCCGGGGATATAGCCTTCTGCAAATTCAGCCTTGCCGCGGGTATCGATCAGTTTAACTCCCTTATCGTAAGCCGGCAGGAACTGCTCTTTCGTCAACCTGGGATGTTTCGGAACCTCGATCAGCAGGGGGCGATCTGTTTTGTTCAGACGCTTCATCATAGCAAAATATTTTGGCGCCTCCGGTTGATCTGCCAACAGGTAATCCGTAAATGCTTTTTCGTCTTCGTCATAATGAAATGCCCAGTTGCGGATCTTTTCATAGCCTACTGTCGAGCAGTGTACGGCGCCTAAGGCCTTGCCGCAAGCGGATCCCGCGCCATGAGCCGGCCAGACCTGTACCCAATCAGGCAGATCGGCAAATTTTCGGAGCGACCTGAACATCTGCTCTGCGCCTATTTCTTTTGTGCCGATCAGCCCGGCTGCTTTTTCAAGCAGATCCGGACGCCCGATATCTCCGACGAATACAAAGTCGCCGGTAAATACCATCACAGGTTTGTCGGTCGCCGGATGATCGGTGAGCAGGAAGCTGATGCTTTCAGGCGTATGACCAGGCGTATGCATGACTTCCAGGGAGAGATTGCCTACCTTGATGATATCTCCGTCTTTCAGGCCGACATGCGGAAACATATATTGCCAGTCTTCCCCTCCTTCGTCAGACAGATACATCCTGGCGCCGGTAACGGCGGCCAACTCCCTTGAACCGCTCAGGAAGTCTGCATGGATATGCGTTTCGGCGATATGGGTGATATTCAGGTTATTCCGGCGGGCTATTTCGAGATAGGTATCGATATCCCGTTTGGCGTCTATTACGATCGCTTCGCCGGTTGCCTGGCAGCCTGCCAGGTAGCTGCCCTGGGCCAGGCTGGTATCATATATGTGTTCGAAGAACATAGCTGTTGGGTTTTAAAATGGATGGCACAAAGTTCGGAAATTACTATGGCGTATACTGTTACTTTTGTTACACTGCCGCGTCTGTAAAGGGCTCAGGCCAGCAGGGTCTCTTTTAGTATGATATAGACGCCAATGACCAGCACGAACCATCCGAAAGCAGGCTTCAGCTTTTCGCCGTCTATTTTCCGGGACAAGGCAAAGCCGATGAAAATGCCGGCTATGGCGGCAAGCGTGACGAGGATAAGGAATTTCCAATCCATCATGGCCCGGCCGTTTTCGCCAAAAAAGCCGATCAGCGATTTGGCGGCGATGATCACAAGGGATGTGCCTACAGCTTCTTTCATGGGCAGCTTGCTCAACAATACCAGCGCGGGGATGATCAGGAACCCGCCGCCCGCCCCTACCAAACCGGTGAGCATGCCGACAACGGAGCCTTCGAGCAATATCAGCGGGTAATTGAACCGTCGCTGCTCTTCCTTGCCTGCTTCGGTAATTGTTTTGTCTTTTCTGATCATGCTGTAGGAGGCTGCAATCATGAGGAAGGCGAATAGCAGCATCAGCGAAACGCTTTTGGTAACCTCAAGATCCCCGATGGCGAAGAGCGTCTGCGGGATCGCAGGAACCAGCAGGCGACGGGTAAGGAATACAGCGATAACAGAAGGGATACCGAAGAGAATGGCCGTTCTTATATTGACCAGTCCTTTCCGGAAATAAGATATTGAACCGATCACGCTGGCGACGCCAACGATAAACAGCGAGTAAGCGGTCGCCAGTACGGCGTCGACATGAAACAGGTAAACCAGTACGGGAACGGTGAGAATGCTGCCGCCGCCGCCGATCAGGCCGAGTGAGATGCCTATTAATACGGGCGCAAAATAACCTGCGATTTCCATTCGTCTGGTTTGAAGCGGCGAAATTACATCAGTTTAAAATCCTGCGGGGTGACTTTTGTTACATATGGAGGGACAGGCGGCGGAATTTTACCGCTACCGGAATACTGCTTTGATCATCACCGGTTGATGGTCGGACGGGTAACGCTGGTTTTTCGCGTCAGTGAGCGTTCCGTATTTCAACACCTGGAAATCCTTGCTTAGAAAGATATAGTCGATCCGCTCCTTCATCGGCGCGTCGAACTTGAAACCATTAAAGCTTCCTTCCGGTCCGTACGGCGGGGCCTGGCTTACCTTGTACGCGTCGCTGAGCAGGGTTTCCATGGTTTGTATCTGTTCGGTTTCGGGCGTTGAATTAAAATCGCCGGTGCAGATCACAGATGCATTCTTTGCGATCTCCCGTATCTTCTTCACCATCAGCTTACCGGATTCCCTGCGCGCCACAACGCCCTGGTGGTCGAAATGCACATTGAAGAAATAGAATTCTTTTTTGGTCTCCAGGTCCCGGAATTTTCCCCAGGAGCAGATCCGGTTACAGCACGTGGCATCCCAGCCTTTGCCTGGTTTGTCGGGCGTTTCACTTAACCAGAAATCGCCCGCGTCGAGCAGTTGGAACCTGGCTTTTCTATAAAAAATAGCGGAATGTTCTCCTTCCTCTTTCCCTTCTATTCGGCCGCGCCCGATACGGGCAAATTCTTCCATTTCAGAAAGATCCTTTAACTGATCGGTCTTTCCTTCCTGTGTGCCAAGAATATCGAACTCGTGGAAGCGGATCAGCGCTTTTACATTTTCCTTCCGGTGCGACCAGGCGTTTAAACCATCCACCGGATTGTTTTGCCGGATATTATAGGTAGCGACGATCATCGGCGAAGCTTTTTGTGCCGAAACCGGCGGCAGCAGGAATATGACGCTTACAAAAAGGGCTATAAATGGTTTTGGCGACATGGTTTTTTAATAAAGATCGGTAATAATCCGGATCAGGGTTTTTTCAGGAATTTAAACAGTTCGCTATTGGTGGAGAGTATGATGCTTGTCTGGCTGTCCAGCGATCTCTCAAGCGCTTCCATGGATTTAATGAAACTGTACAGCTCCCTCGACTGGCCGCTTTTGTTGTACGCCCCGGCATAGATGGCCGTTGCCTGCGCATCCGCTTTACCCCTGATCACCTGCGCTTCCTTAACGGCGGAGGACTGTATCTCGGCCAGGTCGCGTTCCTTGTTTCCCTGGATCTTCAGGGCTTCCCCCTGGCCCTCCGATTTGAATTGTTCGGCGATCCTGTTTCTTTCGCTGATCATCCTGTCGTACACGCGGTTCCTTACTTCTTCCACGTAGTTTACCCGCCGGAAACGGAAATCAAGTATCCTGATGCCGAGATCCGATGTTCTTTCGTTTACTTTTTTAAGGATCATGGATTCTATCTTATCCCTTCCCACAGAAATGGAATCGAGATTTTCCAATTGCTCCAGAAAGTCTTCGCCGATCTCGGGCTTACGGTTAGAAGAGCGCACAATATCGAGTAGTTCATGAGCGGCTACGGCATTCCTGGTTTCGCCGTCGAGGATATCGTCGAGCCTGGATTTGGCTGATCTTTCATCTCTCAAACGAATAAAGAACTGCAAAGAGTTGGTGATCTGCCAGCGGGCATAGGTATCTACATAGATGAATTTCTTGTCTTTCGTGGGCACCTGGTTGGGATGCCCGTCCCAGGCCAGGTAGCGTTTGTCGAAGAACTGAACTTTCTGGATAAAGGGAGCTTTGAAGTTTACGCCCGGCGTAACCCGGGGTTGCCCTACGGGCTTTCCAAACTGGGTCACAATAGCCTGTTCCGTTTCGTTCAGCACGAACACAGAACTGGAAATGGTCATTAATACCGCTATGATCAAGGCGCTTATTATCATTTGTTTGATGGTCATCATTCTTTTTTTTTGGTGGAATACTAAGAAACGGGCGTTTACAGGATAACCTGATCGCGGGAAATTATTCGGATACCGCGGTTTTCTTCATGCCAAGGTTCAACAAAGGCAATATGTTATTGCCTTTCTCATCTACAATGATCTTGTTCCCGATCTTAGGAAGTATCCTTTCCATGGTTTCCAGGTAAATCCTTTTTTTGGTAACATCCTGGGCCTTCAGGTATTCGGTGTATAGCGCTTCAAACCTGGCGGCGTCTCCGGCGGCGCCGTTCACACGGTTAAGCGCATACGCTTCAGCCTTCTGAATGGTTTCCTTGGCTTCGCCCCTTGCCCTCGGGATCACGCTATTGTATTCCGATTCGGCTTTGTTGATCAGGGTTTCGCGTTCCTGCTGGGCCTGGTTGACGCCATTAAAGGAAGGTTTTACCAGGGCAGGCGGGTTAACGTCCTGCAGCACGACCTGGTCGATGCGGATGCCATTTTCATATTCATCGCAGAGTTTCTGCAGCAAGGTTTCCATATTGGTCGCTACTTCCTGGCGGCCGACGGTCAGCACCTCGTTGACCGTGCGGTCTCCCACGGTTTTTCGCATGGCCGACTCGGCCATGTCTCTCAGGGAGCGTTCGGGGTCTTTTACCCTGAAAAGATACTGAAAGGAATTTTCGATCCTGTACTGCACCACCCATTCCACGTCGGCCATGTTCAGGTCGCCGCTCAGCATGGACGACTCTATGCTGAAATCATCTTCCGAATACAGCGAACGATTATTGAGACCCTGGGTCCGGAAACCGAATTCATGTTTCAGTTGCCGTTGTACGGGGATCTTGTACATTTTTTCAATGCCGAAAGGCGCAATAAAATTCAGGCCCGGATTAACGGTTCTGCTGTATTGCCCCAGGTTCAGCACTACGCCTTCTTCTTCCGGGCCGACGGTTCTTATCGAGGTCAGCGCAAGGATCAGTACAAACAGACCCGCTACGATCTTTTTGCCATTTTTCCTGGCGTGTTTTTTGAACAAATAAGTATAGTAAGCAAGTTGCTGGTCGAAATCATTCATGACGATAATTTAAGATTGGATGAATCTGATAAGTCAAAGCGGTTGAAGATACGGAAGCGCTTTGAAACAGGAGGAGATCGCGCTTAAAAAGAGATTAAAATATGGATTTTCCCGGGCGTCCTGATGATCGGCCGGTACGGATATTACGAAGGAGGAACGCTTTGTTCATGACGCAAACAGCCCTGTTTTTTGTCGTTTATGCACTGCCTTTGTTTAAGGCCGCGCCGCTAATTTTACAGGCATAACAAAGCGTATCGCATACCTGGCTGATTTCTTCCGGGTATGCGGGTCAATTTACCTGTACAACTAAATCAAATGTTATGACCAATCTTATCTATCCCTGTCTTTGGTTTAATGGAAATGCCAGGGAAGCGGCAACCTATTATTGCGCTGTTTTTGACCATTCAAGAATTATCGCGGACACGCCGATGGTCGTGAATTTTGAATTGTCGGGACAGAAATTCATGGGGCTTAATGGCGGTCCGGAATTCAGGTTTAATCCCTCTGTCTCGTTTTTTGTGGTCTGCGAGACCCTGGAAGAGATCGACGATATATGGAACAAGCTTATAGACGGCGGAGCGGCGCTGATGAAACTGGATAAATATGCATGGAGCGAGAGGTATGGCTGGGCGCAGGATAAGTTTGGCATAAGCTGGCAACTGAGCTACGGCAGGCTGGAGGATGTGGGACAAAAATTCACGCCTTCGTTAATGTTTACCGGCGCCCAAAGCGGTATGGCGGAAAAGGCGATTAATTTTTATACATCCGTGTTTGAGGGCTCTTCGGTTGCGGGCGTGTTAAAGTATACCAAAGAAGACGAGGACATAGAGGGCCATGTAAAACATGCGCAGTTCAACCTTGGCAAACACGTGTTCATGGCCATGGACAGCAGCTATCCCCATGGGTTTGTTTTTAATGAAGCGATCTCCTTTGTGGTCGATTGCGCTTCGCAGGAGGAAATAGATTATTACTGGGGCAAATTATCAGAAGGCGGCAGCGAGCAGCAATGCGGCTGGTTAAAGGATAAGTTTGGCCTGTCCTGGCAGATCGTTCCCTCCATCCTCGGAAAGCTGATGAGCGACCCTGAAAGATCAGGCAGGGTGGTGAATGCTTTTATGCAAATGAAAAAATTTGATATCGCAACGCTGCTTAACGCCTGATGGCATATCTTATTCCAAAGCGCTCCGAGGCGCGTAAAAAATTAAAACCGGTTGGCGGCAGAGTCAGGATAAGCAGCTCCCGTATTTAGATTATCGGTCAGGTTACCAGGATAAACGATACATTTACGGTTGGATCGATTCAACCTAATACCTGATACGATGAATAGACGACAATGGAATAAGTTAATGCTCGGCAGCCTGGCCGCCATGGCCCTGCCGAAGTTTGGGCAAGCTGTTGCGGAAGCTGGCGCTGCATCTCCGGAAAAAGCCGGCGGCGTAATACTTGGCCTGCAAAGCTATAGCCTGCGCGATCGTTCTTTGGAGGAAGCGATCAAAGCGATGACAGAACTGGGCGTGCGAAGTTGCGAGCTTTGGTCCGGCCACCTGGAGCCCAGGCGTTTAAAGCCTGCCGAGCTTTCGAAATGGAGGCTGGAAACGCCTCTGGATACCTTTGCCAAAGCCCGAGCCCTATTCGATAAGGCGGGCATCCGGCTCAGCGCATTCAGCGCAGGGTTCCGCAACCATATGTCGGACGAAGAAATAGACCGGATATTCTTAATGGCCAAAGCCATGAAATTAAAAACGATCACTTCCTCCGCGACCGTGGACATCACGCCGCGGGTCGACCGGTTTGCGCAAAAGCATAAGATTGTCGTCGGCATGCACAACCACGACAGGTTTGAAGATAAAAATGAATTTTCCAACCGCGATAGTTTTGAAAGGGCCCTGAACGGCGCTTCCAAATATATTGCCATCAACCTCGATATCGGTCATCTGGTAGCGGCAAACGAAGACCCTGTGGATTTTATCAGGCAATATCATCAGCGTATCGTAATGATCCATGTGAAGGACAGGAATAAGAATCATGGCGCTGTTCTTCCTTTCGGAGAGGGCGAAACGCCGGTGAAGGAAGTCCTGCTGCTGATGAAAGAAAACCGCTACCGTTTCCCGGCCAATATCGAATACGAATACGAGGGTAAGGATACGGTGGAAGAGATCAGGAAATGCCTGCAATACTGCAGGGAGGCGCTTGCTTAGCCGGCTACTGGCTTGCGGGGGCCCGGAGAGCCTGGATTGATGAAGGCAGAGTTTTTAGGAACCCGGGCATTGGCGCCGGGCATTCTTCAGCCGATCTTTCTTTTAAGAAAAATTTGGGAAGCGCATCTGCCGCGTTCAGACTTATTTTTATGTTGATTTTTGAAGATAGTAATGCCCGCCTTTAAAAGCGATTAAATACGTATGGAGAAAGAACCTTTGTTCCTGGGGATTGAGATCGGCGGTTCCAAGCTGCAACTGGTAAAAGGAAATGCTGATGGAAAATTGCTTGCCGCTTATCGTTTTCCCGTGAAAAAAGAGGAGGGAGCCGCAGGGATCCGGAGAACGATTGAAAAGACCATACGCGAGCATTTCCGGGAGGGCGTCAAGGCCGCCGGGATTGGTTTCGGCGGACCGGTCAATTGGAAGACCGGGGAGATCGCCGCTTCTTTTCATATCGAAGGATGGTCGGATTTCAACCTGGTGAATTGGTTAGAGCCGATCATCGAAGCTCCTGTGTTCGTAGACAATGACGCCAATACGGCCGCCCTCGGGGAAGCCATGCATGGCGCCGGTAAAGGCTATGCCTGCGTATTGTACATAACGATCGGCAGCGGCATAGGAGGGGGGCTGACAATACATAATGATATTTTCCACGGCGCCATCCCGGGAGAAACAGAGATCGGCCATCTCCGCATGGACAGATCGGGGGATATATTAGAGTCGAGATGTTCGGGCTGGGCGGTAGACCGGAAGATCAGGGAGATCGTTGCGCAGGAACCCGATGGCGTCCTGGCAAAACTTACGGCTGGGCATGGTTCGGGAGAAGCCAGGTTTTTAAAAGCAGCCCTGGACCGGCAGGATCCGGCTGCCTGGAAATTGTTTGAGACGATGACAGACGATTTTGCTTTCGGGCTTTCGCATGCGGTCCACTTGTTGCACCCCGAGGTCATTGTGCTTGGCGGCGGCATTTCCCTGATCGGCGAATTGTGGCGGCAACATATCGAAAGAAAGCTGGAGCCTTATCTTATGAAAACCTTTCACCCGGCGCCGCCGGTCCGGTTGGCCGCGCTGAAGGAGCAGGCAGTGACCGTGGGAGCGCTGGCATTGGCGGCGTCAATGTATTTCAATCATAACAATAAAGAATAAATGCAATAGTATGGAAGCTTATGTAAGAGACTATTTGGCAGCGCAGAAAAAAGCCCAGGATGCGCTGCCTATGGAACAGGCGGCCCGGCTGATCCTGGAGTTTAAGAATGCCTGGAAAGCAGATAAACAGATCTTTGTGTTCGGAAATGGCGGTAGCGCGGCGAACGCTTCTCATTTTGTTACCGACCTGGGCAAGAGCGCTTCGGATAAGCTGCCGCGACCCTTTCGCTGCATGTCGCTGAACGATAATGTGTCCTGGATCACCGCTCTGGGCAACGATTATAGTTACCAGGATGTGTTTGCGCGGCAGCTCATGAATTTTGCCAGGCCTGGCGACCTGGTCATGACGCTGAGCGTCAGCGGTAGTTCGCCCAACCTGGTTGCCGCTGTTGAATGGGCTAAAAAAAATAACGTATATACTATAGCGTTAGTCGGAGGCAACCGCGGAAAGCTGGCGGAAATAGCCGACCTGGTCATTGCGGTGGAAGCGACGCATTATGGCAGGGTGGAAGACATCCAGATGGGCATCTGCCATATCATCTGTTATGCTTTCGCCGAGGAAAAGGTCGATATGAAATAAGCCGGTTGGACGGTTGCATGTATTTGGCGCCGACTCAGTTTTAGCCTTAACGCCTTATGAGGTTGCGGATAAAATATATATGAGTCGCCGGCCCGTATTTATTATTGGGGCCGCGTCGTTTATTTTCCGAAATTAGGGTACCGCTAATATCTTTTTTATGGACCAGCAAATTATCAATCTGTTTGATGAATATACGCACAAGCCCCTGAGCAGGCAGGATTTTCTCAACCGGCTGGCAAAGCTGACAGGCGGCATGACGGCCGCCTTGGCCACGCTTTCCCTGCTGGAACTGAACTATGCTCATGCCGCAACCATACCTGAGCAGGATGGAGATATCATAACAGAGGACATCGGATATCCGGGCGATGGAACAACGATGAAAGCCTACCTGGCGAGGCCCAGGGCTGCCGATAAGCAGGGCGGGGTAGTGTTGATACATGAAAACCGGGGGCTGAATCCGCATATCCGGGATGTGGCGCGCCGTATAGCGAAAGCGGGTTTTCTATGCCTCGCGCCGGACGCCTTATCGCCTTTTGACGGAACGCCTGCCGATGAAGACAAGGCCCGCGATTTATTTGGCCGGCTGGATATGGATAAGAACCTGAACAATTTTTTGAGGGGACTGGACTACCTCCGCGCGCAACCCGGATGCAATGGCAACACAGGGTGCGTGGGTTTTTGCTGGGGCGGCGCCATGGTCAACCAACTGGCTGTTCATGATCCCGGTCTGAAAGCGGCCGTTGCTTTTTATGGACGGCAGCCCGCCAGCGAAGACGTATCCAAAATAAAAGCGAGGGTACAATTGCATTATGGCGAAATGGACGAACGCGTCAATGCCGGCATCCCCGCGTATGAAGCAGCGCTGAAGGCAGCGGGCATAAAATATGAACTGTATATTTACGAGGGAGCCCAGCACGCGTTTCACAACGATACCGCGCCCACGCGTTATAACGAAGCTGCCGCAAAACTCGCCTGGGAAAGAACGCTTCGGCTATTTAAGGAAACCCTGTTGAATTAGCGGTCGTTGTTTAAGCGGGAGCATAGACAATATTACCAACGCCCGGCAATTGTTTGAGGGATGAAATAATTACCGGATATTTATAGCTACTTAAAACAGCATAACATGACAGAAAGAAGAACCTTCATCAAGAAAAGCATAATGGGCGCGGCCGGCGTAACCATAAGCAGTATGGGATTCAGCGCCCGGTCTTACAATTCAATTATGGGATCCAATGAACGGATCAACGTTGCCGTGATCGGCATACGCGGCCAGGGAACCGCGCATATCAACAACTGGTGCGACCTGAAAAACAAATTGAATGTAAGGCTGAAAACCTTATGCGATACGGATGAGGAGTTTTTTGCCAGCCGTTCAAAAACGGTGTTCGACAAGACCGGGATCAAGCCGGTAACGGAATGGGATATGCGTAAAGTGTATGACGATAAGGAGATCGACGTGGTGTCATTGGCGGTTCCCAATCACTGGCATGCGCTGGGAACGATCTGGGCCTGCCAGGCCGGGAAACACGTGTATGTGGAAAAGCCTTCTTGTCATAATGTTTTTGAGGGAAGGAAAATGATAGAAGCCGCGCGTAAATATGACAGGCGCGTCCAGGTGGGATTCCAAAACCGCTCGAATGCCGGCGTGATGGAAGCGATGAAATTCCTTCACGAGGGCGGCATCGGAGATGTTTTTATGGCCAGGGGCTTATGCATAAAACCCCGCGATTCTTTCGGTATCGCAAAAGACAGCGCCCCTCCTGCCACGCTTCATTATGATCGCTGGCTGGGGCCCGCGCCTTATCGACCCTATAACGAAAAAAGAGGTCATTATAACTGGCATTGGTTCTGGGATACCGGCAACGGAGATACCGGCAATCAGGGCCCCCACCAGTTTGATATTGCCCGCTGGGGCCTCAATAAGAATGTGCACCCGGTATCGGTCTATTCCGCAGGCGGCGTCTATGGTTTTGGCCCGGACGAATGCGCGCAGGAGACGCCCAATACGCAGACCTCTTTATTTAAATATGCCGATGGCAAGATGCTGGAGTTTGAAACGCGCGGCAGGTATTCTAATGAAGAGTCCAGCCTGGGGATCCGGATCGGAAATTTATTTTATGGAACGGAAGGCTATCTTGAGCTGAATGGAGGAACCTGGAAGGCTTTCCGCAAACGCGAAACAGAGCCATTTGCCGGTTCCAAGATAAATGCGGCTAAGGCTGCTGAAGCTGCCCGCTCCGCGGCGCCGGTCAATTCTCATATCGGAACGGACGGCGCGCCGCATTGGATCAATTTCGTTGAGGCCATAAGGGATGGGAAGGATCAGAAACTGCATTGCGATATCAACGAAGGCTTTTATTCTTCCGCGCTGCCATTGATTGCCAATATTTCTTATCGCCTTGGCCGCGAATTGAAATTTATGGGCGAATACGAAAAGTTTGAGAATGATCCGGTTGCCGACGCGATGCTGACCCGCGCTTACCGCAAGCCCTATGTTGTAACGGATGAAGTATAGGTTTGGGAAAGGAGCGATAGCATACTATTGAAATATCCGGGGAAATAAATGAAATGCAACGCCGCTTTATATAGCTTTTGTTTTTTTGCAGTAACGCTGTGCCCGCGGATATTGCTGGCTGGCGCCCTTCCGGGCGACCCTGAATCCAGGCCCAATATCATCTATATCATGGCCGATGATATGGGCTATTCCGATCTGGGATGCTATGGCGGAGAGATCCGTACGCCTAACCTGGATCTGCTTGCCTCGAAAGGGATTAAGATCCGCAGCTTCTATAATAACGCGAGATGCTGTCCTACGCGGGCCAGCCTGTTGACGGGCCGCTATCCGCACGAAGCCGGAATGGGAGGCATGGTTTCAATGGCGGGGGCCGAAATAAAACCAGGTCCTTACCAGGGCTTTATCGACAGCCGTTTCCCGACGATTGCCGAACAACTTAAACAGGCGGGTTATCATACCTATATGAGCGGCAAATGGCATGTGGGAGAAAGACCCGAACATTGGCCCCTGAAAAGAGGGTTTGAGCGTTTCTTTGGGCTGATCAACGGCGCTTCGGGCTATTATGGCGTTATCCCCCAGGAAAAGGGCAAACGACAGATCGTGCTGGACGATAGGGAGATTGATGCTCCTGCCGAAGGATTTTATTTCACAGATGCTTTTACAGACCATGCTATCGGGTGGTTGAACAACCATAAAAAGAAAACCCCTAAGGAACCATTCTTTCTATACCTTGCTTATACTGCTCCTCATTTTCCGCTTCATGCTCCTGAGGAAGACGTTGCCAGGTATGAAGCTGTTTACCGAAAGGGATGGGATGTTATCCGGGAAAACAGGTATAAAAAAATGATGGCGCTGGGCCTGGCCGACGAGCGTTTTCGCTTCCCTGCCAGACCTGCAGATATCCCTGCCTGGGATGCTGTAAGCAATAAGGAAGAATGGGTAAGAAAGATGGCCGTATATGCGGCGATGGTCGACCGGATGGATCAGAACATCGGAAAGCTCCTGGCGCAGCTGAAGATAAACAGGCAGTTGGATAATACGCTGATCGTTTTTTTGTCTGATAACGGAGCCAGCGATGAAAATGTCGCAGGGCGTCATTTTAACGATCCTGCTGTGAAGATTGGTCAGCCGGGGTCCTATGTAGCCTATGATAAGCCCTGGGCCAATGTGTCGAATACGCCTTTCAGGAAATATAAAACTTTTTTGCATGAAGGAGGGATGATTGCGCCCTGTATTGTCGCCTGGCCCGGCCGTGTGAAGCCGGAGAGAGGTTATCGCCAATCGCCTGTTTATGTGATCGACTTGCTGCCGACGGCCATGGAGCTTGCCGGAATACCAAAAGGCGATTTGCGGGGAAGCAGCCTGTCTTTCTTGTGGAATGGCAAACAACCGGAAGAACGTACTTATTTTTGGGAGCACGAGGGCAGCCGGGCCGTTCGGAAAGGAAAGTGGAAGCTGGTTAAAGACAGGAAGGATAAAGACTGGGCGTTATACGATATAGAGAAAGATCCTACCGAGAGCTCCGATCTTTCGCAGACAGAAAGCTTCAGGGTCAACGAATTAAAGAAACTGTATGAAAGCTGGGCGGGGCAGGTAGGAGCGAGGGTAGTCGGGAACTGAATCCGCCATTAGGTTGCGGCAATAACGGGTCTTAGGAAAGCGCCGGGATCACGCAAGTCGATGCCTATCCCCGATGCCTAAGGTATATAAGACTCACTTTAAAAAAGATAACCAATGACAAAAAGAAGAGATTTTATCAGGAGCATGGCGTTCGGCGCCTTTGTTTTGGGAAAGGAAGACTTGCTATTCAGCAAGGCATCCCGGATGAGGGTTGGGCTGGTGACCTATCAATGGGGGAAGGATTGGGATGTCCCTACCATTATCCGCAATTGCGAGAAGAGCAGGGTCCTGGGGGTGGAATTGCGCACGCAGCATAAACATGGCGTGGAACCTTCTTTGAATGCGGCTCAGCGGCAGGAAGTGAAAAAGCGTTTCGCAGACAGCAAGGTCACCTTGCTGGGCTATGGTTCCAATGCGGAGTTTGATAGCCCCGATCCCGCGGTACTGAAGAAAAACATTGATGAGGCCAAGGCGCTCCTGCAATTGAGTCACGACATAGGAGGCAGCGGGGTAAAAGTGAAGCCCAATAAATTTCATAAAGATGTCCCCCGCGAGCAGACCCTTGAGCAGATCGGGAATGCCCTGAACGAACTGGGCCGGTTTGCCGATGGTTTAAATCAGCAGGTGAGGCTGGAAGTGCATGGCCCGGGCACCCAGGAATTGCCGAATATAAAGGCTATTATGGACGTTGCGGATCATCCCAGGGTGGCGGTTTGCTGGAATTGCAATCCTACTGATCTGGAAGGCAACGGGTTCGAATATAATTTTAACCTGGTGAACAACCGGTTGGGCGATACCATTCATATCCATGAGATGAATGCCGGGGGATATCCCTGCGAGCAGCTGGTGAAGCTGCTGGCCAGGCAGCAGTATTCCGGATGGCTGCTCCTGGAATGCGTCAGCGAGCACGATGATAATGTTAAAGCCATGAAAGAGCAGCGGATCCTTTGGGAAAAGCTGATCGCCAGGTACTGACGTGCGATGGGGAGCGCTGGTTGGGAGAAACTGATCGCCAGGCGCTCCATAACTTAACCGGGCTGAACGGAGATAAGTTTATGTTAACTATTTATTTCGGTCTCCCGCCGAATGGGATTTTATAGTTTTATAAACTCGACCCGTCTGTTTCTGGCTTTACCTTCTACTGTATTGTTGGAGGCAACGGGACTGGATGCACCTTTGCCGTCAGTTTGTATCCGGGAGCCGGCGATCGGAAAGTTTTCTGTAAGGTACAGCTTTACCGATCCTGCTCTTTTTTGTGACAGCTTCAAGTTGTCGGCGTCGCTGCCGTCGTTATCCGTATGTCCTATGATCTTTATTTTTAAGGAAGGGTTAGCCGCCAATGCATCGCCGATATCTTTCATAATACCGAAAGACGTCGGTTTAATAACATCGCTATTCACATCAAACAAAATATCGTTAGTAACGGTTTTTCCTTCTTCCATTAGCTGTTTGATAAGCAGGCTACGGGCGTCTACTTCGCTGGATGCGATACGGACATTGCTTATTAGCAATGGAATTTCTGATGCTGGCGTCACATAATTATTGTTCAGAAAAAAGTTATGGAACATATCCGTAGTCAGGGCCCTTGGCAGATCAATTATTTTGCTGTCATCAAGGTAGAGCCGAATCCGGGTTTTGTTAAGCGTCATCGCCACATGCAGCGCTTTGTTGGCGTATCTGGTAAGGGGGAAATCGTTTTTGTTGCCAATAACATCATTCTTTAATCCATATTCGAGGGTTTGCCCATCACGTTCTGAATAACGATGCAGGTTGATAAAAAAGCGGTTGCTATAAAATACATTTTCTTTGAGAATGTCGCGAACCGGAGTTAGTCCGAACTGGATAAAGGGAGTGGATTGCTGCTCGTTCGCTTTAAGAAATAAATCAAACTCAATGGTCGTGTTTTCCGGTAAGTCTTTATTCAATATAGGATTGATCACCGAGTTGTGCGCCACGCTTAACCATTTGCCTTCTAATTCATCAATTGTTACAATCGCGCCGCTTCCGTTGGTGTTCCACTGCGCCGGAAAATCGCCTATGGCATCTTTTGAAAAATCATCGAAAAAAATAATGGTATTGCTACTTTCTTCCACTTTGTCCAATCCTTTGTTGATCCCCTGATCTACCCGGCTTTCAGCTGCCTGCCCGGCCTTTCTTTTAGGATCAATCGATTGCGCTTCTACCTGCGGACAGTGAAGCAATAAGCATGTAATGGCTAATAGCATCTTGTTCATAGTTGGGCGTTTTTACTGATAGAACGGACGCAACGCGCGCCGTTGCTTACTCCTACGGTTTCATGATTAGATATTTTTTAAAAGATATAAAAGCCCTGTTTTTCAGGAAATACCCATTTATGGGTAGAGGAACTGTGGTCGTGATTGCGCCTATGATGTATACGGGTTTTTATCTTAATTTTAAATACGCGAACCAATATTTGCGTAATAACCATCGACATGGAGCTGCATTCTTTTAAAAATGAGATGGCCTGCCTGTTAAAGAAGTTTGACAACAGTTCCCCGCCGGGTTCACCGACAATAGAAGCGGATAGTATATACAAATGGTTGACCGAATTTTTCCTGGCCGGCGAGTCTTTTTACTTCACCATGAACCATCATAAGATGGATTTTGAGTTCGTAAGCAAGGAAATAAAAACGGTCTTAGGTTATGAGCCCGATGAATTTAGTATTCCCTTTGCCATACAAATTATCCACCCGGAAGACCGGCCTTATTTTTTAAGGATTGGCGAAACGCTGTTTAGTTTTATAGAAGAAACAGGCTTTGAAAAATATCTGAACTTCAAGATGCGCTACGATATCCGGTACAAAAAAAAGGATGACAATTATTGTCGGGTATTGTACCAGTCTGTCATTATTGATCACGATGGCCTGGGAGGTATTTTAAGAACATTTGGCGTTTATACAGATATTAGCTATTTGAAAGATAGCGGGCCGCCCACGCTATCTTTTATAGGCATGAACGGCATGCCGTCTTATATTAATGTGCCGCTGAAAAATAAAACGCTGCCTATCAGCAAAGATAATATCTCTTACAGGGAACGGCAGGTATTAAAATTGCTGGCTGAGGGCAGGGTTAGTAAGGAAATAGGCGATATCCTCGGCATCAGTAAGGAAACGGTGGATCGACACCGAAAAAATATGCTGCATAAAAAAGGATTGGCCAATACTGGCGAGTTGGTAAGCAGAGCCATTCGTCAAGGGTGGATATAAAGTTGATTTACCTATCTTCCCTTCTACCTCGATCTTATTGCCCTTTACCTTGAAGAAAGATAATTTGATGCCGGTTCATCATCCATCTTGGCTGGCGGCGGCAGATCTTGATACCGCGCGGAATTTTATTGAATGTATTGTTGTAATGCGGAATAGGGAAGCCAGGTTGGCAAAAAATTTTCTCCAATCGTAGGGTCAGCCGGCGCTGGCGGACACTTAATAAGTACAAGGGATCCTTATGCAAAAAGAAATATTTGACAGGCTGGCGGAAAAATATCTTGCAGGCGAAGCTAACGAGGAGGAAAAACAACTGGTGGAGGAATTCCTGCGCCGCATGGAAGATAGAGACGCCGGGCAGTTTTCCGAATTGCAGGTTCAGGAGATCGTCTCCTCTTTGTATGGGAGGATAAGGGCTCAACTGGAAAGCCCTAATGCCAGCTCCCGTTTCCCGCGCTCGCTATGGTTTAGAATGAGCGCTGCTGTTGCCGCTGCGCTATTATTAGTATTAGGAGGATACTATTATTGGGCGTCGCAGGAGTCTGCCCTTCCTTCTGAGGAAAAACAAAATATCGCGCAGCATTCATTGCTTCCGGGAACGGATGCAGCCATACTGACGCTTGGCGATGGTTCGCAAGTAGTGTTGGACAGCTTGGGTCACGGGGCCATCAGCCGGCAGGGCCTTGCGGATATCATCAATCGCAAGGGCAAGCTTTCTTATAATGCTGCTGAAGGAGAGCAAAATGAAACTGTCGCTTTTAATACGGTGACTACGCCGAAAGGAGGGCAATACCGGATAACGCTGGCCGACGGTACAAATGTTTGGCTGAATGCGATGGCTTCTATTAGGTTTCCGACCGTTTTTACCGGTAGCGAACGCATAGTGGAAGCGACGGGCGAAGTCTATTTTGAAGTAGCCAAGGATAAAGAAAGGCCCTTTCATGTAAGGATAAATGGTCTGGATGTCCAGGCTTTGGGCACCCAATTCAATATCAACGCTTATCCTGACGAACCTTCTGCAAACATCACCTTGTTGGAAGGATCCGTGCGCGTTGGAAAAGACGATCGCCGGCAGATGCTGGTCCCTGGACAACAGGTAAGGATAACTGAGGAAGGGGAGATGATAATGAAGGATGAGGTGGACATGGACCAGGTAATGGCCTGGAAAAACGGCCTGTTTTATTTGACAGGATCGAATATACGGGAGATCATGCGGCAGATCAGCCGGTGGTATAATGCGGAAGTGGTCTATGAGGGCGATGTCAGCGGAATAGATTTTTATGGCGTTGTAGAAAGAACGAAGGACATATCTGAACTACTGGGCATCCTTGAAAAAACAGGAATTGTACATTTTAGGATCGAAGGGAAAAAGATCATTGTCTCGAAATAATAACCCGGACAAAAAAGCCGGAAAGCGGTTGGAACGCTTCCGGCCTTACTGTCTGAGTTTAAGTCCTCTTAATGAGGAGGTTCATTGTTGGTAACATTGTTAAACCCAAACACTGCAAATCTATGCAAACAATTGCTTATGTCAGAAAGAGGCGCGGGCCGCTGGCGTTTTTTCTTATCCCGCCAAAACTCCTGGTTATGAAACTCCTGTCTATTTTAATGCTTGCTGTTAGCCTGCAGTTGAGCGCGGCCAGCAATGCGCAGCGGGTATCCCTCAGGGAGAAAAATGCTCCTCTGGGAAAGATCTTTGAAGAAATAAGAAAGCAGACCGGCTTTAATGTGGTCGGCTCGCTGCAGTTGATCGCCGCTGCGCCGAAAGTCACGGTTCGCCTGCAAAAAACCACGGTTGCGGAAGCGCTCGACGCCTGTTTGCAGGGGTCTTCGCTGACCTATGAAATTGAAGGGAAGACCATCATCATCAAGGCAAGTCCCCCGCGTCCCAATGTCAATACGGCAATGGATATTCCTCCCATTACCGTGCAGGGAAGGGTAACAGACGAGCAGGGACAGCCGCTGGTTGGCGTTAGCATAAAGGTCAAAGGGCGAAGCGCGGGAACCAGCACGGGCGTCAACGGGGAGTATTCTTTATCCCTCCCTGATGGCAATCTGGTATTGGTGTTTACGTATGTGGGATATGTTGCCCGGGAAATACTGGTGAAAGAGCAGGGTACGGTGAACGTGGCCCTGAAGGAAGAAGATAGATCATTGAATGAAGTAGTGGTGATCGGTTATGGAACCGCTAAAAAAAGCGACCTGACTGGCGCTGTGGCCAGGGTGGACGGCGAAACTTACAGGGATCAGTCCATGACGCAGCTAACAGATATGCTGACCGGTACGGTGGCCGGATTTAATGCCAACCAGAGCAATGCCGCGGCAGGCGGCGGCGATCTTCAGATCCGCGGCCCAAAATCGCTGAATGCCTCTACCGCGCCCATGATCGTATTGGACGGCGTGATATTTAACGGCAGCATCAGCGATATCAACCCTTCCGATATTAAAACAATCGATATTCTGAAAGACGCGAGCTCTGCAGCCGTATTCGGCGCCCGATCGGCTGCTGGGGTATTGATGATCACGACCAAAAAAGGAGAACTCGGAAAACCGGTGATTACAGTCTCTACAGATCTCGGGCTTACCGAAGCGACCAACAACGATCTGAAGCCTTATGATGCCAGGGGGTATCTCGACTACCGCAGGGATGTGCTGAGAGCCTATAAAACAGGAAATCCCGATTATTATTTCCAGGATCCGAATGATCTCCCCGAAGGGATCAGCATAGAGCAATGGCGCAATGCCAGCCCCAACCCGCAGGATGACAATATCAGCGAATGGCTCGGGCGCCTGCGTTTTTTCCAGGTAGAATCGAATAATTACCTGGCAGGAAAAACGGTCGACTGGTACAATAAAGTGATCAGGCAAGGGTTTCGTCAGAACTATGATATCAGCATCGGCGGCGGACTCGACAGGTTTACCTATTATTTGTCTGTCGGGTACACCAATAACGAAGGGGTGGTTCTCGGCGATAAATTTTCCACCGTGCGTTCCCGGTTAAACCTGGATTTTAAAGTGACCGATTGGCTGAACATTGGCATGAACTCCCAACTGGCTTCCCGCGATGAAAGCGATGTGCGCGCCAATACGAGGTCAATGTTTTTGATGAGTCCGTACGGATCTGAATTTGATGATGAAGGAAAGCTAAAATGGTATCCCAATGATTATAATTCGGAAAACCCGCTGATCAATTACTATCTGCAGGACAGGTTCCGCAAAATAAACAGCTTGTTCGCCTCCCTGTATGCCAGGGTGAAACTTCCGCTGGGTATAGAATATAAGCTGTCTTTTCAGCCAAGATACCAGTTCCTGAAAGATTATAATTTCTGGCCTTCAGAAACGATCGTAGGCGGCGCTACGCATTCAAAGGGATATGGCAGCCGTGAAGAGGAATCGCAATACGAATGGATACTGGATAACCTGCTGCACTGGAATAAAAAATTCGGCGTCCACAATTTTGACCTCACCCTGCTCTATAGCGCAGAACAGAATCGAAGCTGGTCGTCCTTGATGACCAATGAGACCTTCCTGCCGAATGAGAACCTTGGGTACAATGGGCTGCAATTCGGGACCAATCCCTCGCTTACCAATGACGATATACGGATCACCGGCGACGCCATAATGGGTCGCCTGAATTATACATTGTTAAATAAATACCTGTTTACCGCATCCATCCGGAGAGACGGCTACTCCGCATTTGGCAAAAAAAATCCGCGCGCGGTTTTCCCTGCCGCCGCCTTTGCCTGGAAAATATCGGAAGAAGATTTCTTTAAGGCAGACTGGATCAGCCAGCTGAAACTAAGGGTGTCCTGGGGCGTGAACGGCAATCGTGAAATAGGCCCCTATGCCGCGCTGGCCCAGGTGAGCTCTAATTTGTATTACGATGGCACAAATGTTCAGATGGGCGTGTTCAACAGCTCCCTCGCCAACTATAATCTTGTCTGGGAAAAAACGGAGTCGACCAATATCGGCATAGACCTGGGACTGTTAAGCAATCGTTTGGAGATCAGCGCCGAATATTATGACATGACCACCACCGATCTGCTGATGAACCGCCAACTGCCGGCGCTTACGGGATTTACCAATATTACCACCAACCTCGGCGAATTAGGAAATAAGGGATTTGAAATGAACGTAACCGCTATCAATATTGACAGGCCTTCCTTTACCTGGAGAACCAATTTTATCTTCTCCCTGAACAGGAACAAGATCAAAAAATTATTCGGCGATTATGAAGAAGTAACGATCGATGGCAAGCAGGTAACCCGGGAAGTGGCGGATTACACCAACGAATGGTTCCCCGGACAAGCAATTGACCGGGTATGGAATTATGATATTGTCGGTATCTGGCAGGAAGAAGAAGAGGCGGAAGCCAATAAATATTCATTGTCGCCCGGCGACTATAAGGCGAGGGATGTCGACCAGAATGAGGTTTATGAAGCGTTGGCGGATAAGCTGTTTATTGGCTATACGCAGCCCCGATACCGGCTGGGTTTGAGAAATGAATTTGGTTTTCTGAAACATTTTGCCGCATCTGTATTTATCCGCGCCGATCTCGGGCATATGGGCGCTTTTGACGACGCGCTGCGTCTTTCTTCGGAAACATTCGATAAAAGGAATACGGTGGTATTGCCTTATTGGACGCCTGAGAACCCGATCAACGATTATCCCCGTTTAAATACCAACCGGAGTTCATTCGGCGGCGGCATTATGATCTACAAGCCCCGCTCCTTTGTAAGAATACAGGATATATCGTTGTCGTATAGCCTGCCAGATGCATTGACGAGGAGAATAAGGTTGAATAATGCGCGCATATTCGGATCGGTGCGCAACCTGTACAGTTTTGATAGATGGCCAGGCTGGGATCCCGAATCGACCAACAACGCGCCAATGCCAAGAACATTCAGCACAGGCTTTTCTTTTTCCTTATGATGAAGCGTAAACCATTAAACAGAAACAAATGAAACCGAACAGCATACATATAAATATACCGGAAGATAGACAACATGGCGTTATCCTTCCGCCGGCAAAGCTTTTGGCGGCGTCTGGCCAATCATCGAAAAAGCTTTTTGTATGGATAAAACCGCTGGTAAAGATCCGGCTGGTATTTGCCTTATCCCTGCTGCTGGCGTCGTCCTGCTCCAAAAAATGGCTGGAACCCGAACCGCTTTCGTTTTTCAGCCCGGAGAATGTATATGTGAGCAAAGCCGGTTTTGAATCCTTGCTGGTCACCATGCGCAAGGATCTGAAGAATGAAAATACCGGCGCGATGAATTACCTGGTGATGGACAATGCTTCTTCCGACCTGGGCTCTCCCTGGTCGCAACTGGATTTTTATAAACTGACGCCGAATACCGACGTCTACTACCGGTTCCTGGCGATGTTCAACGCCGTCTATGCCAGTATCAAAAATGCCAATGTATTGATATCGCGGATAGACAATATCGAATGGGAGAACGAAAGCGACAGAAATGGTTTGCTGGCAGAGGCTTACTGGCACCGCGCTTATTGGTACTACCGCCTGATCAACGCCTATGGAGACGTTCCTTTTGTGGGCGAAGAGTTGACCGATGCCAAGCTTGATTTTTATACCCATAGCCGATGGGCAATACTGGATAAGATCCAGTCTGATCTTGAATTTGCCGTGCAATGGCTTCCCGAAAGAGCTGCTCCGGGAGTGATCTCCAGGGGCGCCGGCAACCACTTGCTGGCAAAAGTATACCTTGCCAACCTTCAATTTGACAAGGCCATAGCCGCCGCTACCAGCGTGATCAACGGGCCCTATGCCCTGATGACTTCCCGGTTCGGGGTATCGGCAAATGATCCTTCCCGCAACCTGATATGGGATCTGCANNATCGTAAGAGATAGCGAAGGCAAGGTAGGGATGGTAGCGGGCGGCCCTATGTACGATTCATTGGGAAGAGGAAATGCAAATGTGCGTCTCAGTCCATTTTATCAATATGATCTCTGGGATGATGGCGGCCATACCTGGAATAACACAACTGATCTTCGGAGAAGCGATATTAACTGGGTCGATCTGGATGAGATCTTGTACAACAATCCCGCTTCCGTCGATTTTGGAAAACCGGTGAATAAAGCATTTTTGCAAACGCCCCAGGATTCTGTATATGCGTTGTACGCTATCCCGCATTATATCATGTATGTGCCGATGGACGATCCTTTGGCTGTGCCGGTTGGCGGCAATGGCGACTGGTATGTATTCCGTTTGGCAGAGACCTACCTGCTGAGGGCGGAGGCCTATTACTGGAAAAACAATGCCTTTGAAGCGGCCGGGGATATCAATATCGTTAGAGCGCGCGCCCAGGCTCCGCCTATCGCTGAAGCCGATATCACCATTGATGCCATTATGGACGAACGCGCCCGCGAACTTTTTGCCGAAGAGCCCAGGCATGGCGAATTAGTAAGGGTTTCTTACATACTTGCAAAACTGGGTCAGGGCGGGTATAGCCTGACAAACTTCAGCGAAAAAAATTACTATTACGATAGAGTGATGAAGTATAATATTCTGTATACCCAGAAAGTGGAGCGGCTGGGCAATATTGCAAATATAGCTCCCTTCCATGCGTTATGGCCGATCCCCTCAGGGATCATCCTGGCCAATACGTTGGGAGTGATCAATCAGAATATCGGATACGATGGCGCGGAAAAAAATGTTCCGCCGCTCACAACGATCGATTAGCAGGGATGTTGAACCTTGCCCGCGGGATCGTTCTTCGTTGAAAGGCGAGGATCGGTCCGCGGGTAAGGGTTTTTGAATAAATGACGTTAAAAAAATGGAGGAACAGGGATCCGGTAAGGGTTTTTGAATAATGCCGCTTGAAGAAGGTTCTTCTATAGCTTTCTAACTGAGGATAAATTGTCTTATTTTACAGTAAGAAAAACATGATGATATCACTGCCCGCGAGGTAATGAAAAGGATTTATCAAACATACCAGGACGCTGAATTGCTGCAATGCATTTCAGAAAACGACGAAGGGGCGTTTAGCGAGATCTACCGCCGGTATGCCGCTCATATGTTCATTACTGCATTTAATATTCTCCGCCGCCGGGCAGGCGCGGAAGATGCAGTGCAGGAGATCTTTATAAACCTCTGGAAACGCCGGGGCGAATTGCAGATCGATTCGCTTAAAGCATATCTGCATCAATCTGCCCGTTACCGGGCGCTCAGGATGTATAAGGATGAAAGGAAGGCCGATTCCTTTTATGAAAGGCTTACCCAGGCAACCAGCGACATTTTGCAGGACGATCCTGTAGTATTCAGGGATATTCAACAGATACTTCAAAAAATAATTCTTACGCTCCCCGGTGATCAACAGGTCATTTACCGCCTGCACCGGGAGCAGCGCCTGACCTATTCGGAAATAGCAAAGAACCTCGATATCTCGGTTAAAACCGTAGAAAAAAAGATGTCAAAATCGCTGAAGTCTATCCGCCCACAGCTCGATAAGCTGTTATTTCTTTTACTGTTTTTTACTGCCGGCATTTAGCCCTGCTGAACAAAGGTTCCGTGCATTTCTTGCCATGCGCTACTTTACGAGCCTATTTTGAGGCTTTTCGCCTGATCCCGCGCAGGGTTTCTTACAGTATTGCCTCATCCGCGTACCCGGCAGGCGGTCCTTCCCCGGTATTATTCCGTCATTCGCTAAAAATATTCCCTGAAAAGGTTGGAAACAAGGCTTTTTTTTACTTTCTTTCGGTTCCAATCCCTTTGATATCCTATACCTGAAAAAGGATATTTCCAAAGTCCTCAAACTTTAATACTGCTGGACCGGACATTATATCTTCCCGGCTTTACCGGAAGACGGAAATCTGTATCGTCTTCTCCCGCATAACGGAAATCCATACCTGAAAACCCCCAAAGAGATCCTAAGGCATAACAGCGTTGAAAAACCCATTCGTGTTTTATTGAGTCAATGTGTATATATATTAACGCGCTTGCTTTATTTATGATACGGAAATCAGCCTCGGGCGCTTCAGTTGTTATCTGCCTGTTTCTTATGCTGTCATGGGCGGACAATGCTTTTGCGCAGGGAGATACCCATTCGGCAGTGGTCAAAGACAAGTTTTCCGGCCAGGCGCTAAGCGGGGCTACCATCCAGTTTTTGAATAGCAGGTTCAGTGTCAGCAGCGATTCGATCGGCTCCGTCGCTATTCCTAAAAAGTTGTTTGAGAAGGAAGACAGGATACTGGTGAGCATGATAGGGTATAAGCCTTTTGAACTGACCTTGCAGCTTCTGGAAGGCGTCGCGATGATCGAATTGGAACGGGATGCGCAGGCGCTTGAGGAGGTATTGGTTACCGGTAATTCCGCCCTGGGCAAGGTTACAGATCTGCAAATGGGCGCTGATATAATCTCTGCGATGGAGGCGAAAAGATTGCCTGCCATCCTGGGAGAGGTCGACATTATCAAGATATTGCAATTGAAGCCGGGCGTCAAGGGGGGCGGAGAGGGCTTGTCGGGTTTTTATGTGAGGGGAGGGGGGGCAGACCAGAACCAGATCCTGCTGGATGATGTTCCGGTGTACAATCCCAATCACCTGCTTGGGTTGTTCAGCGTTTTTAACAACGATGCTATCCGGAATGCCAAACTGTATAAAGCCGCCTATCCCGCAAAATACAGCGGGCGGCTGTCTTCCGTGCTGGATATATCCTCCCGGCCGGGTTCGACGGATTCTCTCGCGGTGACCGGCGGCATCGGCATTTTATCTTCCAGGGTTTCTGTTGAGTCGCCGATAGAAAAGGGAAAGTCCTCTTTTATCCTGTCTGCAAGACGCACCTATTTCGATATATTTACTGCGGCGATGAATAAGGCCAACCGGAGAAAAAAGGATTATCAGCCGATACCCGATTATTTTTTTGATGACATCAACTTCCGGTCCGACTGGAAAATAAACAGGAACAACACTCTTTGGCTGACGGCTTACCGGGGCAGGGATCAATTTAGTTCCGATCCCCAATCGGCCACAGACCTTTCCTGGGGCAACCAGCTGGGATCCCTCAACTGGAAATCGTTGCTGAACAATAAGGCTGCCGTTACCAGCACGTTATTTTATTCGGGATACGACTACAGGCTGTTGAACAGTTATGGCTATAATCGCCTGGAGCTTAAATCGGCCGTTCAAACCGTTGGAATGAAAGTAGCGGCCAGCGCGATCACCGAGGGGCCGCTGCGCTGGAGCCTGGGGATGGACGGGCAGTTTCATAAGCTGAATATCGGCGACTTCAAATCTTCTTCTGAACTGAGCGACTATAAAGCGGGCGAAAAAGCCTCGGGCAACGAATGGGGCGCGTTCATGCATACGGAATGGGATGATGGACAAAGATTGGCATTATCGGGCGGACTGCGGGTTTCGGGGTTTTATGCAGGTAGAAAATGGCAGGCAAACCTGGAGCCGAGGTTCGGGGCCCGGCTGAACATGGGAGAGAAGGCGGCCCTGAAAGCAAGCTATACCCGGATGTATCAATACCTTCACCTGGCAGCGTTGAATTCATCCTCGATGCCCATCGACATGTGGTATCCTTCCACGGAAAAGACCCTTCCGCAATATGCCGACCAGGTCAGCTTCGGCTGGTCCGAATCGATCGGTAACAACAGTTTTTATTTCTCTTTGGAGGGCTATTACAAATGGATGAATAACCAGATCGCTTTTCGCGACGGCGCCAATATATTCGGCAACCCCAAGCTGGAAAATGATTTTGTGTACGGCAAGGGCAAAGCTTATGGAGTGGAGTCTTATATTGAAAAGAAAAATGGCAGGACCACCGGCTGGCTGGGGTATACGCTTTCCTGGAGCTTAAGAATGTTTCCGGATATTGACAACGGAAAACCTTTTCATCCGCGCTATGACCGGCGACACGATCTCTCGCTGGTGTGCATGCATAAGATCAACAAAAAACTGACGCTCAGCGGCAGCTGGATATATGGATCGGGCGCTTATATTACCATCCCCGTGGGGAGGTTTGTGTTCCAGGACCAGGCAGGCAGGCTCACGCGCAGCATTACTCCCGTATACGATCAAAGAGGAAATTACCAGCTGGCCCCTGTTCATCGCCTTGACCTGAGCCTGGTCATTGCATTGAAAAGCCGCAGAGGGAGCGAGGATATTACCATTAGCCTGTATAATGCCTATAGCCGGCGCAACCCGTATTATATTTCATTTGAAGAGACAAACAATAAAGAAGGGTATGTGACCTCGATTGAGCCTACGGTGGTATCGCTGTTTCCTGTACTGCCCGGCATTACGTATAATTTCAAATTTTAGCGGTATGAGGTTTTTGAGCATTGTCTTACTGATCCTGGCCATAAGCGTTTCCTGCCAAAAAAAGATCGAACTGGCAGCGCCTCCTTATGATTCGGAGATCGCTGTGGAAATGTACCTCGAAGAGGGTTCGATCCTTAAATGCCTGCTCACGGAAAGCCTGCCTTATACCGATACCGCGATCAACAGACCCCTTGCAGACGCCGTAGTGGTGTTCTCCGACGGCGTTACCCGCGACACCCTTCAAAACAAAGAATTGCACGACTGGGAGCATGGAAGATGGTACAACTACGCGCGGTATAAAAGGTTTGAGCCGGACGCCGCCAAGACCTATACGCTTACGGTCACGGACGGGGGAAAAAGGACCGTTAGCGCGTCTACCCGTTTTAGCCAGCCGTTGGTGCAGATTAAGCAGTTGGTCAGCAAGCCGCTTGAACAGGAGCAGGGCGGTTTCAGCGTGGGCGTCGTTATTCCCGATCCTCCCGAAACAGAAAACTTTTACCGGCTGATGATCGCCCGCAAACTAAATGATTTTAATGCGTCTTCCACGGACGTATACATGAGCGATCTTTCTTTTAACGGACAATCGTTCAGCGTTTTTTCCAAAGAAGGCTACGCCAAAGGCGATACGGTGACCGTCAGGTTATACTCCCTGCAGAAAGAGCATTACGACTATATCCAATCGGTGAACGGAGCGCGCCTCTCTAATTTTAACCCGTTGGTGCAACCTTCGAAGATAAGGTCCAATATAGAAGGAGGGGTGGGCATATTTGCCGCTATCCGGTACGATCAAAAGCAGATCGTCATCAGGTAGCGGTTATCGGCCAAAGCCTATTCAGCCATTGCCCTGGTCTGCAGGATCAGCGAACCTGGCCATTGCCCCTGACGACCCATTTTTCCGTAACGAGTTTTTCCAAGGCAAAGGGCCCGCGGGCATGCAGTTTCTGGGTCGAGATGCCGATCTCGGCGCCCAGCCCGAATTCCTCGCCGTCCGTGAAACGCGTGGAAGCGTTGGTATAGACGGCTGCGGCGTCCACTTCTTTTACAAAGCGCTCGCAGGCTTTCTTGTTTTCTGAAACGATCGCTTCGGAATGACGGGTAGAGTATTTGGAAATATGCGACAACGCGTCGTCGATATCATCCACCACCTTTACGGCGCATTTAAGGCTCAGGAATTCCATGCCGAAATGCTCGGGCTTTGCCTTGCGCAGGTAGGGATAGCCGTTCAACAGGGGGTACGCTTCCTTATCGGAAAATATCTCCACCCCATATTTTTCAAATGCCGGCTTAAGGCTATTTAAAAAAGGCCTGGCGACCTTTTTATCTACCAGTATAGCGTCCGCCGCATTGCATACGGAGGGGCGGGAGACCTTTGCATTCACTACGATGTCCAGCGCCTTCTTCAGGTCGGCTTTGGATTCTACATATACATGGCATACCCCTGCGCCTGTTTCGATGACCGGCACGAGGCTGTTTTTTCTCACATAAGAGATCAATCCGTCCGAGCCGCGGGGAATAAGCACGTCGATATACCGGGTGGCGGTAAACATTTCTTCCACCACTTCGCGATTGGAGGGAAGCAGCGTGACTGCATCGGGGTTAACGGCATGTTGTTTTAATACTTTTTTGATGATGGCAATAGCCGCCCGGTTGGTATGCTCGGCGTCGCCGCTTCCCTTCAATACGCATGCGTTCCGGCTGCGCAGGCACAGCGCCGCAATATCAAAAGTTACATTTGGCCGGGATTCATAAATGGCCCCTACCACGCCCAGCGGCACGGAAATCTTTTGCAACTGCAATCCATTGGGCAATGTTCTTTTTGCCAACACATTTCCTGTGGGATCGGGAAGTGTGGCCACTTTTTTTATGCTGCCGGCAATTCCCTTTATTCTTTGTTCATTTAACAGCAGCCGGTCGTTCTTGGGATTGTCGGGCGATTGCCTCGACAGGTCCTTTTGATTCGCTTTTATCAACGCGCCGGTTTGCCGGAGCAGTTCATCGCTCAACGCGCGCAGCAGGCGCTGTATCTGCGCGTTGCTCAATTGCTGTAAGCTGCCCGCCGCATTCCGGGTCTTTATAATAAGCGGTAAAACAGATTTCATCGCGCAAAGTTAAAATAAAACAATATCATCTGCATGCGCGGCGATGACATTCCGCTCTGCCAGCTTCCGGTTGATCGCCTGCGCGTCGAGCCTGGCTTTTGCCACGCCCAGTATGCTGCCTTCTTCATCCATCAACTGCACCACTTCTCCGGTCGCGAATTTTCCTTCCGCCTGCCGGATGCCTACGGTAAGCAGGCTTTTCCTGGATTGCAGCGCCCTGGCCGCCCCCTTGTCAATGCGAATAGCGCCCAGCGTTACAGAGCCGCTCGCCAGCCATTTCTGACGGGCGCGTAGGTTGGGTTTCTTCGGCGCAAAATAGGAGCCGTTCTTCCTTTCCAGCGCAGCCGTGAGCGGTCGTTCGCCTTTTAATCCGCAGATGACCACATTGATGCCTAAAGAGATGGCGAGCCGCGTAAACGTGAGTTTGGAGACCATCCCGCCCAGCCCTGCCGCGCTCTTTTCTGAATTAACGTATTGCAGCACCGATGCGTCTACCTTATCGATAAGCGGGATCACCCTGCCCTCGTTGTCCAGCAGGCCGCCCGCGGAAGTGCACAATATCAGGGACGAAGCATCAAACCCTATGGCGATCAACGTGGCCAGCTCGTCATTATCCGAAAATTTNNGTTATGCCATGACGTTGGAACTGCTGATGGTATAACTGGATAAGAATGGGGTTGCCTACGGCGGCGGCCGCCTTTCGTTCGGACAAAGAGCCCTTGTAATGCTTAAGGAATTTCTTACCGCTTCCGACGGCGCCGCTGGAAACCAGCACGATATGGTAGTCCTGCATGAGCAGCGCGATCTCGTCCGCCACTTTTTTAATGATGCTGGCGTTGATATTTCCCTCGGCATTGGTGATCAGGGCGGTGCCCAATTTGACGACTAAAACTTTCCTGGCCATTTATGCGGTCTTTAAAAATCCGGTGATCAAAAATCAGGTAAAGGTAAAGCGTAGCGCGTAAAATGTATAAATCAGGATGCTACAGGATGGTTAATACCGATAAAAATCATTTATTGCAACTAACGATTCATCTTAGATTTGATTGTTGATCAGTAAAATGCCGCCATAATGAAAGGGAATGTTGCGTTAGCCCAGATCACCGCTATTTTTTTCTTATTGCTTGCGATTGCCTGTTCGGATGATCAGCCGACGGCGGAAAAAACAGATCCCAAAACAGAAAAACTTACGCTTCTTCCCGGCTTTCGCGCCGAGCGCCTGTTCAGTCCCTCAGAAAACGAAATGGGATCCTGGGTGTCCATGACCTTTGACGATAAGGGCAGGATGATCGCTTCCGATCAGTACGGTTACTTGTACAGGTTGGAGCTGCCGGCTATCGGAACGGATTCCATTGCGTCGAAGGTTAAGCCGGAGCGACTGTTTTTTAACCTGGACACCGCCGGCGGCGCGCCGCAGCCCAAACTCGAAATGGGGTATGCCCAGGGGTTGCTTTGGGCTTTTAACAGCCTGTATGTAGTGATCAACCGGTCGGACTACGACACGGTCTTGCGCAGGGGGAGCGGTTTGTATCGTCTGCAGGATACGGACAACGACGATCAGTTTGATAAAATTACCCTGCTGAAGCAAATGGACGGATACGGGGAGCACGGCCCCCACAGCGTAGTGTTGTCGCCGGATAAAAATGCTTTATATGTGGTTGCAGGCAATTTCACCAAGATACCTGAAATGAATGCTTACCGGAATTTTCCCGATGAGCAGATAGACAACCTGACGCCTTTTATCAAAGATCCTAACGGTCATGATAACACGGTAGGCAAGCACGGCGGATGGGTGGCCCGCGTCGATTCGACGGGAAGCCATTGGGAGCTGATCAGTTCCGGTTTTCGCAATGCATTCGACCTGGCGTTTAATGATGAGGGCGAGCTGTTTACTTATGATTCGGATATGGAATGGGATTTCGGAACGCCCTGGTATCGTCCGACGCGCGTCTGCCATATCACCAGTGGAAGCGAATTCGGCTGGCGCCCCGGCACGGATAAATGGTCGCCCGTATTCCCCGATAACCTGCCCGCTATCCTGAATATCGGCCAGGGATCGCCTACCAATGTTACCTATGGCGGCAGCGCCCGTTTCCCGGAAAAATACCGGAAGGCCCTGTTCGTGTTCGACTGGAGCTTCGGCATTGCGTACGCGGTCCACCTGGAACAAGCCGGCGCCTCTTACAAGGCCAGCGCAGAGGAATTCATCTCCGGTTCGCCCCTGCCGCTGACCGACGGGGCCATTGGTCCTGATGGCGCTCTGTATTTTCTTACGGGAGGCCGCAGGTTGCAGTCCGATCTTTACCGCGTCCATTATACCCGCGATATCGGGGATGAGCCTCATGCCGCTCCAACCGTTACCGCGGAGCTAAAGCTGCGCAGGGAACTGGAAGCCTATCATGGTCAACCCCGGGCCGGCGCCGTGGATTTTCTCTGGCCCCATTTGCAACATCCCGACCGGTTCGTCCGCTACGCCGCCCGCATTGCGCTGGAACACCAGCCGGTGGACGAATGGAAGGAAAAAGCTTATCAGGAGAACGACCCGGTAACCCTCATACAGGCGGGTATCGCATTGGCCAGAAAGGCAAAAGCAAAAGATAAGCCTCGGATCATAAAGATGCTCCTGGGGGTCGATTATGATGGGTTGTCAGAATCGCAGAAAATAGACATCACCCGCGCCTTTGAACTGGTCTTTGCCCGCATGGGCATGCCCGATGCCGCTTCCAGGGCCGCCGTAATAACCTATTTCAATCCCCGCTATCCTGCCGGGGGAGGAAACGAGCTAAACAGGCAACTGAGTAAGCTGTTGGTCTACCTGGGCGATCCGCAGGCGGTAGAAAAAACAATAGCCATCCTGCCGCTCGCCAAAGACGATAACAGCGACGGTCAGGAAACCGCCACCAACTCTTCCGACCTGATCATGCGAAACCCGCAGTATGGGCTTGACATTGCCGGCATGCTCGCCAAACTGCCGCCCCTTCAGCAAACCTATTATGCTACCGTGCTGGGTTCTGCCAAAAACGGCTGGACCTCTGAGTTGCGGGAAAAATATTTTAAATGGTTTTATGACGCATTCGGCTATAAGGGAGGCCATAGTTTTGTCGGGTTTATTGATGGCGCGAGGAAAATGGCGCTGGCCAACACGCCTGCGTCGCAACGGGATTATTACAATACCATCTCCGGCGATTCCCTGGTGGCTGGCGCCGTAGCGGGTCCCAATGCCAGGGCCATCAAGCCCAAGGGGCCTGGCAGGAGATGGACGGTGGAAGCAGCCGTAAAACTGGCCGACAGCGGCATTACACAACGCAATTTTAAAACGGGCAAGGATATGTTTGCCGCAACCCTCTGCAGTTCCTGCCACCATATGCGGGGAGAGGGCGGAACTTCCGGTCCCGATCTAACGCAGTTGGGTAATCGCTTTTCTTATAAGGACATGCTGGAAGCCATTATTGAACCGGATAAGACCGTCTCCGACCAGTATGGGGCTACCGTGTTCTACCTGAAAGGGGGAGGGTCGGTCGTGGGCCGGCTTATCAGCGAGGACAAGGATAAATATGTGATCTCCCAGAACCCGTTTGCGCCACAGGTAACCCGGGATATCTCGAAAAAAGATGTGGTCCGCGCCAGAACATCTGAGGTATCGCCCATGCTTCCCGGATTGATCAACAGGTTGAACGCCGAAGAATTGAAGGATCTGCTGGCCTTTCTGAAGGCGGGGGGCAATGAAAAGGACACGATCTTTTCTGCGCCAAAACCATAGCAATATGGGGCCGGTTAAACAATGGTAAAACAAGCGCTGATGTAGCGCTGATATCGGGTAAAACAAACAGCATCGCGATCCAATAGGACAAATTATACGGTGGTTAAACACTGATCTTGTCTGGATCATACCCGGATCTTTAATAACTTTAATTATACGCCGGGAAAATATGGATCTGACCGCTCTTAACTGGAATAACAAAATCGGCAATACCGCCCAGCTTGGCGGCATTGAAACCTCGATCCTCGACAATGGGGCCGGAAAAGGCGTGCGCATTGCCTGGGTCAATACGGGAGCCGGTTTGCGTTATAAGGTCGTGATCGACCGGGCGATGGATATCGCTGACGCATTTTATAACCAGTATAGCCTGTCCTATCTCAGCCATGCCGGTATAACCCGTCCGCAGCCTTCTTCCAACAGGGGTACGGAATGGCTGAGAACGTTTGGGGGCGGACTGCTTGTTACCTGCGGCTTAGAGCATACCGGCGGCCCCGAATCGGACGGTTTCGGCGAACGCGGCCTCCATGGCCTGATCAGCAATATACCGGCAGAGATAGAATCCATCATTCAACCCGATCCTGTTGCCGGGAAGATGAACATGAGCATTACCGGCCGGATAAGGCAGAGCCAGGCGCTTGGCGCCATGCTGGAATTGAGAAGGACCATCTCCGGAACGCTGGGCAAGCCCGGGATCGCCATTCACGATGAGGTGATCAACTGCGGCAATGCCGCCTCTCCCTGCATGCTGCTCTACCATTTTAATTTCGGATGGCCGCTGGTCGATCAGGGAACGCATATACTCTGGAAGGGAAAATGGAAGCCAAGGGGCGAAGAAACCATCGCCGGGATATTTCGCGAGGGGAATGATTTTCGCACATGCCCCGATCCCCTGGATGCGCATAACGGAACAGGCGAGGATGTGGCTTTTATCGATCCCGACAGCGATGAATCCGGAACTTGTTTTTGCGGATTGCATAACGAGAAGATCGGCCTCGCCGTAACCCTGAGCTTTCAAAAAGAACAATTGCCCTGGTTGGTCAACTGGCAGCATTGGGCAAAAAATGAATATGTTACCGGGTTGGAACCTGCGTCCTGTCTGCCGATCGGGCAGGCGGCCCTGAGAAAACGCGGAGCGCTTCCCTTCATCGGGCCGGGAGAACGGAAGACCTACCAGCTTCGCCTGGAAGTACTGGATGAGCAAGACGCTATTCAGGCGTTGAAAAAAAAGCAGTTTACCAATTAACAAAATAATTTACCATGGGAACAAGTATTGCCGCAAATGCTTTAGAACAGGGCAAGGGTATAGTAAGACTGGCGCCTGCCTGGGTGCCGCGTTCATTCTGCGTCCCCGGCCGCAGGATCAAATTGCATCCTGATGATTATTATGTGTTAGGCGGACAAAGAGGCGGTATCGACGAGCGTTGGTTGTCTTCCACCACGCCTGCCAAGAACGGTCCGCTTACCGGGGAGAACGAGGGGCTGAGCGCAATTGTCTTTGGAGATGGGAACACGCACCGCCAGGTCCTGGTTTTGTTAAAGGATGCCATTGAAGAGCTCGGTGCGGCCATGATTGGCGAACGCTTGTGGGATCAGTATCATAGCTGGCCCATGTATTCCAAGTTCTTCGACAATATGGGGCCGTTGCCGCACCATCTTCATCATAATGATGAACAGGCTAAGCTGATCGGTCAGCTGGGCAAACCGGAAGCCTATTATTTCCCTCCTCAACTGAACAATCACGGGGGCGATTTCCCCTATACTTTTTTTGGCATTGCTCCGGGCGTTTCCAAGGATACGATCCGCCAGTGCCTGGTCAATTTTACCCGCGGCGATAACAAGATCACCAATTATTCCCAGGCTTTCCGCCTGGAGCCCGGCACGGGATGGGATGTGCCGCCGGGACTGCTACATGCCCCGGGAAGCCTGTGCACATACGAACCCCAGAAGGCTTCGGATGTGTTTGCCATGTATCAATCGCTGGTGAACGAGGCCATCATCCCGGAGGAACTGTTGTGGAACGGCGCTCCGGAGAATCGCAAGGGCGATTTTGACCAGTTGCTCGAAGCCATCGATTGGGAATTGAATGTAGACCCGAACATGATGGCTAACCGGTTCATGCAACCGAAACCGGTTAAGCCCCTGCCGGAAATGACCGCGTTGGGATACGCCGAGAACTGGGTATGTTATAAATCGGACGCTTTCAGCGCCAAGGAGCTGACGGTATTTCCCGGCGCTTCTGTAACCATCAAAGACAGCGCGGCCTATGGTATGATCATGATGCAGGGGCATGGCAGGATGGGCGTGTGGGATGTGGAAACGCCGGCGCTGATCCGCTATGGGCAGTTGACCCACGACGAGTTTTTTGTAACCGAGGCGGCGGCTAAAGAAGGGGTAACCATCGTCAACCCTTCTGCTACCGATCCTATTGTGATGTTGAAACATTTCGGCCCGGGCAACCCCGATCTGGCGGAGTAATTGGCGGCGCGCAATGTAGATCCACATGCGTAATCCTGCGCGGACCTTGTTTTGACAGATTGTTTTTGACTACGATGATTTCATCTTTTAATGCATAAGTTATGAGCGAGAACATTTATCCCAGATTACACAATGCTTCCTGGCCCGGCATCGTCGGAAAAGGCCCGGGCGCAGAGCCGCCTGTTTCTTTTGATACCATGCTTAAGCTTACCGCCGAGGCGGAGGTCGACGGCGTGAGATTCGACGGCATTGATATCGGGTTGATGGATCCCGAGGTGATGGGCGCCGGTTCCGACGACGACATAAAAAAGATCGCGGATAAGGTTGCCGGTTATAACCTGGAGATCGGCAGCCTGGTAGCGGCGATCTGGCCTCCTACGGGAGGATCCGCCATGGGGTCTGCTGAAGATAGAAAGCGATTTGTCGATGAAGTGCGAAAAGCCTGCCGCGTTGGAAAAAAGCTTCGCGAGATGGGTATCCGTCCGCATGGCATCATACGTATTGATTCCGCTTCCAGTCCCGAAGCCTGGTCGGCCGATCCCGCGGGCAATACCCGTTTGATCGCGCAGACCTTCGGGGAAGCCTGCGATGTCGCCGCCGACTATGGCGAAAAGCTGGCTGCCGAGGGCGAAATATGCTGGGGAGGCATGCATAGCTGGAGGACCATGATCGATACCCTTGAAGCGGTGGACCGCCCCAATATCGGTTTCCAGGCCGATATGTCGCATACCTTCCTGTACCTGCTGGGGTATAACCGGCCGGAAGACCGCATTCTTCCGGCAGACTTTAAATGGGAAGACCGGGCCGCGCTGGAAGAGGGACTGAAGACCCTGACCAGGGCCCTGCGTCCCTGGACCATTGATTTTCATGTAGCGCAAAATGACGGAACCGTGCATGGATCGGGTGCCCACGACAAAACCGGCAGGCACTGTCTTGCCACCGATCCGAACGGGAAACTGGATATCGCCCACGACGCCGGTTACTGGCTGCGCGACGAACAGGGAGAGCTTACAAAAGCGTTTAAACATATCTGTTGGGACGGCTGCATGTTCTCCAACGAGGTTATGTTGCAGCCCAAAACCTGGAACGATATTCTGGCCGTGATGATCCGCGTGCGCGAGCTGAATGGCTGGAAATAAGGAAGGATATTTCCTGGAAATGTTTTTCCGGGAAGATGAACAGACAACCGGCAAATAACCGCTGCCAGGACGCGGCCTTATATTACGTTAATGATCAATCGAAGTAAAATGAAAAATAAAAAACAAATCAGGATCGGGTTGATAGGCGGGGGCCTCATGGGGCGCACGCATTCCAATGCGTACAATCGCATCGATAACTTTTTTCCCGAGCTGGAATACAGGCCGGTATTGCAGGCGGTATGCTCCCGGCGCGAGGATAGGGCGCGGGCCTTTGCAGCGCAATGGGGATATGCTTCCTTTGAAACGGATTGGAAAGCCGTTATCTCGCGTAAGGATATTGACGCGGTGGATATCTGCGCTCCGAACGATACGCATGCAGAGATTGCCCTGGCCGCTGCTGCGGCCGGGAAGATGATCCTCTGCGAGAAGCCGCTGGCGCGCACCCTGGCCGAGGCGCAGCTGATGGCCGACGCGGTGGAGAAGGCCGGTGTCGCCAATACGGTATGGTACAACTACCGCCGGATACCTGCAGTAACGCTGGCGAAGCAAATTGTAGATTCCGGGAAGCTGGGCAGGATATTTCATTACCGCGCTAATTTTTTGCAGGACTGGACCATCAATGCCGATCTGCCCCAGGGAGGCGACGCTTTATGGCGGCTGGACCTCGCCGCCGCCGGTTCGGGGGTAACAGGCGATCTGCTGGCGCATTGCATCGATACGGCCATGTGGATCAACGACGCCATAACGGACGTATCCGCCACTACCGAAACATTTGTGAAAGAGCGCATCCACCAGGCCACGGGTAAAAAACAGAAAGTAGGCATCGACGACGCCTGTATTTTCTCCTGTCATTTTAAAAACGGATCCCTGGGGGTATTTGAAGCTACCCGGTATGCCCGCGGACATAAGGCCCTGTACACTTTCGAGATCAACGGCGAGCACGCCTCTATTCGCTGGGATCTGCACGATATGAATCGCCTGGAATATTTTGATCATGCCGATGATTCGCAGGTGCGCGGATGGCGCTCCATTCATGTTACCGACGGCGATCAGCCGTATATGCACAGATGGTGGATACCGGGAACCAGCATTGGTTATGAACATTCTTTTGTTCACCAGGCCGCGGATTTTTTAAAGGGGTTGGAAACAGGAGAACCCTGCGCGCCGACGTTCAGGGACGCCCTGCAGACGCAAAAGGTATGCGAGGCCGTGATCGCTTCTGCCAACAGCAGGAGCTGGCAGGATACCGGCGCGGAACCGGTAAGCGGGTCGCCGGGAGCGAAATAGGCGCTGCGTTTATTCAACGCCAGTAAGATCGTTATTGTTAACTTATCAATGTGTTCGCATGTTTTACCGTTTACAATTGTTATGGAAAGGAGCTGTTGCAGCTGTTTTCTGCTTATGGGTTACGACGAGCGGTTGCAATACGCCCGACGCAACGCCCGGCGGCGAAAACGCCGCCGCGGGTAATATCTCCGAAGAAGGAGATCCTTCCGAAGAAGGTTTCGCGCCGTTGTTTGACGGCAAAACGCTCGGGGGCTGGGAGGGGGATCCTGCTTTCTGGCGGATCGAACAAGGCATCCTGATCGGGGAGATCACGGCGTCCACTCCCATCAAAACCAATTCTTTTCTTATCTGGCGGGGAGGAACAACCGCTGATTTTGAGTTAAAGACCGATTTCAGGATCACTCCCGAAGGCAATAGCGGCATCAATTACCGGAGCGAAGAGGTTCCGAGCATACCCTTTGCATTAAAAGGATACCAGGCAGATATAGACGGTAAGAATCAGTATACCGGGTTGAATTATGAGGAGCGCGGCCGCACGTTTTTAGCCCGCCGCGGCGAAAAAGTGAAGATAGAAACGGGTATGAAACCCGAACTTATTGAAAAGATAAGCTCGGAAGACAGCCTGTTTGCTAAGATCAGGAAGGGCGACTGGAACCAATACCATCTGATCGTCAAAGGCAATCATTTGCAGCATTATATCAATGGCGCGCTGATGAGCGAGGCGACGGATAACGATACCCTTAACCGAAAATTATCGGGGTTGCTGGGGCTGCAGGTGCATGTGGGCCCTCCGATGAAAGTGGAATACCGCGACATGCGGATCAAGCGATAGGGGCGGACCAGGCTCTGTCATGGCGAGTTGTCGGGAACGGATCAATCCTACCTTTTAAATAAAGGCGTCACGCGGGTATGGCGGTACGCCATCGATCCGCGTTGTTGAAATATAATTCTTCTCCTGATAGTCAATGCATTAACAGCTTTCAAACAGGCGGCTAATTTTTTCATTCATTCTATTATGACTTTGAAATAATAAGCGCTAATTTTATCGCTCCAATATGTTCCAATTATCCTTCGGATATCCATTGCTTATCTCATTATTCTTCGATTAAAACCGCATCATCCTTGGTTGTATTAGGTTCTGTCTGGAGTAATCTGATTGCATTAACAGTGTAAAGATTGCCTGCGGTACGGCGTTTGTTGAGGGTGACTTAACACTATCATGTTATGATAAGAAAAATTGCGGTATTAATTTTTTTGATTGGATCTGCCTGCTTTTTGAAAGCGCAAAATGTGTTTGATCCCGCAGATACCATCATCCGGTATGATGTGAGCCAGCCGTTGGGAAGCCCGCAACATCCTGATCCCAACGTTCCCGGCCTGCAAAAATGGGTAAGCACGCCCACGATCGGCGTAAGCTATGGAAACGATGCTTTTGACGCTTCTTCCTTTAAGCAGTATTTTATAAATGTCGGCACAGGAAAACTGGCTTTTCGCCTCAAGTATCCCAAATCTTATAATAATCCCGATAGCGCTAATAAAAAATATCCCGTCATGTTGTTTCTTCATGGCGGCGGAGAAGTAGGTTGCCCCTCAAATGGCGGCATTTATAATAATGAAAAGCCGTTATGGCTTGGCGGAAGTTTGTTCATGCAGTTCGTTGATCAGAATAAGTTTGACGGTTTCCTGCTATATCCCCAGTTAGTGGTTACGGAAGGGTGTTTTGCCGGCTGGGCCCAGGCGCATTGGGGAAATTATGACGCCATATTGAACATGATTGACTCCATGGTTGTTCATACCCGCGCAGACGTGGATCGTTTGGTGGTTACCGGGTTATCAGGAGGAGGTTACGGCGCATGGCGCATGGCGGATGGCTATCCGAAACGCGTCGCCAAGATCATACCGTCGGCGTCTGTAGGCGCTACCACGACCAGGGAAAACTTTGTGCATATTCCCATCTGGTTCGCTACAGGAGGATTGGATCCCGCTCCCGATACCAACGTAGCAAAACGCGCTTTGAGGGATATGAAGCAAATCGGCGCCGATATACGGTATACGATGTACCCTACCCGCGGCCATTCCATGTGGTACCAGCATTGGCGGGAGCCCGATTTTGTTCCCGCCCTGAATGATGTGCATAAGGCCAACCCGCTTATATTTTTCCAGCACGGCGAGTTTTGCCCCGGTGAACTGATTGACGCCAAACTGGGGATCACCCCCGGGTTCTATGCTTATGAATGGGAGAAGGACGGCGCGCTTATCGCTACGCGGCTTAATGGCGTTAATACCATACTGGACAATGGATCGGTAATTTCTTTTACAGGAAATGAGATCAATGTTAAAGCATATGGCGTTTATCGCGTCAGGTTTAAACGATCGGCTTCTTCCCAATGGTCGGAATGGTCCCGCAAACCGGCCGTTATCCAGACGAAAGCTACTACAGAGACGCCGCCGATAGCGATTCAGGGCGCCCGAAGCAAAACGCTTCCCGCGCTGGATGGCAGCGTTACCGTGCCCCTGATGCTCCCCCCCGGATTTCTTAAATACGAATGGTACGACGCTAATACCGACGAACTGCTGGACTCGACGCAGGTGTTTAACGCTCCCGTCGGCGTTTACAAAGCCAGGTATTCCGAGGAATACGGTTGCGGAACCACTTTCTCTCCCGAGTTTACGGTAGTGAATGCCGATGGAACGCCCAAGCCTGATCCGGCGAATACGCTGGTGGCAACGCCGCTTTCCGCTTCTTCGATCCGGTTGAATTGGAAGCAGGTAGCCAATCCCGTTAGCAATGAAACCGGATTTGAAGTATACAGAGGCGTTGAAACCGGCGGTCCCTATACCTTTGTCGCGATCACGAATGCCAACGTTACAAGTTTCACCGATACGGGTCTGGTCGCCGATAAGGTTTATTATTATGTGGTGCGGGCCGTCAATGCCACAGGCGCTTCGGCGGGCTCTAATGAGGCGCCGGCAAAAACTGTTGGCGACAATACCCCGCCGACGGCGCCGGGGAACCTGCAATATGCGGGAAGTACGCTGTCGACCGTTTCCCTGAAATGGGATGCGTCAACCGATAATATTGGCGTCGACCATTATGATATCTATGTGAATGGAGAGAAACTTTTTAGCGCAACGGGAACTTCTTTTACCGTTACCAACCTGGACAGCCTTACCAGCTATGCTTTTACGGTCAGGGCTGTGGATAAGGCCGGCAATATTTCTCCTGCGAGCGCCCAGGTGGTTGGGCATACCCATCGCCAGGGATTGAATTATCAGTATTATAATGGCAACTGGACCAACCTTCCGGATTTTAACGCCCTGACGCCGGATAAAACCGGATTGATGGATACCGTTAGTATCAATTCGGGCGTCAAAACCCAGGATAACCATTACGGGTTTCTCTGGCAGGGCTATATTTATATACCCGTTACAGCGACCTATACTTTTGAAACGTATTCGGATGATGGCAGCAGGTTATATATAGATGAACCTTATTCCGATAGCGCAACTATTCTTGTAGACAACGACGGCATACATGGCGCAACCTCTAAAACCGGAACAATATTGCTTTCGGCCGGCTATCACCGCATAGCCATCGCCTTTTTCCAGGGAACGGGAGGGCAGGAGATGCAATTGTTCTGGTCAAATGACGCAGGGATGAGCAGGCAAAGGATCCCCAGGAATTTCTTTGTCTATGAAAATGTTGAGCTTGCCCCCGCTCCGGCCATGCCCGGATCGTTGACCGCAACGGGCGCGGCGTACAATAAGATCACCCTGGAATGGGAAGACAACAGCAACGATGAGACCGGCTTCGAGATCGTTCGTTCTGCAACGGCGAATGGAACCTATCTTCCCGTTGGCGCCGTGGGCGCGAATGTCGGCTCTTTCACCGACTCCGCGCTGGCTGCTCAGACGACATATTTCTATAAGATAAGGGCGATCGGGTCAGGCGAGGCCTCTGCCTTTACCGGGGCTGTCTCTGCAGTTACCTTGCCGGCGCCTGCTACGCCTGTGGCGCCTTCGCAGTTAGCCGCGACGGCGTCTGCAAACAATTCGGTTTCCCTGAGCTGGAACGATAACGCTTCCAATGAAACCAACTACAGGGTTTACCGCTCTACTGATAATATCAGTTTTGAGCTGATCGCCACGCTTTCGGCGAATGTTACCGCGTATACCGACGCCTCTGTTTTGCCTTTAACGTTATACTATTACTATGTTGCGGGCTCCAATGCCGCCGGAACAGGCGAGCACAGCAACATAGCGCAGGTTCGCGCAGGAAACAATGCGCCGGTGATTGCGGAGATCGCGGATATTGTAGCGATGACGGATGAAACTGTCGTAAGGAATATAACCATAACCGACGACCCCGGCGATAGTCTAACGGTGGCGATTGTCAACCAACCTTCTTTCGTGAAGCTCCAATGGATCGACGCGGAAAATTACCGGCTTACCATTACGCCTTCCGATGAGCATGCCGGTTCGTATGCGCTTACGCTTACCGCTTCCGACGGCAATGGTCAATCTGCCAGCCGGCAGTTTACCCTTATCGTGAGCAATAAGTCTACCCGTTCCGTATATGTGAATCTTGGCAGCGCGGGCAGATCGGCGGGATTGCCCTGGAATAACTGGCTGGGACCAAGGAATGCCGGGCAGTCGATCGCCAATTTGAAGGATGACCGGAATGTGGTTACGCCGTTTTCGGTGACCATGGTCAATGGATGGTCCGGAACTACGGATATGGGGCATATCACGGGCGATGATTCCGGCATATTCCCCGACGCTGTTTTACAGAGCGGGTTAAAGGATGATGGTTCGGAGGCAAAGGTGATCCTTATCGGGGGATTAAACCCCGCGAAGCAGTACAATATTGTATTGGCGGGCAGTCAGAATGAGGGCATAATGGCCGAGACCCAATATTCGGCCTCGGGGCGGCAGTCTATCCTGAATGCGCGTTACAATACTAATCAGGCTGCCAATCTGAATAACCTTATTCCCAATGCCAACGGCGAGCTGCAGATCAGCGCCGCGCGCAGGAGCGGATCTCCGGTCAGTTATCTCAGCGCATTAGTGATCGAAGAGTATGAGCCGTCGGTGAGAATGCTTAGTCCGGCCCACTTGTATGCCGAGCCGGAGGACCGCGCCAGCGTTCGGTTAACCTGGTCCGACAGAACCAATTATGAAAACAGCGTTGACGGGTATGAATTGCAAAGGGCGACGGACTCGCTGTTTACCGCCGACGTGTCGGCCATCTCCCTGCCTGCGAATACCACGAGTTACAGGGATGTTGATCTATCGCCCGGCGCCAGGTACTGGTATCGTATTAGAACAAAAGAAGGAACCGATTATTCGGGATACAGCAATAGGGTAAAAGCCGTTATGCCGCTCTCCATCGTCTATGTTAACTTTAACACCACGGTGGAGGATGCGCCTGCTCCCTGGAATAACCTGACCACGCCGCCGATGTCTAATTTTACCACGCCGCCGCTGAAAGACCAGTCGGGCGTTTCAACGACCATGACGCTGACGCTTGAAGAAGAATTTAACGGGGAGTTTACCGCGGGGAAGAGCACGGGTAATAATTCAGGCGTGGTTCCCGACGTTGTGCTGGCCTCTAATTATTGGTTGGACAGAAACCAGGTGGCGCAGTTCAGGTTGTCGGGGCTAAGCCATAATAAACGATACAGGATCGGGTTTATCGGCAGCTCCGGACCTGATGGATGGTCTAAGGGAAATTATACGGCTACTTATACCGTGAACAACAAAACGGTTTATCTTAACTCATGGGAAAACACGTCCAAGATCGTATACATCGATAATATAGCGCCTGATGAGGCGGGTAAGGCGTTGCTGAGTTTTTCCACCACGCCTTCCGGCGGGTATGGGTTCAATTCGGCCATTATCATACAAGAGTTGGCCTGGCTTCCGGACGAGCCTTCAGACAGTATTCCCGATCCCGGAACGCCTCCGACCGATACTATTCCCGACCCTCCCGGCCCCGGCGATACAGACCCGATCGGCAGTCCGCCCCCGGATTCCATATTACCGGCAGACGGCGCTATAAAGGTGAAAGCCTATCCCAATCCGTTCTATAAAGCGCTCAAGCTGAAATTCTACAACAGTTCGCCCGAGCAGAAGATCAGCGTGGCCATATATGATTCTTATGGAAGGTTAATGCTCAGGAAAGACTTTGGCGCGATGCCGCAGGGCGATGTTATTCTGGAGTTGGGATCGCTCCAATCAAAACTGATGCGCAATGGCATCTACCTGGTGGAAGTGAAAGTCGATGGGAAGAACCTGCAGACCATTAAGGCGCTCCGAATGCATCGATAGATCAGGTAAGGAAAATAAAGGGATCGCGCCCGTTTTATTTTGCCGGCGGCCATTTTATTCTCAACCCCGCGATCACTGCATTCTTTGCCTGGCGCTTCCTACATTGGGTAAGAACCAGGCCAGTATGCCCAACAGGGGCAGATAAGCGCAAACCTTATATACATAAGAGATGCTGGTGTGGTCGGCCAGTATGCCCAATACGGCAGATCCTATTCCGCCCATACCGAAGGCCAGCCCGAAAAACAGGCCGGCAACCAATCCCACCTTGCCCGGCATGAGTTCCTGCGCATAAACCAGTATGGCCGAAAATGCGGAAGCCAGGATAAACCCTATCGGGAAAATGAGCGCGGTGGTCCAGAAAAGATTCACATACGGGAGGACCATGGAGAAGGGCGCAACGCCCAATATCGAGATCCAGATAACGTATTTTCTGCCAAAGCGATCGCCTACCGGGCCGCCTACCAGCGTGCCTGCCGCAACCGAAAACAGGAAAAGGAACAGGTAGATCTGGGAATTTTGTACCGATACGTCAAATTTATCGATAAGGTAGAAGGTGAAATAGCTGGTCATGCTGGCCAGGTAAAAATATTTTGAGAAGATCAGGATGATCAGGATGAACACCGACAGCGCCACCTTGCTCCGGGGAAGGCCGTTATCCGGCGCGGCATAGATGGGTTTGTTTGCTTTTTTGGCGGTTGCCAGGTAAGCCTTATACCATATGCCCACCTTACGCAATATCACAATGGCGATCACCGCGAGTATGGCAAACCATAGAATGCTGGCCTGGCCCAGGGGGGCGATGATCAGCGCGGCCAGCAACGGACCAAAAGAGCTTCCTGCATTGCCTCCTAACTGAAAAATAGATTGCGCTAGTCCTCTTCTTCCCCCGGCCGCCACATGCGCCATGCGGGATGCTTCCGGATGGAACACTGCGGAGCCCAGGCCCACCAGCGCAACGGAAAACAACAGGATGCCGTAGCTGGCGGAAAAGGCCAGGAATACCAGGCCGAGCAGCGTGCAGGCCATACCGATGGCCAGGGAGAAAGGTTGCGGCTTTTTATCGGTGTACAATCCCACAAAAGGCTGCATAAGGGAAGCCGCCAGTTGAAACACCAGCGTAATGACGCCTATCTGGGTAAAGCTCAACCGGAGATTGTCTTTGACGATGGGATATATAGCCGGTATGATCGACTGTAAGGTGTCGTTAAGTAAATGAGACAGGCTTAAAGAAAACAGGATCGGATATACGGTCTTCTCTGCTACAGGTTTCACTCCTTTTTAGTTGATTTGCCCGGAAGCAGGGCTATGGCAATGATACTGATTACTGAGAATATGATCAGGGAAGCAAAGCCATTCGCATAACTTCCGCTGGTATCGCGGAGCTTGCCCACCATCATGGGAGCGAAGGCTTCTGCGAGACCGTCGAAAGTGAGGATAAGCCCCATTACCCTGCCCATGATACGCAGGCCGAATAGCTCTGCGGCCATTAAGGGGATGATCATATAGTCGCCCCCGAGGCCGACGCCGAATAAAAAGGCAAACAAATAAATAACGCCGGGGGTAGAGGGAAAATATAATAAGGGGATCGCGCAGGCGATGATAACCGAAATGAGCATCATCACATATTTTTTCGACATGCGGTCTGCCAGCCACCCCATCAGCAGGCGTCCGAAAATACTCGACAGCAGCACCAGCGAGATGATATTTGCCGCATGCTCCTGCGTGTATTTCAGGTCCAGGCTGAAAAATAGCTTAAGGTTCTGGCTGGTTGCGCTTACCGCTCCGATAGAACACATGCTGCCGATGAGCAACAGGTAAAACGGCCTGCTTTTTAAAATAACGCTCAATGGAACCTTCGGCTCTTCCTTTTTTTCCTTTACTACGGAGCCCTCGGGGTTTTCCTTTACGAACCAGGCCATCGGGAAGGCGATCAGGATCATTAATATGCCAAGCATGACCAGCGCCGTATGCCAGCCAAATTCCACATTGAGCTTTCTGGCGATCTGCGGAACAAGCATTCCGCCTACGCCTATCCCCAGGTACGCTATGCCCATGGCCTTGCCGCGCGACTTGTCGAACCATCTTGAGGTAAGCACCTGGTTGGGCAAGGGCCCGCCGCATATATAGCCCAATGAGCTGAATATATAAAATGTATATAGCTGCCATATAGCGCCGGTCATCGATCCTAACCCGATCAGGGCGATGCCGCCCATCAGGATGCCCGCAAGCATCAGGCGCCGGGGGCCGAAACGATCTATGAACCAACCGGCCAGGAAGCCCAGGAATCCGACGGTTACCTTACCCACGGCCATACCCGAAGTAACCGTGGTGCGCGTCCAACCGAAATCCTGTACCCAGAAATCATAGAAAAAAGGGAGACCGTAAAACATGATGCCCACAAGGGAGAACAAGCTGAGAAAACCTGTTGCTGCTACTTTGATCTGTCCCGAACTTAGTTGAGTTTTTTCAAGTGTTTTTGACATATAGGCTGTAGTGGTAACCCTTCAATATCGAGCTTCCTTGTTAACTGAATGATCCCGAAGTCGCGCGGTTACTTTATCCGGTAATGAAAAAATAATACCTCGTCTTGAGGCCTCCAAATTAACAAATTTCTTTAAGAAAACAACTGAAGAGATAAAAAGCTGTAAGGATCGATAGAGAATTCTTTTGCTATTTCATCCGGGGTTTCGCCAAGCGAAAGATGAAGAAAGCGCTCGCCTTCTACTATGCGCCATAGGTAGAGCGGCCTGGTATTGCCGGGAATACTGAATATTTCGGGAAGCAGGACAGGCAGGGACCCGTTCCAGCATGCTTCTTCCAGTTGTTCCCGCTGCGTTAACGTATTGGTCTTTTCTCCAGGGTCTTTTGCAGCGTACTGACCGGTTAGATAATTTGCATCGAGGTTCAATAAGATCTCCTGTTGGACGGTTGTTGTTTTCATAACTTTAAGTTTTACGCGGTGAAACCCAACTGTCATCATTTGTTAGACCGGAAAGAACGGGCGAAGTAAGCTCGCGCGCCAAAAAGTTATGTTAAAGTAAACCGGGCTTAGGCCTTAAGATCTTATCCATATTCAGGGCCGGCAATGGCGAATTGCTTTTCAGGAATGCCGGGGAAGCGGTTCGATCCCCTGAACATCCGGATAAAGGGCCGCTGTTCCGTAAAACCGGTTTCGGTTACCCATGCCAGCCATTCGGCATTATGATGCAATACGTCGAGGATCACAGGCTCGCCGGCGCAGTTGTTCAATGCGGCGGAAGCGAGCGCCTGCGCCGTATTTGTATCCTCCGATACGATCGGCCCGATCTGTGTGAAATTGAAACCCTTTCTTCCCAGGCAATATCCCTGTATGCCCTGGGTTCCTTCCATTACGAAGGCATATTGAGGCGCGCCTTCGAACAACCATTTTAGTAATGTTGTCCGGTCTGCGCCAAAAAGTTCCCGGTCGAAACGCGCTATCTTGTCCAGGTCTCCCTCTTGTATGGGCCTGGCCGTTGAAGCTTTTAATTTTCCTTTCTCAATAATTGCCGACATGCGGCTGAGCGCGTACTCGTCTTCAAAACCCAGTTTCAGGTATACCTGCCTCCCGTCGGGGGTGGCGTCGAGCTTAACTGTTTCATCTGAAGCTAAAATATGCAGGGCTTGCTCCAGCAACCCCTTGCCGATGCCCATTCTGCGGAAATCAGGATCTACCAGCGCCATGCCTATCCAGCTGAAAGCGCGTTCATAGCGGATAGTGGTAACCGTTCCGACGATCTTTTCCTCCGCAAGGGCCACGCGGCAATCCCGGGGCCCGAGCGATAAAAATATCTCCCAATCCCTTTGCAACTGGTTCCACCTGGCGCTCCGGCAAAGTGAAAGTCCCGCTGCAATGTCTTCAGGCTTCATTATTCGATAGGCGATGGTCATAACTCGTCGTATTAAGCTTGGATAATGTTTGTTTGACTTGCAATAATACGAATACATATGTCAGCATGTTTGCAGGGTAAAAAAGAAGCCTTCCGATCCGGACCGGGCGCAGGTTGTCGTAATGACAGGCTGAAGAGCAGCGAATGCTTCCGGCATGTCGCAAGGGCTAAGGGATCGGCCGCATAAGGCCGGCAATAACGCGGCCTGATCGGGACCGGGCGGGGGCGCAACCTTAGCGGGTTGCGGCAGATTCGTCGAGGATCTGCTGATAGATATTCCTGGCGGAAAGGTAACGCCGCCGCGTCGTTTCGGGGTCAGCGGAGAAGTAACGGTTCCAGCTTCCGCCGGGCGCTATGTTTTTCAGGATATTATCGATCCATGCGATAAAATACCGCGCGTCGTCGGCGCTGGCTCGCACCGGCTTTTTGTTTACGGTAATAAATACGGGAGCGGTATGGGTCTGATGTCCTTTTTCGTCCATTCGCCGCGCGCATATCCATCCGCTTTGATCAAATGCGTGGTTAGCGGTCAGGGTAACCGGCGCGCCGGGCGAAGCCGTTCCTTCCTGCACGGCAATTATTTTCCCGTTGCTCACCAGTTCGATCCGGCCGGTCAGGGGTTCAGACGAGGTCCATGTTGCTTCAATGGAAACGGTAGCCGGCCTCTTTGTTTTCAGGTCGTCGCCCGGCTCATATTTCCCATTTACCTTTAGCGCCATGAATTCATTGTGCGCATTACGGGACACGACCGTTTTCCCTTTTTTTATTCCTTCGATCCATTTGCGGTAGGTTAACTTGTTTTTCACTTTCACATAGGTCAGTAAGGTACCCAGCGGTTCATAATTGTTGCAGGGATAGTCTGTTCCTGCCGCCAGCCCGATCCTGAACCCGCAGTTCAGTAATTTATAATAGGCGTTTATCGCTGCCTCGCTATTGTAGCTCCCATAGTTAGGCGAATGAGCGCCGTACACGTCTTCTGCAATAAAGTCGATCGTTCCCATTGCCGCTTCCACAGGGTAATCGATCGGAATGCAGCAGTTCAATTCATTTTGTATGGAATCGTTGAGGTACTGCATATGACAGATGCCGGACACCGCTTTTTGTTTCCTGGCCCAGTTCAATATATGGTAAGGCGATTCTTCCCATATCTGGCGCGCATGTTTCAAGCCCAGTAGAACGAGGTGGCCCCCTAATGCCTGGTGGCTGAAATTAGAATAGGTAGCGTCCCAGTGCCATTCGGCATCCCAATGAATGATCCGTCCCGGCTCGGAAAGCGGGGAATCTTTCCCGTTCACTTTTTTAAGATCGGTCTCGCTGTCTTGCACTTCTCCATTGCCCATATCGGCCAAAAGGGAAATAACGGAGAGATTGTTTTTCCGCATCATAAAAGCCAGCGTATCATAGGGGAGTACGATCGTTCCGTCTCCGCAATTGCGGTGCACATGAATATCTCCAGTGTACCAACCCGCGGGCTCGGGAAGCCCGGCGGTCGTTAATGAAGCAGTATTGCTTTGAGCCAGGCAATAACCGCCGGTTAATACCAGGCACAGCGTAAAGACAAATATTTTTTTCATGGCGATAGGCGTAAATGTTAGGAGGGCCTTCTTCAAATGTATTCTACCGCCCCCTGGCTTTAATACCCTAAATTGTTTAATTACTACCCTATTTTGCGCTTATTTTATAAAATTTTGATTTTTTTGGACAAATCACATTAGTATTGTGTAGCGATAGCACTCTATTTATGCAGTCAAACCAGCATTATGAAAGCGCGTTATAAACCTATCCCATCGGTTGAATCGAACTTGTTTAAAGCCATAATGCAGGAGAACAATAAGGAGTTCGATTATCCCTGGCATTATCATCCCGAGTTCGAGCTTACGTATATTCTTTCCAGTCATGGCGTCCGGTATGTAGGCAATAATATCGAAAATTTTTTTAACAACGACCTGGTGCTGGTGGGATCCAACCTTCCCCATTGCTGGATCAATTCGGCCGATCAGCGCCAGCCGGCAAGCGCCATAGTCGTGTATCTGAAAGAGGAGTTGCTGGACAAGACCTGGATGCAGAGCTGCGAGTTTGAGTCCATACGCAAGCTGCTGGCTTTATCGGGCAAAGGCATAAAGTTCGACCATAAGATCGCGCTGAAAGTGAAGGACAGGCTTTTTGAAATGCTTACGCAGCCTCCGCTTAAGAAATTAATTTCCTTGCTGGAAATATTGCAGGATCTGGCCGAAACCGATCAGTACCATTTTTTGTGCGAACAGGGGTTTTCTTACGATCTCAATTATACGCATAACGAGCGGCTGAATATCGTCTACAAATACATACAGCATTCTTATCAGAAAAAGATATCCTTATCAGATATCGCGGCTGAAGTGAATATGAGCGAAGAGTATTTCTCCCGCTTCTTTAGCAAGATCATGAAAAAATCTTTTTTTGAGTTCCTGAACGAATACAAGATCAATCGCGCCTGCAAGTTGCTGATAGAAACGGATAAACAGGTGAGCGAGGTTTGTTATGCCTCGGGATTCGAAAGCATTCCTTTTTTCTACCGCCAGTTCAAGAAATTCAAGAACTGCCAGCCCAAGACCTACCGGTTAAAATACCAGAAGATATCTTCCTGAAACCCGCAGGGGGTAATAAAAAAAGCCGTTTCAAAACCGGTTTTGAAACGACTTTTGTCAATAAGCGGTCAGTTAGATTTCGGTTCCCTAATCTTTCAGGTTCAAATACGCTTTAACGGCATTGTAATCGTTCCAATCCACGTCGATCGCTTCGAGGGTATTGCCGCCGGGGATCAGGACATACCGGTATTGAAAATATTTTTTTCCATCTGCAGGATCCTGCACCGTGCTGATGTCCTCGTTGGATTCCAGCAAAATGCCGCCGGTGGCAAATGTGGGATTGATGATGATGCCGCCATTAAAGAATGGAAGGGGAACGATGACCGGAGCGTCTGAATTGTTCAGGTTCAGGTACACTTTTATCTCGCCGGAATTAATGATGTCGGCGGTGAGCTTCTCGGCCATGATCACGGCGCTCCATCCGACGATCTCATCATTCTCGTCGAGATCGGCTTCGTAGACCACGTCCAGCCAACCGGAATACATTACGTTTGCGGTTCCTTCGTCGCCTTTAGGCCCTTGCGCTCCCTGCTGCCCCTGTTGTCCTTGAGGTCCCTGCGGTCCCTGAGGACCTTCCGGGCCTTCTTTAGAACAGGATGCTACCGCGAGGGACAGGGCCATTACAAGCCCGAAATAAAACTTAAATGACATGCGTCTCATATGCTAGATTTTGTATTAGGGAATAGTTTGCCTGGAATAGATGGTAATAGGTTTAGGTTCTTGCCGGTTGTTGCCGAGAAGCCATCGTAAATGTAATGAAACCTGGCCTATTAATAAGGTTTATTCGTCAACGATTTTAGACTTATTGCAATTCTCCCGTAAAATAGAATGCCGGCGTTTCCTGGCTGGTAAACTGTCCCAGGACAGGCAGCGATCCGGTATAATAATCCATTAGGAAACGATCGCTTGCCAAATAGTTGAGAAGCGGGGTGAAATAAGCTTGTAGTTGGCTCCCTATAGAATTGGCGCCCGTAGACGTGAATTTTGCAATGCCGGAATTATCCATTGTATACGAATAAACATATTGAGCCGGAAAACGCGTATTTGAACTGGGCTGGAATACGTCTGCCACCAGGGCCATCGTTTTGCTGGCATCGTCAAAAATAAACCGCATGGTCTCCAGGTTCAACACATACGGACTGCTCAGCAAACTATTTTTTACCGTATTATAGGTATTGGTATACAATGCGGATTGGCCGGGCAGGGGGTCTACAGGAACGCGGATGGTCGTGATGGATTTGCCCAATACCTTATACATGGGGAAGATGGGAACAGAGGAATTGGCGATATCCACTCGCTGACCTCCTGCCTGGATATAATATATTTCCAGGGCGTCATCCCAATAAAGGTCCTGGAACGTATAACCTCCAACCGTTACCGGGTTTTTAAAATGCAGCCCGTAAGTAGTGTGACTAAAAGGCGCGGCAATGGATGCCAGCTCGCTGCCGGCGCCCGCAAAGGTAAAATTGATGATGTACAGGTACAGGTTAAAGGAAATGCTGATCCTGGCGTTGTCTGTCCCGTTGAAATAGAGCAGGGGATTGTTGGTATTGTATTCCGACGTGGCGCTCATGATCTGCGCGAGGCGGCCGTTGAAGGCGGCATTCATTTCTTCTGATGTCGCTTTGATCAGCAGGGCATCGCTGTTGTTGTAATTGCCTTTCAGCCTGATCGTATCGCCCGCGGCGGTTTCCTGGAATGCAAAATCAAAATCGGTTCCCCAGCCGAACCCGGCCTCAGGAGCGGGACTGGAAGAAACGTCGGGGTCCGGATCGGCGGCGACATGAATATAACTGTAGGTGTCGAAAACGATAGAGGGGCGTTGAATGGCTTTCAGCGTGTACCCGCTTTCCTTAGGCGTTGCAGCCATATCGATGATGAAGTCCGACAACATGCTGACGCGGTTGTCATTGGTGAATTTGACATAGTAGGTAAGTCCCCCGACCTCCACGTCCTGGTTTTTAAGTCCCTGTGGGTAAACGAACAGCTTCCAGCCGGGATCCTGGACCAGCGCGCTCTGAAAATTATTCAACACTTCGGTAATGCGTTCGTCCGGCGTTTTATCGAAAATGTTCTCCACTTCTTTTTTGCATCCTGCCAGCAGGAGGGCGAGAGCGGCGATATATATGCTGAGTTGCTTCATGTGCCTGTTATTGAATTATGGTAAAAGCAGGGCGTGAAAATAACTTCCGGGCGAAGACTCCGAGGTAAACCTGATTCGCGGATATATGCTGACAGAGGGGTTGGCGTACCAGCTTAATGTGAACTGGTTGTTTTCAAAATAATTAAGCAACGGCGTAACCGCGGTCTGTATGATCGTTCCGTTTCCGTTCGCGGAAACAAAGCTCAGGTCATAAGCCCCATTGCCGTCCTTGCTCAGGTCGTATAGGTAATCTGCTGCAAAGGTTGTCGTGTTCTGGAGGATATACAATCTTAAGACCGCCGTTGTGGCGTCGGCCATGATCAGCGCCAGGGAGTCCAGCGTAAGTCCGTAATTGGGTATGGCTGCAACGGCTGCGGCCGAGGTATTAAAGGCCGAAAGAAAGGGCGCCGACTGAGGCAGCAGGGTAGTATTGGCCGGGTTAACGCTCGCCGTGGAATAGGTTTTATCAAAACCATAGCTTTCTTCCACCGTAGGCGTAGGAACAAGGTTGTTTAGCGCTGCCTGAACACGGTTTTGCAGGCTGTAAAAATCGATATTGTACGCCTGGCTGAAATAGTTCACCACCATCTGCTCCTTTTGCCGGAGCGCCTGGCGGGCGTTTTCATTGGCGGAAGCCGCCAGTTCGTCGAAGCGTGTTTTTCCCTGCACCAGCATATTGGAAACCATCTCCACAAAATCTTCGTCGTAAGAGGCCATGGAGTAGGGCGTGATGTATCCATTGGCCAATGCCTGCGCGTTCGACACGTTGTACCAGGTAGCCGTATATCCCTCGAGCCCCAGATCGGAAGAGATGGTTTTAAATTCCTGCGGGTACATGATGGTCTGGTGAAGGATATGGGCGAATTCGTGATGGGAAGTGTGGATCATCCTTTTCAGGGAAGTGGTATAGTCTTTATCGAAGTTCTGGTTGACGTCCAGGAACACAATGTTATTGCCTCCTTCCGCCTGGCCGAGGATCACGGTGCCGAAATCATATTGTACGCTGCCGACCAGCACAAATTGTTTTGGCGTATAGGTTTTCATGAAAAGATCGCTACCGGTCTCGTCGTTATAGGGGTCGATCCAAACCCTTTTAATGGCCGTCATGGCGGGGATGATCTTGCTTTCATCAGGAGGGGTGTAGGTGCGGTCTAATTGCAGTTCCCAGGGGTCCCAGCGGTATTTTACGGAAATATTGTAAGGTTCGGTCAGGCTGTCCATCAGCCATTCGTCGATCGGCCCGGAGACCCAGGTCTGCCCCCCAAGCCCCACGGGAAGAGGCCGGTCGAGGTTCTCCTCTTTTTTACAGGAAACCAACCCAACGATGGTTAAGACTGTCCAGCATATGGTATACCATGTTTTCATTGCGTTGCCTTTTTATACGACAGATATTTCCGGCATGTTCATGCTTGCATTAAAAGCGCCGGTATATTGTTTTTTATTTTTCAAGGGTCGTTTTATATGTCTTGTCTTGTCGTTCTGTTTGCGTTTACGCGCGGTTTATCTTGGATTCTGCGCCAGCCCCGCCTGCTGGGTCAACGCCGGCAATTGCAATACCCTCCTGTTGTCTTCGGGCGTCAGCACGATCTGTTCGCCTTCGAGGGTTTCATGCGTTACCGGTATCTTCCATCGTAAGATATCAAACCACCTCATGCCCTCATGAAGGAAAAAAGCCCTTTTAAAATCCAGTATGGCGTACATGGCGGCAAATTGAAGCGGCGCATTGTAATAGTTCGTCAGCTTGGAATTGGTCAGGTTATGGGCGCTTGCCGAATATCCCTGTATGTTTTGACTGATAAATGCATTCATATCGGCAATGGCGAGCGCGGTATTGCCCAGCAATACATAGGCTTCGGCGCGGTTCAGCAGCGCTTCTTCGGCGGTGAGCAGCGGGATGGTATTATAAGGATGCCCCGTGCTGGCGTTGATGCTGGTGGCTACGAAATGCGTATAAAATTTAGGGATATTGTAGCTCCTGGGGCTGGCCCCGTACAAGTCATAAGCATACCGGCCTCCCGAAACATTGTTTTGAATAAGCAGGTTAGTAGCTATTTTCTGCCCTATGCCAAAACGCAGCGAAGGATAGGCGTCTCCCCAGAACGAGTTAGCTTCCTGGAGGAGCAGGTTGCCCTTTAAGGTAGATTTGGTGTATTCCGTTTCCAGCTCGTTGTATTGGAGATTGGTAAGGATGGTGTTCCAGGGCCTGATGTTGTCGACGGCATCGCCGGGCAGGGCAAGGCTGGCATAGGTTATCACCTGGGCATAATCTTGTTTAAACAGGTAAAACCTTGCGGCAAAGGCCGCCGCCGCTCTCTTGTTAAAATGGAATTTCGGGGCTTCCTTATAAATCTTATCGTCTATCAGCGGGAACCCTTCTTTGATATCTTTTTCGATCATCTCATAGGTATAGGCGACGGTTTCTCTATCATACTGCAAGAAAACCTCTTTTTCCGGCGCGGTAACATAGGGGATGCCGGGGTCGCTGGCGGCGGTAGCATTGTCGTAGGTCTTCGCGAAGAGGGTTACCAGCATAAAATGCGCATAGGCGCGGGCCAGCAGCGCTTCGCCGCGATGCGGGCCAAGTTGCGCTTTGTCGGGAGAAGATTCAATGATCTCCAGCGCCTGGTTAGCCGCTGCAATGGCTTTGTAGCAGGCCATCCAGTAATAGTCGGGGCTGTCCTGGTCGTCGGGAGCTGTTTCTACCCGCTCATACCGGTAGGATTGGCGGTTGATCCTGTTCAGGATATCATAAGAGGATCCGCCGCCTTCCTTGTCTTCGGCATTGTCCGACATGGCTTCGCAGAACAGGATATAGTTCGCCTGCGGATAGGCGGCCGTCAGCAGCTGCGCGATCTGTTCAGCCGTTTGGATATCGGTTCGGTTGTCAGGCTCTTTATCAAGGTATTTGTTACAGCCCGCCCACAGCGCCGTAGAGAGGAGTAAACAATATATGATGGACCTTTTCATGATATGATTTTAGAAACCTAGTTTTAAAGATGCGGTGAACTGTTTGTTGAGCGGCATCGCCACGCCGCCGGCATTAAAGAATTCAGGATCCTGGCCGTACAGGTAAGGATCGGCATAGATCAGCCATAAGTTATGGGCGATGATGTTCAGCGAAACGTTTTTAAAGGGGGATCCCTGCAAAACCTTCGGGGGCAGGATATATTCGGCCGTCACTGATTTCAGTCGCACAAAAGAGCCGTCGGCCACCCGCGCTGTGGAGAAATTATAATTGTTATACGGATAGGCATTAGCGTTCCTGATATCATAGGAAGCATACGAGTCGGCAATGGAAGGGATATCGGTAAACGCTTCATCGCCCGGCAATACCCAACGGTTGTTGAATTCTTTCGGGAGCGCGTCCAGATCGGAATAGCTGCCTCTGAACACCGGGTTCATCCGGATCTTATTTCCTGCCTGGTACGACAGATGAAATCCCAGCGAAAGATTCTTATAGCTGACCCGATTGGTGAAACCGCCTACTATAGTGGGATCCACGGGCCCTTCGTATTTGAGAAAGTCCGTAACATCGCTTTGAAGAAATACGGCGCTGCTGGTTTGGCCTTTCTCATTTTCGAATACCGGCACGCCGTTCTCATTTAACCCCGCAAAGGGAATGGAAAACAGTCCTCTTACCGGGTACCCCTGTTTGGCCCCTCCTTCAGGAGCGACCAGGTCAAAAACCATGGGGAAGTTCCGCGCATTCGTGATCTCGTTGGTATTGTAACCAAAGGTGAGATTGGTATGCCAGGTAAACCGGTTGTCTACATAAGGTTTCCCGCCGATGCTGAATTCTATGCCCTGCGATTTCAGGTCGGCATAGTTGGCCGCCTTTGTCAGCTGACCGCCGATGCCGGAAGTGCGGATCAGGTTGATGAGGTCCATGCTTTTCCGGCTATATACGTCGGCCGAAATGTTCAGCCGGTTGTTCAGCAACCCGATATCTGCCCCGATATTGGCTTCAAATTTCCTTTCCCAGGTGAGATCTGCATTTTCCAGGTTCTCTATGTCTATCGCCAGCTGCCGGTCGTTCAGGTAGGGGCGGTTGGTAAGCTGGGTGCGGAACACCGCCAGGGAGTTGGTGGCGTTGCCGTAGTTGGCATTCAAACCGTAGCTCGCGCGAAGGGTCAGGTAGCTGATGGCGGGAACCTCGCGCAGAAAGGCTTCCTGGTCTACATTCCAGCGTCCGGCAATGGTCCAGGAGTTCAGCCATCTCGCTTTTTTAGAGCGGCCCAACCGGTTGGAACCGTCCCTTCTCAGGGTTGCTTCCAGCGTGTATCGCTGGTCGTAGGTATACCGGAGATTGCCGAAGAAGCCGACGAACCGTTCGTATTCATTGCCCATGCCATAGTATTGCAAACTGTTTTCGAGGAACTGTTTAACGATGCGGTAATCGACGAAGGGTATGCCGCCGTTTTCGTACTGGTAGCCGAAACCGGTATTGTTGGCGTTCCTCCTGTCTGTATATTTCACTTCCTGACCCAGCAGCCCCTGGACATAATGAACCGAGGCGTATGTCTTGTTAAAGGAGAGGGTATTGCGGAAAGTATAGTTTCTCAGCTCATCCTCCTGCCGGTTGTAGAAGCCGCCATAGGGCAATACCACAAGGGGTATTCCTTCGGGGTTATCGGGGTCGCGGTACAGGTATTTATTGCGCTGCGCGATAGTGGCTGTGGGCGCGGCGCGGTAGGCATTTGCCTGGTTGGAGTTTTCGGTGATCTCATGCTCTTTGGCCGCTTTTACATACCTGATGGCGCCGATAAAATTATACGTCAGCCAGGGCGCTATTTTGTACTGCGCATCGCCGGTAAGACTGATGTCCGCCACATTAAGCTTGATGGAATTGTTTTGTATTTCGTCCAGGATATTAAAGGGAGCGAAGTTTCTCCGGAAATATTCATACTCCCCCTGATCATTATAAGCGGTCAACGCCCGGCTGGTGTTCAGGGCGTAGCTGAAGGGGTTGATGTCGAAATCGCGGTCGAAAGAGCCTTCCACCGGGTTGCTGATGCGGCTGATGGTGCCCGGGGCCTGTTGCTGACGCACTGATCCCGCAAGTTTAAATCCGGCGGTAAACCGTTCGGAGAAATTATAGGTATTGCGCACATTGGCGGTATACCGCTTAACCTGGTCGGCTATCGTCCATCCCTGGTCGTTATAAAAGCTTACGGAAAAATAAGACTGTGCCTTTTCTGTGCCGTGGGAGAGGCTTAGCGAATGTTCCTGCGTTAAGGAGTTCCGGAACAGGATATCGAACCAGTCGGTATTCTTCCTGGCATAGGGCGCCAGGAATTCCCTTCTTGCCTCGGGGGTGTTGAAGAGTTCGAACTGGCCGTTAGGGTCCAGGGTTTTGATCAGGTCGGCCATCTTGCCATAGAGCCCTGCGTCGGCGCGGGTGGCCACATTAGAGAACACGAGATATCCTTTGCGTTCAAGCTCTGCATATACCGACATCTGGTCGGCCGAATTCATGATATTATAAGTAGAATATTGGGGCTTTAGCTGGACGCCGAAGTTGCCGGTATACGCGATGGTGGGTTCGCCGGACTTTCCTTTCTTGGTGGTGATCACGATCACGCCATTCATGGCGCGGGCGCCATAGAGCGCAGTGGCCGAAGCGTCTTTCAGGATGTCGAAGCTTTCTATATCGCTGGGGTTCAATCCCGCGACGGAAGAACCCAGCAGCGTATTGGGGTCGCCGCTGGACAGCTGGTCGTTTGAGATATTAATGATGTCTTCCAGCACCACGCCGTCGACCACCCAGAGCGGCTTGTTATCGCCTGTTATGGAAGTGGCGCCGCGGATGCGCACCTTGGGAGCGGCGCCGAAAGCGCCGGATACATTTTGTATGGCGACGCCGGCCGCGCGTCCTTCCAGCATGCGGCTGATATCCGATACGCCGTCGGTGCGGATCTGGTCGGCATTCAGTTTAACGGCCGCGCCGGTAAATTTGCTTTTATCTATTCGCTGAAAACCCGTCACGATCACATCGGTAAGGGTTCCCTCGTCGACCTCAAGCGTAAGGTTGATATGGGTCTGTCCTTGCGCCAGTCTTATTTCTTTGGACTGGTAACCGATATTGCTGAACACAAGCGTGGCCCGGTCGCTGATATTATACAATACAAAATTTCCGTTGAGATCGGTGACGGTCCCGGTCTTAGCGCCTTTCACGGATACGGATACATTGGAAAGCGGTTGTCCCAGGCTGTCCGTTATCTTTCCACGAATGGTCGTATCAGCCTTATAGGGAATGGCGGAAGCATGCCTGTAAGCGCGATCGGCGAAGGTCTGCGAGGCGAAAAGGAAAAGGATAGCCAGCAGAGCGCAGGGTTTAACATAAGCGCCCGGGATGGCGGCCAACCTTTCTGATTTTTTTTTCGTTGTCAACGCGTCTTTGTTTACATGTCCTGACATGATCATTTGATTAGAAAGGTTTATCCCGGAAGCGGATGGTATTGTTCTTTGATTTCCAAACAATAATACGAAGAAATGACATTTTTTCCCTTAAAATTGCTGCTTAAAACCAGCCGCATATTTTTACGCCGCCTTTTCCGCGCGCGTTTTTATGCGGTATAGATTGCAGCAAAAAATAATTTAGTTTTTCAATATTCCGATTAATGAAAACCTTAAAACAATCAGCATCTCTTCTCAAACGCAAATGGGGCGCTATGGGCGGGCATTCCCCCTTATATTCCTTTTTAAATGCCGTTCATCCGCTAAACCCGCAGAGCATACCCCTGCTCGATCAGGAAAGCTTTCCGCTGATCCTGAAAAAGGGGGCTTTCCTGGTTAAGCCGGGCCGGGATAACGACAAACTTTTCCTTGTTTTGAATGGCGTGATACGCGGATTCATCAAAGAGGAGGGCAGGGAGATCACCACCTGGATAAATGAAGAAAACGAAGTGGTGGGAACCATTCGCAATATGGGGTTGAATATGCCCTGCGAAGAATATGTTCAGGCAATTGAGGACGCCGTGGTAATTGCCATCCCATTTAGTTTGATGGACCAGATGTATGAACAGTTTCCCGAAAGCAATATCATCGGCCGAAAGCTGCTGGAAGAAAACTATCGCGGTTCAGAAGAGCGGGCGTATATATCCCGCATACCCTCTGCTGAGAAAAGATACAAGCGGTTTATGCAAACCCAGCCCGGCCTGCTTAACCGGATCGCCCTGAAGTACATCGCGTCTTACCTGGGCATGACGATCGAAACCATCAGCAGGGTGCGGAGCAGGAAATAGCGGGCGCCTGGCAGATCGGCCGGTATCGTTTTCCGCGACCCGTTTTTATTTTGGCAGGCATAGCCGACGGAACAGGACAAACTTTATCACAACTGTCCGCCTAAACCCGCTTTTCACTACATTCGGTACATGATATTGATTGTAGACGATAAAAAGGAGAACCTTTTCTCTTTGCAACGGCTTCTTCAAATCCATAATTTTCAGGTCGATACGGCAAATTCAGGGGAGGAGGCGTTGAAGAAAATTCTTAAAACCGCTTATGCGCTTATTATATTGGATGTTCAGATGCCCGGGATGGATGGATTTGAGGTTGCCGAGACCATCTCGGGGCATGGCAAATCGAAGGATATACCCATCATCTTTCTTTCGGCGGTCAAGATCAATAAAACCTTTATCACCAGGGGATACCAGTCGGGCGGCATAGATTATGTCACCAAGCCGTTCGACCCGGATCTCTTGTTGCTTAAAGTGCAGACCTTTTACCGGCTTTCCGAACAGAAGCGGGAACTGAATGAAATGCAGAGCGCCCTCAGGGAAGAGATAGAATTCAGGAAAAAAGCGGAACATGATCTTTTTATGGCGAACCTGGCGCTGGAGGAACGGGTGGCTCAGAGAACGCAGGAATTGTATAAGATAAATACCGAACTGGAAGCCAGCAATCATGATCTGCAGCAATATGCGTCGGTCGCTTCCCACGACCTCAAGGAGCCGCTGAGAAAGATCCAGATATACGGCGACCGGCTGAAGCAACAGTTTTTTCAGGAGAGCCCGGAAGCCTTATCGTATATAGAGAAGATCATCACTTCCTCTCAACGTCTTACGGTGTTGATCAATGATCTGCTGAATTATTCCAAGCTGTCGGGCGAGGGGTTGTTCCGCCGGACAAAGATCAACGATATAGTGGATGAGCTGATCTCCGATCTGGAATTCCTGATCGCTGAAAAGAACGCGGTCATCACGTTGGAGCCTATTCCCGATCTGGAAGTGATACCCGGCCAGATAAGACAGATGTTCCAGAATATTATCAGCAACTCGCTCAAGTTTTCCAGGAATGATATTTCGCCTGTAGTGCATATTTCGGCGGAACTGGTTGCGGATAAGTCGCTCGACAGCGAGCCTTCCGACCTGGGGCAGTATTGCAGAATATCCATTGCCGACAATGGCATAGGTTTTAATGAAATGTATACGGATAAAATATTTACCATGTTTCAGCGCCTGCATTCCAAGGAAGCTTTCGAAGGCACCGGCATAGGTTTGGCCATCGTAAAAAAGATCGTAGACAAGCACAATGGCATCATTGGCGTAACCAGCAGGGAAAACGAGGGCGCCACTTTTACCGTGGTGCTGCCTGTTGCGCAATACATTCCGCATTCTCCATCCGACCTTAATGCGTCAAAATAACCGTCTCATGGCATCAAACTTCAAGAAGAACATATTTATAGGATTTGGCATATCGTTGTCGTTGCTCATCATTAGTTCGGTCGCTTCCTTTGTGAGCATCCAGGAACTGCTTGAAAGCTCGAGGCTGGTGCGCAGCACGAATACGGCGATCAGCGAACTGGAAGACCTTAACCTTACGCTCCTGGAAGCCGAATCCAATCAGCGGGGCTTCCTGCTGAGCGGCGACAGCGCCTTGTTGTTGCGTTATCAGAACGAAGCGGACGCCGCCATGGAAAAACTGAATTCGATCGACCAACTCATGGGCGCCAAGGCAGACCAGGCCCCCAATATGCGACGCCTCAGGGAATCGGTCAATCAACGGATGGAGTACCTGCATTCGAATGTCGAGCTTCAGCAAAAAGGGCCTTCATTATTCGCCATTTCCCTGATGAATGGGAAGATAGCGATGGATACCGTTACCCGGGTGATCAAAAGAATGGAGCGGCTCGAACAGGAGACGCTTGCGGTGAGGACGGCCAACATGAAAAGGTTTTCCGTATATACCCCTATCCTGATCGTATTTGCGGCGATATTGTCGTTGATGATCACCATCGTGTTTTATATAAGGATCGTGAACGACTTTAAAAGACAGGGCCGCCTGCAGAAGGAGTTAAGAGCGAAAGATGTGGACCTGGCTGCGCGTATAGGCATTATCCGGAATATTGCCGATAAAATATCCGCCGGCAATTACAAGATCCGGATCGACGATGTGGGCAAGGATGTATTGGGCAGCCTGGCCGGCTCCCTGAATAAAATGACCGAATCGCTGGAATATTCCTTTGAACTGCTCTCTCAGAAAGAATGGCTGCAGGCGGCCGTAGCAGAATTCAATGAAAAGTTGCTGGGAGAAAAAAACATAAAGGCGTTGTCTTCCACTATCCTGGACGCCGTGATCCATAAGACCGGCAGCCAGATAGGCGCTTTTTATGTGATGAATGAATCCAACGAGCTTTACCTGGCAAGCGGATTTGCGCTTGTTCCCGAAGCGCCCCGGAGCATCAGGGTAGGAGAGGGCGTTGTGGGACAATGCGCCGCGCAAAAGAAGATCATCTGCCTGGAGGATATTGCAGAAGAGAGCTTCACGCTCAGTTTTACTTCCGGAAGGATCAGGCCCTCCTCGCTGATGGTCATTCCCATACTGAACGACAACGAAATAAAAGGAGTGATGGAGATCGGTAAACTGGGCGTTTACTCTACTAACGAGCAGCTATACCTGAAGGCCATTTCAGAACAGATCGGCGTTGTGATCGAAAGTTCGCAAAGCCGCAGGAGACTGCAGGAATTGCTGGAAGAAACCCAATCGCAGTCCGAAGAATTGCAGACCCAGCAGAATGAGCTGGAGAACATTAACGAGGAGCTGAGATCGCAATCGCACAAGCTGCAGGTATCGGAAGAAGAACTGAAGGTGCAGCAGGAAGAGCTGATGCAGGCCAATATGGAGCTGGAAGAAAGGGCTACCCTGCTGGAAGAAAAGAATCAATTGATCCAGGAAAGGAACAGCGAGATACAAATAAAGGCGAGGGAACTGGCCGACAGCGCGAGGTACAAGTCGGAGTTTCTCGCCAATATGTCGCACGAGCTGCGAACGCCGCTGAATTCCATCCTGCTGCTTTCCCGGTTGATGGCGGAAAATAATGAAAGGAACCTTTCCTCCGATCAGATCGAATACGCCCGCGTGATCCAGAGTTCGGGGCAGGGCCTGCTGATGCTGATAGACGAAATACTCGACCTGTCCAAGATCGAATCCGGAAAGATGGATATTGAGTACGCCAGCGTATCGGTTCATGAGATCATTGACGATATCCGGTCTCTGTTCACGCTGATCGCAAAGGACAAAAACCTGGAGTTCAGCATATCGGCGACGGACGGGGCGCCGCCCTTTATCAATACGGATAAGCTGCGCGTGGAGCAGATCATTAAAAACCTTGTGTCCAACGCGCTTAAGTTTACTTCCAGGGGATCTGTCCGCGTTACCATCGCGCCGCATCCCACCGATCCTTCTCTGCTGGGTTTTGCCGTGAAAGATACCGGTATCGGCATTGAAAAGGATAAGCAAACGCTGGTGTTTGAGGCATTTCAGCAGGCCGACGGATCCACGCGCCGGCAGTACGGAGGCACGGGGCTCGGGCTTTCCATCAGCCGCGAATTGGCCAGGTTGCTGGGCGGCCATATCGCGCTGACCAGCGAACCGGGCAAGGGAAGCGAATTTATCTTATACATACCTGTCGCCAAGCCTTTGCATTCGGAGGCGAACATTGTGGCGAATAAGATCGACGAGCTGTACGACCTGGCGGCAGGAAATGATTTTATTACGCCTGGCAAAGAGCAGCCTCAGCCTGCGGACAACCAGGACATAGCGCCGGTCCCCTCGGCCGATGTCGGGGACGACCGCGGCAATATCGGTCCGAATGATAGAACCATCCTTATCGTCGAGGACGATATTTCCTTTGCCAAAGCGCTGCTCGACTTTACCCGGAAAAAGGGATACAAGGGCATTGTGGCTACGCGGGGCGACGAGGGGCTGACCCTTGCCCGCCGGTTCATGCCGATCGGGATCCTGCTCGACATCAAGCTCCCGGTAAAAGACGGCTGGCAGGTGATGAAGGAGCTCAAGGGGGACGGCAAGACCAAACATATCCCGGTGCATATTATGTCTTCCTATGAAGTAAAGAGCAGGAGCCTTTCTTCGGGCGCGGTCGACTTTATCAACAAACCCATGGCCTTTGAAAAGCTGCACGAAGTGTTCAGGAGGATAGAGAATGTGCTCCAGCAGGAGCCCCGGAAGGTGTTGATCGTTGAGGAGAATGCCAAACATGCCCTTGCGCTTTCTTATTTCCTGGAGAATTTCAATATCGTTTCCGAGATAGGGGCCGACGCTTCTTCCGCCATAGCGGCGCTCGAAAACGAAGAGGTCAACTGCGTGATCCTGGACATGGGGATCACCGACGCCCGGTGTTTCGACGCCATTAAGGAGATCAAGGCAAACCCCGGAATGGAAAACATCCCGGTGGTCATCTTTACCGAAAAAAACCTTTCCAAGCCGGAAGAGCTCCATATAAAACAATATGCCGATTCCATCGTGGTCAAAACAGCGCATTCGTACAGGAGAATCCTGGATGAAATATCGCTTTTCCTGCACCTGGTAGAAAAAAATGCGAACGGAAATGAACAAAGCCCTTCTTACCAGAAGCTGGGCGTTCTTGGCGAGGTGCTCAGGAATAAGACTGCGCTGATCGCAGACGACGACGTGCGGAATATCTTTTCGCTGGCCAAAGCGCTTGAAAACGTAGGGATGACCGTGTTGTCGGCCATGGACGGCAAGGAGGCGCTTGAACAGTTAAAGGCAAATCCCGGGATAGACATTATCCTGATGGATATGATGATGCCCGAGATGGATGGATACGAAACGATGAGGCGGATCAGGGAGATGAAGGAATATGCCAATCTTCCGATCATCGCGGTAACCGCCAAAGCCATGCGGGAAGACCGGGAGAAATGCATTCGTTCGGGCGCTTCAGATTATATCACCAAGCCTATTGACGCTGATCAGCTATTGTCGTTGCTTCGCGTTTGGCTGTACAATAAAAATTAACTTGTGGAGTTAACGAAAAAACAATGGTTCATAAAAAAGCCCTTATTGTAGATGATGATGCGCGCAATATTTTTGCGCTCAAGGCCGTCCTGAAAGCCAGGGGATACCATTGCCTTTCCGCCTCCTCCATGTCGGAAGCTTTTGATATGCTGCTTTCGGCGGATGACGTAGGCGTAGTGCTGATGGATATGATGATGCCTGAAATGGACGGATACGAAGGCATTGCAAAGATCGGCGAAGCGGGGATAAAGGTCCCGGTAATTGCCATTACGGCCCAGGCAATGCCCGGCGACAGGGAAAAATGCCTGGAGGCCGGCGCAGAAGATTATATCTCCAAACCCGTCGATATAGATAAACTGGAACCGCTCCTGAAAGCATATTTAAAATAATCTCGTGCAACAACAGAATATCAGGGATGAAGAGGTTGAATTGCTGTTAAACGACCTTATCGAGATATACGGTTATGATTTTACGGGTTATTCAGGCGCTTCTATAAAAAGAAGGATCTCCAGGCTGGTGTTGCTGGATAAGTTTCCCAGTTTTGCGGAATTGAGGTACAGGCTGATCTCGGATAAGAATTATCTCGCCCGGTTTATAGAAGAGATTACGGTGAACGTAACGGAAATGTTTCGCGATCCTTCCTTCTATAGAACATTAAGGGAAGACGTTTTGCCGGTGCTGGCCACGCATCCGTTCATCCGCATCTGGCATGCCGGCTGTTCTACCGGCGAGGAAGTGATCTCGATGGCGATCTTGTTACAGGAGGCCAATATCCTCCATAAATCGCGTTTGTACGCCACGGATATCAACCCCCTGGCGTTGCAGAAGGCGCGGACCGGCATTTATCCCCTGAGCCTGATGAAACAGTTCTCTGAAAACTATATTCAAAGCGGAGGCAAAAAGACGTTTTCCGATTATTATACCGCCAAATACAGCCTGGCCAAGTTTGACGATTCTTTAAAAGAGAACATCACCCTTTCTACCCATAACCTTGTGTCGGATTGGTCGTTCAATGAATTTCAGTTGATCGTTTGCCGGAACGTATTGATCTATTTTAATAAGGAATTGCAGGATAAGGCGCTTAACTTGTTTGATCACAGCCTGGAGAGGTTTGGATACCTTGCCCTGGGATCAAAGGAGCAGGTCAAGTTTTCGTCGATCGGCCATAAATATATTCAGCTCAACAACAAAGAGAGAATATGGAAGAAAATAACATGACTGCCCATTACGATCTTGTACTGATAGGAGGATCGGCCGGAAGCATTCAGATCATATTAAAGGCGCTTCAGCCGCTGCTTCCGGGGAATTTTGCCGTTGTTATTGTTCTCCATCGCAAACCTTCCTCCGATTCCACGCTCATTGATATCTTTGGCGGCAAAACAGCCCTGCGCGTCAAGGAGGCGGATGAGAAGGAGCGTATTCAACCGGCCACGGTCTATATTGCCCCGGCAGACTATCACCTGCTGATCGAAAAAGACGGCAGCTTTTCGCTTGACGATTCGGAGAAAGTGAATTTCAGCCGGCCCAGCATCGACATCACTTTTGAGTCGGCGGCGGAGGTTTATGGAAGCGCGGCCGTAGCCATCCTGTTATCGGGGGCCAGCATAGACGGTATCGAAGGATTGCAAAAGATCAAAACCCGCGGCGGTTTGTGCATTGTCCAGGATCCCGATACGGCGGAAGTAGATTTTTTACCCCGGCAGGCATTGCTTAGCATCAGGCCTGACCATATAGCCCGCCCGGACGAAATAGGCCGGATACTTAACGGGCTCAACCGAAAACCCGCCTGATTTTTTGATTTGCAACCGCGCCCATTAAAAATGAAACTGGATAAGTGAATACCAATAGTAGTATTCTCTATCTTTGGAGCGCCAGGTAAAAACGGCGCATTATTCAATAAATGATAAAACAGCGATGGCGCGAACCCATATCTTTATACCGGGAGCGGTCTATCTTGGTTTTTAATTCTATATCATGAAGAGATTTCTAGACGAAAACTTTCTGCTTTACAATAAAACGGCGGAGCATTTATATCACGAGGTTGCCAAACCTCTTCCTATCATCGATTATCATTGTCATCTTGCCCCCGACCAGATCGCGGAAGACATCCGTTTCGAAAACCTTACCCAGGCCTGGCTGGCCGGCGATCATTATAAATGGCGCGCCATGCGTTCTAACGGGGTGGACGAAAGCTATTGCACCGGCAAACGATCGGATGAGGAAAAATTTCAACAGTGGGCCGAAACGGTTCCCTATACGCTGCGCAACCCGCTGTATCACTGGACGCACCTGGAACTGCAAAGATATTTTGACGTGTACGATACCCTGAATGGAAGATCGGCTAAAAAAATATACGAAACCTGTTCCGCAAAATTGCAAACGCCGGAGTATTCCGTCAGGGAGCTGTTGCTGAAAATGAACGTGAAGACGGTCTGCACTACCGATGATCCTGTCGATTCCCTGGAACATCACCGGAAAATAAAGGAAGACGGTTTCGGGATAAAGATCCTGCCGGCGTTTCGTCCCGATAAAGCGATGTCTGTGGACGATCCCGCGTCCTTTAACGCGTACGCAGCCAAACTCGAAGAAGCGGCGGGCGTTTCCATAAGCTCTTATGCCGACTATCTCAATGCGTTGAAGAAACGCCATGATTTTTTTGCGTCGATGGGCTGTACCGTATCTGACCATGGCCTGGAGCAGATTTACGCGGAAGCGTTCACCGAAGCGGAAGCCGCCGCCGCCTTCTCGAAGATAAGATCGGGCAAATCCCTGGGCAGAGAGGAAAACCTGAAGCTGAAATCGGCCCTGCTGCGCCAGTTTGCGATATGGGATTGGGAAAAAGGATGGGTGCAACAGTACCATCTCGGCGCGCTGCGCGGCAACAATGCCCGCATGCTGAAGCTATTGGGGCCCGACACGGGCTGGGATTCCATCGGCGATTTTCCGCAGGCCAGGGCCTTATCGACTTTTTTGGACGGGCTGGATAAAAATAACCAGCTGGCCAAGACCATTTTGTATAACCTGAACCCTGCCGACAACGAACTGATGGCTAGCATGATCGGCAATTTCAACGACGGCTCCGTAGCGGGAAAGATACAGTTCGGCTCCGCCTGGTGGTTCCTCGACCAGAAGGATGGCATGATCAAACAGCTCAACGCTTTATCCAATATGGGATTGCTAAGCAGGTTCGTGGGCATGCTTACCGATTCCAGGAGCTTTCTTTCTTATCCCCGCCATGAATATTTCAGGAGGATATTGTGCAATATCCTGGGCGAAGAAATAGAGAACGGCGAATTGCCAAATGATATGGAATGGACGGGGCAGATCGTAAAGAACATCTGTTACCATAACGCAGAACAGTATTTTAATTTCTAATAAAACGACTTAAAACAAAGAATATGAAAAAGAAAGTAGTAACGCTTGGTGAAATTATGCTCCGCCTGTCAACCCCTGATTTTAAAAGATTCGTTCAATCCGATAGTTTTGACGTGACCTATGGCGGGGGAGAAGCCAATGTTGCCGCTGCCATCTGTAATTATGGCGAAAACGGGACTTTCGTAACCAAGGTCCCGAATAACCCGATCGGTCAGTCCGCCATTAACCATTTGCGTCGTTATGGCGTAGACACGCAGTTTATTGTGAGAGGGGGAGACAGGCTGGGCATCTATTTCCTGGAAACCGGCGCCTCCATGAGGGCTTCGCAGGTGGTATACGATCGCGCCGGCGCCTCGATAGCCGATGTGGACGTGAAAGAATTTGATTTCGATAAGATACTCGAAGGGGCCGACTGGTTCCACACTACCGGCATCACGCCCGCTTTAAGCGATAAGGCGGCCGCGCTGGCCGAAGCGGCGTTGAAAGCGGCAAAGGCAAAGGGAATTGTGACCAGCATCGACCTCAACTACCGGAAAAAACTCTGGAGCAAGGAAAAAGCAAGGGAAATCATGACCCGGCTTTGCCAGTATGTGGACGTATGTATCGGGAATGAAGAAGACGCCGAAACGACCTTAGGATTTAAAGCGGAGGGAACGGATGTGACCAAGGGCGAGTTGAACCTCGAGGGGTACAAAAGCGTATTCCAGCAAATGAAAGCGAAATTCGGATTTAAATACATTGCTTCCACCCTGAGGGAAAGCCATAGCGCCAGCGATAACGGATGGAGCGCCCTGGTATACGACGGCAATGAATTTTACCACACCAAACAATATGAAGTGCGCATAGTGGATCGCGTGGGTAGCGGCGACTCCTTCGCCAGCGGATTCATCTACGGACTGGTAACCGGTATGAAGATGAGCGAGGCCGCAGAGTTTGGCGTTGCCGCCTCGGCGTTAAAACATACGATACCCGGCGACCTGAACCATGCTACGCTTAGCGAAGTGAAGGACCTGATGAAGGGCGACGGAAGCGGAAGAGTGCAACGATAATATTAATCCTGAAAATTAGAATAGTATGATAATCGATACGATCGCCAACGCGCCCAGGTATTTCAGCGCGCACCCGCTTTTTGAAAAAGCTTTTGAATACATACGCAATACAGACCTGCAGGCCTTGGCCGTAGGCAAGTACGAGATCCAGGGAGACGCGCTGAAAGCCGCGGTGATGAGCAAACAGGGGATGAGCAGGGAAGAGTCTGCCGCCAAATTTGAATGTCATAACGATCATATAGACATTCAGCTTTGCTTAAACGGAGCCGAAACCATCGGGTGGAAGCCCCGGGGAGACTGCTCCTCGCCCAAGGGAGACTATAATCCCGAAAAGGACGTGCAGTTTTATGCGGACGCTCCTGATATGTACTTCGACCTGAAACCCGGTCAGTTTGCCATTTTCTTTCCGGAAGATGTGCATGCGCCGATGATCGGCGATAAGGAAATAAAAAAACTGGTTATCAAAGTTAAAATCTAAATCAAACACATGAGCAATACAAATAAAGCCATTGAAACGATCGTTGAGCAGGGAATGCTGCCCCTTTATTTTAACGCCGATGAGACCGTAAGCGTTGAAACGCTGAGGGCATTGTATCGCGCAGGCGTTAAAGCGATAGAATATACCAATCGCGGCGAAGCGGCCTTCCGCAATTTTAAGAAGCTGCTTACGGTCCGCAACAGCGAAATGCCGGGGCTGTTATTGGGCGTCGGCACGATCAAGAACCTGCAATCAGCCCGGGACTATGTGGATGCCGGGGCGGACTTCCTGGTAAGTCCGGGTTTTGTTAAGGAAGTTGCCGAGTATGCCGTGGAGAAGGACCTGTTATACGCTCCGGGCTGTATGACGCCCGGCGAGATCATTGCGGCAGAGAATGCAGGGATGAAATTCATTAAATTGTTTCCCGGGAATATGTTAGGGCCCGAATTTCTCAGCGGCATAAAAGATATTTTTCCTAATTTACTCTTTATGCCTACCGGCGGCGTAGATACGACGAAGGAAAATATCGAAGGCTGGTTTAAGGCCGGCGTATGTTCGGTAGGGATGGGAAGCAAGCTGGTGAGTAAAAAACTGATGGAGCAGAAAGACTATGCGACGATCGAACGAATGACGAAAGAAACGCTGGAAACCATAAAAGCGGTAAAGCAGAAAGGGAAATAACGATTGCATTGAACCGAACCTGGCCGATCATCCCTGAACTGGTTGCGCGCCCTTAAGAATAAAAACTGCCATATGATTCAAGAGAAGATAGGAAAACACCGGTGGACGATATGCTCCCTCGTATTTTTTGCTACAACGATCAATTATTTAGACAGGGCCGTGATCAGTCTCCTTAAATCCAACCTGGAAAAGGAGTTTCACTGGTCGGAATCCGATTATTCCAATATTGTTATCGCCTTTCAGCTTTCTTATGCGATAGGCATGCTCGGCGCCGGAAGGCTGATCGATAAGCTGGGCACCCGTATTGGTTATGCGTTGTCCATTTTTTTATGGAGCGTCGCGGCCGTGGGTCATGGCCTCGTCAGGAGCACGCTGGGCTTTGTTTTTGCCCGGGCGGCCCTTGGCGCAAGCGAAGCGGGCAATTTTCCCGCGGCCATTAAAACGGTTGCCGAGTGGTTCCCTAAAAAAGAACGCGCGTTGGCCACCGGGATATTTAACGCCGGCACCAATGTGGGCGCTATCCTGGCCCCGTTGACCGTTCCCTGGATCGCCGAATATATGGGATGGCGCTGGGCCTTTATTTTAACGGGCGCCATTGGCTTTATCTGGATTATTTTTTGGTTTATCCTGTATGAAGTGCCCGCAAAAAGCAAAAAGCTTAAAAAAGCGGAGTTCGATCATATCCACAGCGATATAGAGGAGGGGATGGAGGAAGCCGCGGTAAAACCCGGCGACCAACCGAAAACCTCATGGACAAAACTGCTGTCGCTACCGCAGACCTGGGCATTCGTGGTAGGCAAGTTCCTTACCGACCCGGTTTGGTGGTTTTACCTGTTCTGGCTGCCTGCTTTCTTAACGGCGGAATATGGATTGAACGGAACGGATATCGCATTGCCTGTGGCTTTGGTGTACACCCTGGCCTCCTTCGGAAGCGTGCTGGGCGGATGGCTGCCCCTGGTATTGATCAAAAAAGGCTGGCCCCTGCTAAGGGCCAGAAGGACCTCCATGCTCATCTATGCCGTTTGCGTGATCCCCGTGGTTTTTGCGCAATACCTGGGCAGCATCAATATGTGGCTGGCCGTGTTGATCATCGGGTTGGCCGCTTCGGCCCACCAGGCCTGGTCAGCCAATCTGTTCACCACGGTATCCGACAGGTTTGCCAATCATCAGGTGGCTTCGGTGACCGGCATCGGCGGCATGGGCGGGGCCCTGGGCGGCGTGCTTATTGCGGCGCTGGCCGGGAAGTTGTTCGACTATTACAAGGCGCAGGGGCATATTGAGATCGGCTATTATATCATGTTTATCATCTGCGGCAGCGCATACCTGGTAGCCTGGCTTCTTATGGGTTGGCTGGCCAGGAAAAAAACGGCTCCGGCTGCCTGATAACCGGTCGTTTGATCCCGGTACTTCTTGCCGGGGAACCGTTGGATATTAAAATTTTATTAATTTATCGCCATGCCGGCTGGACTGCTCTTCCGGCCTACCGGATCTTTGCGTTATCAGGCCGGCCTATCCGGCAGGCATGACTGCCCGGAATGGTCCTATTGCATGGGCTTCCTGCGGTAGCGCCGGCCGTGTAATTGCGCAGCCCTTTACCTGCCTGGTTTCGCGTAGAATTACCTCCTCAGGAAGCGTGTTATTCCTATAAAATAGTTTGACGAAACACAATAAAATTTGGCCGTTGTCATTTGGCATCTTGCACAATAATATCAGCATTAAACAGTTATACATAATATCTGTGGAATGGACCCGGAATCCGGCCCCTGGTATTTTATGAGGTAAAAATGGCGTTTGTTCGCCAAGATTTTGGAGATTGGGGCGGTTCAGATTTTGATTTGAACCGTATAAGATATACTTTCGCAGTTCATAATGTGCGCGTTGGCTTCGGTGGTGAAAGTTCCTATCCAATCATCCTTCTTTGCAAAGGCGAAAAATCATTTTGCGTGTCGGATTGTTTTTATAAAAAATAAATAATTATCATACAAGCGTCTATGAAAACAAGCCCACTTACTGATCGTATTAAATTCTATTTTGTCCTGTTATTAGGTTCTGCGCTTATTTTCAGTAGCTGTGTCAATACGCAAAAATTCACTTATTTTCCTGGCCTGGAAGATGGCGTAATTCCCTCCTCCGTAATGAACCTGGAGCCTGTGGTTCAGAAAGGCGATATCCTTAGTATTACTGTCAGCAGCAGTATGGAGCCCGGAGCGTCCGAAATTTTCAATGCGCCGAATATCCCGTTGCAGGGCAATAACATGGTTTTGGCGGGAAATATAGCTCCCTCGGCGGGTTACCTGGTAAACCAGGACGGCTATATTCAGTTTCCGGTTTTAGGAAATATCCTGGCTGGAGGATTGAACAAACAAAAGCTGAGCGACGATATTACAAGGATGCTGATAGAAAAACAACTGCTGAAAGATCCTATTGTTACCGTTCGTTACCTCAATTTCAGGGTTACCGTATTAGGCGAAGTAGCGAGGCCCACGGTGGTCTCGGTTCCGAACGAGAAAATTTCTATACTGGAAGCCTTAGGATTGGCAGGAGATTTGACTATTTATGCCAAAAGGGATAATATCTTATTGATCCGGGAGGAAAAGGGAAGCAAATTGGTAAAAAGGCTGAACCTGAATACCAGCGAGATCTTTACTTCCCCGTATTATTATTTAAAATCCAATGATATAGTATATGCTGAACCCAATAGCGCGAAGGTAGCGGCGAATACGTCAACCCGGCAAATGCTGCCGCTGATATTAAGCGGCTTGTCGTTTGTGGCCATTATTTTGACGCGCGTATTTTGACGCGTGCGCTATAATTCAAAAAATGTATGAGTAATTCACAGGTCAACAAAAAGAACGGGTTTCAACAGGATAATATCGTGAACCAGATCGTATTGCGGTATTTACCTTATTGGCCGTTGTTTATCATAATGGTTTTATTAGGAGTGTTGTGCTCCTATCTATATATCCGGTATACAACCCCTGTCTATGAAGCTACGGCAACCATATTGGTAAAGGACGAGCGGAAGGGAATAGATGATGCTCAGATCATGGAGTCGCTGAATCTCTTCGGCGGCAAAAAGATCGTTGAGAACGAAATTGAAATAATAAGGTCGAGAACCCTGCTTCGGGAGGTGGCTAAGAACATGAAGTTGTACGCTCCGATATATGAAGAAGGGAGGGTAAACACCGTTCCTGTTTTTGAAAAATCTCCTATTACCGTTGAATTGCGCGAGCCTGATTCCCTGATACCGGTGAAGAAAGTCTATTTTACGTACAACAAGGTTTCAAAGCTGGTAACCATAGAAGGCAAGGAGTATCCCGTCGATCAGTGGGTGAATGCTCCCTGGGGCGTAATGCGTTTTTCACTAAATCCGTATCATCATGCTCCCGAGGAGAGCAAGCCGCTGTACTTTGCTTTGGTTCCGGTTAAAATGGTTGTCAAATATCTCGATTCCCAACTCTCTATCGGCCCTACCAGTAAGCAGTCTACCGTGATCGTCCTGAAAGTGAAAGATCCTATTCCCAAGAGGGGAGAATTGATTTTAAATGAGCTGGTCAATGCATACAATGGGGCGAATATCAGGGACAAGAACCTATTGGCCGGCAGAACGCTCCGGTTTGTGGAAGATCGTCTTCACCTGGTGGTGTCTGAGCTCGATTCGGTAGAAGCGAATATTCAGAAATACAAGACCCGTAACAATGTTGTCGACATCAGCGCCCAGGGTCAGTTGTTTTTGCAGAGCGTAGGCGCCAGCGATACCAAGATGAGCGAAATTGGCGTGCAGCTCTCCGTCTTGAAAGAAGTGGAAGATTATGTCCGTTCCCAAAAAGAGGATGCCGGCATTGTGCCTTCAACGTTAGGGATCAATGACCCTATACTGGGCGACCTGCTTACCAGGTTGTACGATGCGCAGAGCCAGTACGAAAGGCTTAAAATAACAGCAGGGGAAAACAATCCGATGGCGGTTTCGCTCAGGGAGCAGATCAATCGCATAAAACCAAACATCCTGGCAAATATAGCCAGCCAGAAAAGAAATCTTGAAGCCAGTAGAAGCGACCTGGCCAATACCAGCAGCCACTATTCCTCAATGTTGCGCACCATTCCGCAAAAAGAAAGGGAATTGCTGGAGATCAGCCGGCAGCAATCGATCAAGAACAGCATCTATACCTTCTTGTTGCAGAAACGGGAAGAAACGGCGCTATCCTATAATTCCACTGTTTCGGACAGCAGGATCATTGACGAAGGCGAAGCTTCCAACGAGCCCGCAAGTCCGAATAAGCCGTTTGTTTATTTGTTCGGCTTTTTCGGCAGCCTTGCCGCGGCTATCGCCGTTATTGCCGTCAGGGAAGGATTAAACAGAAACATATTGTTCAGAAGCGAGATAGAAAGTTCCACCAACGTGCCTGTCATCGGGGAAGTGATCAATGATAACTCCAACATGCCCATTGTTATTTCTCCCGATAAAAGGAATTTTGTATCTGAGCAGTTCCGGCAGATACGGACTTCCCTGACTTACCTGGGCATCAATTCCAGGAGGAAAAAGATATTGGTAACTTCAAGCATTTCCGGAGAGGGAAAGAGTTTTATTGCCGCTAACCTGGCGGTGAGCCTGGCGTTGACGGATAAAAAGGTTGTATTGCTGGAGCTTGACCTGAGAAAACCTAAATTGAGCGAAATATTTGGCTTAAAATCTGCATCTTCAGGCATTACCAATTATTTCATCGGCGATAAGGAAGCAGATGAAATAATTAAAAGGACCGATATAAATCCAAACCTGTTTCTTATTTCAGCAGGTCCTATTCCGCCCAATCCTTCGGAATTGATCCTGAATGGTAAAATACAGGAACTATTGGCCTACCTGGAAAACGCGTTTGACTATATAGTGATTGATACGGCTCCAGTGAGTCCGGTAACAGACGCTTATTTATTGTCGCAGCTTTGCGACGCTACCTTATACGTGGTGCGCCATGGACATACGCCCCGCGTATTCCTTCAAATGCTTGATGAAAACAACAAAATAAAAGAGTTAAAGAATCTGGCAATTATTTTTAATGGCGTTAAGTCGAGAGGACTTAAAGGCTATGGATATGGATACGGTTATGGAATGGGATATGAAGACGGGAATGGCAATGGGGTTGTAAGGAAGAAGAAGTCTATTTTTGGCAAGATTAAGGTTTGAAAATAGTTATTATAGCCCTGGTTCGTAGAAGCAAGGTAAGAGATTGTCATTTACGGAAATGTGAGTGAGTAGGCGAAGCCGTTTTTTAAAGAATCAGAAAGCGTAAGTTTAATCACTATCTACTATGAACATGGAGAAAGAAAACTGGTATGCGCTGTACACCAAGCCGCGTTGGGAGAAAAAGGTGGCTGATCTTCTTAGCAAAAGGAAGATCGTCAACTATTGTCCTTTGAACAAGGTGCAGAAACAATGGAGCGATCGTAAAAAGATCGTTCTGGAGCCTTTGTTCCGGTCTTACGTGTTCGTGCGTATATCCGAAAGCAGGCAGCCGGAGATCAGGCAGATCGACGGGGTGGTTAACTTTGTTTACTGGCTGGGCAAACCTGCCGTTATCCATGACAATGAGATAGACGTTATTAAGCGGTTTCTGCATGATTATGAAAATGTACAGTTGGAGAAAGCCGAGGTAAACCTGAACGATACGGTCAGGGTTACTCATGGCCCGTTACTATATATGGAGGGTAATGTGGTGGAAGTTAAGCACAAAACCGTAAAAGTGCTTTTGCCTTCTCTTGGATTCACCCTGGTGGCGGAAATAGATAAATCGCATATTGAGAAAGTGAAGTTGGTCAGGCAATTCAACCTCAGCTCGAATGATAATATTAAACTTTCCAACTGAAGCTCGCACGGCATAAGCCCGGAATATCCCATGTATCCTAAAATATCCCCCAGTGGCAGTTGATGCAGGCGTTCAGCCCGTGCGGAAGGCGGGCGTGTTAAAGAATGTCTTTTCGATCGGAATTGTCCAGGTAGCCAACTATGTTTTCCCGTTATTGACGCTTCCCTATGTGTCCAGGATCATTGGTCCGGATAAACTGGGCGTCATTAATTTTGCCGCGGCTTTTGTCGTATATTTTGTTTTACTGATCAATTTTGGATTCGACCTCACAGCCACCAGGGCAATAGCGTCCAACCGCAGCAACCTGGAAGAAAGAAACCGGATATTCAACCTGGTATTGCTCGCTAAAAGCCTGATGCTGGCGATATCGATCGTCATATTTGTTGTCCTTTTATTTGCAATGCCCCAGTTCAGGGAGGAAAAGGCAACGGCAATCTTTAGTTTTCTGGTCTGCTTTGCCTGGGTGATTACGCCCAACTGGCTATTTCAGGGCATGCAGGAGCTGACCCGCGTAGCAATATTCAACCTGGCCGCCAAGACTATTTTTACCATACTTATTTTCGTCTTTATCAGGGAAAAGGTGGATTATGTATGGCAACCGCTGGCGGTCAGTATTGCGCAGATAGGGGTAGGCGTTTATTCCTTTGTCTACGCCATTAAGCGATATAAGATCACGTTAAAAAGGCCAAAGACCAAGGATGCGCTGAACCTGTTGTGGAAAGAAAGGATCATCTTCTTCTCTTCAGTGGTCGTAAACCTGTACACCACTACCAACGTGGTGCTCCTGGGATTTCTGCAAACAGCAGAGCAGGTGGGTTATTACACGGCGGGGTGGAGGTTGATACTGATTGCGCAGCAAATGATCTCAGTCCCGATATCCCAGGCGTTGTTTCCCTATATAGGCGCCGCTTTTTCCGAAAGCAGGGATAGGGGTATTGATATCGTACGGCAGTTGTTTCCCATTATTACCGCCATTACCATTGCGGCTTCCATTGCGCTCTATTTCCTGGGGCCCCTGACCATTCTTATCGTTTATGGAGAAGCATTTGAGCCTGCGGTCCCGGCGTTCCAGACGCTTGCTTTTATTCCCATTATTATCGGGTGGAATAATTTATTGGGCATTCAAACCATGATCAACCTGAAAATGGACCGGTCATTTTTTCGCATTACAACGTTGGGCGCAGTGATCAGCCTGGCGCTTAACTTCCTATTGGTTACCCGCTTAGGGTTTATTGGCTCAGCGTGGTCCTGGCTCCTGACCGAAATGCTTATTACGGGCAGTATGTTTTTTGTCCTTTACCGGATGGGAATAAATATGATCGAAAAAAAATATTTTACCGCTAATCATTTTGTGAGGTTTCTTAAACCTATTATCCTTATCATTCAACAAAAGATAAAAAAATGAAAGTTTTAATCGTGGGCGCCGGTTTTTCGGGCGCTGTAATAGCTGAAAGACTGGTCAATACGCTCGATTGCGAGGTTTTAGTGATAGACGAAAGAGATCATATCGGAGGCAACTGTCATACGGCGAGAGACCAATCGACCAACGTGATGGTGCATACTTACGGCCCTCATATTTTTAATACCGATAACCTGGAGGTATGGGAGTATATTCAGCGATTTGGGGAGTTTCAGCCCTTTGTCAACCGCGTAAAGATCGTTTATAAGGGGCAGGTCTATTCCATGCCCATAAACCTGCATACGATCAATCAGTTCTTTGGCAAAACCTTAAACCCTAAAGAAGCCCGCGAATTTGTGGAATCGCTTAGCGACAAACAGATCGGAGAGCCTAAAAACTTTGAAGAGCAGGCCATGAAGTTCATTGGTAAAGACCTGTACAAGGCCTTTTTCTATGGCTATACGAAAAAGCAGTGGGGATGCGAACCTTCCGAACTACCGGCCTCGATCCTGAAAAGGCTTCCCGTAAGGTTCAACTACAACGATAACTATTATAACAATCCCATACAGGGTATTCCCGTTAACGGATATACCAGCCTTTTTGAAAAAATGCTTGATCATCCGAAGATCAGGGTGCAGCTGAATACGCGCTTTGACGATGGTTTCGACACTTCGGGATTTGATCATATATTTTACTCCGGTCCGTTAGACGCATTTTTTAATTACAAGCACGGGCGGCTTTCTTACCGGACGGTGTTCTTTGAGCGGCATGAAACCGAAGGAGATTACCAGGGCAACCCGGTGATCAATTATTCTGAAGAATCCATTCCCTATACCCGCGTACATGAACACAAACATTTTACGCCCTGGGAACAGCACGATAAGACGGTCTATTTTAAAGAATACAGCAAGGAAACAACCGAGGGCGATATTCCTTACTATCCCAAGCGGCTGGCTGCGGATATGAAGATACTGGCCGCCTATCAGCAGGAGGCGGAAAAATTAAAAAACCATACTTTTATTGGCCGGCTGGCTACCTATCGTTATATGGATATGCATCATGTTATAGCCGAAGCGTTAACGGCAGCCAGGGAGTTTGCTAATAATCGTAAATAGCGGCTTGCCTGATCCGGCATATCGCGCGGCAGAAATAAAAATTGTACAGGGCCAATACCGGGCGATATCCGGTAGGCGGCCCTGGTTATTGTTTATCTTTCAATATTTAGCCTATCCGTATTAAAGCAGGGATCTTTCGATGAAAAAAATATTTTTAAGCGCCGATATACATGAAGACAAGACCGCGGGCTTAAAAGCCAGGGTCGATGTGCGGGAGATATTGGAAAAAGAAGGTTATCATACCGTTTATTTTCCGCCCATCAGGAAGGCGTCGGACGCTGTTAAGTTCTGGAAAACGCTTTCCCGCCTTGTTGTTCCCGGCGAAACCCATATAGTGCTGGAGTATCCCTGCTCGATCCGTAAAAGGATCGCTATGGTTTATTTATTCTCCCGGGTGAAAAGGGTGAAATTCTATGGAGTGGTTCATGATATTGCTTCCTTAAGAGAGGGCTCGTCTAACCGGGAAGATATGTTTTTCCTGAAAATGTTTGATGGGCTGATTTCTCACAATGCGTCTATGACGGCATGGCTGCGGCAGAAGGGGTATAAGAAAAAACTGGTCGACCTGCAGGCGTTTGACTATTGCCTGCCTGCGGCAAAAGATTTTTACGCTCCATCCGTCGGCAAGCCTGTAAAAATATTCTATGCCGGTAATCTAGCATATAGGAAGGCCGGTTATCTCTATGAAAAAGGCATGGAGAAACTGGACAATGTGGAACTCTGCGTCTATGGCCAGTATTTCGAGCCCGAAAAACTGAATGGCTGCGCGAGGATCAGTTATAAAGGCGTCTTTGATCCCCATACCCCTGATCTGGGCGAGAATTATCATTTCGGGTTGATTTGGGAAGGCTCCAGCCTGGAAACCTGCGAAGGGGTTTTCGGCAACTATATACGTTATAATAATCCCCACAAATTTTCTCTGTATCTTTCCCTTGGATTACCTGTTATCGTTTGGAAGGAAGCGGCTATAGCCCCTTTTATTCTCCAAAACAATATCGGTTTTGCCATTGAGCGTTTTCATGAACTGGAAACGATAGGGAACCGGATAACGGAGGAGCAGTATAAGGAATACGTAAAAAATGTAGCGCTTTTTGCCGATAAGGTAAGAAAAGGATTTTTTCTTAGAACCGCCCTTAATGAGTTGGTAAAGCCGTAATCATGCAGAGTTTCTTGCGTCCTATAGATAAGGTTATTTTTGTCCTGTTGCTGTATATTTCCGGCTTCTCGGGATTTATTACCGATCTCTTTATGGGTTCAAGTAAAACGGCGTTGTATTTTTTGTACGATGCAATGATCTTTCTTTTGGCGCTGACCAGCATTTCTTATATCCGTTCAGGATTGGCTTATATCCTGTTTTTTCTTGCAGCCTGCGTTGTCCTTAATTTTTCTTATAACGAATCCTCCTTCATCTCTACTCTTAACGGGCTCAGGGAAGTGATCATCTTGCCCTGCCTGATTATTTTCTACAATAAGATCTTTGCGGAAGGGAATGAGGAAACGGCCAGGGAATACATCGGGATACTAAAGAAATATGCGGGTTTCTTCCTGATTGCGCAGATTCCCGTTGCCTATCTTCAGTTTGCCCAACACGGGCCTTCCGATTTTGTGGGCGGAACCCTGGGCGACAAGGGCAGCGGGGTACTGACATTGTCGGTGATCTGCCTGGTTTATTTTATGTCGCATTTTAAAAAACACCTGCTGGAGATCGGGCTGTTATATTTTTGTCTGCTGCCCCTTCTGCTCAATGAAACCAAGGTATCGTTCATTCTGATCCCCTTAATGTTTGTTTTTATCTATATTAAGTTGCGGCTGAAAAGCGTCTTGTTGGCTTTCGGCGCCGCAGCGGTCTTTCTCTTTATTTTTAATACTTATTATAGCAGTAATTCGCATTCTTTCGGAGATAATAGTATGGCCGGCGCATTTTCCGCCGATTTTCTCGGCGAATATCTGGCGGGAGATATTTACTCGTCGAACGATATTCCGCGGCTTACCAAAATTATCGTTGCCTGGCAGTTGATTTCCGAGCAGGCCAATACCTTCTTTTTTGGGATCGAATATGGCGTATTTAAAGGAGGAACTGTATTGGGCATGTCGCATTTTGCCTTAACCTACCAATGGTTGTTAGCCGGCACGCGTCCCTTTCTTTTCATTTTATTGATCCAGGGCGGTTTGTTGTTCACAATCGGCACTTTCTGGCTCATAGCCTATGCCAATAACTACTTCAGGCATACCAATAAATTCGGGATATTTTTGCTGCTGCTGTTTATCATAACCCTTTTTTACAACGATGTATTCCGGAACCAGAACTTTTGCGCGGTCTATTTTTTACTGGTGTATTATCTTAATTCGCCTCTCTACCGTACTGAAACCCTGGAGACTTCATGAAAATACTTTTGGTAACGCATAGCCAGTTTGGCTTATTGGTTGACTATCACAGGTACTATACTTATCTTAAAAGCAAGGGACACGAGGTTAAATACTTATGTTATGACTTTAATAAAGAACGGATAGAGCCAGGCAATCCGGATATTATCTACGTGCCCAGGAAAAAAAACAAGGTATTCAACCATCTTCGGTTTATCCGCGCTGTGGCCGCTTGTAATAAGGAGCATGATTTTGATCGCGTCATGATCCATGTNNGACATCAGGACGGTTTCCATACATAAGAAAAAATATAAACGCGCTTTTTTTGATTTTTTGATCCTGATCGCTTCAACCTTGTATAAGCATGTTTCGGTGATCGCCGACTCTGCCGCCAAACAAATAGGGATCAGGAAATATAAATTGCTGCCCCTTGGAGGAGCCTATTTTGGCGATGATCCGATCAGCCGGGAGGACCAGGAGCGCTTTGGTCCGATTGTTCAAACCGACGACTATGTTTTTTTGTATGTAGGCGCGCTGCGCCGGCGAAACATCATCGAATGCGTCAGGGGATTTCATCAATACCTGCAAAAAAATCCCGGCTCTGCCGTTCGCTTTATCGTTGTAGGTTCTTCTCCCGGAAATGAACTGGAAGAGATCAATCAATATATTCAAAAGCATCAGCTACAAGCTTTCGTTTACACAACCGGGTTTATTCCGCAGAACAGGTTAGCGATCTTTTTCAAGCATGCAAACTGCGGCGTATCCTTCACCCCGATGGTCATGCCGTACCCCCTGCAGCCGAATACAAAGACTTATGAATATCTNNGCAGGGATGGAAGAGGCGTTTGGAACAATATTGCGCTCAAAAGAGCTGTATAAAAAAGAAGAGATCAGGAAGGAATACAGCAGATACGAATGGGATAATCTTTTTAAAATATACCTGGAGCAGGCTTTATCGTTAAATGGACAATAATAGCGCAGGCAAGCGGCGATCATGAAGAAAGTTCTTTATATAGGCCCCGACTATAAAAATCATCGGGGAGGCATAGGCGCAGTGCTGGAAGTGTATGCGGCCAATATTACTCCTTTCAAATTCATCCCCACCTATTACTCAGGCGCTTCTGCAGCCGGACAACTATTGGCATATTGCCAGGCGGTTATCAGGCTGATAAGAATGCTATTGACAGATAAAGAAATTAAAATCCTGCATATTCATGGTTCGTCAAAAGGCAGTTTCCTTCGCAAATCGTTTTTGTTGATGATCGGCAGGCTCTTCGGTAAAAAAACCATCCTGCATATTCATAGCGGAGGTTTTGATCAGTTTTATGCCGGCGCAAAGCTGCTGAGACCCTACATAAGATTTATCCTCGGGCGCGCGGACCTGGTCATTTGCCTTTCTGAAAAATGGAGATCTTATTATGCTTCCAATTTCCGGCTCAGGGGCCTCGAAAAAGTGAATAATGTCATAGAAGAAGCCCCGGTCTTTCCCGAGCCTTCCGCCCCTGATGGACGACTTCGCTTATTGTTTCTGGGACTGATATGCGATCATAAAGGCATTTTTGATCTTCTTGATGTCCTGGCCGCCAACCCGGAACAGTTTAAAGACAGGATCAGCATTACCATTGCCGGAAATGGCGAAACAGCGCGCCTCCAAAACCGGATAAAAGAGGATGGACTTTCGGGAGAAGCGAAGTATGCAGGATGGGTCACAGGCGGTGAAAAAGCGAAGCTGCTTTCGGCCTGCGATATCTATATCCTTCCTTCCTATTATGAGGGCCTTCCGGTATCTATCCTGGAAGCCATGGCTTTTGCGAAACCTGTTATTGCCACTGAGGTGGGAGGGGTTCCCGAGGTTGTGAAACCGGGGCATAACGGGTGGTTGTTTACCCCCGGCGACAAATGGCAATTGCTATCCATTCTTGAGGAAGCAATGGATAATCCTGCGCTGCTTCGTGAATATGGCCGCCGCTCGCTGGCGCTTTCGCAGGAGTATAGGCCTGAAGCGGTGATGCGATCGCTTAAGGCTTTATACGAAGAGTTGCTTGGCGCGCCGCTGTAGATCGCCTTTTTCAAACGCTAACCTGAGACAGGTAGACGGCATTTCGGGTCGTTTTCTTTCGATCGCAGGCTTTGCCAGGCAGTTCGACAAATAGTAAAATAAACTTAAACAGATATGATCATTGCAATTATTGCGGGGGCGAGGCCCAATTTTATGAAAGTGGCCCCGATCATCAAAGCCATCAACGCCGCAAAAGAACAGGGACGCGAGATTGATTTTCGCCTTATTCACACCGGTCAGCATTATGATAAAAAGATGAGCGGAGATTTTTTTGAGCAGTTGGGCATTCCCGAACCCCATGTTAATCTCGAGGCCGGCGGCGGAAGCCAGGCCGAGCAAACAGCGGCGATAATGGTGCGGTTTGAAAAAGATATGATCGCCCACCGGCCCGATGTAGTGTTGGTGGTGGGAGACGTGACCTCTACTATGGCCTGCTCCATTGTAGCCAAAAAATTATGCGTGCCCGTCGTGCATGTGGAAGCGGGGATCCGTTCGGGCGATATGACCATGCCGGAAGAGATCAACAGGATCGTCACCGATTCCATTACCGATCATTTCTTTACCACCAGCGAGGTTGCCAATGCGCAGCTCAGGAAATCGGGAATATCGGAAGACCGCATTCATTTCGTCGGCAATACCATGATCGATACTCTGTTTGCTAACCTGGACCGGTTGCAGCAGCCGGATATATGGGACGCATTCAAGCTCAAAGCCGGCAATTATTTCCTGGTCACCCTTCACCGCCCGGCGAACGTAGACGATCCTTATAAGTTAAAGGCGATGCTGGACGCCATCCTGGATGGGACCGGCGACATGCCGATCGTATTCCCCGTGCACCCGAGAACCCGGCAGAAGCTGGAATTGATCAGGTATCATCATCCCCGCTTGCTGCAGGTAGAGCCGATGGGATACCTGGAGTTTATTTATATGGTGAAAAATGCCAAGGCGGTGATTACCGATTCGGGCGGAATTACCGAAGAGACCACGGTATTAAAAGTGCCCTGCATGACGCTCAGGGATTCTACCGAACGCCCCGAAACCGTTACAGAAGGGACCAATGAACTGGTGGGAACAAATCCTTCGAACCTGGCTCCCTATCTTGAAAAGCTACTTGCCGGCAACTGGAAAAAAAGCGCCGTTCCGCCAATGTGGGACGGTAAAACAGCTCCGCGTATCGTGGCAAAGCTTTTGACCCTTTATGCCGACGCGACGGTTCCCGCATAATCGCTAACGGCGCCCCGTCGCAGACAGCATGCCTTCCTTAACCTGACATATTATGAATTACAGATTTATTCGTTTCCTGCAACTGGTGCTTGCAGGGCTCGACCTTATCACGCTGAACCTGATCGTACTGGTTACGCAATTATGGCTGAGCGATACCATCCCCGTGGACCATTTTGTGATCTATGCCCGCTTCTGGCTTTTTCTCAACCTGGCCTGGATGCTGGTTTGCTGGGTAGGGAATGTCTACAATGAGAAGTATATCAATAGCTTCGAATTGTTTACCCGCCGGACGACGCGCGTTTATTTCGGGTGGCTTGGCATCGTCATGCTGTATCTGTATTTCTTTCAGCAGTTTCAGTTATCGCGTTTGTTCATCTCCGTGGTACTGGCGAGCATGGGTATGATGTTGCTGGTAAACAGGTTCATTTACCTGATGATCCGCCACTATTTCCGCCACCAGGAATACCTGGTGAGGAAGGTGCTCATCATCGGTTATAATGAAGCGGCTAAAAAGCTGGTGCATTATCTTGAAGAGGAAGGAATGAATACGGAGATCATCGGGTTTTGCGAGGAGCCGGAAAATGTGCACGAGTTGTCCAATTATCCGATCGTCAGCGATATAGGAGGGGTGATAAAGGTGGCCAAACAATACCAGGTAAACGAGATATATTCTACCATTGGCCCGGAGCAGGACGGCGAAATATATGAATTGATGATGCAGGCCGACCAGGAGTGCATCCGTTTCCGTATCATCCCCGATCTTTCCTTTTTTATCAAGAGACCGGTGTATATCGACTACCTCAAGGACATGCCGGTGCTTTCTATCCGCACCGAGCCGCTGAATGACGTGAGCAACCGCATCAAAAAAAGATTATTCGACGTGATCGTGAGTTCGCTGGTGATGGTGTTTGTTCTCTCCTGGCTGGTTCCCCTGATGGCGCTGCTGATCAAGCTCGAATCGAAAGGGCCGGTGTTTTTTATCCAGGAGCGGAGCGGGAGAGACAATCAGCCTTTTCGCTGTTATAAGTTCAGGAGTATGAAAGTGAACAAGGATGCAAACTCCAAGCAGGCCACCCGGAACGACTCGCGATTAACAAAGATCGGCAAGTTCATGCGCAGAACAAATGTTGATGAATTTCCCCAGTTCATCAATGTGTTGAAAGGGGAGATGAGTATTGTAGGTCCGCGTCCTCATATGCTCAAACACACTGAAGATTATTCAAAGGTCATCGGCCAGTATATGATCCGCCAATTCCTGACCCCGGGCATTACAGGCTGGGCCCAGGTAAACGGTTTCCGCGGCGAGACCAAAACCATCATGCAGATGCAGCAGCGCGTGGAGCACGATATATGGTATATGGAAAACTGGAGCATCTGGCTCGACATAAGGATCATGTTCCTGACCGTTTACAATACCTTTAGGGGAAATAAAAACGCATTCTAATATCCAGCGGAAGATAAATGGGCTTTGTTTCAGACCGTCTTAGAAAAATAACGGCCCGACAGGGGATTGTTTCCTCCGGCGCGGCGGCGATCCTGTTCATAGGTTCGATAGCGGGCTTTGCCTATATCGTTAATTATACGTTCAGGATGAACGATCATGCGCTGGATCATCGCGTTTTTGAGTTTATCGCGCCTTATATAAACGACTGGAATACCTGGATACTCTTTGTCTTTACCTCGCTGGGTTCCACTCCCTTTCTTTTGCCCGCCAATATCCTGCTGGCGCTTTATTTTCTTCTCCTGAAAAAAGACAAGACCTCTTTTATTACGGTAGTGGTAGTATCGTTGGGAACGGTGTTGATCAATAAGGCGCTCAAGGCTTATTTCGGAAGGATCAGGCCTGCCGACCCCCTCCTGGAGGGCGTGGAAGGGTTCAGCTTTCCCAGCGGCCATTCGATGTCGGGTTTGGCGTTCTATGGATTGCTGATGTACCTGGTCTGGAACAGTTCCCTGCGGCAACAAATAAAACAGCTGCTGATACCGCTACTCGCGCTTATGATCGCGCTTGTTGGTTTTAGCAGGATCTATTTCAGGGTACATTATCTCAGCGATGTGCTGGCGGGTTTTGCCGCAGCGGTCATCTGGCTGATGCTTTCTTTATGGATAGTTGGGAGGATCAGGCGGGTAAGAGGATTGTCGCTGCTGATGGCTGCGCTGATACCGCTGCCGCTGGTTGGAGGTTGCCAGAAAGCCTCTGGTACCAGCGATCCGGAGCCTGTCTACGCGACGGCGCCGCAACTGTTTCCGCTCCGGGATGGCAATATTGACGAAAGTTCAGGCATGGCCGATAGCAAAGCCAATCCAGGGTACCTGTGGGTGGTGGAAGACAGCGGCAATCCGCCGCAGATCCGCACTGTGCAACATGACGGCAGCGTTGGAAGATCGATCCCGCTAACCGGCGCGGTTAACCGCGACTGGGAAGACATGGCTTTGGCCAGGGGGCCCGGAGACAATAAAAACTATCTTTATATCGCGGATATAGGAGATAACAATCAAACTCATGCGGACTATTCCATTTACCGGTTCGAAGAACCCCTGTTATCGGCAGCATCTGTGGATCAGTTTGATAAAATAACCTTTAGCTATCCCGACGGTTCGCATGATGCCGAAGCGATCCTGGTAGACGGGGTTTCGAAGGATATCTATATCATTACCAAAAGAGACGCCAAATCGGGGGTGTACCGCCTGGCCTATCCCCAGCAAACCGAAGCGGCTAATGAAGCGGTGTTTGACCTCGCGCTCGATTACAATGGCGTGGTCAGCGCAGCGCAGTCTCCCGATGGCGGCGAGATCATCGTAAAGACCTATACCTCTCTTTATTATTATACGCGCAAAGCGGGCGAGTCCATACCGGATGTACTTAAACGCGGAGGAACGTCTATCGCTTATCAGCTGGAGCCCCAGGGCGAAGCCGTCGCTTTCGCCAATAACAACAATGGCTTTTTCACGCTGAGCGAAAAAAGCTTTGCTCCCGCTGTCAGCCTGCAGTTTTATAAAAGGAACTGAACGCCGCTTCTTTCCCTACAGCCTTACAAAAAGGCCGAACCCTCCTTCCTTTCGCGCAGTTTTACCAGGAACTCCGCGTTGTCTTCTTCTATTTTCCTGCATTTTCCTGTTGTTCTGTTAAGATCTTATTGAGTTTTTCCATGTAAATACCCATATGGCTCTCATGGTAAACGCATTGCCCGTTTCGGATCAATAGGATCTGGGGCGATTTGTGCGTAACGCCGTATGATTCCGCTATTGCATTCGAAATAGAACGGTAGCGGATCAGGTCAAGCCAGTAAAAGTCGGCGTCTGCGGCAGCTTCGGATCGATCCAGCCGGTCTTTGATCGTCGCGCTGAGCGAGCACAGCACGCTGTATTTTAGGATCGCCTGCGCCCTGGAAAAAGATCTTTGCCGGATCTCTTCCAATTGCGATTCCTGGTATAAGGGTATCCAGTCCATAGCAGTTTTATTTATCATTTGAGGATGGATCGCGCGGTAGTCCGCCGCCATATCCGGTCCCGTTGTTGGCAAAAGCAAAAGGTTACCCTTGCAAGGTAACCTTTGATACTATAAAACATTAAAAAAGATGGTTCTTGATTATCTGCCGCTGTAACCGACAAAACCATGCGTTGATTTGCAGCCTTTTTGCGCGGTGCAGGAGGTGAATCCAATTGCGGTAACGCATGCTAGCGCCAGAATGATAAGCTTCCTTTTCATTTTTGAGGTATTTAAAGTGAATGAATAAAACCTGATGAAAAGGGATCAACGATCATCAGGAAATTCAGAGGAAGCGGATGGTGTTATGGGAAATTTGTAGGATTGGACGCTGACTGCCCGCAGCGGGCGTAGTCATTTTCAAAGTAAATAATAAAATCCCGTTTATGCAAGCTTCTCCGGACTTTTAAGAAAAAAAATGATCTGTTCCTGCCGCATGAAAGCATTGCTCATGATGTATTTTACGGGTTGTTCGCAATGTGTTTTAACCGGGCCTTGTCAGGGTTGCCGGGTGTCCTTTTGTTAACTGAAAATTAATGTAATTAAATGATAATCATTTGTTTATATTAATTTATTGAATTTTTTCTCAAGAGCGGCCTGTTTTCTTTATCCCGGAACGGAACGTTGGACAAGCGGAAAATTTAGCGGCGCAGATATGCTTACATTTGTGAAATAACCGGCAGAGTATACGGGAGATGAGGAAAGTCAGCCGCGTTTTGTTTTAGAGCGCGTATTTTTATCAATCCATACAGGTAAAGAGTTACTATTAGATCATTTCATTACATTTTATGCTACAATTATCCAAGCCGCTGGCTATTATCGACCTGGAAACCACGGGAATGAACCTGAGCGCTGATCGCATCGTCGAAATTGCCATCGTGAAGATCATGCCCGACGGCAGTAAATCCGTTAAAAGAAAACTGATCAACCCGGAAATGCCTATTTCCGCATCTTCTGTTGAAGTGCACGGCATCAGCAATGAAATGGTAAAGGATGCTCCTACATTCCGGCAGGTTGCCAATGAGATCAAACAGTTTATTGACAATGCCGATCTTTCAGGCTATAATTCCAACCGCTTTGATATCCCCCTGCTGGCGGAAGAATTTCTGAGAGTTGGACTGGATTTTGATTTTAAAGCCAGGAGGCTGCTTGACGTGCAGAGAATATTTCACCTGATGGAACAGCGCACGCTGGCCGCCGCATATAAGTTTTACTGTAACCAGGATCTTGCCGGGGCGCATAGCGCGGAAGCCGACGCGCTGGCCACCTGGGAAGTGCTGCAGTCGCAGGTAAAAAGATATGCGCAATTGGGCAATACTGTGGACAGCATTCTCGCCTGTATCGGCGAAGAGCATACGGTCGATTTTGCCAGGAGGATGATCATGGAGAAAGGAGTGGAGGTATTTAATTTCGGAAAACATAAGGGCCGCCCGGTGACCGAGGTGCTCAAAGCCGAACCGCAATATTATGACTGGATGATGAAGGGGGATTTTCCCCTGCACACCAAGCAGAAGCTCACGGAAGTTTTTAATCGCATGATGTTAAAGAAGGGGTGATTAGTGGAAAAGCTTGTTATCATACCTACCTATAATGAACGGGAGAATATCGGCGATATTATCCGCGCCATTATGACCCTGGACCAGGGCTTTCATGTATTGGTCATAGACGACGGTTCTCCCGACGGAACGGCAGGCATTGTGAGCGCGTTAAAAGCCGAATATCCCGATGCGTTGTTCCTGGAGGAAAGAAAGGGTAAGCTGGGTCTGGGAACAGCCTATATACACGGGTTCAAATGGGCCCTGCAGAAAGGCTACCGGTATATTTTCGAAATGGACGCCGATTTTTCGCATAATCCCGCCGATCTTCCCCGGTTGTACGAGGTTTGTAAAAGCGGCCAGGCCGATATGGCCATCGGGTCGCGGTACGTACAGGGCGGGGGAGCCGTGAACTGGCCGCGTAACCGGATATGGTTGTCGAAAGGAGGCTCGCTCTATACGCGTTTGATCACCGGGATGCCGATAAAGGATACTACCGCGGGCTTTGTATGCTATAAAAAAGAAACGCTTGAATCCATTAATCTCGACGGCCTCCATTTTCTCGGTTATGCCTTTCAGATAGAAATGAAATTTGCCGCCTGGAAACTGGGCTTCCGCATTGTCGAGATCCCGATCATTTTTGAAGACCGCAAATACGGAGTCTCTAAAATGCATAAGGGCATTGTAAAGGAAGGGATTCTCGGGGTGCTGCGACTTAAATGGTACAGCCTGTTTAAGGATTACCGGAACAGACTGAAAAAGGAAAATAATCTGCAGGAATTAAAAGAGCGATGGCAGCGTTAACGGTTTCGCTCCCGCCTGCCCAATATCCGCCTAAAAAGGCGGCAATCGCTGCAAAGGGGTTATCTTTGCAGGGAATTTCTACCGAAATCCATGATAAAGCATTGAATGAATTATTTAGCCGTCATTTTGTCGAATGGCGTATCAAAGCGTAGTCTATGTTTGATTATCAGGCCGACCGGTTAAAGCCCCTGCTTTCGGAAATCGCCCGGGAAAATATCTCGCCCGGGGCATGGAGCTGGCTGCAGGAGAAGATCCTTAAAGAGAGTAGCGTTATCGTATGGGGCAGCGCATTTGTGGCGATGCCCCGCAAAACAGGCAAATCGATCATTACCCTTACGGAGGAGCAAAACAAATTAATACAGTCCCTCAGGCCTGGATTGTCTATCAGCGGATGGACGGCTGACAGGTTGGGCAGGGTTTGGCTTTTGTTGCATGCGGACCCTTCAGACAGGGAAAAATATACGGGTTTTATTGAAGGCCTCTTCCTGACCGCCGAAGTGAATGAATTGTCGGCTCTTTATGCTGCGCTGCCCTTACTGGCTTATCCGCAGCATTGGATATGGCGTTGCACGGAAGGCATTCGCAGTAATATAGGGGATGTATTGCAGGCGATCATCTGCAATAACCCTTATCCTGCTGAATATTTGCCGGAACCGGCCTGGAACCAGCTGGTGTTAAAAGCTTTCTTTACGGAAAAGCCCGTTCACCTGATCATAGGGCTCGATCGCCGGAGCAATAAAGACCTGGCCAATACTATATCCGATTATGCTCATGAAAGATGGGCGGCTTCCCGCCCGGTGAATCCCCAGTTATGGCGCTGCGTCGGCAGGTTTATCGATGAACGCATTTTCCCCGACATAGAGCGGCTGGCAAACAGCGAGGATGCGCTGGACAGGGAAGCGGGCGCGCTGGCCTGCCGCGACAGCGGCTATGCCCCGGCGAAAGCCCTGCTGGATAAAAATATCGGGCTTAGATCGGCTATTGAAAGCGGGCGGTTAAGCTGGCAGATACTGGCGGAAAAGATCGCAGAGCCCGCATAGATCCGGGCGATCTCCTGCATAAGAAAGCGCAGTCCGTAAGATCGTTGTTGTTATATATTGTTTGAAAAAATAATTCATTAAGATATGTGTTGCAGTCATACTATAACCGAAGAGAACCTTCAGCCCGGGATCAAGGATATGTCTTACCTGGAACAGGTAAGGGGAATGCGCTTTTTTGATCCCCATATCCATATGGTATCCCGTACGACCGACGATTACCAGGCGATGGCGGATGCGGGCGTTGTCGCCCTGATCGAACCGGCTTTCTGGTTGGGGCAGCCGCGCACCGGGCTGGCAAGCTTCAGGGATTATTTCAGCAGCCTTGTCGGATGGGAGCGTTTTCGCGCTTCGCAATTTGGCATTAAACATTTTTGTACGATCGGATTGAATTCGCGCGAAGCGAATAATGAGCCGCTGGCAGAGGAAGTGATGGAGATCCTGCCTCTTTTTGCGTACAAAGAGGGCGTGGTCGGCATCGGCGAGATCGGTTTTGACGATCAGACGGCCGCGGAGGAAAAATATTACCGGCTGCAGCTGGACCTGGCAAAAGAAGCCGGCCTTCCCGTGCAGATACATACCCCGCACCGGGATAAGAAAAGAGGCGCGTCGCGGAGCATGGACATCGCCCTGGAACACGGGCTGGATCCGGCCATGGTGATCGTGGACCACAACAACGAGGAAACTGTGAAAGAAGTGTTGGACAGGGGCTTCTGGGCGGCGTTTACGATCTACCCCTTCACCAAAATGGGCAATGAACGGATGGTGGAACTGGTAAAACAGTACGGCCCCGAACGCATCATGATCAATTCGGCGGCCGACTGGGGAATCAGCGATCCGCTCGCGGTGCCCAAAACGGCCGCCCTGATGAAGATACGCGGCATTCCGGATGAGACGATCCGCCTGGTAACCTATCAGAATGCGATCACTGCATTCGGACAAAGCGGCCAGATCAGCGAAGAGGATTTTTCCGCCGTCAAGACCATTGATCAAAGCCTGAAGTTTGGCGGAAATACGGTGCTTCGCGGGGGACAGGTTCCGAAAATCGATAAAAACTCAATCTTTATCAGGTAAGCACATGAATGCGCTTAAGCTTATCGGCTTCCTGCGTTTGATGAGATTGGCTAATATCGTTACGGCGGTCTCTGATATTTTAGCGGGTATCGCGGTTGCGGGATATCTATCCGGGCCCGAATGGGATCCTGTTCCCATCGCGCTGTTGACCATAGCTACGATAGGATTGTACGGGGGAGGAGTGGTCTTTAACGATGTTTTCGACGCGGAACTCGACCGGCTGGAACGCCCGGAAAGGCCGATACCCAGCGGTTTGATCAGCAAGAGGGCTGCAATGGTATTCGGCGCGGCGTTATTGCTTCTTGGAATATTGGCCGCGTCGCTGGTCCATGAACCGGGGCCCTTCTCCCTCTCCGGATTGCTGGCAATAGGTATTGCGCTTGCTTCCCTGGTATACGATAAATGGTCCAAACACCATTCTTTTTTAGGTCCCCTGAATATGGGCATTTGCCGGGGACTGAATTTATTGCTGGGAATGAGTATTGCGCCGCAGGTATTGGAGCAGTATGGATGGATCAGCATCGTTCCGGTGATCTATGTGGCCGCAATTACCATGATCAGCAGGGGAGAAGTGCACGGAGGTAAACAAACTACGCTGTATGGCGCCGCATTGCTATATGCGGCGGTGATATTAAGCATTCTTCTGGCTGCGGCCAATCGCCAGGCATTGGGAATAGCGGCTGTTTTTACGGCTTTATTCGCATTGATGATCTTTCCTCCATTGTTAAAAGCCATTCGCCATCCCGCAGGCCCCCTGATCGGGAAAGCGGTAAAAGCGGGCGTGCTGGCGCTGATCATTATGAATGCCGCCTGGGCCTCCGCATTTGGATTTCCTTATTTTGCATTGGCGATCTTACTGCTGCTGCCGGTTTCCCTGTTGTTAGCGAAACTTTTTGCCGTTACCTGAGGGCAATGTTCCGCAATAACTTATTTTTAGCATAGACTATATTATTATTGCAAGGCCTAAATCATTATCAGAAAGCACAGAAATGAATCATTTACAGCAAGCGTTTAGCGTGAGGTTTGAATACAATGTTTTTTTCACCCATAAATTATTTGAGCCGGCCAATCCTGTGTTCCGGGATTTCCTGAACGGCGTTTCAGGGGAGGAAGCGAAAAAGGTTTTTTTTGTAGTGGATGGCGGGGTTGCAGCATGCCATCCCGATTTGCCGGACCAGATAACCAATTATTTCAGCGACCTGCCTGCTTTTACCTTAATCAGGGAGATCATGATCGCGCCGGGAGGCGAAAGCTGTAAGAATACAGAGCAGTATTTTTATGAGATCGTTCGCGCAGTGGATCGTTTCGGCATCGACCGGCATTCCTATATTGTCGCCATTGGAGGCGGCGCTGTGCTCGACCTCGTCGGATATGCGGCCGCCGTATCGCACCGCGGGATCAGGCATATCAGGATCCCTACTACGGTACTCTCGCAAAACGATTCGGGCGTGGGCGTCAAAAACGGCATTAACTACCTGGGAAAGAAAAATTTTCTCGGATCCTTTGTGCCGCCCGTAGCAGTCTTTAACGATTCTTTCTTTCTGACCACGCTTTCCGATGCAGATTGGCGATCCGGTATCTCGGAAGCGGTAAAAGTGGCCCTGATCAAAGACAGCGCTTTTTTTGAATGGATAAAAAAGAATGCGGGCGCGCTGGCGTCCCGGGATATGGAAGCTATGCAATACCTGATAAAACGTTGCGCCGCCCTGCACATGGAACATATACGCGGGGGAGATCCCTTTGAAATGGGTTCCTCGCGACCGCTCGATTTTGGCCATTGGAGCGCGCATAAGCTGGAGCAGCTTTCGGGGTTCGGCATAAGGCACGGGGAGGCGGTGGCAATGGGCATTGCCCTGGACAGCGCTTATTCTTTTTTATCCGGTATGCTGAAAGAGGAAGATGCCAGGGATATCCTCAGCGTATTAACGGCGCTGGGCTTTGCTCTTACGCATCCGCTGATGGAGATCAGGGACGGGGAGAGCCCTATTTTGAAAGGATTGAACGAATTTCGCGAACACCTGGGCGGACGGTTAACGATCATGTTATTGTCGGCCATCGGAAGCGGGGAAGAAACGCATGAGCTGGATACGGATATCCTGATCCGGTCGGTCCAATGGGTTTCCTCCTTTTCATCAAAACATTGATCATGCAAACGCCATACGGACAACTGACCTATTGTACCAATATTCATGCGGGAGAAACCTGGGCAGATCATTTTGACCAGCTTCAGCGCCATATTCCGAATATTAAAAAAAAAGTATCGCCCGATAAGCCCTTTGGCATCGGGCTAAGGCTGGCGAATGCCGCAAGCCTGGAACTGCGCAAGGAACAGAACCTCGAAACATTCAAGCAGTGGCTGCAGGAACAGGACGCTTATGTGTTTACCATGAACGGGTTTCCTTATGGAGGATTTCATCATGAGCAGGTGAAGGACAGGGTGCATCAGCCGGACTGGACGACTGCCCTCCGCGTATCCTATACGATACGGCTGGCGCAGGTATTGGCGGCGTTGCTGCCCCCGGATATGGAAGGGGGAATTTCTACCTCGCCCCTGACCTATAGGTTTTGGCATGATCGCGAGGACTGGGATAGCATTTTTGAAACGGCTACGTTGAACCTGCTGCAGGTTGTGGAAACCCTTATTCAGATTAAAAGAACGACCGGGAAATCAATACATATCGATATAGAACCCGAGCCTGACGGCCTGTTGGAAAACGGCGTTGAGTTTATAGAATGGTATACGGATTGGCTGCTGCCCCTGGGCGCCGCGTATTTACTGGAAAAATTCGGATACGAAGAGGATCAGGCGATACCTGCGCTGAAGGAGCATGTTCAATTGTGTTATGATGTTTGTCATTTTGCCGTGGGATATGAAGATCACGGATCGGTTATCCGGCAATTGCGCGGACTTGGGATTAAGATCGGTAAGCTACAGATCAGCGCCGCGCTGAAAGCCAGTATTCCGGAGGATATGGCCGGCAGGAGAGCTGTGATGGATGCTTTTAAAGTTTTCGACGAACCGGTGTACCTGCACCAGGTCGTGGCCAAACAAAAGGACGGGCAGCTGAAAAGATATGCAGATATGCCCCTGGCGCTGGCAGATGCGCAAGATATGGCCGCTGCGGAATGGAGGGCGCATTATCATGTTCCGGTCTTCCTCCGGGATTATGGCGTATTGCAATCTACGCAGGAGGATATCGCGGCAACGCTGCATATCCAGCGCCAGACGCCTTTTACCAGGCACCTCGAAATAGAGACCTATACCTGGGAAGTATTGCCGGACGAGATAAAAGCGCCGCTGGATGCGTCGATCATCAGGGAAATACAATGGGTTAACGGATTGCTTAATCATTGAATCTGTAAAACATGCATAAGACCGCAGTAATTGATATTGTTGGATTGTCTTCTTCGCTGATAGGCGATCATACGCCTTTCTTAAAAAAATATATCGCCGCCAATCAGTTGCAAACCATCAAACCGGTTTTGCCCGGGGTGACCACTTCGGTGCAATCGACCTTCTTAACCGGTAAATGGCCGGGCGAACATGGGATCGTGGGTAATGGTTGGTACGACAGGGTGGAGTGTGAAGTGAAATTCTGGAAACAATCCAATAAGCTGGTGCAGGGCGAAAAGATATGGGAGAAGGCGAAAAAGATCGATCCTTCCTTTACGGTCGCTCAAATGTTCTGGTGGTATAATATGTATTCCGGCGCCGATTATTCGGTTACGCCCCGCCCCAATTACCTGGCCGATGGCCGTAAGGTCCCGGATTGTTATTCGCATCCTGCGGAACTCAGGGATGAATTGCAGGATAAGCTGGGGCAGTTTCCGCTTTTCAGCTTCTGGGGGCCGGGGTCGAATATCCGTTCCAGCCAGTGGATCGCCGATGCTTCCATTTATACGGATCGGAAATATCATCCTACGCTATCGCTTATCTACCTGCCGCACCTCGACTATTGCCTGCAGAAATATGGCGACGACCTGTCGAAGATCAGCGCCGATCTCCAGCAGATCGATCGCGTAGTGGAACAATTGGTTGATTATTATACCGCCGCAGGCGCCCGGATCATCCTTTTGTCCGAATACGGCATCTCTCCCATAAACAGGCCAGTCTATATCAACAGGGCGCTTCGGGAAAACGGTTTGCTCGGCATAAGGGTCGAGCGCGGCCTGGAACTGCTCGACGCCGGAGCTTCTAAGGCTTTCGCGGTTGCCGATCACCAGGTAGCGCATATTTATATCAACGATCCCTCCGTAGAACGCCAGGTAAAAGCATTGGTCGGCTCCTTACCGGGAGTGGCCCTGGTATTGGATCGCGAGGCCCAGAAGCAATACCATATTGATCATGAAAGGGCGGGAGACCTGGTGTTGGCGGCGGACAACAGCAGTTGGTTTGCTTATTATTTCTGGCTCGACGACGCCAGGGCGCCAGACTATGCCCGGGCAGTGGATATTCACAAGAAGCCAGGGTATGATCCCGTGGAGTTGTTTATGCGCTCCAAGACGCGCGCAGCCTATAAGCTATTGCGAAAAAAAGCAGGTTTCCGTTATGTTATGGATGTGATCCCCCTGGACGCCAGCCTGGTAAAGGGCTCGCATGGAAGTTTATTTTGCGATCCCTCTTATTATCCTGTGCTGATCTCTTCTGGCGTTGCTGATAAAACGGAAATAACCGCCGTCCAGGTCCATGATATCATCTGGAATACGCTGATCGGGTAGGAGAGTCGATCATATCAAAGTTTTTCGAAGCATAATATTTGCCATTATCTGCAATAATAAAACATGAATAGGCGGGGAACGATTTGATCAATTGCAATCCCTTCCTTTTTCCCAATACCATTATAGAAGCGCTTAAGGCATTGGCGAACTCAGCGCTTGGTCCTGTCACGGTTACGCTTGTCAGGCCCGAAGCGGGATAGCCGGTCGAGGGGTTAATAATATGCGCATATCTTTTGCCGTTAATGATGGCATATTTTTCATAACTGCCGGAGGTTGTTATCGCTCCTTCTACGGATAGAATACCAATCAGCTCTCCAAATCTAAAAGGGTCGTTGACGCCTATGGTCCACGGTTGTCCGTCGGGCTCTTTACCCCATGCTTGTATATCTCCTGTAGCATTTATCAAACCCGCCGTTATGCCCTTAGCAAGCATTATTTCCTTACATCTGTCTGCTGCATAGCCTTCGCCCAAAGCGCCAAAGCCNNATGTTTTTATATCCTACTTTTTCTCTTGCTTTTTTTACTGCTTTGCGCGCGGGCATTTGCATGGTATCGCCGTTGAATTTCCAGGTCTTTTCCATAGCGGCAAAGCTGATATCAAAAGCGCCATTGGTTAATTCGGCTATTTGAATAGCGCGTTCCGTAAGGTCTATTAATTCTTTATCAACCTTTACAGGTTGTATGCCGGCATTGGCATTTATTAAAGAGACCTGCGTTGCAGGTATCCAGTCCGAAATTAAATATTCTATTCTTGTTATCTCTGCAATAACAAAGTCGATATGTTTTTCAGCTGTTAAAGAATCTTCAGCGATCAATATTATTTCAAAACGACCGCCCATCAAAAAAGCGTCGCGCGTGCGTTTTACCTGCGCCGTAACGTTTATGCAAATAAGAAAGGGAAGAATGAATATTAATAAGCGCATTAAAATGAAATTTTATCAGTAACAATCTGTAAGGATCTTTTGAGACGCAATAAATGTTTCTAATGAAGCATTGCCATTGTCCTGACAGATTATTTCTAATGCTTTTAATACGTCGTTTTGCATGGTTAGCGAACCGCAAATCATGATTACGCCGCCCGCGCGCAATATATTCCAAACATATTCCTTGTCCTTTAAAATCCTATGGCTAACGTATTCTTTTTGAGCTTCTCTTGATAAACATACTTTATAGGCATTCAATTTTTTATTGACCAGTTGTTGTTTTAAGAAGCCTTCATATAATGCAAAGGAGGCATTTGTTCTAAAACCGCAATACAGATCGATGGCTGTTTTGCTTCTGTTTTCGTTGATCATTCCTAAGAAAGGAGCAATGCCGGTTCCATTGCATATCATAACGACGCGCGGTACATTTTTGGGGAAACGGAAATGCTGGTTTTTTATCACCCTGGTTTTTATACTATCGCCATTGTTCAAACTATTTAAAAAGGCAGAACCTAAACCGTGTTCATGCAGCTTTACGCTCAGTTGTATCTCGTTATTGATCTTTCCGATAGAATACAGTCTTTCCCTATGGTCGTTTTTTGGATAAATGGCCAACAGGTCTCCGGAGGCGGCCTTTTTGAATTGGCGGGATTGTAAACGAATGAGAAAAGTATTGTCTGCATCGACCGCGGTTTTATCCGTTACCAAAAGTTTTTTAAGGCCGCTATTATTGGCGCTTAATAGTTCTCTAGGCATTACTACCGTAAAACCCGTTTGCTTTGTCCATTTTGTTAACCAGGCGCTAAAGTCTTGCGGCGATTTCTCATTGACCGTATATACGTCCAGAAGTTTTTTAGCCCATGCGGTTGCCGATAATGCGGCTTCAACGTCGTAAGCAAACTGGCAAAAATGCGTATAGCTTCTGGAGCCGAAGCCAACAACTGAAAACTGTATGTTTTGCTGTTGCGGATATTGAGCCAATCGTGCAATAAATTTTTTAGCGTTTGAGGGCGGTTCTCCCTGACCATAAGTACAGGTCATTATTAAAAAATGTTTTGCCGCGGGATAAGTTGCATAGGCGCTTAGATCGGTGATAAAAGCTTTTTCGCCATGTTTAATAAGTTGTCTATACACGGCGTCGCCAAATTTAAAAGTACTGCCATTTTCCGACCCTACCAATATAACAATATGCGCATCGCTCGCTTTGAATTTATTTTTAGACTTGCCGCGCCGGCGTTTTAACGTAATAGCGAATCCTGAATAAATAAAGAATAGAATATAGCCCGATGTTACCGCCATGATGACCGCCCATATGCTACCCGACCTGCCCGTATGCCAGCGTAGGCTGAAGTTGGCCAACTGGTAGGTTTTGGTATATTGTACTTCCGCCAGTATATCGCCGGTAAATTGGTTAACGCAGATTTCCTTGTCCTTCAACTTTACATTATAAAAGTCTTCCGGAAAATCTGAAAAAGGATATTGTAACTGCTGCAGTTGTGAAAGCGGCGTTTCTTTAAATACGATAAACTGCACAACGTCTGTTTCAGGCTCTTCTTTAATGGTTTCCTCGTTAATTTTTTCAGACGCTTTTATGGGCGGCGGAATAAAGCGGTACGCTGCCAGGTAAGCGCCGGTAAGGGCTACCGCTAAAATAAAGAAAAGCGAAATGCGGCCGAATATCACGTGATAGTATTGCGCCCAGCCGGTTTTCTCTACATGGGAGAAGAAGTTTTTCCAGCCGTTCTGCCGTTGTACCACCAACAGTATGCCTGAGACCGCTATAAGCGTGAGCAAAAACGCTGAGATGCCCACCAATATCCTCCCGGTTTCTTTCAAAAACAGCGACCGGTGCATGGCCGTCATCCATTGAAAAAATGGCGTTTGCTCTTTTGGAAGCCCTACTATTTCGCCGTTTGCGGGGTTTACATAAGCTTGCTTATCGCCGCCCTCTTCTTCGGCATATTGAATAATCACAAAATCATTATCATCAACAATGATTTCCTGTATGCCGCTGAATTTTTCTTTTAGTAACGGCACAGTTTGGGCAAGCGTCAGCGTATCGAAACTTTCGGATTTGTAGTTATTCGCTTTTTCGATAACCGGCTCAAACGCAAGAAAGATACCGGTAACCGATGCTGCAATAAGTAATAAAAAAGAAGATATAGCCAGGGCTAGGTGGCTATATCTCCATATTGAAATAATCATTATTGGTTTTAAATGATGGATAAGCTCTTGCTGTCATTGGCGCTTTCATAGGGGAAATACATTCTTTCTTCAAAAGATTTCTCCAATTTAATAAAAAAATCTGTCCGGCTGTCGGCGGGACAATCTGTTCGCGACAATAACTAATTCGAGCTGAAACGCACGTATTTTATATATCCTTTGCCGTCTGTTTTAGCGGCAAGGCCGGCAGCGCTGAGCGGAACTTCCACGTCTTTTACGTGATAGTTTTGCTCCTCTACCGCGCTTTCAAAACGCAGGGTATACCCGGCATTGATTTTTGCTTTATCTATTTCAAGCGTAACAACAGCCCGGTCGCCTCCGCCTACGGAGGCGCCGGTTATAGCGCTTATTTTTGCTTTGGTTTCGGTCTGAAATTTATGCCAGTCTTTTAAGGTGTTGTACCATTGTTTGTCGGGGCCCCGCATAGAAAGGGTTTTTTCGTATTCGCCTTTGGGATTGATGAGTGAAATAGCTACATAGGCTTTTTCGCCCTGATAACTGATCATCTGAATCATGCATTTGTAATTGGCGGTTTGCGCAAATACCGGTCGACCCAGCAGGAATAAGCAGACTGCCAATATAAACCTTACCTGTATCGTCATAATTTTACTTTAAGAAACTGATGGAGATATTATTGCTTTTCAGGAATCCGTTTTCGCTTGCCAGATCATAAGCCGTTTCATCAAATTCTGTTTTTAATTCTTTTTTTGCGCCTAATTCAATTAGGGTTTTTAACATTTTCTCGTCTTTGGCAATCAATGCCGCCTTGTGCAAAGCGGTTGCGCCTTCTTTGTCCTGTGCGTTTATATTTGCGCCCAATTCAGCCGCTTTTTTTAGTAATGCCGTACTTTCTTTGGCTACAGCTAAATGGAACAGGGAACTGCCGTCTCCTTGCGGGGCGGTTACATCAAGACCATTTCCTTTTAGAATAGCGAGTTTTTTCGCAAAATCATCTCCTGATGGAACAGCGCCCTGGGGGCCGGCCGGCCGGCCTTCCCTGAATGAATTGAACCAGTGATAGGCCAGGTTGCGTTTGTCGTTGTCTACCACATTAATATCCGCGCCGTTTTTTAATAATAAAGCGACTACTTCAGCTGAACCGCCGGCCACAGCCTTGGTCAGGGCAGATTCTCCTTTGTCGTTCACCGCATTAATATTAGCGGTTTTGGCAATCAAAGTAGCAATTAAAGAAGCATCCCTTCCTCCGGCGGCATTCATTAATACCGTATTGCCTTCGTTATCTTTTTTGTTGAGGTCTACCCCTTTTGAGAGGAAATAGTTGATAACTTCCATATTAGGACGGAGTACCAACGGGTGCAGGATAGTCGAGCCGTTTTTAGTATAAATGGCTTTAGGATTTAATTTAAGAGTCTCAACTAAATACTTGTAGGTTTCAATGCCATTTTGAGACATCCTGGAACCCTGGGTTGCAAAGAATAGCGCGTTATTGGTTGGTTTTAGCCCTTTGGCCATTAATTTTTCAATTAATTCCTTGTTGCCCAGCTTCGCCGCATAGTCAACAACCGTACTTCCATAATCGTCTTTATCATTATACGATAAACCTTTGGATACAAAATAGTCTGCTATCGTTAGGTCATTGTCTCTCGGTATTGCCAGCATTAACAGGGTAGCGCCGTCCTCATTCTTTTGTTTGAGGTCTACGCCGGCCTTCAATAGGGCGTCGTAGATAGCGGTATTTTTATTTCCGTTCATGGCGGCATTGGCCGCTACCGTATACCCGTGACTGTCGGACAGGTTTGGGTCCGAGCCCTTTTCGATTAAATAAGTTACCAGTTGTATATTTCCTCTTCCTGCCGCCCAGTGCAAATAGGATGCGCTATGATGCGTTTTTTTGGTAACGCCGTTGCCTTCCTGCTCCACCATGAATTTGATGGTTTCAAAAGGAGCGTCATTCAAAATGGCCCTTGCCGTAGGATCCCAGGAAGCCGCATCGGCTTGTGAAGGGCTGTTGCCTTTGGCAATTTCTGCTTTTACCTGTTCTATGGTTGGTTTGGTTTTCCAGAAATCAGCGCTCATCAACGTATTGCTATTCAATTGTTGTTGCGCTGTGGCGTTAAGGCATACAAGGGTCAAAAAGGCAATTAATGTATGTTTCATTTTCACTATTTTTTAATATTTAGGCGATAGCAATTATACGTTAGACGGTGAAAGATATTGGTTTTTCTGATACCCATAAAACCGAACGATCAACTATTAACCCAATTGATACCGGTTTTTTTATGTTACTATTTAATATCATTCTGCTTAGCATATTTCATTGTTGTATTTGGGGCGTAGCTTAACATATCCATAAGGCTTTTCCGTATTTTGTAATATTGGTTTTTGGTTGAGGGATTTCTTGCCGGTAGTCGCCGGCGCTTTAGATCATCCGCTATGGTTTGCGGTTGGCATCGTCGATCCAGCGGCGCAACCAGCAATTGATAAAGCATTTTTTTAATATATATGCTTTTCAGGGGCTGCCAGCGCCAGTTTTTTCAAGATGCAAAATTCGCCAGGCGCGATGTCTGAAAACGGAAAAATGATGCCTTTAAAGGGAGAATTTATCTTTTTGCAATTATCTATTAATGAACATGTTATCAACTTCATAACAGTGTTTGACAGATTTGTGACAGTTTTGCCTTTAAATAGATGTATAATTGCCGCTAAGAAATAGGCGGCCATTATCCGGTTTTCCATTGAATTGTTCGCTAGACCATGAAGGAAACAGTATACGCATCAGTTGTTTATGAAGAAAGGACGCGCGGGAACAGCTTTAGTGATTTCCCCAGCGAGGATGGGCATGCCGGTTCTTTCTTTGGAAAGGAAGGATGGTTGATCGATGGCAGTAGGATCGCTGGCGTAAAAGAAGAGATTGCCGGGTTTCAAAAAAGGCCTTTATTTGAGAGCATTCATTTTGCGCATTATACCTGCACGACCTCGCAAGCAAGGGAAATCAGGGTAGGGAACGCCCACCCTTATATCAGCATGGTGTTTTCCATAAAGAACAACAATATATGCTATTCGGATAGCCAGTTGAACCTGTTTGGGGAAATAGGGCATAATCAGCACAATCTGCTGTTCATCCCGCCGGGTCATGTCCATATGAGATCTGTTGGCGAGCCTGGCGCCGAGTTGGTGGTCATCAATCTGACCCTTGAATATTTTAACCGTTTTTACGCCGAGGGCCATCCTCTTTTTCACCGGCTGGAAGAATGCCTGGGACAGAACGAAGCCAGCTGCATAGGTACGCGCAGTCTTCCTCTAACGCCCCGGATGTCTTCCCTGCTTTATTCCATTGCGCATTGCGAACGGACGGGATATTACCGGAAGATGTTTGTGAAGTCGAAGGTCATAGAGTTGCTGATGTTACAGTTGGAACAGTATGAGCAGGATTATAACATGCCTGCCATCGACGAGCTGGATCAGGAGAATACGGAAAAAATGCACCGCGCAAGAGAGATCATCCTTTCCAATATAGCCGAGCCCTGTTCGCTTATTGACCTTGCTCAGCAGGTGGGCACAAATGAGTGTTATTTAAAGAGAAATTTTAAGAAAGTATATGGCGATACTGTATACGGCTATCTTCATCATGAACGAATGGAGCGTTCAAAGGAGTTGTTGGTAACCGGAGATAAAAAGATTGCCGAAGTGGCCAAGATGATGGGGTATAAGCGAGCCTCGCATTTTACCCAGGCGTTTAAAAAATATTTTGGGTATTTGCCCAATTCGATAAGAATGTCTCTACTGACCCTGTTGGGCGAACCCGAGATCATCTGTATTGCCGATATGTTGTTTTGCGTAGCTTAACTCCTTCATAATGTCTATGCTCTTATTCCCGGAGATATTGTAAAAACTTATTGAGCGGCGGAAATATACCGGACAAAGGAGCGTTTGGCAATGGGCAGCAAGGTTTCGTTAATGGGAAAGGAAAGCGGCGTTTCAATGCAATATACCGCAGGATTGGGAAGATCCTTGTTCCGCCTGATCAGTTCTCCCTTGATGCTTTCGTAGGTGTTTGCCGTATTTCTTTCCCAGGTGTCGATATGTTCGGTTTTAATGGACCGGTATTTTTCTTCTTTCTTTTCAAATATGCTTAACCGGTATTGGTATACCCTGGTCTGCCTGTATGAAGTTCCGGACAGGAAAAAATAACCCTCATTAAAATCGAGCGGCACAATGCCTACGGGGAAAATATTCAGTTTCTCCTCCACGAATTCATAGATCTCCGTTCCGTTGGAAATGGTGTGTTTGATCTTGCCTGCGGCATAGTTGATGATCTCTTCCAATTCCTGCATCAGCTCGTCGTCTTCGATCATCTGCTCGTACAGCAATTCCAGTTTTTCCAGTTGGATGACGGAGAGTTTTTTGGGGAACTGCTCCTGCAGGTATTTTTTGTTTTCCCTGAAAGCCGTCAGGTTATTGTAATGGAAAATAACGTCGGCCAGCTGAGGATACAGCTTATTCTCATTAAAATATTTGTTGATCTCCTGAAGATAGGCGAGTAAAGTGTATTTCTTCAGTTCAAAATCTATGTAACCGTCGGCGAACCAGGTTTCGGAAAGCGTTTTCATAAACTAAGATTTATGGGTGATCCGTTACCTAAATTTACAAATACCAAAAATTACAAAAAAGCGTCGACAAAAAATATCAATTAAACTATTTAACGCGATATTAAGAGCGCTTGCCGTTGCGCTCTAATCGTATAACGGTCGAACCCTGCGGCGCTTTATCCTAATACCTGCCGGCCTGTTTTCGCGATAATGATCATACGCTGCAGGCGTTCATCGCGCTTATTGCCTTTATAAGGTAAGCGGGTTTCCCCGATCGTTTATTGTAAGGAGGGCAGGAGCTTTCGTCCTCCCGGGCCGCGTTCTTTCTGGCCTGTAGCAGGGCAGTAAGCGACCGGATGTTTCAATAACCCGCTGGCAATGTTTCCCGGCTGTTCGTTGCAGGGAGATCGCCAAATGGCCGGCAAACCATGGTTGATGGATCGCTGAAGGATCGCTGAAGATGGTTAAAGGATCGCTAACGGATCGCCGAAGGGTTGGCAAAATGTCTCGTCCGAAAAAAACTATACAGGTGAAGAATAAATCCTGTAATTCACTATACAGTCAGGTTGCGCGTTGTCGATTAAAATTCCCGGTCGGCATTGAAGTTTTCCAGCTCCTTGGCTACGGCATTCAGGAATGTGGATCCCAGCGCGCCGTCAATGATCCGGTGGTCATACGACATAGAAAGATACATCATATGGCGGATCGCGATGGAATCGCCCTGCGCGGTCTCAATGACCACGGGTTTTTTCTTTATGGCGCCCACGGCCAGGATTGCCACCTGCGGCTGGTTGATGATCGGAACGCCCATTATGCTTCCGAATGTGCCGAGATTGGTCAGCGTGAACGTTCCGCCGGCAGTATCTTCGGGTTTTAATTTGTTCTGCCTGGCTGCATTGGCCAGCATGTTTATTTGCTTGGTAAGCCCCACCAGGTTTAGCTGATCCGCATTTTTGATGACCGGCACGATAAGGTTTCCCGAAGGAAGCGCTGTGGCCATGCCGATATTGATGTCTTTTTTAACGATCAGTTTATCCCCGTCGATACTGCTGTTTACCCAGGGATATTTTTTGAGGCATTTTACAATGGCTTCGACGAATAGCGGGGTGAACGTTATTTTTTCATTTTCCCTTTTCTCAAATTCTTTTTTCGTCTTTTCTCTCCAAAGCACCATATTGGTGACATCGGCTTCCGAAAAGCTGGTGACATGGGGACTGATGCGTTTGCTGTCCACCATGTGTTTGGCAATAAGCTTGCGCATCCGGTCCATTTCTATCACTTCTACATTGCCGGAATATTGCTGCGCATCAAAAGAAGAGGCTTCTGTTTGCGCTGAAGCAGACGAAAGAATGGCCAGGTCCGAATGGGGCCTGGAGCCAAATGAAGGCTGATGGACCTTGGGCAGGTTCGCGCCTCCGCCTGCCAATCTTCTGTCTTCCACGTATTGAAGGATATCCCTTTTGGTTACCCTTCCTTCGTTTCCGGTGCCGGGTATGCTTTCCAGTTCCTGTAAGCCTACTCCCTCGCGGGCGGCAATGTTCAGCACCAGCGGGGAATAAAAACGGTTTGTATCATTGAGCGGCCTGGTCTGCGCAGGGGGGGGAGCTGTAAATGTTTTTGTTTCGTGAACGCTTTTTTCGTCTGTCTCCGCGTAGGAAGGCGTTGCAGCCGGCTGGGCGGGAGAAGCCGGGGTTTCATTTTGTTCGGCGGTGGTTTTTATACGCGCGATCACGGAGCCGATAGGAACCACGTCGTTCGCCTGGAACAATACTTCTTCAAGTATGCCGTCCGTTTCGGAAGGAACCTCGCTGTCTACCTTATCGGTAGCGATATCCAATAAGGTCTCATCCATTTTTACCGGGTCGCCGGGGTTCTTATGCCATTTCAGAATGGTGGCTTCCATAATGCTTTCTCCCAGCTTCGGCATAACAACGTCAACTATCGCCATAGTAAAGAATTCGGTTTAATGTAATCGGATGCTGCGATGCTTTTATTCTGCAACTTGCGCAAAAATAAGGAATTGCCGCGGCAGCAACTAAATTTTGCGAACAGTTGTTAGTTTATTTTAAGATGGGTATACGGCCCGGCTTAAATAATGTTTTAAAAGAACGGCTGGTCAAAGCGGATATTATCAGGAAGACGGGCCGTCCAGCATATATTTTCGCAGCAGGTTCAGCGCATGATTCGCCGTGTGTTCAATATTCCTTATCCGGTCGTGCCGGAACCGGAATTCCCGGGCGATGATCCCCTGCCGGTCGCCTGCCGCGACCCAAACCATTCCTACGGGTTTTTCGGGACTTCCGCCGCCAGGGCCCATGATGCCCGAAACGGCAATCGCATAGTCAGAGTCCGTCGCTTCAAGAACACCTTTCGCCATCTGTCTTACGATCGCTTCGCTGACGGCGCCATAACGGGAAAGAACATCTTCTTCCACATGTAACAGCTTTTTTTTGAGATCATTCGTATAGCTGACGACGCTTCCGTTATAAACATCCGAGGAGCCGGGCTGTCCGGTGATCAGGTGCGCGATATATCCTCCCGTACAGCTTTCTGCCGTGGACAGCCTTTTTTTTCTTTCCCTCAGCATTTTTGTAACCAGCTGCGGCATGGTAATGTCTTCATCTGCGGCCAGCCATTGGGCCGTGAGCTGTTTTAGTTTCTCAAATTCGGCGGCCATTTCGTCCGACAGCTTTTGCCTGTCGGCCCCCAGGCCGGTAAGCCGCAGCCGGATCATACCAAAATTGGGCAGATAGGAAAGCCGGATATGGGCCGGCAGCCTGCTTTCCCATGCTGCAATATGGTCGGCCAGGAAAGACTCGCCGATGCCTGTGGTTAATAAGGTTTGGTGGATGATGTTTCCCGGGTTAAAGCGTTTCAGCAGGCGGGGGATCACGGCGCCGGTCATCAGCCCCTTCATTTCATACGGAACGCCGGGCATGGACACGTAAATGCGCCCTTCTTTTTCGAACCACATGCCGGGCGCTGTGCCGCGTTCATTAAACAGTACTTCACAGTTTTCGGGGACTTCCGCCTGTTTGATGTTGCGTTCGGTAAAGGGCCGGCCCGACCGGGTAAAGATCTGTTCCACGTGTTTTAATACGACTGTGTCAGTGATCAGTTTGCCGCCAAAATATTCCGATAACAGCGGTTTGGTGATATCGTCCGCCGTGGGCCCCAGTCCCCCGGTGATCAGGATGATTTGCGAATGCCTGCCCTCTTCATCCAGGGCCTTCCAGATATCGCTGCGACTATCGCCGACGGCTACCCGCCTTTTTACCCAGATGCCTGCTGCATTCAGCTGCTGCGCGATCCAGGCGCTGTTGGTGTCAATCACCTGTCCTATCATCAGCTCATCCCCGATGGTAATGATAGAAACGGCAATACGTTCATTCTCCATAACCGGTAAGGGTCTATTTTTTTATTAATCCGTCAACGCTTATCCTGCCGGGCCCGACCAGCAGAATGGCGATAAAGCAGGCGAGGAATAGCGACGGCAGCTCGCCCTTCCCCGAAAAATCTCCATTATGGGCCTTGAATACGGCAACGCTCAACCCAATGATGATGGGGATCGTGACCAGTCGCGAGAACAAGCCGATGATCAGAAAAATAGAGCAGAAGAATTCAGAGAAGATGACCAGGGATAAGGAAAGCGCGCTTCCCAAGCCTAAGAAATTCATAAAGGTTTTCTGGTATTCCGCAAAATGGACCAGCTTATCGTACCCGTGAGTCATCAATAACAGGCCGGCGCTCACCCGCAAAAACAGCAGGGCAATATTGAATGAAGTTGCGCTATAGTTAATGCTGAACAATTTTTTCATAGCTGAATTTTACTCAAACGTACATGAAATTTTTCATTCATAAGATACGCAAAGGATGAATGAAAAAGGATTTTAGTTTGATGGCTTTCGGCGTATACGTTTGACCTAAAGCATTGGGATCCCTTGCTTTATCAGAATAAAATGTTAATCCTGCCATTTATCCACAGGTGTTTGGAATGATGTTTGGTTGAGGGTAAAATAATTAGAATCTTTACTGCGTTTACCCGCTACCCGCGCGTTTTAACTATTAAAGCTCAATATTATAAACAGATGAAACAAGCGCCTGTTCTATTCCTGCTGATTGTCTTATTCAATTTCTCATCGGCACAACAAACCAGATATATAAGCGATCCCCAGGAGTCTTTTAACCAGGCAAAGGAATTTTTTCAAAAAGGACAATACAGTCTTGCTTATCCTATCCTGAAAGATCTCCAGCTGACCCTGCGGTCGACCGACAGAAGCAATGACGCGCTCAATTACCAGGAAGTGCGTTACTACGCCATTGTTTGCGCGTTAAAGCAGAATGAACAAAGCAGCGTTGCGCTGGCGCAGGAATTTATCGACGTGGAAGACAATGCGCCCAGGGTGCAGATGATGAGCTTTCACCTCGCTGAATACCACTATCGTAAGCAGGACTTTATCAAGGCTATCCACGCGTATGAAAATGTCAATATAGAGAACCTGAGCAATGAGGAAATTGCCGACCTGAAGTTCCACCTGGGCTATGCTTATTTTACGGTTCAACGTTTCGACCAGGCAAAACCGCTGCTGGATGTGATCCGCCAGATGCCCGGCGATCCCAATTACCAGGACGCCAATTATTATTATGGGTTTATTGCCTTTTATGAAAAGAATTACCGGGATGCGCTCGACGCTTTTATGATCGTGGAAGATCATCCCGAATACGGAAAAGTGGCGCCTTATTATATTTCTACCATACGGTATACGTTAAAGCAGGAAGACCAGGCGCTGGCTTATGCCGAAAGCCGGTTAAAGCGGGGCAACCAGTATTACGATCTTGAAATGCGCCAATTGATCGGACATGGCTATTTTCAAAAAAAGGAGTACGAAAAAGCCATTCCTTACCTGGAGACCTACGTAAACAAATCGGAACGGGTTAGCCGGCCCGATCTTTACGAACTGTCTTACGCTTATTTTCAAACGAACAAACTGGATAAGGCCATAGAGGGTTTTAAGCAGCTGGGCGGCAAGGAAGACTCCCTGGCCCAGCATTCCATGTACCTGCTGGGCGACGCTTACCTGAAAACGAACCAGAAAGCCAATGCCCGCAATGCCTTTCTCTTCTGTTCGGTCAACAGCAGTAATGAGAAGCAGCGCGAGATATCGATGTACAACTATGCGAAGCTGTCGTATGAACTGGGGTATCAGGATGTAGCCCTTTCCGAATTGCAGAAATTCATGCAGATCTATCCTTCTTCCGAATACAGCGGCGAAGCAAGGGAGATGCTGGTAAATGTATTGGCAAACACCAACAATTACGGCGACGCCTTAACGCTGATAGAGGGGATCCAAAATCCCACTCCGGCTACCAGGAGGCTATATGCGCGGATACTGTACGGGAGGGCTTCCGAATTGATCAATGACGGAATGCTGGTTACGGCCAATACGCTGCTGACCAGGGCCGAACAGGAGCGCGATAACGCTTCGGTATTGCCCTTTGTCCGGTTCTGGAAAGGCGAGATCGCTTATCGCCTGAACAATATCGACGAGGCTATCCGGTATTATTATGAATACCTGAAGAGCGGCGTTGCGAGCGGCGAGGCCAATCCCGTTCATGCCCGTTACAATCTCGGCTATTGTTATCTTAAGAAAGAGAATTACCAGCAGGCGTTGGGTTTCTTTGAGCAGGTGGCGGGATCGCCCCGGATCAACGCTTCGCCGATGCATCAGGACGCCTATCTCCGCGCGGCGGATTGTTATTACATGAACCGCGATTATCGCAGGGCGGACAACATGTACGGCAAGGTGTTGGACTATTCCTGGCCTTCCAGCGACTACGCCACTTTTCAGCGGGCAATGATCGTTGGCGTCAACAACAGCAGGGAAAAGATCGCACTGCTATCTTCCATCAGCAGGAAATACCCGGGCTCCGGGCTGATCCCCGATGCCAATATGGAAATAGCCAGCGCCTACCTGGCCAATGAGCAATACCAGGAATCTATTCCCTATCTGAAGAACGTGGTCGGCGATCCGAACAATTCTTTAAAACCCAAGGCGCATCTTCGCCTGGGGATCGCGTATTTTAACCTGAACAACAATAAGGAGGCNNAAGGAGATCTCTTCCTCCCAGGAAGACGATCTGGCTTACCGGGAAGCCGAAGTGCAGTTCAGCAACGGGAATTTTGCCGCTGCAGTAAAGAAATTTGAAGATTATCTTTCAAAATTCCCTGAAGGAAAATATTCGCTGGAAGCATTGTATTACAAAAGCGAGATCTATTATAATCAGAAAGCATGGGAAAAGGCCGTGGAGGGATACGAAGCGCTGGCTGAAAGGGTTCCTCATCGTTTTGGAGAAAAATCCCTGCTACAGGCTGCGCGCATTAATTTCTTCGACCTGAAAAGATATGATCGCGCAGAGATCTATTTTGCCCGGCTGAAAGATTTTGCCGCTACGCAGGAAACAAAGCTCGAAGCGATGCGCGGTTTGCTGCGCAGCCAGTACCAGCTGGAGAAATGGACTGAAGCGGTTGCGAATGCAAAAGAGCTGCTGGCAGAGAAAAGCGCCGGCACCGACGATAAAATACTGGCCAATATGGCCATCGCCAAATCGCACCAGTCGAACAATCAATGCGATCAGGCCATTACCAGTTTCAGAACGGCCGCTTCGCTGAGCAAGGCGGCTTATGGTGCCGAAGCAAGATATGAGATCGCCCATTGCCTGTTTATCCAGGACCGGTATAAGGACGCGGAAAAAGCCGCTTTTGAAGTGATAAACAAATCCGGATCGTATGAATTCTGGGTGATCAGGTCCTATATCCTTTTGGGCGACCTGTACCATAAGCAAAAAGATTATTTTAATGCTAAAGCTACTTACCGCAGCGTCATCGACAACGCCAGGATCGAAGAGCTGAGGCAGGAGGCTGAGCTTAAATTAAAGCAAACAACAGAGGAGGAAAGCAGGCAGAGCAAACTGGAAGAAGGAAACTAGCCCTGGCGCCAGGCTTCGCATTACATCAAACAATAGTTCATTTCAATACGCATTAGATGAGTAAGCAGATCAAAAAAAATATTTTTATCGCCGCCTGTTTGGCGCTCAGCGGAGTTGTAGCGTTTTCGCAGGACAGCGCTAAACGCAGAACGATCGATATCACTTCTACCTTTAAGCCGGTGCTGAGGGAGGCGGCCAAGATCAATTTTAATGCGGCTCCCCCTACGGCGGATACGACGCGCCCGGTATTGAATTATAATATTCCGGCGGAGAATCTTTTTTTTACTTACCAGCCTGCCAACCTGAAGCCGCTTGCTTTGGAAATGGATTCCCTCTCGGGCTGGGATTACAGTAATTTTATCAAGGTNNTATAAAACATTTAACCAGCACGAATGGAATTTCGGGCTGGGCTTTACCAGCGACGATTATTTCCTGTACGGATTTAAACCCGATAGCCTGCCTTTCACCAAGGACCAGTTAAGACAACGTTTTCAAACCATCGAAGGCAGGGCGGATTTCAGGAATACCGTTCCTTCTTCCTTTGGGTTGACCTATCGCCCTTCTGTCCGCGCTTCGATATTTTCTGATAACCACAACCCCAGGGTCACCGAGGCCAATTCCGTGGTGAACCTGCCGGTACAAAAGGAATTGGGCAGGACGGCGGCGCTTAACCTGGCTCTGAACGCCGATCTCACGAACTACCGGAACAATGACGGATCGGGCAAAAAAACGCAAAACAACAACGTGTTCACGATCTCGCCTTCCGTCATCATAAAAAGCTCAACGCTTTTCCTGCAGGCTGGCGTCATCCCCTCGTGGGATAACGGCGAGTTCCATCTGCTGCCCAACGCTATGGCCGATATCACCACCAACGACCAGCGTTTCACGCTCCAACTGGGTTGGATAGGGTATTACAACAAAGGCTCCTACCAGCGGTTTGCTTCGATCAATCCCTGGCTGGCCCGCCCGGATTCCCTGCTGAATACAAGAGTGCAGGAAGGGTATGTTGGATTTAAGGGCTCTATGGGCGATCATTTCAGTTATTCGGCAAAAGTGGGCTACCAGCTGCATAAAAATATCCCGCTTTTTGTGAATGATACCGTTGACGGAAAAACCTTCGCGGTCATCTACGAGCCGAAGCTGAATATTCTTCAAATGCATGCGGAAGCCGAATACAGGGTCGGGGAAAAATTCAGCGCCAAGGGGATATTTAACCTCAACAATTTTATCAAGATAGAACAGGAAGCAAAGGCCTGGGGGATGATTCCCCTGGAGCTTGGCGCCTCATTACGCTGGCAGGTTCTTAATGATCTTTGGTTCAGAAGCGAACTATGGACCTGGAACGCGCCGGGCTACCGGACAAAAAATGGAGAAGCCTTTAAAGGCGACGGGGCCTTTGACCTGAACGTGGGCGCCGAGTTCCGGGTGGCCAAGGGATTTAATATATGGTTCCAGATGAACAATATACTCAACAACAAATATGAACGCTGGAATCAGTATGAGGTATATGGCTTCCAGGTATTGGGCGGTATTGTTTACTCCTTTAATCAGAAATAGGACCATAAAAATTTTCCGTTTTACGGTTTACATTTTATCTTTCAAGGATGATTGAAGAACTTAACAGTTACCTGCTTCAGCATAAAAGCATCGGCATACCCGGGTTGGGAACGATCTATGTTGAGCGGATCCCTGCGCAATCTGATTTTGTGAATAAGCAATTGCTGCCCCCCGCTTACCGTTACCGGTTTAATAAATACTTTGACGTTCCGGATAAACAATTTTTTTCTTATCTCGCCGCTCAGAAAGAAGTGGCCGATTATGAGGCAATCAGGATCTATAACGAATGGGCGCAGGAATTCAAAAGCAGGATAGAGACAGACCGGGAGGTAAAATGGAATGGAGTAGGCGTTTTAACTGCAGATGATTCAGGCGATATCTTATTTGAGCCCATATCTTCATTGACTTCTTTTATGTCTGCTGTCCCGGCGCAAAGGGTGATCCGCGACAATGTGAAACGGCTGATGCTGGTGGGCGACAAAGAGCGGACGAATGAAGAAATGGCCGGTTTTTTCAGCGAAGGCTCGGAGGTGGAAAAAGTATCCTGGTGGATGTATGCGCTGATCATCCTGGCGCTGGCCCTGATCTTTATATTCTTCTATTATTATAATAACGACGGAATGGGCGGGATCTTTGGAAACCGCCGGCCGTTGCCGACCAGATAGTTTTTTTCATCCCGTTAGATTGTCGTCATATTGTCTTCAGTCATCTCTTATACCCATTGCCCGGTTTGCGGTTCCTCTGCTATTCATTATGCCTTGAAAGCGGTTGACCATACCGTTTCCGGCGAGTTCTTCGATATCCTGCAATGCGCCGGTTGTTCCGTCCGGTTTACGCAGGATATTCCCGATGTATCGGGTATCGGCCGTTATTACCGGTCGGAAGCGTATATCTCCCACACGAATACCCGAAAGGGAATAGTGAATAACCTATATCATTTTGCGCGAAAGTTTACCAGGACCTCTAAAAAAAGGCTGATCGGGCAAACGACGGGTCTCTCGAAAGGCGATCTGCTGGATATCGGAGCCGGAACCGGCGCCTTTGTGCATTATATGCGGGGAGCGGGATGGAATGCCGCCGGGCTGGAGCAGGATACGGAAGCGATAAAGAATGCCGCCGCCCTGTTTGATATAGAACTTAAACCTTCGGCTTCGTTATTTGAGCTGCCCCCGGAGCATTTCGACGTCATCACCCTATGGCATGTATTGGAGCATGTGCATCCGCTGCACGAGTACATGGAGCAGCTTAAAAGGCTATGCCGGCCGGATGGCAGGATATTTATCGCCGTTCCCAATTACACTTCGTATGATGCGAACAAATATGACGGCAGCTGGGCCGCTTACGATGTGCCCAGGCACCTGTATCATTTTTCTCCCGCTTCCATGGAAGTATTGACAAAAATGCATGGGTTGACCATAAAGGGGATACGACCCATGTGGCTCGACAGCTTTTATGTGAGCTTGCTGAGCGAAAAATACAAGCATGGCAAAGGGAATATCCTGCGCGGCTTATGGAATGGCCTGGTATCGGATAACCATACGCTTTATAATACCCGAAGGGCCAGTTCGTTGATCTATATTGTTTCCAGGCAGTTTTGAGACGCCGCAACGCCGCATGGAAAGGGCTTTACCAGAATCTGATATACAGCAATGACAATAAGATCAGTATTACCATTATCAGGGCCAGCGTCGAGGGAGGCAGCCTGAACATCTTTTTATCCAGTTCGAAGGCCTTGGGATTGTGTTTGGGGCCGGCAAGGCTCATCGTAACCATGATCAGGGCGGTAATGCCAAAAGACAGTCCCATGCTGATAAGGAAGGGGATCTCGTACCCGCCTTTGCCGTTCGGATAAGCCGTATATAAGAAGGTTTCATTGCCAAACCATGCCGGCGCGTAATTGTTAAAGATGACCGAAAGCGCAAAGCCTGAAATAACGCCTGCGATCGCCGCCGCTCCCGTGGTCCTTTTCCAGAACATGCCCAGGATGAATACTGCGAATACGCCCGGGCTGATGAATCCCGTATATTTCTGGATAAAGGTAAACCCGCCTTCTCCGCCAATGCCCAGGGCGTCGTTCCAGGTAAAAATGATAGCCAGGATCATGGAAAGAACGACTGCCAGCCGTCCTATCCGCACCATCTTTTTTTCGTCCGCGTCTTTATTAAAATATTTTTTATGGATATCAAGCGCATATATCGTAGAGATGCTGTTTGCCTTTCCGGCAAGGGATGCCACGATCGCGGCTGTTAAGGCGGCAATGGATAACCCTTTCAGTCCGTTCGGCAAAAAGCTGAGAATGGCCGAATAGGCGCCGTCTTTAGATCCGCCTTCAAGTTGCGGGAGATGGCCATTCTTGTACAACACATAAGCGGCAATGCCCGGCAGCATTACAATTACGGGCATGAAGAGCTTTAATACCGCGGCGAATAGTATGCCTGTCCGCGCTGTTTTCAGGTCGGCCCCCAGGGCCCTTTGCGTGATGTACTGGTTGCATCCCCAGTAATTAAGGTTCACGATCCACTGACCGGCGAAATACATGGCAATGCCCGGCAGCACAAGGTATTTGTCTATCTCCAGCTGAGTGGAGTGTTCATTGGGTTTGGGGAGGATCATGTGAAAATGTTCGGGAGCGTCCTTCATCAGCATCTTAAATCCCGCTATGGCATTGCTTCCCACGCCAAATTTCTCCCCCACGATGGTCAGCGCCAGGTAAGTGGCTGCCAGTCCCCCCAGGATCAGCACGGCAACCTGGATAACATCCGTATAGCCGATTACCTTCATGCCGCCCAGCGTGATGATCAGCGCAAAGACGGCAAGACCCAGCATGATGATATGGAAGTATTGCCCGCCGGCCAGCCCGTCTATGGCAATGGCGCCGAGATACAATATAGATGTAAGGTTCACGAAAATATAAACGAAAAGCCAGATGATGGCCATGACCAGGGCCACCGTTTCGTTATACCGCCTCGTCAGGAACTGAGGCATGGTGTAGATCTTGTTTTTGAGATAAACGGGAATGATCCATATGGCAATGATGACCAGCGCCAGCGCTGCCATCCATTCATAGGCGGCTATGGCGATCCCTACAAAAAAGCCTTCGCCGCTCATGCCGATAAATTGTTCGGCGGAAATATTTGAGGCGATCAGCGAAGCCCCGATCGCCCACCAGGTAAGGGAGCCTTCCGCTAAAAAAAAATCCTTGGTATCTAAACTTTTTTTCTTTTTGCGTTGATATATCCAGTAGCCATAAGAGGCAACGAGTAAAAAGTAAGCAATAAATACTGCGTAATCGGCAACGACCAGGTTATTATTCATAAGAGAAGCGCTCGTTAATAAAGAAAGGTATGGGTTTGATATTTTGCTAATCCTATTTGCAAACTACGTGTTTTAGCGATACATATTTATTGAATCGCTAATAAATTTCACGCTGGCGCCATTGCGATCCCTTATTCGCCGGCAGGCCTAGCCGCCCGGCTCATCAGTCTGCCTATGCCCACAAATAATAAAGAAAGCCCGAGAAAGGCGATCAGCAGGATCAGGCTGTTGAGCATCAGTTTAGGATAACCGATTGTCGCCGCGTCAATGAAGGGGTAGGGGTAAAACCCGTTGAGTCTCCCATGGATAATGCTCCAGATCAAATAGACAAGCGGGAACAGCAACCAGGAAAACACATCGCTCCATCGCAAGGTTCTTTTGGGGATGAATACCAGCCAATAGACGATGAACAGCAGGGGAGAGAGGGAATGCAACAGCTCATCGGCCAGTTGTTGCCATCCGACAGGATCCCACAGCGATCGCAGGATGATATTGTATACGATCCCTACAACGGAGATGTATACAGTTATTGCGGTTAGCGTTGCCGGTTTTGTAAAAAAACGGGTAAACGGAACAGCGCGGCCGCTTAAAGCGCAGGTATAGCAAATTGCGGCGAGTATATTGGAAAGAATAGTAAAGTAGCTGAAAAACCTGAGAACGGTTTCGGGTATGGAAACAACGCGGTTGACAATGATCAGCCATAGCTGCAGGATCACGGCAAACCATCCGATCAGGGCGCCCGCCAGCGAATAATAAAAAAAAGCGCTTCTGGCAGTAGACGTGTTGTTTCGGGTGATGCCGGTCATATGCTGGATTTAGAAATTTAAACGCGTATTTTGTTTACCTTCATGTAAAATCGCCTCATGGATTTCCTAAAAGATATATGGTTTTTCCTGAAGGAACGCAAAAAATTCTGGTTGGCCCCGCTGATCCTTATCCTCCTATTATTCGGGTTGCTCCTGATCTTCGCCGGAAGCTCCGCTGTAGCGCCTTTTATCTATACCCTATTCTGATATCTTATCGGGTTTTGCCGCAGCTTATTCTATCCTTTATCTATACTTTGTTTTGATCTTATGCCTTGCCCGCGCGGGCGGGAAAATACAGGTACAGATCTGCCGCCTGAACTCCGCTGTTGTCGTCGTAAGACCTATTGCTTATTTTCTTGCCCGAAATTTGGCAAAGACCCGACCGTTGAACGATCAGGAGCAGGATTCCTTTATGGCTTTGCTGACCTCGCCCCTGGTCAGGGTTTCAAATTTGCCGGTTACGGCATCCAGGAAGCCCGGCAATTGGGTAAGATCGTGATTCCAGTAAGCGGTATTGGACAATACCTCTTTAACCAGCGCCTTCCCGCTTAGCTGCTCCCTTTCTGCAAACCAACCGGCATGATCGTCCTGGATGGTATAGGGTTTACCGTTGGTATTGCCGGTAAATACTCCATTCTTTTCCGTGCATCTCATAAACAGTATATAGGCCGCGAATCCAAGGGCCATCGCCTGAGGGACTGCGCCCGTATTTTCATAGTATTTTAGCAGCAGGGGCAGGTTGCGCATCCGCATTTTGGAAGAATACTGAACGGTGATACTTAACCAGCGGTGCTCGATAAATGGATTCCTGAACCTGTCCAGTACTTTCTCTCCGAATGCCTTCGCTTCTTCATAGGAGAGATCCTTGCTTACGATGGAGGGCGCAATCTCCCGGAACATCAACCCGCTGACATAATTTTCTATTTCCGGGCTATCCATTGCTTGCCTGACGGTTTCATATCCTGCCAGGTGCGAGAGTCCGCAGGAGAACGTATGGGATCCGTTCAGCAACCGCAGTTTCAGTTCCCTGAACTTGGTAATGTCTTCTGCGATCACTACCCCTTTATCGGCCCCTGCAAAAGAAAGCTTCTTCGCTATAGCAGGAGAAGCTTCAATCGCCCAAAGGCTGTAGCTTTCGGAAGTGATCAACAATTCGTCGGTATATTGGTGGCGTTCTATAAAAGCGGCGCTGTCCGCCGGCGCCAACTTCCCCGGAACGATCCGGTCCACCAGGGAGCTGCAAAAATGATTAGCGGCGCGCAGCCAGTCCAGAAATGCCTGATCCACCCCGTTTAATTTTGCCAGCTCCATCACAATCGAGGCTAATTTCTCGCCATTGTTTACAATCAGTTCTGTGGGGATAATGACCATGCCCATGGCCGGGTTTCCATTAAAAGATCTGTACCGGGCATGCAAAAAGGCCAGCAGCTTGCCGGGAAAAGAAACGGGCGGCGCGGCGTCGATCTTGTCATCCTTTACGAGTTGTATCCCTACTTCCGTCGTATTCGAGACGATAATTTGCATATCGGGATTAGCGGCGCAGGCCAGGATCTCCTTCCAGTCATCCGCTGCGGAAAGCGTCCTGCTGATGGAGGCGTTAATGATATCTCTCTCGATCTTATTGTTGTTTTCCAGGCCGCGGATACAATGCGTATATAAACCATCCTGTTGTTTAAACGCTTCCAGGTCGCCGGAAGCGGTCGATTTCACTACTACCACTCTTCCGTTAAACAAGCCTTGTTTGTTGGCCGCATCGATAAAATAATCGGGCAGACCCCTTAACAATACGCCTGTGCCAAATTGCAATACTCTTTCCGGAAGGTTTTGGGTTTCCATCGACGGGATGGAAAATCCCTCGATATGTTTCAGGTTGTTCAGCGTTTTAATTGCTAGTTTTTCCATACTGTTCATTTTATTTGTGAGAGCGTTCCCGGCAAAATAGCAAACCCTGTATTTACGGGGCCTTAGACAGGGCCGGTCGCTGAAACGCGCATAATTATTTTTCATATTTCTTCCATCTGAAAATATGCCTTAATTTGCGATATTGACAATGAATCACTACGCTACGATAAAGGATATAGCCCGCATCCTGAAGATATCCACGTCTACCGTTTCCCGAGCGCTGAGAGATACTTACGACGTGAGTAAAGAGACCAAAGAGAAGGTGCTGGCTGTTGCGGCAGAGTTAAACTATAAGCCCAATTACAATGCCACGGCGCTGGCCAGGGGAAGCACGTATAATATTGGCATCATCCTGCCGATGATCAACAATTATTATTTTTCTACCGTATTGACCGGTATCCAGGAAGCCGCCTACAGCAAGGGTTTCAATATAGTATTGTTCATTACCAATAATTCCGCAGAAAGGGAATTGGCCATTATACAGAATTTGTTCATCACCAGCCTGGACGGTCTGCTGGTTTGCATTTCTTCTGATTCCGACTCCTGCAGTCATTTCCAGGAGATCATCGATTCGGGTTGCCCGGTTGTTTTTTTTGACAGGGTGCCTTCGAATATTAAGACCTCAACCGTGATCCAGGATGATTTTAACGGCGCTTTTGAAGCCGTAGAGCACCTGATCGCGAACGGATATACCAGGATAGCGCATATCGCCGGCCCGCAGGGCATGGTATTTACCGAACGAAGGGTAGAGGGATACCTGGCGGCATTGCAAAAAAATAATTTTCCCATCCGCAAGGAATGGATCATCTACTCTGGATTTTCGCAGGAGGACGGAGAACGCGATACCTGCCGGTTGCTGGATGGAAAAGAAAGGCCCGACGCTATTTTTGCGGCCAATGACCGGAAAGCGATCGGCGCGATGCTGGCGTTAAAATCCAGGAATATCCGGATCGGGAAAGAAATAGGCGTCGTGGGTTTTACCAACGACCCCATGTCGGCCATTATCACGCCCAGCTTAACCACCGTAGCAGAGCCTGCATTTGAAATCGGCAGGGAGAGTTGCGAACTGCTGATCAAGCACATCAAAAAGAAAAATTTCATACCTGAGGAGAAAGTGTTCCCTGCGAAGCTGATCGTTCGGGAATCCAGCATAAAAAAATAGGCTTTCCCATATGAAAGAAGCGTACCTGCATCTAAGCGGATACGCTTCTTTTTTTTATTCATTATCCAGCGTTCATTGCCTTGCATTAAGAGAACAGTGCATTGGCCAATGATCCCGTCGTATTATTTTTTTGCAAGGGCGTCTGCAGAGAGCAGGGAAGCCGAAGGCTTATCCAGGTAAAATATGCAGGACGGATGCGTTTGCAGGATGCTGGCGGGATATAAATTGCTTACAGGTCCTTCCAGGCTGTTTTTTACAGCTTTTGCCTTCCTGCTGTCCGGTACGGAGCAGATGATGTGTTTGGATTTTAATATCTGGTTCACCGACATGCTGATGGCTTTGGCAGGCACGTCTTCCAGCGAATTGAACCAACCCTCGTTAAATTGCTGCTGCCTGCATTCCTTGTCCAGCTCCACCACTAGGTACGGTTTGTGGGTGTCGAAATCGGCCGGAGGATCATTGAACGCCAGGTGGGCATTTTCGCCTATCCCTACCAGCGCTACGTCGATCGGATGAGCGGCGATCAGTTTTGCCAGCCTTTCGCATTCTTCCTCTGCATTTTTTTCGCCGTCGATCAGATAGGCGGCTTTTAAAGACGGAACCTTATCCAGAAAGCGTTCTGTGAGGTATTTCCTGAAGCTTGCGGGAGAGGTGATCGGCAGGTCAATGTATTCATCCAGGTGAAACATTACCACCTTGCTCCAGTCGATGTCTTTTTCGGAGATGAGTTGCTCTAATGTGGCAAACTGGCTTGCGCCTGTAGCCAGGATAATATTTGCCGAGCCATTTTCCCGGATGGCTTCACGGATGCGCTCCGCCGCAACCTTTCCTGAGATGCGGCCAAGCTCTTGTTTGTCTTCACTTACGATAATTTCCATATTCTTATTAAATGTTTGGTTGTTTAAAACAGCGTTGCGATAGTTCCCGGAAAACGTCGTATGAATAATTTCCCCGTAATGGCCAATGGCCCGGGAGATCTTTTTAAACGCGTACCGCAGAATTTGGCCAAACTTATCAATTACTGGAAAGATTTTGACATTTCCGGCCGGATATAAATGCGGGAACGGTGTCGAAAAAGCTGGAAATGACCGGGCTAGCTTGTCGTATGATCTTTATTTATCATGTTTTTCGGGACGATTCCTGCCCGCGCGTTTCATTTTTGCGTTACCGGGTTTTTCGGGTAAGGAGATGCGATAGGCTGTTTCCCTTTTGGCTTCATTTAATACAAAATAGCTGTGCACCGTTCCTACATTGGAAAGCTTGGCTAATTTATTAAGCATAAAATCGGCATATTCGTCCATGTCCTTTACGGCGATCTTCAAAAGATAATCGTATTGTCCTGCCATATGATAACATTCCATCACTTCTTCCAGCTTAACGGCTTCTTTTTCAAAGGTCTTCAGCATTTCCCGCGTATGTTCTTTTAACAGCACAAGGGTGTAGGCGGTGAGACTTTTATCGATTTTTCGCTGGTCCAATACCGCTACATATCGCTGGATATACCCCTCGTTTTCCAGTCTTTTGATCCTTTCATAGACCGGAGTGATCGATTTGCCGATCTTGTCTGCCACTTCTTTATTGGTAAGCCTGGCATCGTACTGGAGCAACTGGAGGATCTGTACATCATCTTTATCAAGGGTATCCATAGACGTTTTTTTCTGAAAAGTACCGTTTTTACCTCGAAAAACTGTTGTTTTTTTCTAATTAAAATATGTAAAATAGGTTTATTTTCTATATTATCATTATTTAGTAGAATAACAAACCAAAATACTCCATCTTTACTCCGTCTTACGGGGAAGATGTAGCAATACTCTTTAATAACCGCCTGCATTGGGGCTAATCCTTGAGCATGACAGACCGCATCCTTATCATCGGCGCTTACGGCCAGATCGGAACAGAACTAACACTGGCGCTAAAGCGCAAATATGGCCCGGCCAATGTAATTGCCACAGATATCCGTATCCCCGATCATTTATCAGATGAAGACGATTCCTGCCTGTACCTCGACGTATTGAACCGTCGCGCGTTGGACCTGGCGGTGAACAAATACCAGATCACCCAGATCTATCTGCTGGCCGCCGTCCTTTCCGTTTCCGGAGAACAACAACCGCTCAAAGCCTGGGAACTGAACATGCAGGGGTTGCTGAATGTGCTGGAGTCGGCGAGAGAGAATTTTATCGCCAGGGTTTTCTGGCCAAGCAGTATTGCGGTGTTTGGCCATCATGCTCCTAAAAAACCCTGTCCCCAGCATACGGTATTGCAGCCGTCCACTGCTTACGGCATCAGCAAGGCGGCAGGGGAGGACTGGTGCCAGTATTATTTTCATAAATTTGACGTGGATGTCCGGAGCCTGCGTTTCCCGGGCCTTATCAGTTCCTCCGCCCTTCCCGGCGGCGGCGCCACAGATTATGCCGTCGATATTTTTCATCATGCCGTTCGAAATGAGAGCTATACCTGTTACCTGAAGGCTTCGGCCACTCTTCCTATGATGTATATGGCAGATGCGGTGAGAGCGGTATTGGAATTAATGGAAGCTCCCGCGGCACAGCTTACCGTGCATACCGCATACAATATTTCCGGGATGAGCTTCACGCCTACCCAACTGGCGGCGTCAATTAAAAAAAGGATACCCGGGTTTAAAATAAATTATAAGCCGGATAGCCGGCAGTCGATAGCCGAAAGCTGGCCCACCAGCATAGACGACAGATTTGCCCGAAAAGACTGGGGCTGGGAACCCGAATATGATCTGGACTCGATGACAGACCAGATGTTGCTGAACCTGAGGCATTCCATACCCGAGCTGCAGGTTTGAGCCTGAATGATTTATGCCTGACAACAGGCGTGATGCGGGCCCGCAGGGGCATTAAGGCCGATCCGCCTCGGAGATAAAAGCATTGGATAATGGTTATGCCAGGCTTCCCCGTTTAAGGCCTGGCCCGGAGCTGCCCCTGTCTGTAATGGACCCGGGCGCTCCTTTTTTTAGTCCTGTCCCGCTACGCAAACCTGAGCTGTAAAAGGCCGGACGGACTGCTCAAAAAAAATCCCCGCAAAAATTTGCGGGGAGCAGTTTATCCCTTGTTTAATTGAATGCTGATCTACGGTTTTTCAATCAGCTTCGGAATACTGGAAATCTAGTTTTCAGGATTTGGGATAAATGGTCTTTCCTGGATAAATGGATATGTCTTTTCAAAGGATTCGGATCTGGACGGTTTTGGACTTGGACTTGGATTCTAAAATACATTAGAGCGCAAAGATGCAACGACTGAGTACATAATCCAAGTTTTATCCAACTCTTTTCCACATTTTTTGGGTTAACTCTTTAATTGCATAATGGTATTTACTTAGCTATCGTATGTATACAGGGATAGGGTTTCGTAGATTGACGATGCGTTATGGTAATTTCTGAAGCCTGCCGTCAGGCGGCGAGAGTATGCGCCGGAGCGAAAAATGCCGAACAAGAAAAATTGCCCGAACGGCTATGAGTTAAGGGAAATCGTTTATACTTTTATGAGCCTGCTTTAATCCGGCAGGAGCATTAAATCCGTAACCCGTGAAGAACTTTATCAAATCGCGCATGCCCGCATGCTTTCTGCTGCTGATTTTTTTTAACGGACCTCATGAAAGAAGCCACAATCAGCTTACGCAATCCGAAATACTTCAATCGTTTTATCTTCCTGCTAACCTTGATCAGTACCCGGAAGGAATAAAAATACCCGAGTCGATCTGGCGGGAAGTGGAAAAAGCCGGCGGTAAAAGACTAAAGCCCTATGTCACGAATAACAGCCATGCTGTTGTGTATTATAAACCGGAAAGTAAAACGGCAAACCCGGGATTGATGCCGGACGGCGCTTATCCTATTGCCCCCGGGACCTCCCTTTACAGCCCTGTCGACGCTATTGTAACAGCGGCCACGAGACCGGGAGAAGTTTATCGCATACCCGACGGCGCTTCCGTTATTGTCGATGAAGACGGCCAGGCGAGGCCCGATAACCTGATGGCCTGGTGCAGCGTTTTGCTCGCTGGATTCAACTATGGCAATGTGACGCCTCCTGCTTCCTGCTTTGCCAAGCTGAGCAATTCCAAGCTTGTGCTATACAGCCAGGCCGACATCAAAAAGCAAGATCCTTAAGGCGCATTTCCTTCTAGTTAAAAGGATTTGCTATATTCATGCAAATATTTATTTTGTATGAAACATGTTAGTATTGTTTTGATGATTTGTTTTTCGGCGTTGATCTACGCTGGTTGCAACAACGAGGAAACGAATACCGGCGGGCAGGCGGATACTGCCGGCGCTGCATCCGATATTGTGTCCGGCTGGAAGCTTGGTCCGCAAATGTGGGCTTTCAGGATGTTTACATTTCTGGAAGGATTAGAAAAAACAGATAGCGTCGGCTTAAAGAGTATTGAAGCATTCTGGGGACAACCGCTGGGAGGAGGGTTAAAAGACAGCTTTGGTATTAATATGTCGGCCGATAGCCGCGCCAAGGTAAAAGAATGGCTGCAATCAAAAGGCATCGGCATAACGGCTATGGGCGTAATTGTGCCGAAGTCCAGGGAAGAATGGGTCAGCGCGTTTGAGCTGGCGAAAGAATTTGGCCTGAGCTATATCACCACCGAGCCCAGAAAAAATCACTGGGACATGATCGATAGTCTCGCTGGTCAGTATGACATCAAACTGGCCATCCATGATCATCCTACGCCCAGCGCTTACTGGCATCCTGATTCTGTGCTGGCGGCTATCCAGGGACGTCAGCATATCGGCGCCTGCGCGGACGTAGGACATTGGGCGCGGAGCGGCCTTGATCCCGTTGAATGCCTGAAAAAGCTGGAAGGACATGTCTATGGCGTACATCTGAAAGACATTACTACTTTTGGCGACCCTGATGCCGAAGATACTGTTGTAAGCAAGGGCGTGATTAATTTCCCGGCCATATTTGCCGAATTGAAAAGACAAAATTTTAAGGGACAGTTTTCTATCGAGCAGGAGTCAAACTGGTACAATAACGTGCCGGATATGATCTTTACGGCAAGGTATTTTAAAGAAGAAGTAGAAAAGCTTAAATAATTCAATCGCTGTTTTTCCGGAAAGGGCGTATCAGGCAAAGGCCCCGAACAGGCAGCTGTTCAGGGTTCATTCAGCGCTTGATACGCTCTTTTTATTAGGTCGTTTATGACTGATGGCGCACAAAGACCCGGTCGCCCTCGCATATGACTATTGATGAAGGATGCTCGTTTCTGCGGTTATATCATACCGTTATCTATCTCGTCCTCCCGGATATCGTTCAGGAATTTATCCGGAAGCTTTTTGGCCGTCCGCGCTTCCAGCCGGCGGATGTTTTCGAACCTGCCGATGATGGTATCGCCTTTTCTGGCTCCGTCTTTCAGCCTGTCCATCGCTTCCTTATACGATTTATTGGCCTGGCCCAGTCCTGCGCCAACCTTGTCCATTTCTTCTATAAAGGTTACAAACTTATCGTATAACATCCCGCATTGCCTGAATATTTCCTGGACATTTTTGACCTGGTTCTCCTTTTGCCAGATGATCTTTACTACTTTCAGGGTGGCGACCAGGGTAGTGGGACTGGTCAGCACGATCTTTTTACTCAACGCCCGGGTGAACAAAGATTCATTTTCATTAAGCGCTAGGGTGATGGCCGATTCAATGGGCATAAACATAAAAACATAATCCGGCGAATTGATCCCCGAAAGCAAATGATAGTTTTTAGCCGCCAACAGGTCGATGTGATCGGTAACGCTTTTTACGTGCTGCCGGAGATATCTTGCTTTGTCCGCCCCGTCCTTTGCGTTGTAGTAGTTCACATAGGCTGTCAGCGATACCTTGCTGTCAATGACGAGGTGTTTGTCGTTGGGAAGTTTTAAAATGAGATCGGGTTTCCTGTTCCGCTCCTGCTCTTCATCCTCATAAACATCCTGCATTCTGTAATCAATGTATTTTTGTAGCCCTTCCGCTTCCAGGATCAGTTTTAACCGGTCCTCGCCCCATGCGCCCTGTATGCGGGCGTCGGATCTCAGGGCATTTGCCAGGCTCCTGGCGTCATCGCTGAGCTGCACATTTAATTGCTGAAGCGCGTTGATCTCAACTTTTAAGGAGGAGATGTCCTTAATGTCTTCCTTCCTGGTTTCTTCAACCGTTTTTTTAAACGCTTCCAGATCGCTCTTTAATGGCGTGAGGATATGGCTTAGCTCGGTTTTATTGGTCTCTACAAACAGCTTTTTCTTTTCTTCCAGGATATCGGCGGCGAGGTTTTTGAATTGTTCCTGCGACAATCGGTGTAGCGCGTTGATTTCTTCGCGGAAGACCCCTAACTTCTCTACCAGCCCCTCGTTTTCTTTTTTCAGCGCGGCAATATCTTCGCTTAAACATAAGACCAGATCGTTTTTCTGCCCGGCCTCCGATTCTGCTTTTTGCAGCTTACGCTGGATGAAGTCGAACGTTTCCTTCGATACAAATGCCTTTTCGACTTCTTCCTTTGAAAGCTTTTGTTCCGACAAACCCGTCAGTCGCAGGATCGACTCCTGGTTCCTGAGGATGGTTGCCTGGTAACCGCCGATATCCTCCATCGCCTGTGCAAGCTGCTTTTCCAGGTTCTCGTATAGTTCGCGGCGGGTATAGTTTAGCGCCAGCTCTTCCCTGCTTATTTTAGAAGCGGCTTCGATCTTTGCGGCGGCAAGGGCGCCCTGCATCGAATAGCGCGCAAATAAATACCCCAGCGCGCATCCTGCAAGCAGCCCTATTAGTAGGTATAAAGTCATTTCGCTTTGGCGTTAAGATAACCGGTTTAAGATAGCATTTTTTAATTTTTATACCTTAATTTACTGTGCAAACAACAAATTCTTATTTAATCGATGTATAAGGCGCCTGGCTGGACTGCCCGCCGGGCCTTTGACAGAAAAACAACAGAGATGGCGATTTCCGGCAAATCAAACAGAAGGGGCTTCCTGCAGAAAACAGGCGCGGCCGTTATTGGCGGCTCTCTTATCATGAACCTGGCGGGAGCCAACCGGGCCCGTGCGGCAGGCCGTAATAATACTTTAAAAGTAGGATTGATCGGATGCGGCGGGAGGGGATCCGGCGCCGCGGTCCAGGCGTTAAATGCCGACCCCGACGTGGAGCTTACTATGATGGCGGATGTTTTTCCCGACCGGCTTGAAAAATCTTACCTGGAGCTGTTGGAAACCGTTCCCGATAAGGTTAAAGTGGACAAAGCGCATAAATACATCGGGTTTGACGCATACAAGAAGATCATCGAATCGGATGTCGACGTGGTATTGCTTGCGACTCCTCCGGCTTTCCGGCCCGATCATTTTACGGCGGCTGTTAACGCGGGGAAACATGTTTTTTGCGAAAAGCCGGTGGCCGTCGATGCGCCGGGGGTTCGTAAAGTACTGGCGGCCGCAAAAAAAGCCAGGGAAAAAAAGCTTTCCGTTGTTTCGGGCTTTTGTTTCCGTTATGACCTTCCCAAACGCGCTTTCTATGACAGGATATTAAAAGGAGAGGCCGGTGAGATACTCACCGTAACTACCGTCAGGAATGGCGGGTATTTATGGACCAAACCGCGGCAGCCCGAATGGAAAGATATGGAATATAAGATGAGGAACTGGATGTATTATAATTGGCTGTCGGGCGATTTTATTACGGAAATGATGGTGCATAGCCTGGACCAGATGTCCTGGGCCCTGGGCGATAAACTACCGGTAAGGGCCACCGGAACGGGAGGAAGACAAACGCGAACAGAAGAAATATATGGAAATGTATTTGATCATTTTGCCATAGAGTACGAGTATGAGAATGGAGTGAAAGGGTACCATTTCAGCCGCCAGCAGGAAGGTTGTTCTGATATCAGTAAGGTAGAGATAGCCGGCTCCAAGGGAAGGGGATTGGTCGTTGGCGGGGTTCATGAAATTACTGGTAAAAAGAAATGGGAATACCAGGGAGAAAAGAACAATATGTATCAGACCCAGCATGATGAGTTGTTTGCGTCCATCCGCAAGGGTAAGCCGATCAATGACGGCGAAAAGATGGCAAATAGCACCATGTTGGCTGTTTTAGGAAGAATGGTTGCGTATACTGGCCAAACCATCTCCTGGGAAGAAGCGATGAAATCCAACCAGGTATTGGCGCCCGTTATTGATGAATTCAGCTGGGATCTGCGATGGCCAGGCCTGGAGATCGCCAAACCCGGTATCACGAAATTTGCATAATGAGAAAGGAAGGCTTATTTCATTTCCTTAAATCTATTGTATGAGAAATGCGCTGAAAGCATTGTTTGCGCGGGTCGGCATGTTATTGTTGTGCCTCATTAACGGGTATATATACGCGCAGGAACCAATGGTATTTGGAACCTTGACCAGCCTGAGCGAGGCTGTCTCCTCATCCCGGGGAAAGGAAACCCCTTTGAAATGGATCGATGTAAATACGTCCAGGGAAACCTGGGCGATGCGGGATGGAATACTGGTTTGTTCGGGGCGCCCGATAGGCGTAATGCGCTCGGAAAAACAGTATGAGAATTTTATCATGCACGTGGAATGGAGGCATATGGAGAAAGGCGGCAATTCCGGCGTTTTCGTATGGAGTAAGGCTGTGCCGGGCGAAAAGAGCAGGCTTCCCGACGGCGTGGAAGTGCAGATGCTTGAGCTGGGCTGGGTAGAGTTGAATACAAAAAATGGAGTGGCGCCCCCGGATGCTTATGTGCACGGCGAACTCTTCGGCGTGGGCGGAGTGAAGACCGTTCCGGACAATCCCCGCGGGGAAAGAAGCAAGTCGATCGAGAACCTATGCAAGGGGAGGGGAGAATGGAACACTTATGATGTGGTTTGCGTTGACGGGGTGATCAAATTGGCGGTGAACGGAAAATTTGTCAATGGCATCAGTCAGTCTACCCAGAAAAAAGGATATCTCTGCCTGGAAGCGGAAGGCGCCGAGATCCATTTTCGTAATTTCAGGTTGATCGAATTGCCTTCGGGCGCGAAATGACCGGCTTGTATGCCCCCCCAAAAAAAATCATTTACTAGCTATGAAAAAATTAATCAGATACAGTTTTCTCCTGTTGATAAGCGGGATCTTTCTGACCGCTTTTATTCAGAACAAAAAGCGGATCGTCATTTATTCTATTGGTGATTCCACTATGGCGGATTATGATATCAGCCGGTTGTCGGAGGAATATGGCGGGGAGAATTACCCGCTTCGGGGCTGGATGATGAAGCTATCGCCATTTTTTAAGGAAACGGTAATCATTCGAAATATTGCAAAAAGCGGCCGTAGCAGCAAAAGCTTCAGAAATGACGGGTTATGGGATACCGTGATTAGAAATATTCGTCCGGGCGACTATGTTTTTATTCAGTTCGGGCACAATGATCAAAAACCGGATACGGCTCGCCATACGGATCCGCCTGCTTTTCGTGAAAATCTGCTGAATTATATTAATGAAGCAAGGGAGAAAGGGGGGCGTCCCGTTTTATTTACTTCCATTGTACGAAGGGCGTTTGATGAAAAACAGGTTTTAATAGACACGCATGGAGAATATGTTACGGTTGTCAGGAGCCTGGCGGCGGAAACCCACACGCCCCTGATCGACCTGAATAAAATGACGGGCGATCTGGTGGAAGCGCTGGGGCCTGAAGATTCCAAGAGCTTGTTTTTACATATACCCCCCGGCGTATTTGCAAAGCTTCCCGAGGGTCGCGCGGACGACACGCATTTAAGTCAGAAAGGCGCTTTGGAAGTTTCCAGGATGGCTGTCGAGGGAATTCGTAAATTAAAGCTGCCCCTCGCCAAACAGCTGAAAAGAAAAGCCGACCCTGACCGATAAGGTGCGATTTGCGTCTCAGCAAAACCATTGTTGAAAATGATATAGAATAGGCTGCTCCGGGTAAGGCCCCGTAAATAGCGACTATAAACGAATACAATATTAAAATATACAATGTGAGCAGTTTTAAAAACAGCGTTGCCGTAATTACAGGAGCAGGATCCGGGATCGGGCGCGCCATTGCGCATCGTTTGCTCCGCGAAGGCGCGCGGACGGCCTTGATCGATATTAATGGGAAAACGTTGGAGGAGGAATTTAGTAAATATGCTTCTGCGGCGCGCCTGTTTTCCATTGACGCTACCAGTGAAGCGCAGGTCTCCAAAACGATAGATGAGGTTGCCGGTTGCTTTGATGGGATTGATATCCTGATCAATTGCGCCGGCATTACCGGGCAGACGAATATTTTATCTCATGAAGTAAACAGCGGGAACCTGCATGCCGTATTTGCATTGAATTTCTTTAGCTGTTTTTATACCGCTAAGGCGGTATTGCCGCATATGCTTAAGAAGAACTATGGTCGCATACTTCATATTGCTTCTATTGCGGGCAAGGAAGGAAATGCGGGCATGCTCGCTTATTCGGCGTCCAAAGCGGCGGTCATTGGCATGACAAAGGTTCAGGGCAAGGAATATGCAGAAACCGGCATTACCGTTAATGCGATGGCGCCGACTGTTATCCGAACTGCGCTTGTAGACGCCATGCCGGTTGAGCAGGTAAAATACATGACCGATAAGATCCCCATGAAAAGATGCGGCACGCTGGAAGAAGCGACAAACCTCGCGTTATATATCGTCTCTCCGCAAAATAGTTTTACCACGGGATTTACTTTTGACCTTACCGGGGGGAGAGCTACTTATTGATATCCTATTGAACGAAGGATGAGCGGGAGCGTTAGCCCGTCCCGATTGGAGAATCATTAGAGATGGACAGATCCGGCCAGACATAAGAGGATTTGCCTGATTGTTTTTTTATATCTTAGCGTTAATTAAATATGAAACAATGAATGTTATGAAAAAGAGCATATTAACAGGGTTATTGGCATTTTTCTCTATAATGTTTGGTTCGGTTTGCCTGGCGCAGAGCGCAGATGACATATATAAAAAGCCGCTCAAAGATGTGTTGGCGAACATTGAAAAGGTTTTTAATGTCAATCTCGAATGGTCGGACAAAGACGTTGAGAACGTAGACGTGCATTATGCCACCTGGCGATATACCACCGACGTGAAAAGTACTTTGAATAATATCCTTGGCTCCGTCGGATTTGTATTTAATGAGAAAGGCGATGATACGTATGCCGTATCTCCGTTTGAATACCATAAACGTTCTATAGAGGCGGGTAAGCAGCACCTCGACCAGTTATTATCTATATATTCCGACGCCGCGGCATTTGACAAAAGAAAAGCTGATCTGCGAAGCTGCATTATCAAAACGCTGGGTCTTAATACTACCGCTGCGCGCCCTCCGTTGAACCCGATCATACGCGGCCGCAAGGTAATGGACGGGTATACCGTGGAAAATGTGGCAATTGAAACCCTGCCTGGATTTTTCCTGAACGGTAACCTGTACAGGCCGAATAAGAAGTCCGGATCCTTTCCGGTGATCCTTTCGCCCCATGGACATTTTTATGGAGAAAATATGTCTACTTCCGGCGATGGCGCCGGCCGCTTTAACGAAGATGTGCAATACCGCTGCGCTGCTTTGGCCAGGATGGGGGCCATTGTTTTCAGCTATGAAATGTATTCCTGGGGCGAGTCTATTTCGCAGACCGGCGGCCCTGATTTTCATTCCTTTCCGTTTTCCCTGCAAATGCAGACCTGGAACAGCATGAGAGCGCTGGATTTCCTGTTAACCTTAAAAGGAGCGGATAAAAGCAGGGTGGGCATTACCGGCGCTTCCGGCGGCGGCACCCAAACTTTTTTACTGACGGCGTTGGACGACAGGGTTACCGCCAGCGCCCCGGTAGTAATGGTTTCCTCCAGCTTCTATGGCGGATGTTCCTGCGAAAGTTCATTGCCTATACATGATTTCTGCAATGGCTACAGGACCAATAATGCCGAGCTTGCCGCTATGGCCGCTCCCCGCCCGCAGCTTGTGGTTTCTGACGGAACGGATTGGACGGTATCTGTTCCCGGAACCGACTATCCCTATCTCAAAAAAGTATATGGTTTTTATGGGAAAGAGAACAATATAACCAATGTGCATTTGCCTAACGACGAGCACGATTACGGCTATTCAAAACGCCTTCCCGTATATCGTTTCTTTGCAGAGGCATTGGGATTGAACCTGAAGGCCATTACAGGAAAGGACGGTAATATCGACGAGAAAAATATCACCATTCAAAATGCGGACGGCTTAAGGGTCTTTGATCAAAAAAATCCTATGCCTCCTCATGCGCTAAAAGGACAGGAAGCCATTAAACAGGCGTTTAAAGCCTTTCATTCGCAGGCCTTGTCCCTGGTTCCCTGAAGGTTTGGTTAAAAACATTCCTTTTTTCGGGAGATTAAGTTTCTGAACTTTTTATACGGTGAATTTCCCTCCGGCTGCTTATAAAGCCGGAGGGAAATTTTATTTTTTACCCTGGCTGACGGCCTGAAGATGGGCTGTCAACTGGTTGATCGCTTCCGCTACCGCGCGGATCTCTTGCTGGGCCTGCTCCCATTGATGCTGTTCGATGGACTCGCGTATTCCCGGCAGCGTTTTAACGCCATAGCCTGTATATAACCCGGGCGCATAGATGGCATGTTTATACCAGCTTCTTCCCGGAAGGCCCTTAGGCAATAGCAGCTGTTGTTCTCCGCGGTATAAAATACTGTTCAGCTTTTTATAGGTTTCTTTATGGGAAGCCACATCTTTAAATATCCCCTTAAGCCCGTCGGCGCACTGCTGCAACCCGGTCAACGCGTTCTGAAGCGGAGAAAAATCGAGATGCGGAACGGCCCCTTTAAGTTCAGGAGCAAGTATCCGCCTGGTCGGGTCGGCGGCAAGCGTATAAGCGCCGCTGGCATGCAGTTGTTTTTCTACGAGGGCGTTCTGCCGCATCTCGTCGGTCAGGTTAATGACCTGTTTGGTATAATCGTTTACGGCTGCAAACAAGTCGGCATAGTTGAAAGGAAGTATCTCTGCGTCGGCAAGCCGCAGCACGGCGCGGCCTACGGTCTTCGCCAGCGCCACTCCGTATGCAAAACCGGGATCTTTGAAGCGGCGGTAATGGTCGTAAGTATCATAGATGGAATGGTATTCTCCGCCGCCGCCTTCCCCGCCGTAGCCCAGGTTAAGCGAGGGAATGCCCGCATGTTGAAGGAAGGCCGTATAGTCTGATCCTGAACCCAGGGGCGACAGGGTTATGCTGTTTTGCGCAACCGCGTCTTTTTTGCCGCTTAGGGAGGAAGCGTTTGCCGCGGTCCTCGCCAGCCTGCGTTTGAGTACGGTCGCGTTGGTCTGGGGGTCTGTTACATCCCTGGCCACTTCATTCATCATTGTCTGCAAGGCGTGGGAGCCCCCTGCGTTTAAGAAGCCCCGGGTGTTGTTGTCCGTATTGATATAAACCACAGCTTTCTGTTGTAGTTCTTTCAGCCTGTCTTCCACGAATTCCGTGGAGCCCAGCATTGCCGGTTCTTCCCCGTCCCACGCGCAGTAAACGATCGTTCTCTTGGGTTTCCAGCCTGTTTTCAGCAAAGCGCCCATGGCTTTGGCTTCTTCAAGCAGGGAAGCCACGCCGCTGATGGGGTCGGCGGCCCCGTTTACCCAGGCATCGTGATGGTTGCCGCGTATGATCCATTCATCGGGGTATTCGGTTCCCGGTATAGTGGCGACAACATTATAACAGGGAACAATATCCCAGTTAAAGGAAAGTTTCAGCCGTATTTTGGTTTCTCCATCGCCGATATGATAGGTGATGGGCAGACCGCCGACCCAGTCCCGCGGCGCCACCCTTCCTTCAAGAGCTGATAGCAAGGGCAATGCATCGCGATAACTGATGGGAAGGGTTGGGATCTTTAAAAGATTGTCCGCCTCGCTGCGATCTATCCTTTTAGCGTCGGCAGTGGAGCCATAAGAGGGCGTAAGCGGGTCTCCTATGCGTATGGGAAGGTCCATCACGCTGCCTCGCTGAACGCCATATTCATTTTTGTAAGCGCCCTTGGGGTACACGTCTCCTGCTGCATATCCGTCATCGGCAGGGTCCGAATAAATGATGCATCCGATGGCGCCGTGCTCCTGCGCCACCTTTGGTTTGATGCCCCTCCAACTGCGTCCGTATTTGGCGATAACGATCTTTCCCTTTACGTCAACGCCTAGCTGTTTTAAGGTCTCATAATCCTCGGGAAGCCCATAGTTCACAAATACCAATGCGCCTGACACATCGCCATCGGCGCTCCAGGCATTGTAGGTGGGCAGCTGTCCTTTCTGCCCGCTGGTAGCGTCTTCTTTTAAGGCCGGCTCTTTAAGCAGGGCCGTATATTTTTTAGGCGCAATCATTTCCAGTATCCTTGTTTTGGGCGTTGGAAACAGCACATGATACGTGTCCATCCTGACCGTCCATCCATAGGCGCTAAGCCTTTTAAAGATGCTGTCGGCCACGGCCTTACTTTCGGCAGAGCCTAAGTGATGCGGAAAGGCAGACAGGTTTTTAATGGCGACGCCGATCTCCGGCGCGCTGAGAACGGCATCGTATTGCTTTTCCAGCGCGCCCTGCTTCTGGGCCGCTTCAGGACTGAACCCGATGATCCCGGGGGTTTGCGCAAAAGAAAACAAATGCCCGCCGGCAACAAGCAATAAAGAAAGAATATTCTTTTTCATATCTGAAACGTTGAATTTTATCCGGTATTTCCTGATTTCTGTATCTAATATCCGCAAAAAAATATAAAGACCTCTTCTTTTCTTAGATTTATGCAGCGTATCCGTAAATCCTGGTTCGCAACAGCCTGCTCTGTTCCTGATGGAATGGCCGGCGCGATTGATTAATCCCTTAACGTTATATAAAATGAGCAGTATAAAATTATCGGTTTACATATTCTTTTCAGGGTTTATATGGGGACTGACAGGTTGCGGAAACGATCAGCAAATCACTGCATCGGATAAAGAAGAATTCCCCGATGAACTGGTTAAGTTCCGCCCTTATCAAAACAATCCTGTTTTTTCCGGCTCCGGAGCCGAAACCTGGGATAAGAAGATCAGAGAGCGAGGGTATATCTTATTTGAAGACAGCATATATAAGATGTGGTATACGGGATTTAATAATGGATTGAGCGATCAAATGTTCTTAGGATACGCAACGTCGCGCGACGGCATCAACTGGGTCAGGGATCCCGCTAATCCTGTGTTCAATGAAAAATGGACGGAAGATATGTTTGTTTTTAAAGATGAAGGACGGTATTTTATGTATGCTGAAGGAAAAGACGATGTTGCACATTACCTGACTTCTGACGATGGCCTGCGCTGGGAGGAACAGGGAGACCTGGTCATTCAGCAAGTAAACGGCGATACTATTCCCGGTCCTTATGGAACGCCTGTCGTTTGGGTTGAAAACGGGAAATGGCATCTTTTTTATGAAAGGATGGATGAAGGCATCTGGTTGGCTGTTTCGGAAGACCGTATCCGGTGGAAAAATCTCAGCGATGAACCCGTGATCAAATTAGGACCCTCCGCCTATGACGCGGGCGCTGTCGCCGCCAATCAGGTGATTAAATATAAGGGGCGGTATTATATGTATTATCATGCTTCATCGGATCCGGATTGGGCAAAGCCGGGATCGAACGCGTTATGGTCTTCTAATGTGGCCATGTCTGTCGATTTGATCCACTGGACCAAATACCCGCTTAATCCGATAGTGGAAGGCGATCATTCGAGCCCCATCCTGGTTTTTGACGGAGCGCAGCCCCGGCTGTATGCCATGCATAACGAGGTATGGCTGTATTTTCCGGAAAAGGACGACATAAATAATCATAAACCTTAATCATCCATATATGCGCTGCTTAATAAAAATATTTTCGCTGTGGTTGTGTTTGTTGAGCGCTCTTGCCGCAGCGGGACAACGCAATATCCTGATCAATGAACTGAATCGCGCAGGATTGGAACAGGTAGCGGCCGCGGCGGATGATTACCGGCCATTCCCGGTTTACAGCGACAGGCAGAGTTGGGCGGTTGTTCCCGAGGCGCATCGCGCTAATCTTATAGCGAAAGCTGAAGCGTACCTGGATTACGACTGGGCGCCATTGCCGGCTTCGGCATTCCTGGAGTACTCGAAGAATGGCAACCGGTCCCGTTTTGAAAGTATCCAGTTCAAAAGGAGAAACGTATTGTCGACGCTTATTCTTGCCGAATGCCTGGAGCATAAGGGAAGGTTTCTTGAAAATATTGCGAATGGCGTCTGGGCAACCTGCGAGGAATCGTTTTGGGGCGTTCCGGCGCATATTTCCATGCAAAAGAACGGTAAGCCGGGATTACCGGACGTGACAGAACCTATTGTTGATCTTTTTGCAGCCGAAACAGGCAGCCTGTTGTCCTGGGCTTATTATTTGCTTCGCGAGCCGCTGGACAGTATTTCCCCTCTTATTAGCGACCGGATTGTTTATGAAGTAGACCGGAGGGTTTTATCTCCGAACCTGGAACGCAATGATTTCTGGTGGATGGGATATAACGGTACCGAGGTCAATAACTGGAATCCCTGGATATGTTCCAACTGGTTAATTGCCGCCTTATTGGTTGAGCGGGATAAGGAAAAGAAGAAACAGGCGTTGTATAAGATTACCGAATGCCTCGACCATTTCTTAAACGATTACCCGGAAGACGGCGGCTGCGACGAGGGGCCCTCATACTGGGACAAGGCCGGAGGCGCCTTGTTTGATTGCCTCGAATTGCTATACGGCGCCAGCAAGGGAAAATATACCGTATTCAACGATCAACTGGTGAAAAACATTGGCGCCTACATTTATTATGCGCATATCGATAAGGATTATTTTATCGACTTCGCCGATGCGTCCGCGAGGGTTGATATCAATCCTGTACTGGTATATAATTTCGGAAAAAGAACGGGCAGCCGGGAACTGATGAGCCTGGGCGTCTATGCCGCTTCTGCGCAACAAATAGAGAAAGGCAGGATCAGCGGAAACCTCTACCACATGGGCAATGCATTGTTTAATGCCAGGGAACTGGCAGAGGCGGAAAGACGCGCTTTGCAGCCGAAGGATTTCTGGCTTCCGGCGTTACAGATCTTTGGCGCCCGGCAAAAGCAGGGCAGTCCCGAAGGATTTTTTCTTGCGGGCAAGGGAGGGCATAACGGAGAAAGCCATAATCATAACGACGTAGGGAACTTTATCCTCTATTACGATGGTAAGCCTGTTATCATCGACATAGGCGTGGAAACCTACACGTCGAAAACATTCAGCGCCAACCGGTATGATATATGGACCATGCAATCGGGATATCATAACCTGCCTACCGTTAACGGGTATGGGCAATTGCCGGGAAAGCAATATGCGGCTGAGGAGGTATCATTCAAAGCAGGAAAACGGGAAGCGGTCTTTTCGCTGGATATAGCCGGCGCCTATCCATCGGAAGCAGGCATATTAAAATGGGACCGGAAACTGATCCTGAAAAGAGCCGGCTCATTCCGGCTGGTCGACGACTATGCATTGAAGGCGGTTACGGGAGAGCTTTTTTTTAGCTTCATGACGCCTTGCCCGCCTGTAATCAAAGACGGAAAGCTGGTTCTTGGGGGGGATGGATTCGAGGCGGTCATGCCATTCGACAAGAATAAAATGGAGCTGGTAACAGAAGAAAAAATAATAGAAGATGAGCGGTTGAAACGCTCCTGGAAGGATAAATTGTACCGGGTAAAATTTGTCCTGAAAGATCCGCGGCAGAAAGACGCTATCGCGTTTACCGTTACCGCGGTAAAGCAATAAACAGCGTCTGTCGATTATTTTTTATCCAGCAGTTGTTTTATTCGTTTGAGGTCGTCGATCTCCGTTGGCGATAGCAATTCGTTGTTCTCATATTTTGATTTGAGAAAGAGCGCTCGTTTATGGTTGGGATAAGCGGCCAGGATGGCGTCAAGGAGATGCCCGGTATCCTTGTCCTTTTGGTATAGCGGCGCGGGTTTGGGAAGGGGAGACCGGTCTTTTGTCGGCATTTTTTTGATAATGGCTTCAATCGCGGCCAGTTTTCCGGGCGGCATGCCTTCGATCTGCGAGGCTTTCTCGTACAAGCCCTGCAATTGCTTTTTACTCATGCTTCCCCATTTAAGGTAGTGTTTATACAAGCCGATGATAAAGGACGAAACGGGGAAAGCCATTATACAATCCTCGAGTACGGCATTGATAATATCTATTGGCGGCTTTTTCTTCTTCATGCTGGGCGCTGCGTTTATAGGCTCGATCTTTCCTTCAGGGCATTAAGCGATCGGTTTCTCTTTTTGAGAATGTCTAAGTTAAAAATTACCACGGAAAAAAGGATGATCAGGTAGGCAATGGTCTGTAAACCGTCAATGGGTTCTTTATAATAACCGATAGCGACAATAAAATTGATCAACGGGTTAATATAGAGCAGGATGCCCATTACAGAGGATTTCAATCCCTTCAGCGCATAGAGATTGAGCAGCAAGGGAATAATGGTATATACGACGGCGATGATGAAGATGAACACATAAAAAGAAGTTTCTGTCGGAATGGCTCCCCGGTATTCGGGGTAGAACGGCAATAACAGCAGCGCGGAGAAGGCGATCTGCACTGCCAGCGTCAGGAATTTGTCGAGCCGGTTGTTTTTAGGTTGCGTCACCAGGTATAAAGCATAGGACAGCGCGACAATTAAACTGTACAACAGGTCGGTGAATTTATGGGTGGACAGGATCGCGCAGCTTAATACGCTTAGCCCCACCGCAAACCATTGGGTCAGGGATAGTTTCTCTTTTAATAAAAAAGAAGCGAGCAGCGTGGTAAGGATGGGACATAGTATATAAGCAAAAGAAGCCGCTTTTATGCTTACATGGTTCATCACATAGATAAAAAAGAACCAGTTGGCCATTAGCAGAACGCCCCCGCCTAAAACCTGGACAATCGTTTTGATCCGTTGTGGACGCGGCATCTCCAGCAGGAGGGCGCGGGTTTCTCTTATAATGCGCGGCCGGATCAGGATGTTGACGGTTGCCATGATCCCTCCCGCGACAAATACGCGGTAAAAAAGAATATCCAGGGAGGGGTAATGGTCGATAGGCTTTAATACAAATCCGAAAAAGCCCCAGATCACGAAAGCTGTAATGGCTGCCGCATAATATTTAGTGTTGTTCATTTGGTAGCGCCGGTTCGCCTGTTTTGCAGGAAGGCGGCAAATTTACGCTGAAATAGGCGAACATACCGTGGTTTTTAAAAGGCGGGGTCCGGCCTGCTCCCGAAATATTCCTCCCGGCGACAGGTTTGTTACCGCCGAGCTTTATATTTGTAAGGCTACTGCTGCTGACGGCTATAGTCAATCCTAATTTTTATTATGCATATACATAAGATGAGCCTTTATTTCCTACGGATCCCTCCTGGTCTGACAACTGTTTTTTTATTGAGCGGAGTGATCCTGGCTTCCTGCGATGCCAGGCAAAGCGCGCAGCGCAACAGGCAAAAGCAGGAGATCAGGGAGGTCAACGCCGGGGAAATACCCGTAGAGAATAAGCCTATCGCCATACTAGGCGCTTTGATAATCGATGGAAACGGCGGCGCCCCGCTGGAGAATGGATGCGTTGTGGTCAGCGAAGGTAAAATTTCAGCTATAGGCATTACGGGGGAGATCAAGATCCCGGATGGCGCCGAAGTGGTAGACGCCCAGGGAATGGCGCTGTTGCCCGGCTTTATTGACGCTCATTTTCATCTCGACCGGGTAAAAGACCTGCCCGCCAAATTTTTACAGCATGGCGTAACCTCGCTGAGGGATCCGGGCGCGTGGATAGAAGCATACGATGAAGAGCGCAGATCCGGCAAACAGATGCCCCGGCTTTTTCTTTCCGGGCCTCACCTGGATATGTTCCCTCCCGCCTATCCCAATGACGCCTATATCGTAAGAGATGCGTCCGAAGCGTCGAGCCAGGTCCACAGAATGATCGACCAGGGCGCTTCTGTGATAAAGATATATTTCAGGCTGCCCCCGGATATCATCCGGGCAATATGCGAAGCGGCTCATAGCCGCGGCGTCCCGGTTACCGGCCATCTTGAAACAACAGAAGCCATGTCTGCGATCGAAGCGGGATTGGACGGCATAGAGCATATCACTTCATTTGGATTATCGCTTATCCCTCAACGTGAAGGAGAGAAATACCGCCGAGCCGTGCTCGAAGACAACAATGCAAGAAAGCATGGGCGCTACGAGGTTTGGCAGTCGGTCGACGTAGACGGCAGCCTGGCGGATTCCCTGGCGCGATTCCTGGTAGAAAAAGGAACCTTTGTAACGCCGACCCTGGGACCGTTTGAATACCGGCTGCCAAAGCAGATCAAGGATAGCGGAGAGGCTGTCGCTTTACATCAATTTGAATCTTCCGATCAGCAGCCCGATAGCGTCCGGTGGATGGGCTTCAACCGGATGAAGGCGTTGACGGCAAAACTACGGAACAGCGGCGTGGCCATTGTCGTGGGATCGCATTCTATAATTCCTTATGCCGAAGAGGGATGGGCATACCAGCGGGAAATGGAATTGCTGGCGGAAAGCGGCCTCAGCAATGCGGAAGTGATCGTTGCCGCCACCATGGAGAATGCGCGTTTCTTTGGTATTGCCGACAAGTTGGGAAGCATTACCGAGGGCAAGATCGCCGACCTGGTACTGCTGAAGGGAAACCCGCTGGTCAATATCAGCGATGCGCGAAACATTGAAAGAGTAATGCTTAACGGCGCCTGGGTTCCCGCTGATCCGCGTTGATCTTCTTCTTCATGAATTCGCATCAGCCTTGCCAGGCCGGGACCCTTGCCTGCTTATTCGTACAGATCGTCGATCTTTACATCAGACAATTCAATGAACAGGCCCGCTATTTTTTCGGCGACTGCCTTAAAATATCTTTCGCCTTTTTCTTTGCTGGCCAGCCTGGGGTCGCCGATGCCGGTGTCTTTGGTTACCTCGGCCCATCTGCGTTCGGCCCATACCCAGCCTTCTGAAATGGCTTTTACCTTACTCTTTTTTTCATGACCGTCGCCGGCTTCTGAGAGGGGAAGGGCCAGATCGGGCGCCAAATGAAGGATCATACTGGTTTCCATTTCATCGGCATGGTCGCCGGGGATCTCAAAATATTCAGCGGCTTTTACTGCCTGGAACCAGTTGCAGGTAGTCAGGAACATTTTGGGAAAGCGAAGGCCGAGCTCGCGGATCATGGATCTGAAATCGTTTCCTCCATGCCCGTTCAGGATAAGCAATTTATAGATTCCCTGGCGGTTCAGCACTTCAATGATGTCCGAGAGGATGGCGTATTGGGTGCTTGGATTTAAGTTGATATCGAGTTTAATGTCTTTCTGAGCGGTATTCACGCCGAAGGGGATGGTCGGCAGCACAATGAGCTTGGCGCCTTTTTCCGAAGCGATCCTCCCCGCTTCCGCAGCCACATGATCGGCCTCTATAACATCGGTTGCGTACGGGAGATGGTAGTTATGCGCTTCTGTGGCGCCCCAGGGCAGCACAGCCAGCTCTATGGGTTTGTCCTTGATCTCTTTCCAGTTTGTTTCAGCTAATAGATAATGCCTCATGATATTCGATTATATGTCCGGCTTAACTGTTTGTTTTCGCCGAACGGTTGACGAAAAGATAAAGTTAGGTTTTTGCAGTAGGATATGTCTTTTTTTTAACTATTGATTCCCTTATTTTCGTAATGACTAAACTGCTGATGAAGAATTGAACGATCAATCTGCATACAATGAACAGAACCTGTTTCAGCTTGCCTCGGAAGGAGATGAACGATCGTTCGGGTTGATCTATAAACAGTATTATCCCCAACTGCGGCCCTTTATCCGCAAATATGCCGATTCCGCTTTGGAAGCGGAAGAGATCATACAGGATGTCTTTGTCCGGGTCTGGTTGAACAGGGAAAAACTTCCGGAGATAGAAAACCTGCACGCCTGGATCTTTAAGATCGCTTCGAATGAGTTCCTTTCCGCGTTGCGGAAAAAACTGCATGATAAAGAAAAGATGGGCGCGTTGATCAGGAATAAACGTTCGGGCGGAATAGAAGCGTCTCCCTTTGATCTCGTGCATATCGGAGAGATCAAACGCATCGTTAAAGAAGCCGTGGAATCTCTTCCGGCGCAAAGACGCAGGATATTCCAGCTAAGCCGGGACGAGGGGTTGAAGATAGCTGAAATTGCAGAGCGGCTTTCCATCTCTCCCCGAACGGTAAAAAATACGCTCACGATCTGCCTGAAACATATACGGGAATACCTGTCCGCTTCGGGGCATCCCTTTTTACTGATTTTTTGCCTTTTTCAGGAACATTTTTAAAAAAGCCGGAATTCCGGTAGTACCCATTCCGTTTTTTTCCTTCTTATCGCTAAAGCCCCGGGGTATATCAACCATACAAAGGGAAATGCGCCGGCGGATATATCCTGTTATCTATGACTGAAGAAAGAATAGTCTATTTACTGGAGCGCTTGCGCAACCAGGAACTTACCGAAGCAGAACGTCAGGAGTTGATCGGTTTGTCAGAGAACAATAGCGAAGAATTGTTGCGGATCATTTCCGGCCTTATGGAAAAGGAGTCTTTCGCTGCCGAACCAATCGATGAAATGATCATGCAGGCGGGTATTGACAGCGTTGTCGGGATAGATAAAACCAGGCTGGCGGACGATGAGCGTCCCGCGTTTATCATAAAGAGGTCGTCTTTTTTGAACAAGACCTGGTTCAGGTATGCCGCGGCGATCCTGATCATTGCGGGGTTCGGCGCTTATTTGTGGATGAGCCGTTCAGCGAAAGAAAACGCGGCGCCTATTGTTAAAGCAACCCCCGATATTGAAATAGATGTTGCGCCGGGCGGCGATAAAGCGATGATCACGCTGGCCGACGGTTCAACCATCGTATTGGATAGCGCCGCCAACGGAGCCTTGGCGCAGCAGGGAGGCGCCCGGATCGTAAAACACGAAAATGGGCAGATCGAATATGTCTATGCCGGCGGGCAACCCGGTAAGATATATTACAATACGCTCAGCACGCCCCGCGGCGGGCAATACAGGCTAACGCTGCCGGATGGAACGCAGGTATGGTTAAATTCAGCTTCTTCCATTACCTACCCGACAGCGTTTATAGAAGATACAAGAACGGTATCGATAACAGGAGAAGCTTATTTTGAAGCGGCAAAAGCAGAGAACCAACCTTTTCGGGTGATGGTCAACGATATGACTGTAGAAGCGCTTGGGACGCATTTTAACATCAATTCTTATGCAGACGAAATATCAATGAACACCACCTTGCTGGAAGGGGCAGTGCGCGTAACAAAAGGAAGGGACAAGGTCGTATTAAAACCGGGTCAGCAATCGCGGGCTTTTAACAACAAACAGCGATTATCAGTCGTGAAGGCGGATATTGAACAGGTAATAGCCTGGAAAAATGGCGCATTTCATTTTGAAAACAAAAATCTTAAGGAGGCGATGAGGGAGATATCGCGCTGGTACGACCTGGACATACGTTATGAAGGAGATACGCCCGATATTGAATTTGGCGGTGAAATCGGCAGGGACCTGAACCTGTCGCAGGTGATCAAGGGATTGTCGGTTTCGGGTTTGCATTTCCGGATGGAAAATGAAAAGACCCTGGTGGTGACGCGCTAGGCAGGTCGGGGGAATGTTTCAGCGGTTAAGCGGTTTAGCAATTGACGCGCAATACGAAGAAAACCGGAAGCGGTTCGAACGCTCCCGGCTGGTATTCGGATTGATCATTCAATAAAGTCCCGAAAGACTGTTCTTATTTATCAACCCAAAACTTCTGCTTTGTTTTCAGTAGCTGGTATTTGCAGAACGGCTAAGAAAACGGCGGCAGTTGAGAAAAAACAAAGTTATGCAAATTTCCGCTCTTTGTACGCGGCCAGCCTCTTCTATGTGCTGGAGACGCCGCTACATTACCAGAACGCTATTGCTTATGAAGCTAACTTCCATTTTCATGCTGATCACGGTCTTGCATGTCTCCGCAAGCTCCGTTTCTCAAACAGTGACCTTTTCAGGAAGGGAGGTAAGCCTGAAAAAGGTTTTCGATGTCGTAAAAAAACAAACCGGTTATTTGGTATTCTACAACAAGGATCTGCTGGAAACAGCTAAACCGGTCACCGTCAATGCGAGGAATATGCCGTTGACGGCTTTTCTTGAAGCGGCGCTGAAGGATCAGCGGATAGATTATCTTATTGAGAACCAAACGATCTTTATCAGGAAAAAAACAAGCCCTGGCTTTAATGTCAATACCAATGGCAAGCCGGATGAAAATCTATTGCCGCCGGTTAACGGCGTGGTCTATGGTTCGGACGGTATGCCCCTGGAAGGGGTGAATATCGTGGTCAAAGGCGTTGGTACCGGCGTTGTTTCGGATGAGAACGGCCGGTTTTCGATCGATGTTCCCGCCAATGCCATCCTGGTGTTTTCTTATATCGGCTTTGCCGACAAGGAAATTGCGGTAGGCAACCAGGCTACGCTAACGGTTTCAATGGAAGAAGAAGAGAGCGCATTGAGCGGAGTTGTGGTGGTCGGTTACGGCACCCAGAGAAAAGCGTCCTTAACAACGGCCGTGGGAAGCGTGACCGGGAAAGCCATTGCGGAAAGG